>NZ_JAKFED010000104.1:0-7634 GCF_036675845.1 Allobosea sp. | reverse complement strand
GCGCGCATCTCGATCTCGTCCCAATGGCCCTCGACCTCGGCGAGCTTCCAGAGCGCGCCGGCGATCGGCTTGCCGCAGAGCTGCTTCGACAGCGCGATGCCGAAGGTCTCGGCCTTGCGGTCGGTATGGTCGGAGCCGAGGCCGAGCCAGAGCCCGTCGGCGAGCGAGACCAGCAGCGGCTCGACCTCGCCGGAGGAATCCGGGCCGAGCACGGCGAGCGCCTTGGCTTGCGTCAGCGTCTGCGCCGCGACCCGGTAGAAAACCGGCATGGCGCTCGGCCGCGGCACGCCGATGGCGGCGAGTTCCTCGACATGGTGGCGCAGTGCCGCCTCGTCGCGCCCGGCCCAGCCGGCGATGACGAGATGGTCGATCTCGACCGCGACCCTGTCGCGGCCGGCCATGGTGAAGCGATCGAAGGAGAGCATGGTCATTGCGCCATCGTTGGCAGCCAGAGGGCGAGCTGCGGGAACCACATCAGGATCAGGACGCCCAGGATGTAGACGAGGAAGAAGGGGATGACGCCGGAGAAGACGTCGGTGATCGGGCCGCCATCGCGCCGCATGCCCTGGAGCACGTAGAGCACGGTGCCGTCCGGCGGCGAGATCAGCGCGATCTCGACCAGCATGGTGACGATGACGCCGAACCAGATCGGATCGTAACCGAGCGCGACGACAACCGGGAAGATCACCGGGATCGTGGTGATCACCATGGAGAAGCCCTCCATGAAGGTGCCGAGTGCCAGGTAGAAGCCGATGATCAGCAGCATCACCGCCCAGGGCGGCAGCGGCATCTCGCCGACGAGCTTGGCCAGCGCCTGCGGCACGCCGAGGCCGACGAAGACGTAGTTCAGCACATAGGCGCCGAACAGGATGAGCCCGATCAGCGCCGTATTGCGCGCCGTCGCCTCGGCCGAGTCGTTCAGCATCCTGAACGAGAGCCTGCCCTCGATCGCGGCGAAGACGATGGCGCCGATCACGCCGAGCGCGGCCGATTCCGTCGCGGTGGCGAGGCCGCCATAGATGGTGCCGAGCACGATCAGGATCAAGATCGCGGTCGGGGCGAGATCGACCAGGCTGCGCAGCTTGACCGAGAGCGGCAGGCGCGGCGCGTCGGGATCGGCATGCGGGGCCGCCGTCCTCGCCTTCCACAGGATGACCAGGACGAAGAGGATGACGACGAGGATGCTCGGGCCGACGGCGGCGAGATAGAGCGCCCCGACCGAGGTCTCGGTGATCAGCCCGTAGATGATGAAGGTGATGCCGGGCGGGATCAGGTTGCCGAGCGCGCCGCCGGCGGCGAGCGTGCCCAGCACCATCTTGGGGTCGTAGCGCGTGCCCTTGAAGAAGGGCAACGCGACCGAGCCCATGGTCGCGGCGGTGGCGACCGAGGAGCCCGAGATCGCCGAGAACACGCCGGACGCCGCGATATTGGTGTGGAGCAGCCCGCCGGGCAGACGGTCGAGCCAGACGTTCAGCGCCTTGTAGAGCCGGTCGGAGAGGCCGGCGCGCAGCAGGATCTCGCCCATCAGCAGGAAGAGCGGCACCGCGACGAGGACGAAGCTCGACGAGGGGTTCCAGACGGTCTGGCCGATGAAGGTCCAGAACGGCCGGTCGGAGAA
This sequence comes from Allobosea sp., assembly GCF_036675845.1. Taxonomy (GTDB): domain Bacteria; phylum Pseudomonadota; class Alphaproteobacteria; order Rhizobiales; family Beijerinckiaceae; genus Allobosea. The sequence goes on along the minus strand of NZ_JAKFED010000104.1, from coordinate 6,016 downwards.
GGCAAAGCCGATGATCAACCCGAGCACGCCGAGCGCCGCGCCGATATAGATGCCGGCACCGAAGAACAGCAGGAACAGGCCGACGAGCAGCAGCACCTCGCCGATCAGCAGGTTGCCGGGGCCGATGCCCATGAAGCTCATGGCGACCATGAGGCCGACGAGAACGAGCAGGAAGACGATCGCGATCACTTCGTCGCTCCCTTGCCAGCCGCAATGTCGGCATCGAGCGCACCGACCGCCTCCAACGCCTCCGCCGCCTCCTCGTCATAGGTGCGCTGATGCAGCAGCACCTCGGCCTCGCCGCCGCGCCCGGCCAGCACCAGAAGCGTGCTCTCCGCCAGCATCAGCAGGATCAGAACGAGGAAGACGACGATGCCGAAGGTCCACAGGCCCTGCGGAATCCAGAGCGGCGTGCGCAATATGCTGATGTCGGTGGCGCCGAAGAGCAGCGATTCATCGACCAGCTCCCAGGCGCCCTTGGCGATGAAGGCGACGAAGACCGCCAGCGCCGCCAGGCTGAGCAGGTGCATCGGATAGCGGATCTTCGGCGGCAGGAAGTTGATCAGCACGTCGATGCGGACATGGGCGCGGCTGGTCAGCGCATGGGCGAGCGCCCAGGAGATGCCGAAGGCCAGCGCATAGCCGGTCAGTTCCGTCGTCGACTGCGAGGAGAAGCCGAGGAAGCGGCGCGCCAGCACATCGAAGGTGATGAAGGCGGCGCAGAGGATGAAGCCCCAGCCGGCGGCATAACCCATGAAGGTGCCGAGCCGGGCCACGAGCCGCCGGCACAGGGCGGCCGCGACGATCATTCTGTCGAGCATCGCGGCCGTCCCCTTCAGCGTGCTTCGTAACGGACGCCGGTGATCGGAGCGACCAGCCGGTTATAGGCTTCGCCGCAGCGCTCGCCGCAGCGCTTGACCCAGGCCGGCAGCACCGCGGTGCGCAGGCTGGCCCGCAGCGTCTCCATGTCGGCGTCGCTCGGGCGGGTGACGGTCATCGGCTTGTTCTCGACGACATGGCCGATCTTGCAGCCTTCCTTCTGGCCGGCATTGCAGGCGATGCCGTCCTCCGTCGCCTCGAGGCCGAGCGCCCATTGCTGGTCCTCGACCTGCTTGAAGGTCGCCTGCAGGAAGTCGCGGACGGCCGGGTCGAGCTTGTTCCACCAGGCGAGATTGGCGACATAGGCCGAGTTCCCCCAGGAGACCGGCAGCGCATACATGTGCTTGGTCACCTCGTACCAGCGCGCGCCATTGCCGGTCGCGGTGCCGGTGATGGCGCAGTCGACGACGCCGCGCTCCAGCGCCGAGTAGACCTCGGGGAAGCCGATCGCCGTCGGCTGGGCGCCGAAGGACTGGACGAAATCATTGGTCGAGCCGCCGGCGGTGCGGATGCGCCGGCCCTTGAGGTCGGCGAGGCTCTTCACCGGCTCGCGGCAATAGAAGACCTGCGCCGGATAGGGGAAGGTCGCGATGATGCGCACCCCGAAGCGCTCGAGCTCCTTGTTCACCTCCGGCAGCACGGCGTCGATGACCTTGCGCGACTGCGCATGCGACGGATTCAGCCCGGCGAGATCGGACATCTCCAGCATCGGCACGTCGCCTGCCACCGTCGGCAGCGCCGGCGCGCCGATATCGATCTGGCCGGAGCGGATGACGCGCAGCAGCTCGGGGCCGGTCAGGGCGCGCTCGGGCCAGCTCGCCAGGGTGACCTTGATGCGGCCGCCCGACTTCTCCGGGATGCCCTCGCGCAGCATCGGGATGTCGACCTTGGTGTATTGCGGGATCGTCGGCGAGAGCTGCGTCACCATGGTGACGTTGACCGCAGGCCCTGGCGGCACGGTCTGGGCGTCGGCCGTCCCGATGGCGCACACGGCCAGGGCCGCTGCCAGAGATCTGGAAATCGTCATGTGGTTCTCCCGTGCGTGGCCGCGGCGCGGCGGCCACGCATCATGGATGCAATCGCGGTGCCTGCAACGGCCTTGTGCCGCTGGGTCACCTTCGCCGATTACTCAGCCCGATCTACTTGGCCTGGTAGGTAACGCCCGAGATCGGCGCGACGGCGCGGTTGTAGACCTCGACGCAGCGCGCCCCGCAGCGCTCCATGAACTGCGGCAGGATCGCCGAGGTCAGGGTGGCGCGCAGCACGTCCTGGTCGGCCTGGACCGGGCGGAACAGGCCCATCGGCTTGCTCTCGACGAGCTTGCCGATCCTGCAACCCGCCTTGTCGCCGCTGTTGCAGGCGAGGCCGTCCTCGGTGGTCTCCTCGCCGAGCTTCCACTGCGCCTCCTCGACCTCCTTCATCGTCGTCTCGAGGAAGGCGCGGACCTGCGGATCGAGCTTGTTCCACCAGGAGAGGTTCACGACATACATCGAGACCGACCAGAACAGCGGCAGCGCATATTGCGACTGGCTGACCTCGTACCAGCGCGCGCCGTTGCCGGAGCTGGAGCCGGTGATGGCGCAGTCGACGACGCCGCGCTCCAAAGCGGTGTAGACCTCGGGGAAGCCGATCGCGGTCGGCTGCGCGCCGATCGAGTTGACGAAGGTGTTGGACGAGCCGCCGCCGGTGCGGATGCGCTTGCCCTTGAGATCGGCGAGGCTCGTGACCTTGTCGCGGCAGAAGAAGACCTGCGCGGCGAAGGGGTACATGCCGACGATCTTCGTGTTGAAGCGCTCCAGCTCCTTGTTGAGCTCCGGCAGCAGCGCCTGCGCGACCTTGCGCGCCTGGCCGACCGTCGGGTTCAGCCCGGCAAGATCGACCATGTCGAGCATCGGCACCTCGCCGGAGACGGTGTTCAGCGGCACGGCGCCGATATCGACCTGCCCGGAGCGGACGAGGCGGATGATCTCCGGGCCGGTGAGGTTGCGCTCGGGCCAGCTCGCCAGGGTGACGTTGATGCGCCCGCCCGACTTCTTCGGCACGCCCTCGCGCAGCAAGGGTATGTCGACCTTGGTGTATTGCGGCAGGGCCGGGCCGACCTGCGTCACCGCCTGGATGTTGACGGTCGGGCCCGGCGGCAGGGTCTGCGCCGCTGCCGGACCGGCGAGGGCGAGCATGAGGGCCGCAAGCGAGGCATAGCGAAGTCGTTTCATGGCAAGCGCTCCTGTCGGGTCGAGGGGGTCGGCGGGTAGTAGTTGAACTCGATCATCAGGCAGCCGCCTTCGGTGAAGAACGGGCCATGCAGGACCTGGGCCGGGCGGCAGGCGTAGGAGCCGGCCGGCAGGAACTCGGAACTATCGAGATCGTCGGGGTTGCCGATGCGGAGCGATCCCGAGATCAGGAAGACCTCCTCGCACCAATCATGCACCACCGCCTCGGCGACGAAGGCACCGGGCGCCCAGCGCGAAAGCCGCGTCAGCGCCCCGCTGCGGCCGGCATGGTCGAGCCGGCCGGACAGGAGCTTCTGCTCGACGCCGGCATAGCCCGCGACCGGCTCCCAGCCCTCAGTGGACAGCGCGTCGAAGAATTCGCGATGCTGCTTGGCGAAAGCGCCGAAGCCGGGATGAGGGACGGTGCTCATAGGATCGACAGCCGGCTGTTCTTGAGGTCGGTGACCAGCATGGCGCCGGGCGCATGCGTGATGGCAAAGGGCGGCCTGGCGGCGGCGATCACCGCCTGCGGCGTCACCCCGCAGGCCCAGAACACCGGCAGCTCGCCGTCACGCATCTCGACCGGGTCGCCATAGTCAGGCTTGCCGAGATCGGCGATGCCGATCTGCTCAGGCAGGCCGATATGCACCGGTGCGCCATGCACCGCGGGAAAGCGCGAAGTGATCTGGATGGCGCGGATCGCATCGGCCGGGCTGAAGGGCCGCATCGTCACCACCATCGGCCCGGCGAAGCGGCCGGCCGGCGCGCAGGGAATCGAGGTCCGGAACATCGAGACGTTGACGCCTGCTGCGACGTTGCGGACCTCCAGCCCGTCGGCGATCAGCGCCTCCTCGAAGGAGAAGCTGCAGCCGATGACGAAGCCGACCAGGTCGCCCCGCCAATGCGAGAGGATATCGGCCGGCTCGTCGACCAGTTCGCCGTCGCGCCAGACCCGATAGCGCGGCAGGTCGGTGCGCAGATCGAGATCGGCGCCGAGATCGGGCAGGCGCGGGTCGCCGGGCTCGGTCATGCCGATGATCGGGCAGGGCTTCGGGTTGCGCTGGCAGAATCGCAGGAAATCGCTGGCGAGATCTTGCGGCAGGATGACGAGATTGCCCTGCACGAAGCCGGGCGCCAGCGACGAGGTCTGGCAGGAGAGCCTGCCCTCGCGCACGGCGCGGCGCGCCTCGGCGCCGGTCGCGAAGCCGCGTTCGGTTGAGATCGGCTGTTCCAACATTCCCCTCGTGCCCCTTTTCCGGTGCCTCTGCGTCAATACTGGGCCGAAGCCGGCACTGTCGTCCAATTGTCATTCGGGATCGCTGCTGATAAATCTGACTTATCGAATGAGGCACCCCTTGATCGAATTCAGGACTCTCGAGACCTTCGTCTGGGTGGCGCAGCTGAAGAGCTTCCGGGGCGCGGCAGCCAAGCTCAACACCACGCAGCCCTCGGTCTCGCAACGCATCGCGCAGCTGGAGGAGCAGCTCGACGCCCGTTTGATCGAGCGCGGACGGCGCTCCTTCGCCCTGACCGAGGCCGGGCGCTCGGTGCTGGCGCAGGCCGAGCGCCTGCTGCGGCTGCGGGCCGAGCTCGTCGCCTCGGTGACCGACCGCTCGCAGCTGCGCGGGACATTGCGGCTCGGCGCGGCGGAAACCATCGTCCACACCTGGCTGCCGCGCTTCGTCGAGGCGATGTCGGCGCGCTATGAGCGCATCACGCTGGAGATCGAAGTCGACATCTCGCCGAATCTGCGCGAGCGGCTGCTTTCCCAGCAGATCGACCTCGCCTTCATGCTCGGGCCGATCAGCGCGCCCTCGATCCTATCTCGGCCCCTGCGCGACGAGCCGATCCGCTTCTTCGCCAGCCCGAAGCTCGGCTTCTCGGCCGGGGAGAACCTGCTTTCGCGGATCGCCGCCTTCCCGATCATCACCTTCGCGCGCAACACCCAACCCTATATGCGGCTGCGCGAACTGCTCTCTGATCCACATCTGCCGCCGACGCGCGTCCATGCCAGCGCGGCGCTCGCCACCGCGGTGCGCATGGCGCTGGACGGGCTCGGCGTCGCGCTGATCCCGGCCTCGATCGTCACTGACGACGTTGCTGCCGGCCGTCTGGTCGAGATCGACTGCGCCGCCGGGATTCCCGACCTGCAATTCGTCGCCGGCTGGCTCGCTTCGCCCGATACCAGCATCATCGACCTGGCGCTAGAGATCGCCGGCTCCGCCTCCGCGGGCGCCGCTCGCTAGACTAGTGGCTGTGGGCGGCCACCCGCGGCTCCTTCAGGAAGAGCAGCGCCAGCATCGCCGTCGCCAGCAGCCCGGCAACGGCTAGCCAGGCATTGAGCTGCATGCCCTGGATGAAGGCCTCGCGCGCCAGCCCAAGCATCGGCTCGGCCTGCGCCGGAGCCTGATGGGCCGCCATCACGGCGCCGCCGAGCGTCGCGCGCGCCGCCTCGGCCGCCTCGCCCGGCATCGCCGCCGGAACGGCGCCGACCATCTGCGCGCGATAGATCGCGGTCGCGACGCTGCCGAGGATGGCGATGCCGAGTGCCCCTCCGAGTTCGATGCTGGTCTCGGACAGGGCCGCAGCGGAGCCGGCGCGTTCCGGCGGCGCGGCGGAGACGACCAGGTCGGTCGTCAGCGCCACCACCGGGGTGAAGCCGAGCGAGAACACCACCGTGCCGATGACGACGATTGCGACCGAATTGCTCGCCGTGATCTGCGTCATGACCAGGAAGCCGAGCGCCGCGACGACAAGGCCCGCCACCATGATCTGGCGCACGCGCAGACGGCTCGCCAGCGCCGGCACGATCATCGAGCCGGCGATGAAGGCGAGCGCGGAAGGCAGCGTGTAGAGAACGGCGACGAGCGGCGAGAATCCGGCAACGAGCTGAAGATATTGCGCGACGAACAGGAAGATGCCGAACA
>NZ_JAKFED010000197.1:0-7694 GCF_036675845.1 Allobosea sp. | reverse complement strand
CGGCGGCGATAGGTCAGGCGCGAGGGATCGCCGATTTTCCCGGCCAGCGCGGCGGCGAGCCTCTCCTCGGCCTCCGCCACGGCCGGGTCGTTGCTGTCGGAGAGCACGAAATAATCGAACCAGTCGCCTTCGCCGGTCGCATCCAGGCTCTGCTTGACGATTTCGAGGCGGCGGAAGGCGCGGGCGGGATCCTCGTTGCGTAGCGTCATCAGGATCGCGGTGCGGATCGAGAGCGGCGCCGGAGCGTCGCCGGCAGCGGCGAAGGGCGCGACCTGCTCGATCCCGTCCTCTGCGCCATGCAGCAGCCAGAGGCCGAGCACGGCATTCCAGAAGCCGAGCACCGTCCAGGGCGCGCCGAACAGGAAGGCGATGAAGATCACGACATCGGCGACGCTCCAGCCGCCGGCACCGAGAACGCGCGAGAGGCCGTAGAGCAGGGCGGCGAGCGTGATCAGGTTAAGCCCGGCGACCAGCAGGCGGCGGCTGCGCAGGGTTCGCGTCGCCTGCAGCCCCGCCGGAGTCAGGCCCGGACCATGCTGCTGCTCTTGCGCCGCCGCCTGGAACGTGGTCGGACCGGGGCGCTGGTTCATGGCTGTCTCTGTCATGCGATGGGGTATCGTGGAGCTGGCAGGGAACGGCGCGGAGGGCTGGAGTGGTAAAACCGGCAAAGGCCACCGAGGCAAGGGCGAAAACGGCAGCGACCGCGCTCTGGTATGTCGGGCTGCGTGAATGCGCCCTGAACGAGGTGATCCTCCCGTCGCGCGGGCCGCAGGACTGCCTCGTCCGCACGCTCTGGAGCGGCATCAGCCGCGGCACGGAGCGGCTGGTCTTCGAGGGGAGGGTGCCGCCTTCCGAGCATGCCCGCATGCGTGCGCCGTTCCAGGAGGGCGATTTCCCGTTCCCGGTCAAGTACGGCTACTGCGCCGTCGGCATCGTGGAGGCAGGGCCGGACGCGTTTCCTGGCGAGACCGTCTTCTGCCTGTACCCGCATCAGGATCGGTTCGTCGTGCCGGCAGCGCGCGTGGCGGTCGTGCCGAAGGCCGTGCCGGCGCGGCGCGCCGTGCTGGCCGCCAACATGGAAACCGCCCTGAACGCGCATTGGGATGCCGGCTCCGGCCCGGCCGACCGCATCGTCGTCGTCGGCGGCGGCGTGCTCGGCCTGCTGGCGGCCTTCATCGGCGCAAGGCTGCCGGGCGCGCAGGTGACCCTGGTCGACATCGACCCGGGCCGCGCCGCACTGGCGGCCTCGCTCGGCCTTGATTTCGCGCCGCCGCAGGATTGCCCCGGCGATGCCGATCTCGTCTTCCATGCCAGCGCCAGCGCGGCGGGGCTTTCGACCGCCATCGGCGCAGCCGGTTTCGAGGCCCGCATCGTCGAGCTGAGCTGGTATGGCGAGGGCGCGGTCGAAGCTCCCCTCGGCGGCAGCTTTCATTCGAAGCGGCTGCAACTCATCTCCTCGCAGGTCGGCCAGGTTTCGCCGTCGCGCCGGCCGCGCTTCGACTATGCGCGCCGAACGCAGGCCGCGCTGTCATTGCTGGCGGATGACCGGCTCGATGCGCTGATCACCGACGAGATCGCCTTCGCGGAGGCGCCGGAGCGCCTGCCGGGGCTGTTTTCGGGCAATGGCATCACGGCGGTGCTGCGCTATTGAACACCCACAATTCTTCCGCGAGTCGTCCCGGCTCTCCCTGCGGCCGCCCGGGACGCCTCGCGATCGGGGCGAGCGTGCAGAATCGCGGGAACGCAGTTAAAGAGACCGCTCTCCAGGAGACCACGCATGTTTTCCGTCGAAGTCCGCGACCGCATCATGATCGGCCACTCGCTGCCCGATCCGTTCTTCGGCCCGGCGCAGGCGATGCATGGCGCGACCTTCGTCGTCGACGTCGCCTTCTTCCGCGAGACGCTGACGAAGCAGAACGTCGTGGTCGATATCGGCGCGGCGCTCGACGTTCTCAACAAGACGCTGAAGCCGCTGAACTACCAGAATCTCGACGCGCTGCCGCAGTTCAACGGCGTGCTGACGACCACCGAATTCCTCTGCAAGCACATCTTCGACGCGATGGCGGCGGCGGCGGAATCGGGCGCGCTCGGCGCGGATGGCGGCGGGCTGGCGAAGATCCGCGTCACCCTGCAAGAGACCGACCTCGCCCGCGCCAGCTATGAGGGCGCGCTCGCGTGAGCGAGATCGTCTTCGCCGTCCCCGGCGACCTGTCGCTGCCGACCGGCGGCTATGCTTACGACCGGCGCGTGCTAGCGGAGTGGGCGGCGCTGGGCGTGGCGGCCCGCCATCTCGAACTGCCGGGCAGTTTTCCCGATCCGAGCGAAGCCGACCTTGCCGAGACCGGCAGGCGGATCCTGTCGCAGCCCTATGACAGCGTGCTGCTGATCGACGGGCTGGCCTATGGCGCCTTTCCGGAGAGCATCGCCGCCGGGCTCGCCGGCCGCGTCGTCGCGCTGGTGCATCATCCACTCGGGCTCGAAGCCGGGCTGACGCCCGAACGCACAGCGGCCCTGCTGGCGCGGGAGGCGGCGGCACTGCGCCATGCCAGCGCCGTCGTCGTCACCAGCCCGGCGACGAAGCGGCTGCTGGTCGCCGATTTCGCGGTGCCGGAGGCCCGCATCGCGGTGGCCGAGCCGGGCGTCGATCCGGCGCCGCGCGCCTCCGGTTCCGTTGCGGGGGAGCCGCTGCGGTTGCTGGCGGTGGGCTCGCTGGTACCGCGCAAGGGCTATGACCTGCTGATCGAGGCGCTGTCCGGGCTTGCCGACCGGGACTGGCACCTGACCATCATCGGCGCCGCCGACCGGGCGCCGGCGACGACCACCGCGCTTGCAGCGCAGATCGCCGAGGCCGGGCTTGCCGACCGCATCCGGCTTGCCGGCGCGGTCGACCAGGCGGCACTCGAGGCCGCCTATGCGCGCGCCGACCTCTTCGTCATGCCGTCGCTGTTCGAGGGCTATGGCATGGTGCTGACCGAGGCGCTGGCGCGGGGACTGCCGATCCTCTGCACCACCGGCGGCGCCGCGGCGGAGACCGCGCCCGATGCAGCGGCGGTCAAGGTACCGCCCGGCGATGCCGCGGCGTTGCGGGCCGGGCTCGCCCGTCTCCTCGCCGACGGCGACGAGCGCAAGCGGCGTTCCGATGCAGCCTGGCTTGCGGCCGGCGCATTGCCAGGCTGGCGACGGACGGCGACAATCGTCGCCGAAACCTGTGCGAAAGTGTCACCATGAGCGGATTTTCTCCCGACTGGCTCGCGCTCCGCGAGCCGGCCGACCATGCCGCCCGCAATCCGCAGGTGCTGGCCGCGGTCGGCAGCACCTTCTCGGAGCGGCAATCGCTGACGATCGTCGATCTCGGCTGCGGCGCCGGCTCGAATCTGCGCGGTACCTATTCGGTGCTGCCGGCGCGCCAGTACTGGACGCTGGTCGATTTCGACGCGCGCCTGCTTGCGGTGGCCCGCGAGCGTCTCGCCGCCTGGGCCGACGAGGCGGAAGCGCTGGGCGAGGAACTGGTGCTGCGCAAGGATGACAAGTCGCTGACGGTCGATTTCCGCCGGGCCGATCTCAATACCGATCTCGAATGGGTGCTGGGCTGGCAGCCCGACCTCGTCACCGCCGCCGCGCTGTTCGACCTGACTTCCGTGCGCTGGCTCGAGCGCTTCGTCGCCTCGCTGGTGAGCCAGCGGCTGCCGCTCTATACCGCGCTGACCTATGACGGGCGCGAGAGCTGGGAACCTGCACACCCCGCCGACGCCAGGATGCTCGCCGCCTTCCACCATCACCAGCATGGCGACAAGGGTTTTGGCCCCGCAGCCGGTCCGGACGCGACCGAGACGCTGGCGCAAGCCTTCCGCAAATCGGGCTGCGCGGTCACCGTCGGCGAAAGCCCCTGGCTGCTCGATGCCGGAAGCGCGGCGCTGACACGCGAACTCACGGCCGGCATCGCGGCGGCGGTCGCCGAGACCGGTCATGTCGAGCCGGAGGCAATCGAAAGCTGGCTCGCGGCCAAGCGCGAGGCGGTCCGCGGCAGCATCGGCCATCAGGATCTGTGGGCGCGGCCGGTCTGACGCAGCAGGCGATCGCAATAACCGGGCGATTGCCATTTCGAACAAATTCCGCCATCCCGCTCGCGACCATGACCTCCCTGCCTCTGACCATCCGCCAGGAACTGCCGGGCGATGCCGCCGCGATCGAACGCTTGCATGAGCGTGCCTTCGGGCCGGGGCGCTATGCCCGCACCGCCTTTCGCCTGCGCGAGGGCAGGCCGCCTGACCCGGCGCTCTCCTTCGCCAGCCATGTCGGCACCTTCCTCGTCGGCTCGGTGCGAGTGACGCCGGTCTCCGTCGGTGGCGGGCCGGGGTTGATGCTCGGGCCGCTGACGGTCGATCCGGCCTTCGAGGGACGCGGCATCGGGGCTGCGCTGATGCAACAGGCGATCGAGGCGGCGCGCGCCGCCGGCCACGAGCTCATCCTGCTGGTCGGGGACGCACCCTATTATGCCCGCTTCGGCTTCAAGCCGGTCAGGTCCGGCCATCTGATGCTGCCCGGCCCGGCCGATCCGGGCCGCTTCCTGGCGCTCGAACTGGTCGAAGGCGTGCTGGCGAGCCGCAAGGGGGCGGTGACGGTGCTGCGGTAGGGCAGCGTCATTCTCGGGCGAAGCCCTCGGGTCCGACCTTCGGTCGACCCTAGGATAAACTCCACGTAGACCCGAGAATCTCATGACGAGAAGACGCCAACTGGCGCGTCGTCTGGCCGGAGATGCTCGGGTCAAGCCCGAGCATGACGGATGTGCTCAGCTCTCGCGCTTGAACCTGCGGCCGCTCTCGCCGATCCAGCCGGCGACCAGCGCGCCGAAGAGCAGGGCAAGGCCGATCAGCCCGATGAACAGCGGCGAGATCTGGACGCCGCGGACGATGCCGGAATCGCTGATGCGCAGGCCGATCCAGTCGGCGCCGGCGAACTGCCGTCCCGAACGCACCGGCACGATGCGCGGCACGGCGACGCCCGAGCCGCTCTCCTGGCCGATGCGGCGCGACGAGCCGCCGGTAGCCTCGGCCAGCGCTTCGAGCTTCGTCGGATCGCTGACCACCTCCATCAGCTCGCGCGGGTTCTCGGGGCCGACGCTGGCGAAGGCGGTGAGGTTCTCGGTGGTGATCTTGTGCAGGCCGAATTCGGTCGTCGCCGTGCGGGCGGTGAACAGGCCGGGCCGGCCAGGCTCGAAGGGCACGGTGCGGGTCGAGCCGTCGGGGGCGGTGATCGTCGCCGGGGCCGGCGCATCGCCCAGCGTCTGGCGCTCGATCTCGAGATTGCGGCCGCGGGCGACGGCTCGCAGCGCCTCCTCCTCGAGGTCCGGCTCCTTCATCAGCCAGTGGCCGAGCCGGCGCAGCAGGTCGAGATGCGGGCCGCCGTCACGGAAGCCGCGGGCCCAGAGCCAGGCATGGTCGGAGAGGAAGAGGGCGACGCGGCCCTTCTGCTCGCGCGCCAGCATCAAGAGCGGGCGCTCGCCCGGGCCGGTCATCACGGCCGAGCCGCTGCGGGCGCGGGCGCCGACCATGCGCAGCCATTCGCCCCAGCGCGGCGGCTCGACCTCGGCGCCCGGCAGGTCGCGGGTGACGGGGTGGCGGCGGCCGGGCTCGCTGACGCGGGCGCGAAAGGCCTCGTCGATGACGCTGCCATCCGGCTGGGCCGGCAGGATCTGGCCGAGCGGCGTGCGCGCCAGCGATTGCGAGCCGGCATATTCCGGCCCGGCGGCGACGAGCAGCGCACCGCCCTCGCGGACATAGCGGACGATGTTGTCGAAATAGACCAGCGGCAGGATCGACTGGTTGGCGTAGCGGTCGAAGATGATCAGGTCGAAATCCTTGATCTTGACCTGGAACAGCTCGCGCGTCGGGAAGGCGATCAGCGAAAGCTCGTTGATCGGCGTGCCGTCCTGCTTCTCCGGCGGGCGCAGGATGGTGAAATGGACGAGGTCGACATTGGCGTCGGCCTTGAGCAGGTTGCGCCAGGTGCGCTCGCCCGGATGGGGCTCGCCCGAGACCAGCAGCACGCGCAGTTTGTCTCTGACTCCATCAATTGTAATGACGGCGCGGTTGTTGGCCAGCGTCAGTTCGTTGTCGAGCGGGGCGGCCTCGATCTCGACGACGTTCGGCCCGCCGCGGTCGATCCTGACCGGCACCTGCACCGTCTGCCCGGCGATGACGTCGCGGCGGGCGATGACCTCGCCGTCGCGGCGCACGGTCAGCGCGGCGCGGCCCGGCCCGCCCTTCTCGACGACGCGCAGGCGAATGTTCTGGTCCTTGCCGACGATGCCGAAGCGCGGCGAATCGACCAGCACGATGCGGCGGTCGATCTCGGCCTCGCGGCCGGTGGTCAGGACATGCAGCGGAGCGCGCAGGCCGAGCGCCTCGGCGCTCGCCGGTGCATCATGGGCAAGGCCGTCGCTGATCACGATGGCGCCCGCGACGCGCTCGGACGGCACGTCGGCGAGGCTCGACGCCAGCGCCTCGAACAGGCGGGTGCCGTCGCCGGCTCCCTGCGCGTCGGTGACCTCGACGGTGCGTGCCTCGACGCCCGAGACGCCGCGGAGCTGGCGCTCGACCTCGGCCTGCGCGGCCTGCGTCTGCGCGGCACGGTCGGACAATCGGTTCGAGCCCGAGCTGTCGACGACGACGGCGACGACATCCTTGACCGGCTCGCGTTCCTCGAAGACCAGCGAGGGATCGGCCAGCGCGATCGTCAGCACGGTGAGCGCCAGAGCGCGCAGGATGGCGCTGCGGCCGGCGAGCACCAGCGCCGCGCCGGCGGCGAGCGCGGCCAGCACCGCCAGTCCGATCAGCAGCGGCAGCGGCAGCAGCGGCGCGAAGGTAAGGCTCCACATCGGCTAGACTTCCAATCTCATGCCGGCCCGCCGCATCACTGCCCCAGCCTTTCGAGCAGGGCCGGAACATGGACCTGGTCGGCCTTGTAGTTGCCGGTGAGCGCGTACATCACGAGGTTGACGCCGGCCCGCAGCGCCATTTCGCGCTGGCGCGGATCGGAGCCCGACATCGGCACCAGCGCCTCGCCGCGCCGGCCGATGGCCCAGGCGGCGGCGAGGTCGTTCGAGGTGATGACGATTGGCGAGACGCTGTCGCCGGCGCGGGCCGGGCGGCGGCCGTCCTCGCCCGCCGGCGGCAGGATCTCGACCCAGGTCGTGCCGGTGTCGTAGCGGCCGACGAAGCCGTCGAGGATGTAGAAGGTCTTGGTCAGGACATGGTCGCGCGGGATCGGCTCCAGCTCCGGGATGTCGAGCGTCTGCAGCATGCGGCGGAGCTGGTCGCCCTCGGGCGTGACGCCGCCGCCGGGGCGGGCGCTCATCGCGTCGCGGGTGTCGAAGATCACGAGGCCGCCGCCCTTCATATAGGCTTCGAGCTTGCGCAGGGTCTCCGCCGAGGGGATCGGCCGGCCGGCGACGACCGGCCAGTACAGGATCGGGAAGAAGGCGAGCTCGTCGCGGGCGGCATCGACACCGACCGCCTCGCCGGGTTCGAGCGCGGTGCGGGCGCCGAGCACGATATTGAGCCCGGCGAGGCCGGCCTTCGACATGTCGTCGACCGCCTTGTCGCCGGTGATGACATAGGCCAGCCGCGTCACCGCGCCGGCGGCGAAGAGCTCGCGCGGGATCGGCGGGCGCTGGTCGGCGGGAGCGGCGGGGA
>NZ_JAKFED010000035.1:0-34764 GCF_036675845.1 Allobosea sp. | reverse complement strand
AGGCCGGCCGCCGAAGAGGATACACAACGCCATGCAGGGTCGCCATTTTCTGCACATTCCGGGCCCCAGCCCGATTCCGGACCGGATTCTTCGCGCCATCGCGATGCCGATCATCGACCACCGCAGCGCGGAGTTCGCCGTGCTCGGAAAGGAGGTTCTGGAAGGCTGCAGGACCGTGTTCCAGACCAGGCAGCCGGTGGTGATCTACCCCTCGTCGGGAACCGGCGCCTGGGAAGCGGCGATCGTCAACACGCTCTCGCCCGGCGATACGGTGCTGATGGCGGAGACGGGCCATTTCGCGACGCTGTGGAAGCAGATCGCGACCCGTTTCGGCATCGAGGTCGAATTCATCCCGGGCGACTGGCGTCGCGGCGCGGACCCGGCGGCGATCGAGGCGAGACTCGCCGAGGACAAGGCGCACAAGATCAAGGCCGTCATGGTCGTCCACAACGAGACCTCGACCGGCGCCACGAGCCGCATCGCCGAGATCCGCAAGGCGATCGACGCTGCCGGGCATCCGGCCCTGTTCATGGTCGATACGATCTCGTCGCTGGCCTCCGTCGACTATCGCCATGACGAATGGCAAGTCGACGTCACGGTTTCGGGTTCGCAGAAGGGCCTCATGCTGCCGCCGGGGCTGGGCTTCAATGCGGTTTCGGAAAAGGCGCTGGCGGCCTCCAAGGCCAACAGGCTGCCGCGCTCCTACTGGGACTGGCAGGAGATGATCAAGATCAACGGGACCGGGTTCTTCCCCTATACGCCCGCGACGAACCTGCTGTACGGGCTGAAGGAAGCGCTGGCGATGCTGGGCGAGGAGGGGCTCGACAACGTCTTTGCGCGGCACAAGCGCCTGGCCGCCGCATGCCGCGCGGCGGTGAGTGCCTGGGGTCTCGAAGTGCTGTGCGAAAACGCGGACGAGCAATCTCCCGTGCTCACGGCCGTGCTGATGCCGCCGAGCCACGATGCCGACCGGTTCCGCAAGATCGCGCTGGAGAAGTACAACATCTCCCTCGGTTCCGGCCTCGGCAAGGTCGCCGGCAAGGTCTTCCGCATCGGCCATCTCGGCGAGTGCAATGAGCTCAGCCTGCTTGGCGCGCTCAGCGGCGTGGAGATGGGGCTGGTGGCCGCCGGCGTGCCCCACCGCCATGGCGGCGTTGCCGCCGCGATGGCCAGTCTCGAAGGGCGCGAGGCCGGCAACGAGGCGCCTGTCGCGGCGGTCGCCTGAGAGGGCTCGAACGCGAGCGCAGGGCGGACAACCGGCCGCCACGAGTCAGAGCCCCGCAGGCCGGCCTGCGGGGCTTTCTTTGCAGGGCAGCAGCGCTCGCCGCCGGCCGGCAGCGCGGCCAAAGATGGCGCAGTGCCGCTGCTGCCTGTCCTCACAAATCGGTGCTTTGCGGCAGGATCACCAGGTCGCGAATGGTGACGTTCCTCGGCCGGGTCAGCATGAACAGCACCGCCTCGGCCACTTCTTCCGGCTCGATCAGGCCGCCGGCGGCGAGCTCCGCTTCGAGCTTGTCCTTCGGCCAGTCGGCGATGAGAGCGGTGACGACGGGGCCCGGGAGCACGGCTCCGACCCGCAGGCCATGCTTGATGAGCTGCCGGCGCGCCGTGTGGACGAAGGCCTGGATCGCATGCTTCGAGGCGGTATAGATCGGCTCCCAGACGACCGGGACGACGCCCGCGACCGAGCTCGTGACCAGGATGTCGCCGGTCCGCCGCTCGATCATGTGCGGCAGCACGGCGTGGACGCTGCGGAAGACGGCATTGACGTTGAGGTTCAGCATCCGGTCCCAGGCATCCGGATCGCCATCGGCGAGCGCGCCGCCGACATAGGAGCCGGCATTGGCATGGAAGATGTCGAGCTTGCCGGTAGCGGCCAGGATCTGCGGCATCATCTGCGCGACCGATGAAGCGTCGGTCAGGTCGGTCACGACCGACGAGGCGTTCGGGCCCAGCCCCGGCATGAGTGCGCCTAGTGCCTCGGCATCGCGGTCGATCAGCACGACCTGCGCACCGGCCTTGAGGAGGCGCTTGGCGCAGGCGAGCCCGATTCCGGAGGCTGCGCCCGTGATGGCGGCGGTTTTCCCGGCCAGTTCCTGTGTCACGTCGGTCATCTCCCGGGTATGGCCATCAGCCAGGGTGTCATGAGGGCAGGGGCGGCTCGGTCAGGGCTTGCCCGACAGCGTCCGCGCCGCCTGCTGAAGCGCGCCAAAGGCCGCGTAGCGCTGCGCATGCAGGCCTGCGATCGCGCCGCCGGCGGGCTCGAATGCCCGGGCGGCGGGCGCCATGGCGGCCATCGCCTCCGTCAGATCGGGATAGGCGGCGGCAGCAGAAGCGCCCAGCATCGCCGCGCCGAGCAGCACCGGGTCGGCGCCTTCCGGCACCAGCACGGGCAGCCCGGTGCAATCGGCGAGCAGTTGCTGGATCAGCGGGTCGCGCCCCGCGCCGCCGCTGAGCACGAGCGCCTCGATCGCCGCGCCTTTCGCCTGGCTCACCTCGATGATCTGGCGCAGCCCGTAGCCGATCCCCAGAAGCCCGGCGAGGTAGAGCGCGACGAGATGGTCGACGCTGCGTTCCATGCCGAGGCCCGCGATCACCGCGCGTGCATCGGGATCGGCATGGGGCGAACGATTGCCGAGAAAATCCGGCACGACGATCAGCCGCCCGGCCAGGCGAACCGCCTCCGATGCCTGCGGCACCTGCGCGGCGGCGCGGGCGGCAAGCCAGGCCGGCAGCGCCATGTCCTCGGCCGCCGCGCGCGCCTGCGCTTCGGCCGAGGCCGGGTGGAACCCGATCAACTGTTCGATCGCCGCGCCGGCGCCCGACTGCCCCCCTTCGTTCAGCCAGAGCCCGGGGGCCATGGCCGCGAAATACGGACCCCACACGCCGGGAATGTAGATCGGCGCGCGGCTGCTCGACATCGTGCAGGCCGAGGTGCCGAAGACATAGGCCATGCGCGTCAGCACGGATCCGTGCGGCGAGCGGACGCCGACCGAGCCGAGGCCGCCGGCATGCGCGTCGATCAGCCCGCTTGCCACTGCGGTTCCGGGGCGCAGGCCGAGCTCCGCCGCCGCCTCCGCCGTCAGCCCACCGGAAAGCCTGCTGCCGGGGGGGACGACTTCGGTGCCGATGCGGGCAAAGTCCTCGTCCGCCAGGTCGCCAAGCCCGATCAGGCTGAAATAGCCGGCGTCCCAGCGCTTCTCATGGGCGAGATAGGTCCATTTGCAGGTCACGGTGCAGGCTGAGCGCGCCAGGCTGCCGCTGGCGCGCCAGGTCAGGAAGTCCGTCAGGTCGAAGAACTGCCAGGCCGCGCCATAGGTTTCGGGCAGGTTCTCCTTCAGCCAGAGCAGCTTGGGGGTCTCCATCTCGGGCGAGATGCGTCCGCCGACATAGGCGAGCACCGGATGTTCGGTCCGGTTGATCCGCCGCGCCTGCTCGATGGCGCGATGATCCATCCAGACGATGATGTTGCGGTCGCTGTCGCCATGCGCACCGACCGGCAGCGGCGCCCCGCCCGACCCCAGGGCGACCAGCGAGCAGGTGGCGTCGAAGCCGATGCCGCTGATCGCCTCCGGCCGGAGCCGGGCTGCCGCCAGCGCCTCGCGGACGCTGGCGCAGACGGCGCGCCAGATGTCCGCGCTGGATTGTTCGGCGAGGTCGGGGCCATCCTGATACAGGGCGATGTCGCGCCTGGCCGTGGCGATCATCGCGCCGCGGCGGTCGAAGATCCCGGCCCTGGCGCTGCCGGTTCCGACATCGATGCCGATGAAGTGGTCGCTCATGCCTTCACCACCTGGAATGGGGCCGAGCCCCGGCCGGGAAGAAGGGCGCGGCGGGCGCATCGCCGCCGCGCTTGTGCCGACGCCGGCGATCAGGCCGCCGCGACGCGGGAGGGGCTGCCGGCGCGCGTGCCGTCTGGATTGCGCAGGTAGACCCCGTGCTCCAGCTGCTGGCGGCGCAACTCCTCCATGTCGATATCGGCGGGTGGCCGATTGCCACGCACGGAGATCTTGGCGGCGCGGCCGGCGGCCTCGCCCATCGCCATGCAGGTCGCCATGACCCGGATCGCGCCCATCGCCTCGTGCGTCGCGGAGATGCTGCGGCCGGCGACCAAGAGATTGGCGACCTTCTGCGGCACCAGGGAGCGGTATGGGATGTCGTAGCAATCGCCGCACCAGATCAGCGTGCAGCCGTCATCGGCCGGCCGATGGATGTCGATCGGGTAGCTCGCCACGGCGATCGCATCGTCGAAATGCCGGCAGGCGAGCACGTCCTCCTGCGTCATCACATACTGGCCGACGATCCGCCGCGTTTCGCGGATGCCGATGAAGGGCGCGGTCTTGGTGAAGTAGGCCTGCTCGAAACCGGGGACATAATGGATCAGATAGGTGACGATGTCGTCGATCTGCGTCCGCCCCTCGATCTCGCCCTTGGTCAGGCTGCGGGCATCCGTGCCGTCGGTGCCCTTGACGCGGGTCATGTTGATCCAGACCTCGCCCTTCTTCAGCCCGGTGATGATGATCGTCCGCTCGTTCGGGATGTTGAGACCGCGCTCGGCCTTGGCCTTGGCGATCAGCTCGCGCATCCCGACGACGATGAACTGGTGGTTCTGGCCGAAATACTCGGCCGGGATGAAATCGGTCAGATAGGTGCGGGCCTGCGGCGGCGCGTTGGCGATGCTGAGCCTCAGCTTGTCGGTGTCGACGCCGGCGAGGCAGAACATCAGCGTCGGCGGCTGCATGCCACCCTCGGCGTTGCCCTTCTCGGTCGGCACGCCGGCGCGGTAGGCGACGTCGGCATCGCCGGTGCAGTCGATCACCAGCTTGGCGAGGATGGCGCTGCGCCCGCTCTTGCTCTCGGTGACGATGCCGCGAATGGTGTCGCCATCCATCAGCGCGCCCGAGAAGAAGGTGTAGAACAGCACGTCGACGCCGGCCTCCGTCAGCATCTCGAGGGCGACGGTCTTGACGGCTTCGGGCTCGACCAGGGTGATGCCCATATGCAGCGGGCAGGGGCGGTGCTCGCTCGCCCCGTCGCGCTCCTTGCGCAGGCGCTCGATGAATTTCTGCGGCAGCCCGTCGATGATCTGGTTGCCCTTCTGGCCGAGGAAGCCGAGCACCGGCAGGCCGATGGTCATGTTGCCGCCGACGAAGCTGCGGCTTTCGATCAGGCCGACGCGAAGTCCGTCCTCGGCAGCCGCGAGAGCCGCGGTCAGTCCCGATGGACCGCCGCCGACGACGAGCACGTCGTATTCGGCCGAGACGGGAATGGATCGGGCCGGCTCTTCGATGAAGCGAACCGCGGTGCTGGACATGGGGCGTTATCCTCTCTTGCTGGAAGGCGGTGGGCGCCGCCGGCGGGGCTGCCGCCAGCGGCGCGGAATCGGTCAGGCCGGCATCATCGGCTTGATGCGCTCGATCATCGCCGTGACGGCGTCCTTGACGGGCTTGCGCCCGAGCACGGCGAGCTGGACCTCCTCCAGGAAAGTCGCCTGTGCACGGGCGGCTTCCGGGAAGGGCGGGAAGGCGCCGCGCGCCGTGGCGAGGACCTGCGCCTCGACGGCGGCGAGCGGGCTCTTCGCCTTCAGCGCCGCGTCGGCATAGGTCGATACCCGCACCGGGCCATTGCCGTTGATCGCCATGCCGAGCGTCACGCGCTTGCTCGACACTTCCCTGATGAAGCTCCAGGCCAGCGCCTTGTCCTTGGCGTTCGCCGGGATCGACATCGCCCAGGCTTCGACGACCGAGGCCATCGGCGCCTTGCCCTTCAGCGCCGCCGAGCCCGGAAACGCGACAGCCTTGATCTTGCCCGGGAACTTGCTCTG
This sequence comes from Allobosea sp., assembly GCF_036675845.1. Taxonomy (GTDB): domain Bacteria; phylum Pseudomonadota; class Alphaproteobacteria; order Rhizobiales; family Beijerinckiaceae; genus Allobosea. Next base: position 28,940 of record NZ_JAKFED010000035.1, on the reverse strand, counting down.
GTCGGGATTGTTGAGCTGCGCGGCGCGCGCGAACGGAAGGATCGTGAAGGCGGCGCGCCCCTGCTGCAGCCAGGTCACCTGGTCGTCATTCTTGGTGGTCGCGTAGCTCCGCGGCAGGGCGCCGGCTTCGAACAGCCCGCGCAGCGCATTCAGCCCGCTTTCCATCGCGGCGCGGTCGGGAACCAGCTTGAAGTCGCTGCTGATGAAGTCGCCGCCGAAGGCGCGGGCGAACATCACCGGGAAGACCGCAAGGTCGCTGGCGAGCACGAGACCGACGACCGGCGTGCCGGCCTTCGAGGTGAAGGTCGTCTTCTTCGCCTGCTCGATCAGTTCCTCGAGCGTGGTCGGCGGTGCGCCGATCCCCGCCTCTTCCAGCAGCGCCTCGTTGTAGAACAGGCCCTGCGTCGCGTGCCGCACCGGGATGCCGATGAGCTTGCCGCCGACCGTCATGCCCTGGACGAGGCCCGGGGCGATGTCGCCGAAATCCTCGATCGGATCTTTCTTCTGATAGGCGTCGAGCGGCTCGAACAGCGCCGCGATCTGCGCGGTCGGCCGATTGTCGATCAGGTAGCCGACGCCGTAATCGGTCTCCTTCAGGCTGGCCTCGCGGAAGAGGCGATCCTGCAGCGGGTTGGAGTCGAAGGTGGTGAAGGCGAGCTCGGCGTCATTGGCCTTGCGCCAGTCCTTCATCAGGTCGCCATCGCCCGTTCCCAGCACCGTCTGGTGGACCTTGTGACTGAGCAGGTTGAGCGTCTTGCTCGCCGCAAGGCCGGGGCCGGCGGCGAGCGTGGCTGCGCCGGCAATCGTCGTTGCGATGAAATCCCGGCGTGAAAGCTGCGGCAGTGTCGTTTTCGACATTGGTTTCCTCCCTGTGCTGTCGGCTATCCCTTCGTCGCACCGGCGGTGAGGCCGGCCACGAGATAGCGGTTCATGAAGACGACGAAGAGCAGGACGGGAATGAGCTGCACCGTCGATGCGGCGAAGAGAATCCCCCAGTCGACGCCATCGATCGAACCGATCATCTCGGAGATCACGAGCGGCGCGGTCTTGGCGCGGGTGGCGGTGAAGATGAAGGCGAAGAGGAACTCGTTCCACGAATAGACGACGACGAAGACCGCCACCGCCAGGATGCCCGGCGCCGCCAGGGGAACGATGATGCGCCACAGGATGGTCATCCGGCTCGCCCCGTCGATCTCGGCCGCCTCGTCCAGGTCGCGCGGGACCTGGTCGATGAAGGTCCGCATCAGCACCGTGCCGAGCGAGACGAAGAACGTCGCGTAGAGCACGATCAGCACGAGATGGGTGTCGTTCAGCCGGAAAGCATTGACGATCGGGAACAGCGGCAGCGTCACCACGATCGGCGGGATCAGGCGCACGACGATCAGGCCGACGATGCCGGCATCCAGGAAGCGGCTGCTGTGGCGCGAATAGACATAGCCGGCGCAGGTGCTGGCGATGATCGCGAGCGCGGTCGCGCCTGCCGTGACGAGCGTGCTGTTGAGCAGGCCCTCGAAGAAGACGCCCCAGGAGCGCCACAGCTCGCCATAGTGCCGAAGCGTGGGGGTGAAGAGGTATTTCGGCGGGACCGCGAAGATGTCCTGGCCGGGCTTCAGCGACGACACGACGATGAAGAGGATCGGAAACAGCGACCAGAACAGGATCGCCATGACCGCGACCGCCTTGCCTGCAGCGTAGAGGAAACGGCTAGTGCGCATTGGCGCCCACCTTTCCGCGCAGGATCAGCACATAGACGGCGGCAAGCGCCAGCGAGGCCAGCACCATGATCCAGGCCGTCGCCGCGGCCGTGCCGAAGGCGTTGAAGCTGAAGGCCTCCTGATAGAGATAGATCGCCACGACCTCGGTCGAGCGCGCGGGCCCTCCCTTGGTCAGCAGCCAGGCTTCCGAGAACAGGCGGAAGGCGAAAATGTAGCGGAACAGCAGGGCGATCACGATCGCCGGGCCGAGCAGCGGCAGCGTCACCCGGCGGAAGGCCTGCCAGCGCGTCGCGCCGTCGACCCGCGCCGCCTCGTAGAGCTCGTTCGGGATCGCGAGGCGCGCCGCATAGATGATGATGAAAGTGAAGGGCAGGTGCAGCCAGATCGTCAGGAGCCCGATCAAGGTCATGGCGTGCGACGGCTCGAACGACCAGTCGAGCGTCGGCAGGTGGAAGGCGCGCAGCGCCAGCGTGACCGGCCCGGCGTCGGGATCGAACAGGAAACGCCACATCACCACCGCGGTGACCTCGCTCACCGCATAGGGCGCGAGTACGGCGACGATGAGGAAGCGGCGGAACGGCAGGCCGCTGGCGAACAGCAGCGCCATGCCGAGCCCGAGCGCCATCTCGACATGGACGGCGATGACGACGAGCACCACGGTGTTGAGAAGGGCGCTGTGGAAAGCCGGATCGGCCAGGACCCGGACATAGTTCTGCAGCCCGACGAAGCTCGGCGCCTGGCCGAAGGTGGACGTGCTCAGGCTGAGCCAGACGACATAGAGCGACGGCAGCACGATCACGCTCAGGATCAGGATATGAACCGGCGCGAGCAGCGGCAGAATCAATGCCGTTCCTTTGGATCGCAACGTTGTCCTCCCAGGTCGTTTGTCGGCGCGGGCTCTTCGGCCCGTCAGTGGATGGCTTTTTCCGCCTCGGCCGGTCCGTCCGGCCGCGGCGGAGGTTCGTCGACTGCACCGGCTCCGGCCGCGCCTCGCGTCGCGAGGTCGAGCACGGAATCGCGCGCCCGCAGGCTGGTGTTCAGCACCATGGTTCTGGGCGCCGCCTGGTCGCCGGACATGCGCCGGCGCAGCTGCTCCCAGGCGGCGGTCGCGATCTCCTCGACCGGCTGGCGGATCGCGGTCAGCCCGGTCTTGCGGGCGCTCATCCAGGGATAGTCGTCGAAGCCGATCACCGAGATCGGGTCGGGTATGTCGATCCGCAGCCGCGCCAGTGCCGACAGGGTGCTCAGCGTCGTCACATTGGTCAGGGCGATCACGGCGGAGGGCCGGGCATGTCGCTCGAGCCAGTGCAGGAAGAGCTCGGTGCCGCGCTCGGCATTCGAACCGAGCTCGACGACCGTCGGTGCCTGGCCGGTCTCGGCCTGGATCAGCTCGGACGCACCCCGGATGCGCTCGCGGATCGGCGAGATGGCGAGGCTGGAGGCCGCCAGGACGATCTCGCGGTGGCCGAGCGCCAGCAAATAACGCGAGGCGATCTCGCCGGCCTCGCGATTGTCGACCGCGACGGTGTCGACCATGGAGCCGGTCGGCGGCACGCGGTCGGCAAAGACCATGGGCAGTCGCCCGATCTCGCCCTTGAGCACCTCTGGCACCGCATCCGAGCAGGGGACCGCGATCAGTCCCGAGGGGCGCCAGGCCAGCAGGGTGCGCAGGCGCGACTGCTCCAGGCGCAGATCGTCGCGCGAGCTGGCGATGATGATGTCGTAGCCGTCCTTCTGCGCCATCACCTCGAGCTGCGACACCAGCGAGGTGAAGAACACGTCGTCGAGATCCGGAACCAGCACGCCGACCACCCGGGCCTGCCCGGAGCGCAGCTGCGACGCGGCCCGGTCCACCTCATAGGAGAGCTCGCGCGCCGCCTGCTTGACCCGCTCCTGCAGATCGGCGTTCACGGGCTTGCGGCCGCTGAACACGTTCGAGACCGTAGCGATCGAAACGCGCGCCTTCGCAGCGACTTCCTTGATCGTGATGCGCTTCGCCGCCATCTCGCAGATAGCCTGTTAAACGTTTTACCGTAAAACGTTTAACAGCGGTGGAGGGAGACCACAAGCGCCAAGTTGGACGCTTCTGCCGTGCATGCGCCATCGCCCGCGAGAGAGGACGGTGCGCAAGGCGTGTCAGGTGGAGCTGAATCGAAGGAGGCGCTGCGGCAGTTGATCAGGACGATGACGGTTCAACCGGCGCCAGCCGGGACCATGCCGAAAAAATCGAAGTCATCGGTGAATTGACGAGATCGGCGGCGACCACTTCCCGACCGCCCGAATGTCGGGGGGAGGATGGTAGCGGGAGAGGGACTTGAACCCCCGACACGCGGATTATGATTCCGCTGCTCTAACCAGCTGAGCTACCCCGCCCCGAGCGGTTGTGCCTTGTTCGGCAGCCAATCGCGACGGCGCGGATATAGGGTTTCGCAGGCATCGGCGTCAAGCCTTGATGCTGGCGCGCTTCACCGCAGCTTTCGCAGGCGCACCACCTTGAAGTAACCCTGGCCGACATGGACGGTCTCGTAGCGCCCGGTTGCGGCGGCCCAGCCGGTCAGGCGGCTGACCTTGAAATCGCTGCTCCAGCCCACTGCCTTCGCCAGCGGCGCGAGCAGCGACCAGAGCGGCGCGGCAAGCCCGCCATCGCCGACGAGCCGGCTGGAGATGACGATCTCGCCGCCCGGCCGCAGCACGCGGTCCATCTCGGCCAGCGCCTGCTCGGGGTCGGGCACCAGCGTGATCACGAACTGCGCGGTGACGGCGTCGAAGGAACGGTCGGCGAAGCCCAGGCGGCAGGCATCCATCACCAGCAGGCCGCGGACATGGTCGAGGCCTTGGGCGAGCACCTTGGCGCGGGCGACGCGCAGCATGTCGAATGAGAGATCGGCGCCGATCACCTGCCGGTCGCGCTCGAAATAGGGCAGAGTCAGGCCGGTGCCGACGCCGATCTCGAGGATGTCGCGGCCGCAGGCGCAGGCCGCCGCCACCGCCTCGCGCTGGGCGCGCGACAACAGCCCCTGATAGATCCGGTCGTAGAATTTCGCCCAGACCGCATAGACGCGCTTCTGGGCGTCGAGACCCTTGCCTGCCGTCATGATGCCGCGAGCGAAAGTTCCGGAGGAGCGGGGAGGTGGCGTTTTTTTTCCGCCAGGATGACGCCGCCGCCGAGCACGCGCGCACCCGCGCCGGCATGGTCGTAGATGACGCAGGCCTGGCCGGGCGAGACGCCTTCCTCGCCCTGCGCCAGGAGGACATGCACGCCCTTGTCGTCGGCGAGCAGGCGGGCTTCGCGCGGGGCTCGGGTCGAACGGACGCGGACCGCGACCTCGAGGCCTTCGGCCGGCAGATCGGCCAGCGCGATGCCGCCGATCCAGTTGAGGTCGCGCAGGTCGACGCGGCTGACGCTCAGCGCCTCGCGCGGGCCGACGATGACGCGGGCGTTCTCAGCATCGAGCGCGACGACATAGAGCGGTTCGGCGGCGCTCAGGCCCAGCCCCTTGCGCTGGCCGACCGTGTAGCGCAGCACGCCCTCGTGCTGGCCGAGCATCCGGCCGTCGAGATGGACGATGGCGCCGGGCCGGGCGGCGCCGGGCTTCAGCCGCTCGATCACCTCGGCATAGCGGCCGTTCGGCACGAAGCAGATGTCCTGGCTGTCGGGCTTGTCGGCGATGGCGAGGCCGAATTCGGCGGCGAGAGCGCGCGTCTCCGCCTTCTCCATCTCGCCGAGCGGGAAGCGCAGCAGGTCAAGCTGGTCCTGCGTCGTGGCATAGAGGAAATAGCTCTGGTCGCGGTTCTCGTCGGCGGCGCGGAACAGGCCGCGATGGCCGTTGCCAAGATCGCGGCTGGCGACATAATGGCCGGTGGCGAGCGCATCCGCCCCGAGCTCGCGGGCGAGCCCGAGCAGGTCGCGGAACTTCACGGTGCGATTGCACTCGACGCAAGGGATCGGCGTCTCGCCGGCGAGATAGCTCTCGGCGAAGCGCTCGATCACCGCGTCGCGGAAGCGGCTCTCATAATCCAGCACGTAATGCGGGATGCCGATGGCCTCGGCGACGCGGCGAGCATCGTGGATGTCCTGCCCGGCGCAGCAGGCACCGGCGCGGTGGACCGCGGCGCCGTGATCGTAAAGCTGCAGCGTGACGCCGACGACATCGTAGCCCTGGCGCTTCAGCAGCGCCGCGACCACCGAGGAATCGACGCCGCCCGACATCGCCGCGACGACGCGCGTCGCCGAAGGCGGCTTGGCGATGTCCAGCGAATTGAGCGGGGTGGTCATGACGGTTTCTGGTGCCGGGCGAAGGGGAGGGCCCGATGCCCTCCTCCCGGCTCTATACCGGCTTTGCCGGGGCTGGGCCAGCATCGCCCGGCAAATCCTGCCGGCCGGGAGCGGCGATGCGGCGCTTCCTGCCGGGCGCGGATTTCGGAGAATTCTCATAATCGTTTGATTTTGCAGAATTATCCATCTGGCTTGGGTCTTGCTCGGGCGGGAGCGGCTCTTCTTCGCCATTCGCCAGTTCCGGAGAACTCCATGTCCACCGCGTCGATCTCGCACTCGCCTTATGAGACTGCGCTCCCTGGTCGCCGCGATACGGCCAAGACCAGAAGGACGGACGAGGTGTTCACGCTGCCGCCGGCCGAGAAGCCGGTGGCGCAGGCTCCGGCCGATCGTCCGCGCCCCCGCCTCGACGAGGACCGCGGCGCGAGCGAAACCGGCGCGGCGGAGCGCGACCGCGCGGGCCGGAAGGGCATTGCGGACGCGGCGGTCCGGGCAGGCGAGGGCGAGGGGGCCGACCGCGGCGGCAAGGCGACAGGCGAGACGAAGCCCAGCGAAGCCGGCGCAGAGACAGGCAAGCAGGCCGGCGAATCTACCGACGAGAAGGTTGCGACGGGCGAGAAGCCCGCCACCGGCGAGGAGAACATCCCGGCCCTGCCGTTGCCGGCGCCGACCACGACCACGGTCGAGGAGCGCAAGGCGGCGCTGGAGGCAGCGGTCAAGGGTGCGCCACCGGTTCCTCCGGAAGGCACCGCCGCGGTGAGCGCGGAAACGAGCCAGTCCGGCGCCGTCGCGCCGACAGCCGAGCCGAGCGAGATCGGTGCGCAATTCCTTGCGCTCGCGGCCCTCGCCCTCCAGCCCGGCGGTCCGGCCGAGCCGGAGGATGCGGCCGCCAAGGATGGCAGTGCAACGGTCGCTACCGGCGAGAGCATGACGACGGGCGTGGTGCCGGCCAATGCTGTGGTCCCGCCGGTTGCGCCCGCGCTGCCGGCCAAGGCGAATGGCGAGGCGAGCGCCGGAGGCGAAGCCGCAGCCGCCGACATCAAGGCCGGGCTCAAGCCTGCCGTCATCGGCGCTCCCATGCCGGCAGAAGCCGGCATGGGCGATTCGGAGACGGTGGACGAGGCGGGAGCCGGGACGAGCGAAGCCGCCGCCACCGCCACCATCGAAGGCAAGGCGCCGGAGCGTTCGACGACCGCGGCGCAGGGTTCGCCCGCTGCCGATGGCGGCCAGGGCGATGCGCCGCAGCAGGCGGCACCGCCGACGCCGCAGGCGATCCTTGCCGCCGGGCCGCTGGCGCCGGGCAAGCCCGAGGCGCCGCTTACGCCGCTCGATGCCGCCGCCCAGGCCAATGCCCAGGCGCAGGCCGAAGCGAACGCCAGGGCTTCGGTCGAAACGACCCGTCCGACGCCACTGCACGTCGTGCCGGTCGAGATCGGCGCGCGGGCGCTGGCCGGCAACAAGCGTTTCGACATCAGGCTCGATCCGGCCGAGCTCGGCCGCGTCGATGTCCGCCTGGAGATTTCCGATGACGGCAGTGTCAGCGCCAAGCTGACGGTCGACCGGGTCGAGACCCTGCACCTGCTGCAACGCGATGCGCGCACGCTCGAACGCGCCTTCGAGCAGGCCGGGCTGAAGCCTTCCGAAAGCGGGGTCGAGATGAGCCTGCGCGATTCCTCCGACCAGAGCTCGCGTCAGAACCGCCAGGACGACGAGGGCGCGCGCACGCGCCGGGCCTGGGTCGAGACCGCCGAGGAAAGCGCGCTCGCCGCCGAGACGATGCCGCTGCGCGGGGCCGCAAGGCTCGGCGGCGTCGACCTCAGCATCTGAAGAGAGGCGATCCCGTGAGCATTTCCAACACCGGCAAGCTGAGCGACTCGACCGTTACCGCGGCGCAGAACGGCAGCAACACCAATGTCACCGGCGGCACCACCTCGATCGCCAATAATTTCGACCAGTTCCTGTCGCTGCTGACGACGCAGCTCAAGAACCAGAATCCGCTCGATCCGCTCGACACCAACCAGTTCACCCAGCAGCTCGTGCAGTTCGCCGGGGTCGAGCAGCAGCTCAAGCAGAACGAGACGCTGACCGCGCTGCTCGGGGTCAGCAAGGCGACGACGGGCGCGAGCGCCATCGGCTTCGTCGGCCAGACGGTGACCGCCGATGGCGCCGCGACCCAGCTCAAGGACGGCAAGGCCGAGTGGCGGCTCAACGCCTCGAAGGGCGGCTCGGCCACGATCACGATCAAGGACGTGAACGGCAAGGTCGTGCAGACCGGCACGACGACGCTGACGGCCGGCGACCAGACTTATAGCTGGGACGGCAAGACCTCGACCGGATCGACCGCCGCGGAAGGCGAATACACGATCACGGTCGACGCCAAGGACATTTCGGGCGCCGCGATCACGGTCAAGACCGAGATCAGCGGCGTCGTCGACGGCGTCGATTTCTCGACTGCGGTTCCGACCCTGCTGATCGGTGCGATCAAGGTGCCGCTCGACCGGGTCAAGTCGGTGAAGAGCAGTTCTTGAAGTCTGGCCGCGGCGCTGCGGCGCGCCATAGCGAAAGCCTGCGCGGTTGCCTTAGGCAAAAGTTAAGTCGGGAGGGTTACGGTCAAGGACAAGTAGGTCTGTTGAGTTGTGTGAGAGTACCATGACCGAGCCGCTGCGACCGCGCGTCAAGTACGTCATCGGCCCCGATGGGAGCCCGCTGACCATTGCCGACCTGCCGCCGATGAATACCCGCCGCTGGGTGATCCGGCGCAAGGCCGAAGTCGTCGCCGCGGTGCGCGGCGGCCTGCTCAGCCTCGAAGAGGCCTGCCAGCGCTATACCCTGACGGTGGACGAGTTCCTGAGCTGGCAGATGTCGATCGACCAGCATGGGCTTGCCGGCCTGCGCACCACGCGCATCCAGCATTACCGCCAGTAGGCGCTCCGAGCTTTCCGAATTCGGAGAAAGGCGCCGGTCCCGACAGGGGCCGGCGCCTTTCGGCGTTTGTGCCACCCACCACCGAATTCTGTCCCGATATCGGGCCGATCAGCCCGGCGTTAACCCGGCGCTAACCATGCACTGGGAAAAACTTGCCTAGTGATAGCTCCGCGGGTTGGTCTGCGAGGGCGACGGGCATCGGAAACGCGGCGTGAACGGCTTGGTCGATCAATTCCGGAGATTCGGCGCGGCGCGGCTGGCGGCGATGCTGGCGGTGACGCTCGCACTGGTCGGCTTCTTCGCCTTCGTCATGCTGCGCATGTCGCAGCCGGCGATGGGCGTGCTCTTCGCCGACCTGTCGAGCCAGGACGTCAGCGCGATCCTGAAGGACCTCGACGCGCGCGGCGTCAAATACGAGCTGCGTGGCGACGGGCAGACCATCCTGGCCCCGCGCACCGAGGTGCCGCGCCTGCGGCTCGATCTCGCCGGCAAGGGCATCCCGTCGGGCGGCGGCGTCGGCTACGAGATCTTCGACAAGGGCGACGCCTTCTCCTCGACCAGCTTCGTCCAGAACATCAATCATCTGCGGGCGCTCGAGGGCGAGCTTTCGCGCACGATCCGCTCGATCAGCCGGGTCCAGGCCGCCCGCGTCCACCTCGTCATCCCCGAGCGCCGCCTGTTCGAGCGCGACCGCGAGCCGCCGCGCGCCTCGATCGCGCTCAAGCTCGCCGGCGACCTCGACGCCGCCCAGGTCCGGGCGGTGCGCCATCTCGTCGCCTCGGCGGTGGACGGGCTGAAGCCCGAGCGGGTCTCGATCATCGACGAGCGCGGCCGGCTGCTGGCCGACGGCGCCCAGGGCGAGCAGGGCCTGGCCGGCATCGGCCTCGACGAGCGCCAGGGCGCGATCCAGCGGCGGATCAAGTCGCAGGTCGAGGACATCGTCGCCAGCATCGTCGGCCCCGGCCGGGCGCGCGTCCAGGTCTCGGCCTCGCTCGACAGCAACCGCATCGAAAGCCGTTCCGAGACCTTCGATCCGGAGAGCAAGGTCATCCGCTCGAGCCAGAACCGCAACGAGACCTCGACGACCAACGAGGCGCGCGAGGGCGTCACCGTCGGCAACGAGCTGCCGGGCGCTCAGCAGCCGAACCAGGCCCAGCAGGGCACGCAGAAGGATGCCACCGCCAAGAACGAGGAGGTGGTCAACTACGAGATCTCGCGCACCACGCGCACCGAGGTGCTCGAGGGCGGCCGCATCCGCAAGCTCTCGGTGGCGGTGCTGGTCGACGGCACCTATGCCCGCGGCCAGGGCGCGGAGGCGAGCTATCAGCCGCGGACCCAGGAGGAGCTGGAGCGGATCAGCCAGCTGGTGCGCACCGCCATCGGCTTCGACCGCCAGCGCGGCGACCAGGTCGAGGTCGTCAACCTGCGCTTCGCCGAAGGGCCGGAGGCGCCGGTGGACCTGACCGAGCAGAGCCTGATGCAGCAGCTGCTGTCCTTCACCAAGGAGGACATGGTGCGCTTCGCCGAGATCGGCGTGATCTCGCTGCTGATCCTGATCGTGCTGATGGTGGTGGTGCGTCCGCTCCTGAAGCAGGTGCTGGCGCCCGAGCGCGATTTCCGGGCGATCCCGACCTTCATGCGCAACGGCGTGATCGTCTCTGCCGCCGAGCAGGGTACCGGTGATCCCGCCAGCTTGCCGGCCGGCGCCAGCTCCGGCTCCGGGGATATCGGCGAGATCGAGGTCGCTGCCCCTTCCGAGCGGATGCTCGCGATCGCGCAGGTCAAGGGCCAGCTCAAGGCCCAGTCGGTCGAGAAGATCGGCGCCATGGTCACGCAGAACCCGGCCGATTCGGTCGCGGTGCTGCGCGGCTGGATCCACGAAAAAGCACCGGCGTGAGGGGCTGAGCCATGGCCACGCGCTCGATCGCCACCCGCAGCTCCGGCGACAGCGACCTTGCCGAGACCGGAGGCGGGCTGCAGCCGATGTCGCTCGATGGCATGACCGGCCCGCAGCGCGCCGCCGTCATCCTGCTCGTGCTCGGCGAGGATCACGGCCGGGTGATCTGGCAGGAGTTCGACGACGAGGAGATCCGGATCATCACCCGGGCCATGGCCGAGCTCGGCACGGTCGATTCCGACCAGGTCGAGCGGCTGATGCTCGAATTCGTCGGCAAGCTCTCCAGCGCCGGTGCGATCACCGGCTCCTTCGACCGGACGATCTCGCTGCTGGAAAAGATCCTGCCGACCGATCAGGTCGCCCTGATCATGGAGGAGATCCGCGGCCCGGCCGGCCGCAACATGTGGCAGAAGCTCGGCAATATCGACGCGGTCGTGCTCGCCAACTTCCTCAAGAACGAATACCCGCAGACCATCGCCGTGATCCTGTCGCGCATCCGGCCCGACCATTCCGCCAATGTGCTGCGCAACCTGCCGGGCGAGCTCTCGATCGAGGTGGTCGGCCGGATGCTGCGGATGGAATCGGTGCAGAAGGAAGCGCTCGACCATATCGAGAACACGCTGCGCACCGAGTTCGTCTCGACCCTGACCCAGACGCGCCGGCGTGACCCGCACGAGATGATGGCCGAGATCTTCAACGGCTTCGACCGCCAGACCGAGACGCGCTTCCTGGCCGCCCTCGACGCGACCAACCAGGAATCGGCGGAACGCATCCGGGCGCTGATGTTTACCTTCGAAGACCTCGCCAAGCTCGATTCCGCCGGGCTGCAGACGCTGATGCGGCAGGTCGACAAGGACACGCTGGCGCGTGCGCTCAAGGGCGCCGGCGAGGAGATGCGCAACTTCTTCCTCGGCGCCATGTCGCAGCGCGCCGCCAAGAACCTGCTGGACGACATGCAGGGGCTCGGGCCCTTGCGCCTCAAGGAGGTCGACGAGGCGCAGATGAAGATGGTGACGCTGACCAAGGACCTGTCCGAGAAGGGGGAGATCGTCATCGCCAAGGGCAATTCCGAAGACGAGCTGGTGTACTGACGATGGCTGCAGCCAAGAAATTCCTGTTCGAGACCGATTTCCGCAGCGATGGCCGGCGCGGGGTCGACGAGGCCGCGCTCGCCGCCGCCCGGGACGAGGGTATGCGCAGCGGCCAGGAGCAGGCGCGCCGCGAGGCCGAGCAGCAGACGGGAATGCTGCTCTCGCAGCTGGTCCGCTCCTGCGAGCGGCTGCTGGCGCAGCAGGACGAGCGGCTGGCCGCGATCGAGGAACAGGCCGCCCATCTTGCGGTGACGGCGGCGCGGGGCCTGGCCGGCGCGGCGCTGGCGGACAGGCCGCTGGCGCAGCTCTTGGCGGCGGCGCGCGAATGCCTCGGCCACGCCAGGCAGGCGCCGCATCTGGTGGTGCGGGTCAATGAGAGCCTGGTCGAGACCGTCGAGGGCAAGCTTGCGGGGCTGGCGCGCGAGACCGGCTTTGCCGGGCGGCTCGTCGTGCTCGGCGAAGCCGACATCGCGCTCGGCGACGGGCGGATAGAATGGGCCGATGGCGGGCTCGCCATCGACGGCGCGCAGCGCGACGGCGCGATCGAGGCGGCGATCAGAAGCATATTCGGCCCGGCCGGTCCGTCCGGCCAGGCAGTGGGGTGACAGACATGGCCGACAACGACCTCAACCTGCCGCCGCTCAACCCGGCCGACCTCTCCTTCGACCATAACAACGACGCCTCGGTCGCCCGCTCCGGCCCGGTGCCGGTGAAGACGGCCGAGGATCTGGAGCAGGTCTTCGACGTGCCGGTCACGGTCTCGGCCGTGCTCGGCTCCTCGCGCATCGCGGTCGGGGATCTGCTGCGGATCACGCCCGGCGCCGTGCTCGAGCTCGACCGGCGCGTCGGCGAGGCCATCGACATCTTCGTCAACGAGCGCCTGGTGGCGCGCGGCGAGGTGGTCGTGGTCGAGGAACGCCTCGGCGTCACCATGACGGAAATCATCAAGGCCGACCGATGACCAGAGCAGTGCGCGAAAAAGTGGAAACCGGTTTTTCGCAAGAGCAAGGCTCTGGAGTTTTAGTGTCGATCACGCTTCCCGCATTCGGACGAACCCGTCCGAATGCGGCGTGGTCGAACCGGGCAGCCATCGCAGATCACGCTAGGAAGACCTGAGCCATGCGCCTCATCATCGTCGGCAGCCTCAAGGGCCAGCTCATCACCGCGGCCAAGATCGCGGTCTCGCACGGCGCCGCCGTCACCCATGCGGAGAGCATCGAGCAGGCGCTCGCCGTACTGCGCGCCAAGGGCGGCGACCTCCTGATGGTCGATGTCGAGCAGCCGATCGCCAAGCTCGTCGCTGCGCTCGAGGCCGAGCGCATCCGCACCCCGCTGGTCGCCTGCGGCACCTCGACCGATGCGCGGGCCGCGGTCGCGGCGATCCAGGCCGGCGCGCGCGAATACGTGCCGCTGCCGCCCGATCCCGAGCTGATCGCGGCCGTGCTCGCCGCCGTCGCGAGCGACAAGGCCAGCCTGATCTGGCGCGATCCGGCGATGGAGCGCGTCGTCCAGTTCGCCAACCAGATCGCCCGCTCCGACGCGCCGGTGCTGGTGACCGGCGAGAGCGGCACCGGCAAGGAGATGATCGCCCAGCACCTGCACCAGAAATCGCTGCGCAAGGACAGGCCCTTCGTCGCGGTGAACTGCGCGGCGATCCCCGACAACCTGCTGGAATCGGAGCTTTTCGGCCATGAGAAGGGCGCCTTCACCGGCGCGATCGCGCGCCGCGTCGGCAAGTTCGAAGAGGCCAATGGCGGCACGTTGCTGCTCGACGAGATCACCGAGATGGATGTCCGGCTGCAGGCCAAGCTTCTGCGCGCCCTGCAGGAGCGGATGATCGACCGGGTCGGCGGCACGCAGCCGGTCAAGGTCGATTTGCGCATCATCGCGACCTCGAACCGCAACCTGGCCGAGGCAGTGCGCGACGGCTCCTTCCGGGAGGATCTGTTCTACCGGCTCAATGTCGTGCACCTACGCCTGCCGGCGCTGCGCGAGCGCCCGGGCGACATCCTGGCGCTGGCCGACCATTTTGCCAGGAAATACGCCGAGCTGAACGGGCTGCCGCAGCGGCCGATCGCCGCCGAGGCGCGCAAGCTGCTGCTCGCCAATGGCTGGCGCGGCAATGTTCGCGAGCTCGAGAACACCGTCCATCGCGCCGTGCTGCTGGCACAGGGCGTCGAGATCGGCGCCGACGCCATGCTGACCCCGGAGGGCGAGACGCTCGGCCCGGCGAGCGGCCGCGACGTCGCCTCGCGGGCGGCCCAGACGGCGGAGGCGATGACGCGCGGCCTGGTCGGGCGCACCGTCGCCGATGTCGAGCGCGACCTGATCCTCGACACGCTCGACCACTGCCTCGGCAACCGCACCCATGCGGCCAGGATCCTCGGCATCTCGATCCGGACCCTGCGCAACAAGCTCGGCGAATATCTCTCGGCCGGCATCCCGGTGGCCGAGCCCGGGCAGGCGCGGACGCAGTCCCTGTAGTTCGGAAAAACGAAAAGCGGGCCGGGAGCATGCTCCCGGCCCGCGCTTCGAGGCAAAGATCTTGCTGCAGCCTACCAGTAGCGGCGGCGATAATAGCGCGGCCGGCGATAATAAACCGGACGGCGATAATAATACACCCGCGGGCGGCGGTAGTAGCGCGGTCGAGCATAGTAGCGCGGGCGTCGATAGTAATAATACTGGCTGAAATCCGCGTCGGTCTTGTCCAAGGCGGCGCTGGTCTCGGCGTCGAGAGCCTCCGCAGCCTCGGGAGCCTTCGACTCGGGCGGCGTCGGAGCGAGCTTCGGCTGGGCGGCTTCAGAGGCGGCGATGCCGCCGACACTGGCGGCGGCGAGGCCGCCGAACAGCGCCATCACGAATGAACGTCTATCCATGCAATTCCTCCATCAGGTTCGATCCGAGCGCCGCGTTCCCGCGAGGCCACTCTATTCCTCCGCTGACCATCCGTCACGCCTGGGACGGGCGGGTGGCCGGCGAGAGCTGACGGCGCGGGAGTCCGGCCGTTAGCGCTTTGGGGCGGTCAGGGGCGGAATCGCCGCGCCTCGTCGTCGCCCTGCAATTTCATGCCGCCGCGCGGCTTCAGATCGCGCCGAGCGGCCGGCTGACGTCCTCCAGGGAGCGCCGCTCGGCCCGCACCGCGAACTTCCAGGCGATCAGCCCGGCGGCGATCATCAGCACGGCGCCGAACAGATAGCCGGCGAGCACGCTGGTGCGCGAGCCGGTGTCGATCAGCGCGCCGAACAGCCAGGGGCCGGCAACGCCGCCGAGGCCGGTGCCGAGCGAATAGAAAACGGCGATGGCCAGCGCCCTGATCTCGAGCGGATAGGTCTCGCTCACCGTCAGATACGCCGAACTCGCCGCGGCGGATGCGAAGAAGAATACGACGCTCCAGCAGGCGGTGAGCTGCGCGGCGCTCAGCCAGTCGCGCTCGAAGAGCAGCCCGGTGACGGCCAGAAGAATGCCCGACAGCACATAGGTCGCGGCGATCATCGTGCGCCGGCCGAGGCTGTCGAAGAGCCGGCCGAGCAGCAGCGGGCCGAGGAAGTTGCCGGCGGCGAAGGGCAGGATGAACCAGCCGATCGCACTCGCGGGCACATTGTAGAAATCGGTCAGGATCAGCGCGTAGCTGAAGAAGATGGCGTTGTAGAAGAAGGCCTGCGAGGTCATCAGCGCCAGCGCCACCAGCGTGCGCGGACGATGGGTCACGAACAGGGTGTAGCCGACCTCCTTCATAGGGGTGAAGCTTCGCGGCAGCAGCGTCAGCGTCGGCAGCGGGGTCTGTGGCGGCGGGGCGGGGGCGAAGGCTTCGATATGCGCCACGACGGCCTCCGCCTCGGCGAGGCGGCCATGGCTCATCAGCCAGCGCGGGCTCTCGGGAATCCAGCGGCGCAGGAAGAGGATGACGAGCCCGAGCGCGGCGCCGATGAAGAAGGCGAGGCGCCAGCCGATTTCCGGGTCGATGTTGGCGGGATCGAGCAGGATGATGGCACCGACGCCTCCCATCGCCGCGCCGACCCAGAACGAGCCGTTGATGACGAGGTCGGTCCAGCCGCGCACCCGGGCCGGGATCAGCTCCTGGATCGTCGAGTTGATCGCCGTATATTCGCCGCCGATGCCCATGCCGGTGATGAAGCGGAAGAGGAGGAAGCTCCACAGGTTCCAGGAGAAGGCGGTGGCGGCGGTGGCGGCGAGGTAGACGAAGAGGGTGATGGAGAACAGGCGCTTGCGCCCGAGCCGGTCGGTCAGCCAGCCGAAGAGCACAGCCCCGATCACCGCGCCGGCGAGGTAGGCGGCGCCGGCCAGCCCTACCTCGGTGTTGGTGAAGCGCAGGACCGGGCTTTCCTTGAGCGCGCCGGAAACCGCGCCGGCCAGCGTCACCTCGAGCCCATCCAGGATCCAGGTGACGCCGAGGGCGACGACGACGAGCGTATGGAAGCGCGACCAGGGCAACCGGTCGAGCCTGGCCGGAATGTCGGTGACGATGCCGTCGGGGAGGGTGCGCGCTTCGTTCACAAGCTGTTTCCCCTTTCGACAGGCGGCCTTGTCGCCGCGTCGAGGATGGCGGGCGGCATGGGGCCGCCCGCCTGCGGGCCTGCCTGGATCAGCGGTAGATCACGCGGCGGGGCGGGCGACGCACGACCGTGGTACGGCGGACGACGACCGGCCGACGGTAATACGGGCTCGGCCGGCGTACCACCGTGGTGCGGCGGACGACGACAGGGCGGCGGCGATAGGCGGGAGGCCGGCGAACGACGGTCGTGCGGCGCACCACGGTCTGGCTGAAGTCGGCGTCGGTCTTGTCGAGCCCGGCCTTCAGCGCGGGCGCGAGGCCCTCCGGATCGGGAAGCGGGGCGGCGGCGGGCGCAGCGGCCTGCGCAAGCCCCATGCCGCCGAGGCCGGCGGCGGCGAGGCCGCCGAAAAGGCTCAATACAAACGAACGTCTATCCAAGACTTCCTCCAATAATTCCGGCCTGAAAGACCGATCTGGCCGGCCCGAGGCGAGTTGGCTGGCCGAATGCGGCCATAACGCGGCCATTCGATAACGGTTCGTTCAGACAAAGGTTCCAGGCGGGGTTTTTCTCCTGTCTTAACCACTCGTTCACCATGCACCCGGCAAGAATTGCCGGGTGCGGGTCGCGCTTCGCGACGGGCCGCGCATGGGAGCAGGCGAGTCCATGAGCGATCTGACGGCAGGCGCAGGCGGTGGCATGACGATGCCGACGCGCGGCCAGATGGGCACCTGGCTCAACCGCCCGGACCTGTTCCTCGCGATCGGCGTGATGGGCATCCTCGTGGTGCTGATCTTCCCGCTGCCGGCCGTCCTGCTCGACCTCCTGCTGGCGCTGTCGATCATCCTGTCGGTGCTGGTGCTGATGACGGCGCTGTTCATCGAGGAGCCGCTGGAATTCTCCGCCTTCCCGACCGTGCTGCTGATCGTCACGATGTTCCGGCTGGCGCTCAATCTCGCCTCGACCCGCCTGATCCTGTCGCATGGGCATGAGGGCGGCGCCGCCGCCGGCCACGTCATCGAGGCCTTCGGCAACTTCGTGATGAGCGGCAATTTCGTGATCGGGGTGATCGTCTTCACCATCCTGATCATCGTCAACTTCGTCGTCATCACCAAGGGTTCGGGCCGCATCGCCGAGGTCGCGGCGCGCTTCGCCCTCGACGCCCTGCCGGGCAAGCAGATGGCGATCGACGCCGATCTTTCGGCCGGGCTGATCGACCAGGATGTCGCCAAGGCCCGCCGCAAGGCGCTGGAGGACGAGGCCTCCTTCTTCGGCTCGATGGACGGCGCCTCGAAATTCGTGCGCGGCGACGCCATCGCCGGCCTGCTGATCACCTTCATCAACGTCATCGGCGGCATCATCATCGGCGTGGCGCAGCAGGGCATGAGCTTCGGCGCCGCCGCCACCAACTACACCCAGCTCACCGTCGGCGACGGCCTCGTCAGCCAGATTCCGGCCTTGATCGTCTCGACCGCGGCCGGCCTGCTCGTCTCGAAGTCGGGCGTGCGCGGCGCGGCCGACAAGGCGCTGGGCAAGCAGCTCTCGGGCTATCCCAAGGCGCTCGGCATGTCGGCGGCGGTGATGGCGCTGATCGCGGTCCTGCCCGGCATTCCGATGCTGCCTTTCCTCGCGCTCGCCGGCGGCGCGGCCTGGCTCGCCCGCCATTTCGGCCAGATCGGCAAGGCGCGCGAGACGGAGAGCGCGGCGCGGGTGGCGCAGGAGGCCTCGCCGCTGGCGGCCGACGGCACGCCGAAGGAAGAGACGCTGAACGACCTGCTCAAGCTCGACGAGCTGAAGATCGAGATCGGCTACGGGCTGCTGCCGCTCGTCAATGCGCCGGGTGGGGCCGACCGGCTGACGGACCAGGTCAGGGCACTGCGCCGGCAGCTCGCGGCCGAGCTCGGCTTCGTCATGCCCGCGGTGCGGATCGTCGACAACGTCCAGCTCGAGGCGAACCACTACTACATCAAGATCAAGGAGATCGATGCCGGTCACGGCATCGTCTATGCCGGCCAGTACATGGCGATGGATCCGATGGGCGGCAGCGTCAACCTGCCCGGCCACAATGTCCTGGAGCCGACCTTCGGCCTGCCGGCGACCTGGATCGACGCGGCCCTGCAGGACGAGGCGCAGCTGCGCGGCTTCACCGTCGTCGACGCCGCGACCGTGATCTCGACGCATCTCACCGAGGTGCTGAAATCGCACATGCCGGAGCTGCTCTCGCATGGCGAGGTGCAGAAGCTCTTGCGCGAGCTGCCCAAGGACCATGCCGACCTGGTCAAGGAGATCGTGCCGAGCCAGATCTCGACCACCGGCATCCAGCGCGTCCTGCAGCTGCTGCTGGCCGAGCGCATCTCGATCCGCGATCTCGCGACCATCGTCGAGGGCATCGCCGAGGTCGCCGGCGGCATCAAGAACCCGCGTGATATCGCCGAGCATGTCCGCGTCCGGCTCGCCCGACAGATCTGTGCCCAGTTCTCCAACCAGCACGGGCAATTGCCGATCATCACCCTGTCGCCGGGCTGGGAAAGCGTCTTCGCCGAATCGATCGTCGGCCAGGGCGAGGACCGCCACCTCGCCATGCAGCCCTCGCGCCTGCAGGATTTCGTCCATGCCGTGCGCGACAAGTTCGAGGAGGCGGCGCGGATGGGCGAGATGCCGGCGCTCGTCACCTCCGGCATGTCGCGGCCCTTCGTGCGCCAGATCGTCGAGCGCTTCCGCCGCGAGACGCCGGTGCTCTCGCAGGGCGAGATCCACCCGCGGGCCAAGCTCAGGACGGTGGGGAGCGTGTAAGTCTTTGTAGACCGGTTGGGAACGGCGCTTCCCCGTCATTGCGAGCGTCAGCGAAGCAATCCAGGGGGGACTTGCTGCAGTGCCCTGCCGCCCCTGGATTGCTTCGTCGCTCACGCTCCTCGCAATGACGATGTTGCGCCGCTCGCGGCGGGCGCCTCGAACTCAGCGCCGCGCCACCACCACCAGATAGCGCGCCGGTCCGGGGCCTGGATTGCTGAAGCGGCAATCGCTGGGCGGGCCGAGCTCCAGGCAGTCGCCCGGCTCCAGCCGGGTCACGGTCTCGCCTTCCTGGAAATCGAGCAGGCCCGACTGCAGCCAGATCTGCTGGCGGATGAAGGCGTAGGAGCTGGCGGGATAGGCGATGGCGGCGCCGGGCGGAAGCTCGCCGGCGACGAGCTCGAGATCGCCATTGCCGGCCGGCGAGATGGCGCGGCGGATGAAGCCGGTCTCGGGGTCGCGCCAGGAAGGCTGGTCGCCGGCGCGCCGGAGGCGCTCGCCGGCACTCTCGATGCGGGCGAGCAGGTTGGAGAGCGTCAGGCCGAAAGCGCCCGAGAGCCGGCCGAGCAGAACCGCCGTCGGGCTGGCCTCGCCGCGCTCGATGCGGCTGATCATGGCGCGCGACACGCCGGAGCGCTCGGCCAGATCGTTCAGGCTCCAGCCGCGCGCCTCGCGCTCGCCGCGCAGCCGCTCCGCCAGCCTTGACGCAAGATCGTCCATCATCATAGCGTCGATTCTCTTATCGTGGAATCTGGCTGTCGGCAACCGGCCCTGCGCGCCGGCCTTGCCGGCAGGCCGCCTCCGCGTCGGCCATCGCCACCCTGACCCAAGCCCGGACCCATGTCGCGCAACGTCTTCCTCTTCGCCCTGATGTGCCTCGTCTGGGGCCTGACATGGCTGCCGGTCAAGATCGGGTCCAGCCATGTGCCGCCGATCTTCCTGGCGGCCTGCCGCTTCATCATCGCCGGCGTGCTGATGCTGGCCTGGTCGGGGCGCGGTGCGCTGAAGGTGCCGGCGGATGCCTGGCCACGCCTGATCGGCACCGCCCTACTGCTCAACACCGGGAACTACGCCCTGCTGTTCTGGGGCGCGGCGCAGGCGCCGAGCGGGCTTTCCGCCATCGTCAACTTCGCCACCATCCCGCTCTACACGATCATCGCCAGCCGGATGATCGAGGGCCATCGCATCGACGCCCGCAAGCTGGCGGCCATCGGCCTCGGCACGCTCGGGCTCGCCTTCCTGTTCGCGACGCGCGCGCTGGGCGGCCTGCAGGCGGCGACCGGCAGCCCGATGGAGCTCTGGGGCCTGGCCGCGATCGCCTCGGGCACCTTGCTGTATTGCTTCGGCGCCGTATTCTCGCGCCCGATCGCCAGCCGCGTGCCGACGCTCATCCTGGCCGGCTGGCAGACGCTGATCGGCGGGTTCGGCCTCTGCATCGCCTCGGCCAGCCTCGAGACGGTGACGGCCGAGCATATCCGGGCGCTGGGGACCTGGCCGACGCTGCCTTCGCTCGCCTTCCTGGTCATCGGCGGCTCGCTGATCGGCTTTACCGCCTATATGCGGCTGGTGCGCGACTGGGGCGCCTTCCGCGCCGGGCTCTACGCCTTCATCAGCCCGGCGGTGGCCGTGGCGGTCGGCGTCCTGGTTCTGTCGGAGCCGTTCGGCTGGCGCGAGGCTGCGGGGAGCCTATTGATGTTCGGCGCCGCCGCGATCGCCCTGGAGCGCCAGAGCTTCCGCCTTGGCGGCCGCTTCCGCCTGCGCCCTAACTTGCGTTTCGTGCGCCAGCGCCTTGCGCAGCTGCGTCCGCTCGAAGGCGAGCACGATCGGCAGCGATAGCACCAGCGGAAGGATGAGGTAGAACAGGCGCCAGATCAGCAGGGCTGCGAACACGGCCGGTGCCGGGACGCCGGGCATGACGGCGAGGAAGACCGCCTCCATCACGCCGACGCCGCCCGGAACCTGGCTCAGCAGGCCGGCCGAGAACGAGATCAGGAAGGCGCCGAGCACGATGAAGAAGCCGGGATTGCCCTGGCCCGGCAGGGCGAAATAGATGATGCCGGCGGCGCCCATCAGTTCCAGCGGCGCCGCGAGATACTGCCGTGCGACGATCGGCAGGCGCGGATAGACCAGCTCGAACTTGCCGATCTTCAACGGCCTGAAGCGCAGCCACGAGCCGATCGTGTAGAGCCCGCAGAAGGCGAGCAGGCCGACGCCGATCAGGCGGGCCTGCGTGTCGCCGATCCCGAACCATTCCGAAAGCCGGTGCAGCGGCCTCAGGATCTGCGGCTCGCCGACGAGGACGAGGCCGAGCAGCAGGATCGTGCCGAAGGCGAAGGTGAAGGAACACAGGGCCACCAGCACGGCGATCTCGGCGGCGGTCAGCCCCTTCGCATGGTAGGCGCGGTAGCGCACCATCCCGCCGGAGAAGACCGAGGCGCCGATATTGTGCGAGAGCGCATAGGTGACGAAGGAGCAGAGCGAGATATAGGGCCAGGAAATGCCCTTCTCCCGGTGGAGATGGATCAGCGCGATGCGGTCGTACCAGGCGAGGGCGGCATAGGCGACGAGCGTCGCCAGGCCGGCATGGAAGAAGGCGGCGGGCGGGATCAGCCCGACCTTGTCGGCGATGCCGCCGGCGACGATCTTGAGATTGTCCCAGAGATTGCCTTGCTCGAGCACCGCCTGGATCGCCGCGTCGCTTCCGGCTTCCGTCTTCAGCTTTTCCCAGAGCAGATCGACTGACCAGACGACCGCGACGAGGCCGATCAGCGGCCAGAGATAGTCGAGATACTTCTTCATGAAACCCGCAGGCGGCCAGAAGGCGACGGAAGTGGCAGGAGAGGTGGTGAGAGAGAGGTGGCGAGAGGACGAAGCTATGCGCAAACTGCAGCCTGCGCATGCGAAAACCGCGCGGGTCGTGTTCACTTCTCTCTGCCAGCGGGCGGCGGCGAGGGCAAGCCGGCAGGCGCGGGCGCCTGCCGGAAAGCCAATGGCTACAAGGCGAGCTAGCCGCCGTTCTTCTTCAGCCAGGCGCGCATGAAGGCGATCTCCTTCTCCTGCGCCGCGATCACCTCCTGGGCCAGCTTGCGGACCTCGGGGTCCTTGCCATGCGCGAGGACGACACGGGCCATGTCGATGGCGCCCTGATGGTGCGGGATCATGCCGCGCATGAAATCGGCGTCGGCGTTGCCGCTGAAGGCGATGTCCATGTCCTTGTGCATCTTGTCGTTCGCCGCACGGTAGCCGGTCGTCGCGGCGCTGGCGGCACCGGCCGGGGGCGTGGCGCCGTGGCCGGAATGCCCCTGATGGCCCTGGGCGAAGGCCTGGCCGGAGAGGGCGAGTGCGCCGGCGATGGTGGCACCGGTGAGCAGGTAACGCAGATTGGTCATTGGAATGTCCTTTCGGGAATCGGGCCGGGCCGCCGTTGCGGACGCGTGCCTCGGCAAGGGGTATGCGGCGAAGGACATCAGCCGCGCGGCGGGCGTTCGCCGGGCTCGACCGTGACGCCGGCGGGGGTCGGCGGCGCGACCGCCGCGAGGCGGTCGCCGATGCGCCGGATCAGGTCGCCCCGCGGCATGGCGACCTTGTCGAGGAGACCGCAGTTCCAGGCGGCGCAACAAGGCATGCCCGCCTTCGCGTGTTGCTCTTGGCCTCGGGGCAGGTCTTGGGGCTCGGGGCAGGGCGTCTCGTGATGCGCGCGCGGTTGCTCGGCGCGCAGGGAAGCGGCCTGGCCGTGCGGAGCGAGCAGAGCCATCGACGTCAGATGCGGCTGCACCGCGAACAGCATGAGCAGGCAGGCGACGAGCAGACGAAGACTGCTTGCAAGGCCCGGGCTGCTTGCGAGACCTGGCCGGCATCCTGGGGTCGGGGCGGGGCGGTATACGCTCATGCGGCCTGCAGTCTCGCGCCGATCATGTCATCATCGCGGCGAGTCGTCATATCCCGCCGCTTCCTATCCCGTTTCCTCTCCCGCTTCCTGCCGAGCATCATGTCCGAGACCTTCACCATCAGCCTGCACGGCACCACCGACCTGCCGCCGGGCAAGATCGCCGCCATCGTCACCTCGCTCGAAATGTTCTGCGCCCCGCCGCTGCGGCCCGACCCGCCCGGCACCCAGGGGCTGGCGCTGGAGTCGATCGGGGCGCCGGACACCGCGCGCTATCTCGCGGTCTACCGGATGCTCGGCGAGCGCTGGATGTGGTTCAGCCGCCTGGTCGAGCCTGCCGCCCATAGCGAGGCGATCCTGGCCGACCCGGCCGTGCAGTGCTTCGTCGTGCGCTGGGAGGGCCGCGATGTCGGCCTGCTGGAGCTGGATTTCAGGGTGGCGGGGGAGGGCGAACTCGCCTTTTTCGGGCTCGATGAGAGCGTGCTGGGCAAGGGCGCCGGCCGCTGGCTGATGAACCGGGCGCTGGCGCTGGCCTGGGCCCGGCCGATCGGGCGCTTCTGGGTGCATACCTGCACGCTCGACCACCAAAGCGCGCCGCAGTTCTATCAGCGCTCCGGCTTCGCGCCGTTCAAGCGCGGCATCGAGGTCGTCGACGACCCGCGGCTCGCGGGCCATATGCCGCGTGCCGCCGTGCCGCATCATCCGGTGATCGAATGATGCGGGCGCGGGGTCAGATACCGGGGCGGGACGAACGCAGGCCGATCGAGTCCATCATCGCCTGATCGCGGGCGGCATCGGCGGCGCGCTCCGAGGCGCGCTCGCGGTCCTCGAGGATCTCGACCTTCTTCATCTCCTCGAAGGCCTCCTGCAGTTCGCCTTTGGCCTCTTCGAGCTGGCCCTGCAGGTTGTCGGCCGATTGGCGGAGGTTGTCGCGGCGGCCAAGCGCCGCCTTGGCATAGGTCGGATAGGCGAAATGGGCCGGGTCGGAGATGCCGGCACGGGTCTCCTCGTTCTGGATCTCGCGATCCAGGTCCCCCGCCATGCGGTGAAACTCGGCGATCATCATCTCGATCTGGCTCACGCGGCGGCGCTTCTCATCCACCTGGAACCGTTTGAGACGCAAAAGGGTCTCTCGCGACTTCATGTCGGCTCTAACTCCTGATTACGCATGGTGTCGCACCGACCCCTCGGCGCGGCACCCGAACAACTTCCGCGAGACGAAAAGGACAATGGCGCAAGGAGGTTGACCGTTCCTTACCGGCAATGGCCGCTTTTGATGCATGTTGCATGTGCGCCGCGATATCTGCCGGCGAGGGGCCGTTTCGGATAGCCTCGGCGAAATCAAGAATCAGCACCCTGAGGTGCTGCCGGACCTTTGCCTTGCCTGGCTTTCCCCGCCTTCCCCGACATGGGCCGCTGCTCACCGGCCTCGCCTTCACCCGTATCATCGGCTGGGGCTCGATCTATTACGCGCCCTCGGTGCTGGCCGGCTATCTCGACCGCGAGCTCGCCCTCGGCCCGACTGTCGTCTTCGGCGGCGTGACCATCCTGCTTATCACGGGTGCTGCGCTTTCGCCGGCACTCGGGCGCCATCTCGACAGCCGCGGCACCAGGCAGGCGATGTGCGTCGGCGCGGCGATCTGCGCCGTCGGGCTCGCCCTTCTCTCCCAGGCCCAGGGGCCGGTGAGCTATCTCGCGACCTGGTTCGTCATCGGCATCGGCCATGCGATGCAGCTCGCCAACACCGGCAATGTCACGGTCGCGCAGCTGATGGGCGAGCGCACGCGCCGCGTCATCGGGCTGATGATGCTGGTGACGGGGCTGGCCTCCAGCGTGTTCTGGCCGCTGACGGCGGCGCTTTCGGCGGCCTATGGCTGGCGCATCTGCCTGCTGGTCTTCGCCGCGATGCAGCTGTTCGTCGTGCTGCCGATCCACCTCGCCATCCCTCGCTACCGGGCGAAGCTGCCGGCGGAAGCGGCAGCGGCCGAGCTGCCGCCCGAGGACGAGGGCAGGGTGCTGCCGGACCAGCGGCGCGCCACCTTCTGGCTGGTGGCGCTCAGCTTCTCGGCCAGCGGCCTGGTCTCCTGGGGCCTGCCGCTGCATGTGATCGGCCTGATGCAGAGCGCCGGTCTCAGCAACGCCACGGCGGTCGCCATCGCCACGCTCAGCGGCCCGGCGACACTGGTCGCCCGGGCCGTGGACACGCTCGCAGGCGAGCGGCTGCCGGTCGAACGCGTCGCCCTGGCGGGGCTGGTGCTGGGGCCGGCCTCCTGCCTGCTCATGGCGACCGCGCCCGGCTCGGCCGGGGTCGCTGTCGCGTTCATCCTATTGTTCAACGCCGCGATGGGCGTGATCGCGGTGGCGCGGGCGACCTTGCCGCTCGCCTTGTTCGGCCGCCGCGGCTTCGGCAGCATGCTCGGCCGGCTGGCGGTGCCGCAGAACCTGACCTTCGCCGCGGCGCCCCTGCTGTTTGCGCTGATGATCGAGCGCATCGGCCCGTCAGGGACGCTGATCATGTCGGCGGCGATCCAGCTTACGGCGCTGTTGGCGATGTTCGCGCTGGTGCGTCGCCTCAGGGCCTGAGCCAAGCCGGGCGGAAATGTCGCGGGCCGCGCCTTGAGGCTGCCGCGATGGCGCGGGAACGGTTCCTCGCCACAGTTCCTCTCCCTCCGTCGACGATCGCGCCCGACGCGCGGGCGATGCGCGCGAAGCTAATGTGAGATCGCCCAGTCCGATGCCGTTTCCGTTTCTCTCCCGCCGCCTGGTGCTTCAGGCCTCGCTGGGCGCGCTGGCCGTCTCGGCTCGTGCCGGCGAGCGTCCGCCGGTGTTCCGAACCTCCCGCTATCAGTTCATCGAGCTCGATCCGGTCGTCACCATGGCGCCGCTGGCGCTGTCGCGGCTCGACGGCAAGCCGGCATTGGCAAGGCCGCCGGCCGGGAAGGTCACGCTGGTCTATCTATGGGCGACGTGGTGTCCGGTATGCCGGATCGAATTGCCGCGCTTCGAGCGCCAACTCGCCGATTTCAGGCGCAACGGCATCGAATTGCTGACGATCGCCACCGATGAGCGCGAACCGGCGCATGTTCGGGCCTATCTCGCCCGGCTCGGCGTGAAGCAGCTTCCTGTCTTCCTCGATCGCGGCGGGGTGCGGCTCTCGGCGCGGCGCGACGATGGCGGCGAGTCTCCGTTCTCGCTCGCCGAGGGGCAGCCGATCACCTATGCCGTCGATGCACGGGGCGGGGTGCGCGGATACCTGCTCGGGGAGGCCGACTGGTCCTCGCCGGAGGCGCGTGCGCTGCTGTCCTATTTCGCCCGTGCCTGAGGATTTTCCCGCTCACATCGCCATGATGCGCGCGAGCCGGGCATAGCCCTCGTCCAGGCCGGTCGCCTCGTCCTTGGCTTGCTTGAGGAAGGCCTCCAGCTCCGGATTGAGGCGGATCGCCTCGTCGACCTCGACGGAGGCGCCCTGGCGATAGGCGCCGAGGCGGATCAGCTCCTCCATGTCGGCATAGGTGGCGAGCGTGGCGCGGGCCTTCTGCACGACCGGGTAATAGGCCGGGTCGCAGGAGCGCGGCATGGTGCGCGAGACCGATTTCAGCACGTTCACCGCCGGGTAGCGGCCGCGCTCGGCGATGCCGCGCTCCATGACGATATGGCCGTCGAGGATGCCGCGCACCGCGTCGGCGACCGGCTCGTCATGGTCGCCGCCATCGACCAGCACGGTGAACAGGCCGGTGATGGCGCCGTCGCCGGTGCCGGGGCCGGCGCGCTCGAGCAGGCGCGGCAATTCGGCGAAGACGGTCGGCGTATAGCCTTTCGTCGTCGGCGGCTCGCCGGCGGCCAGCCCGATCTCGCGCATCGCCATGGCGAAGCGCGTCACCGAATCCATCAGGCACATCACCTGCAGGCCCTGGTCGCGGAAGAACTCCGCCAGCGCCAGCGTCGTCAGCGCCGCCTGCTTGCGCATCAGGGCCGGCTCGTCGGAGGTGGCGACGACGACGACGGAGCGGGCGAGCCCGTCCGGCCCGAGATCGTCCTGCAGGAACTCCTGGACCTCGCGGCCGCGCTCGCCGACCAGGCCGATGATGTTGACGTCGGCCCTGGCATAGCGGGCGAGCATGGAGAGCAGCACCGACTTGCCGACGCCGGAGCCGGCGAAGATGCCCATGCGCTGGCCGAGGCAGCAGGTCAGGAAGGTGTTGAGCGCCCGCACGCCGAGATCGAGCGGCGGGCCGACCCGGCGCCTGGCATGCGCCGGTGGCGGATCATTGCGGAAGGGGATGGTCCGCTCGCCCAGCGGCAAGGGCGGGCCGCCATCGACCGGGCGCCCGAGCGCATCGACGACGCGGCCGAGCCAGGCGGAGGTCGGGCGCAGGCCCGGCACCGCGCGCTCGACATAGGCCGGGCAGCCGCGCCTGACGCCGTCGAGCCCGCCATAGGGCATGACCAGCGCCTTCTCGCCCGAAAAGCCGATGACTTCGCAGGGCACGCGGGTTCCGGCGGCGATCTCGATGCCGACGCGCCCGCCGAGGCTCATCGCCGAGACCGGCCCCGAGACCTCGACCATCAGGCCGCGGACCGCGGTGACCCGGCCATAGATGGTCGTACCCTCGATCCCGCCGATGATCGCGGCGAGGTGGGCGAGGCGGTCCGGATCGCGCTGCGCGCCGCTCATGATGGCTCCCGTAAACCTTTCATTTACCTCTGTGATTAACACTGCGTATCGAAGTTGTGCCGAGGGGAGGGGCCGTTTTGGAGCCTTTCTCCGGAGCGGACTTCCGCGAAAGGCGCTTTCGCGGCTGAAGCCAGAGCGATCCGTGTCAAATTCGACTCACCTCGACAAGGATCGTCCGCTTTTACCGAAGAAGCGCTTGCGCCCGGGAATCAGGGTTTGTTAACCATTTCTCCGTAGCGTGTCGCGTGGCGTTTCATCAGGCAAGCGTTCGCCGTCCAGGGCCGTGGGGGTTCGGGGCGGAGTGAACAGGATCGCGGGCCTGCGGGCGAAATTGGGGACGTGACATGCGGGTTCTGCTGATCGAAGACGATAGCGCAACCGCCCAAAGCATCGAATTGATGCTGAAGTCAGAGAGCTTCAACGTCTATACGACGGACCTGGGCGAAGAGGGCGTCGATCTCGGCAAGCTCTACGATTACGACATCATCCTGCTCGACCTGAACCTGCCCGACATGTCCGGCTACGAGGTGCTGCGCTCCTTGCGCGTCGCCAAGGTCAAGACGCCGATCCTGATCCTTTCGGGCCTCGCCGGCATCGAGGACAAGGTCAAGGGCCTCGGCTTCGGGGCCGACGACTACCTGACCAAGCCGTTCCACAAGGACGAGCTCGTCGCGCGCATCCACGCCATCGTCCGCCGCTCGAAGGGCCATGCCCAGTCGGTGATCACGACCGGCGACCTCGTCGTCAACCTCGACACCAAGACCGTTGAGGTCGATGCCCAGCGCGTCCACCTGACCGGCAAGGAATACCAGATGCTGGAGCTGCTCTCGCTCCGCAAGGGCACGACGCTGACCAAGGAGATGTTCCTCAACCATCTCTATGGCGGCATGGACGAGCCCGAGCTCAAGATCATCGACGTCTTCATCTGCAAGCTGCGCAAGAAGCTGGCGAACGCCTCCGACGGCAAGAACTACATCGAGACGGTCTGGGGCCGCGGCTATGTGCTGCGCGAGCCGACCGAGGTCGAGGAACGCATCCCGGCCTAAAGTTTCGTCATCAGCGCGTCACCATGGCCGCGCTATAGAGAGATCGCCTGATCGTCGGATGTACACGACAGGCGAAACGGGGACCCCGCCGAGAGGCGGGGTTTTTGTTTTCTGCGCTTTTGGGGCTG
>NZ_JAKFED010000031.1:0-34830 GCF_036675845.1 Allobosea sp. | reverse complement strand
GCCGGCGCCGCCCTGTGCCTCGCCGGCGCGGCCGTGATCGTCGCCGCGCCGCGCTGAAGGCCTCAGCCCCGCGCGAAAGTCTCGTCGAAGGCGTAGCCGGCGCCGCGCACGGTGCGCAGCGGGTCCCTGGCATCGTCGGGGGTGATCGCCTTGCGCAGGCGCCCGACATGGACGTCGACGGTGCGCTCGTCGATATAGACGTCGCGGCCCCAGACGGCGTCGAGCAGCTGGGCGCGCGAATAGACCCGCCCCGGCGCCTGCATCAGGAATTCGAGCAGGCGGAACTCGGTCGGGCCGAGATGCAGCTCGGCACCGGCGCGGCGCACCCGCCGCGTCGTCCGGTCGAGCTCGAGATCGCCGGCCGCCAGCATGCCGGCGACATGGCCGGGCTTGACCCGGCGCAGCAGCGCCTGGATGCGCGCGATCAGCTCCGGCAGCGAGAACGGCTTGACGACATAGTCGTCGGCGCCGGTGGCGAGGCCGCGCACGCGCTCGGTCTCCTCGCCGCGCGCCGTCAGCATGATGATCGGCACCCGCTCGGTGTCGCGCCGCGCGCGCAGGCGGCGGCAGAGCTCGATGCCGGAGAGGCCGGGCAGCATCCAGTCGAGCAGGACGAGGTCCGGCGTATGGTCGCGCAAATGCAGCTCGGCATCGTCGCCGCGCGCCACGCTGTCGACCTCGAAGCCCTCGGCCTCGAGATTGTAGCGGAGCAGCAAGGTGAGCGGCTCCTCGTCCTCGACGATCAGGATGCGTGCAGGCATGTCCGGCCTCCGCTCAGGCGTCCGTCCGCTCAGCCATTGCCGGCGGGCAGGTCGACCAGGATGTTGGTGGTGTCGAGCTTGGGCCGGCTCTCCTCCACCGATTGGCCGGTGATCAGATAATGGATCGTCTCGGCGATGTTGGTGGTGTGGTCGCCGATGCGCTCGACGTTCTTGGCGCAGAACAGCAGATGCGTGCAGAAGGTGATGTTGCGCGGATCTTCCATCATGTAGGTCAGGAGCTCGCGGAAGAGCGAGGTGTAGAGCGCGTCGATCTCGCCGTCGCGGCGCCAGACATCCATCGCCTTCTGCTCGTTGCTCGCCGCATAGGCGTCGAGCACGTCCTTGAGCTGCGCCTGCACCAGCCGGCTGATATGCTCGAGCCCGACCACGGCGCGGTGCGGCGGCGAGAACTGGCCCGAGATGGCGACGGCGCGCTTGGCGATGTTCTTGGCGAGGTCGCCGACGCGCTCGATGTCGGCAGCGATGCGGATCGCCGAGATCAGCTCGCGCAGATCGTTGGCCAGGGGCTGGCGCCGGGCGATGGTCAGCACCGCCTTCTCCTCGACGTCGCGCTGGAGATTGTCGAGCCGCTGGTCGGCGGTGATGACCTTCTGCGCCAGCGCGGTGTCGCGGCGCACCAGCGCCACGGTCGAGTCGCCGAGCATGCGCTCGGACATGCCGCCCATCTCGGCCAGGCTGCGGCGTAAGCCTTCGAGGTCGGCATCGTAGGAACGGACGATATGGTCGGACATCGGGGCGTATCCTGTGACGGAGGCTGGCGGACTGCAGGCGTTCAGCCGAAGCGGCCGGTGACGTAGTCCTGCGTCTGCTTCTTGTGCGGGTTCATGAAGATGGTGTTGGTGGCGTCGAACTCGATCACCTCGCCGAGATACATGAAGGCGGTGTACTGCGAGACGCGGGCCGCCTGCTGCATGTTGTGGGTGACGATGACGATGGTGAAGTCGCTCTTGAGCTGCTCGAGCAGGTCCTCGATCTTGCCGGTCGAGATCGGATCCAGCGCCGAGGTCGGCTCGTCGAACAGGATCACCTCCGGCTTCTGGGCAATGGTGCGCGCGATGCAGAGGCGCTGCTGCTGGCCGCCGGAGAGACCCATGCCGGAGCTCCGGAGCTTGTCCTTGACCTCGTCCCAGAGGGCGGAGCGGCGCAGCGCGCCCTCGACGCGGTCGTCGAGCTCGGATTTCGGCGGCTTCTCGTAGAGGCGGATGCCGAAGGCGACATTGTCGTAGATCGACATCGGGAACGGCGTCGGCTTCTGGAAGACCATGCCGATGCGCGAGCGCAGCTCGTTCACGTCGACCTGCGACGAGATCACGTTGCGGCCGTCGAGCAGGACCTCGCCGGTGGCGCGCTGCTCCGGATAGAGCGAATAGATGCGGTTGAAGATGCGCAGCAGGGTCGACTTGCCGCAGCCGGAGGGGCCGATCAGCGCCGTGACATGGCGGTCGCGGAAGTCGAGATTGACGTTCTTCAGCGCCTTGTGCTCGCCATAGTAGAAATCGAGGTTCTTCACCGCGATCCGGATGGGCGCCTGCGCATCGAGCGTCTGCGGGCTCAGTTCCAGGGTCGAGAGCATCGACATGTTCCTTCCGATCGGACGGCTGGTGCTCACTTGCCGCCGCGCACGATGCGCCGGGCGAGAAGCGAGAGCAAAAGGATCGAGACGGTGATGATCAGCGAGCCGGCCCAGGCGAGCTGCTGCCAGTTCTCGTAAGGGGCCGAGGCGAACTGATAGATCGTCACCGGCAGGTTGGAGACGCCGCCGACAAGGCTCGGCGAGAACCAGAAATTATTGTTCAGCGCGGTGAAGAGCAGCGGCGCGGTCTCGCCGGCGATGCGCGCCAGCGCCAGCAGGATGCCGGTGACCATGCCCGATTTCGCCGCCCGCCAGGTGATCGCGGTGATGACCACCGAAGGCGGGGCGCCGAGCGCCGAGCCGGCCTCGCGCAGCGGCGCCGGCACCAGGCGCAGCATGTCCTCGGTGGTGCGCACGATTACCGGGATCGCGATGATGCCGAGCGCGACGCCGCCGGCCCAGCCGGAATAGCCGCGGAACGGCTCGACCATGATGACGTAGACGAACAGGCCGATCAGGATCGAGGGCGCCGAGAGCAGGATGTCGTTGACGAAGCGGATCAGGCCGGCGAGCTTCGAGCCCTTGCCGTATTCGGCGAGATAGGTGCCGGCGAGCACGCCGATCGGCGTGGCGATGGCGATGCCGAGGAAGGTCAGCACGGCCGAGCCGACGATGGCGTTGGCGAGGCCGCCGCCTTCCGAGCCGGGCCCCGGCGTGATCTGCGTGAAGGTGCCGGCCGAGAGCCCGCCGACGCCCTTCACCACCAGCATGCCGAGGATCCAGAACAGCACGGTGATGGCGACGAGCGTGAAGCCCGTGGCGGTGACCTTCATCAGCCGGTCGGCATTGCGGCGCGAGGGGCGCACGCGGCCCCAGGGGATTTCGGGGGTCATCGGGGCGGGGTTCGCGGCTGCGGGCGAGGAGGGCGTCAGGTTCATGTTCCGCTTGCCTCAGAACGACTTGACGCGCGCGACGAGGATGCGCGCGATGACGAGGACGACGAAGGTGACGAAGAACAGGATGCAGCCGAGCGCGATCAGCGCGTTGAGCTGCAGGCCGAGCGCCTCGTTGAACTCGTTGGCGATGCGCGAGGCGATGGTCGAGCCCGGATCCATCACCGAGGCCGAGAGCCGGTTGGCATTGCCGACGACGAAGGTCACCGCCATGGTCTCGCCGAGCGCCCGGCCCAGGCCCAGCATGATCGCCCCGATGATCGAGACGCCGGCCTGCGGCACCAGCACATGGCGCACGACCTCCCAGGTCGTCGCCCCAATTCCATAGGCGCTCTCGCGCAGCACCGAAGGGATCTGCTCGAGCATGTCGCGGGTGATCGAGGCGATGAACGGGATGATCATGAACGCCAGGATGATGCCGGCGGTGAGGATGCCGAGGCCGGACGGCGAGCGCGAGTAGAGCACGGTGCCGACGATCGGGATGCCCTCGACGATATTGGAGAGCGGGATCTGCACATAGGCGGCGAACAGCGGCACGAAGACGAAGAGCCCCCACATGCCGTAGATGATCGAGGGCACGGCGGCGAGCAGCTCGATGGCGGTCGAGACCGGCTGCTTGAACCAGGGCGGCGCGAGCTGGGTCAGGAAGACGGCGATGCCGAGCGAGAGCGGCACGCCGATGACGAGCGCGATCAGCGCGGTCGACAAGGTGCCGACGATCGCCGGCCAGGCGCCGTATTGCTCGTTCTGGGTGTCCCAGACGCTGGAGGTCAGGAAGCCGAGGCCGAATTCGCGGAAGGCCGGCCAGCCGCCGATCACCATCGAAACCATGATGCCGGCGAGCAGAACCAGCACGAAGAGCGCCGCCAGGAAGCTGGCATTGCGGAAGACGAGGTCGAAAGTGCCCTTCGGGGTGGCGCGAATGGCGTGCCCGCCCGGTGCCATCTGGTCAGTCACGGCAGCCATCCGAGGAACTCTCCGGTCTCGCGAACAATCGGTTTCGCCGCGCCAGCCACTGAGCGCGTCGTCATCCCGGGCAAGCGAAGCGCAGACCCGGGATCCATTCTAGAGCTCGGCGGCCTCCGATGGATCCCGGAGCTCCGCTTCGCTGCGTCCGGGATGACGGCGGCTGTTCTTGCCACCATCATCCCGCGTTGTCGGTTCCGCGACGCGATCAGAAGATCGGCTTGCCCGACGGGTCGGTGACGCCCTTCCAGGCGGCGCGGACCTGATCCTTGACGCTGGCCGGCAGCGGCACATAGTCGAGGTCGAGCGCGAGCTTGTCGCCGTTCTTGAAGGCCCAGTCGACGAATTTCAGCGCGGCCTGGGTCTCTTCCGGCTTTTCCGGCTTGGCGTGGACCAGCAGGAAGGTCGCGGCGGTGATCGGCCAGGCCTGGGCGCCCTTCTGGTTGTTCAGCGAGATGCCGAAGCCGGGAGCCTCGTTCCAGTTGGCATTGGCGGCAGCGGCCTGGAAGGACTTGTCGTCCGGGCTCGGGAAATTGCCGTCGGCGTTCTGGAGCAGGGCGTAGGAGAGCTTGTTCTGCTTGGCGTAGGCGTATTCGACATAGCCGATCGAGTTGGCGACCTGCTTCACCGAGGCCGAGACGCCCTCATTGCCCTTGCCGCCGATGCCGACCGGCCACTGCACGGCGGTGTTGGTGCCGAGCTTGCTCTTGAAGTCGGGCGAGACCTTGGAGAGATAGTCGGTGAAGACGAAGGTCGTGCCCGAGCCGTCGGAACGGTAGACCGGGCTGATATTGGCGTCGGGCAGGGTGACGCCGGCATTGAGCGCGACGATCTTGGGGTCGTTCCACTTCTTGATCGTGCCGAGATAGATCTCGGCCAGGACCGGGCCGGTCAGCTTCAGCTTGCCGGGCTCGACACCGGCGATGTTGATCGCGGGGACGACGCCGCCCATTACGGTCGGGAACTGGATCAGCCCGTCCTTGGTCAGGTCCTCGCCCTTGAGCGGGGCGTCGGTGGCGCCGAAGGCGACGGTCTTGGCCTTGATCTGCCGGATGCCGCCACCCGAGCCGATCGACTGGTAGTTGAGACCGATATTGGTCTCCTTCTTATAGGCCTCGGCCCATTTCGAGTAGATCGGGAAGGGGAAGGTCGCGCCGGCGCCGGTGATGTCGGCAGCCTGGGCCGCGCCCGAGAACCCGACGGCCGCAGCCGCGAGAATGAGAAGTTTGCGCATGAGATGTCCTCTCTGGGTCGCAAGGTGCAACGGCGCGCAAGAACACCGGCGATATGACAGCCAGATGACAGATGGTCATCAAAGCCCGGGCGCGGCTGTCACACTTCGTTAACGGCCAGCCTCGGCCAGGGCATGAGACGGATTCACCGATCGGGTTGTTTCGCCCTGATCGGATCCGTCTCCAGCGCCGGCAGGATCGCCCGGAAGGTCGCGCCCTCGCCGACGACGCTCTCGATCGTCAGCCGGCCGCGATGGCGCAGCACGATATGCTTGACGATGGCGAGGCCGAGGCCGGTGCCGCCGGCCTCGCGGCTGGCGGCGCTGTCGACGCGGTAGAAGCGCTCGGTCAGGCGCGGCAGGTGCTCGGAGGCGATGCCCTGCCCTTCGTCGCGCACGCTGAAGCTCGCTTCGTCGCCGCCCTCGACCTTGATCTCGACCTTGCCGCCGCGCCTTCCGTATTTGATCGCGTTCTCGACGAGGTTCTCCATCAGGCGCAGCAATTCGTCGCGGTCGCCGGCGACCGTGACCGGCTGCGGCGGCACGTCGAGCACCAGCGTGACCTCGCGCTCGCGCGCCATCAGCACCAGCGCATCGAGGATGGTGCGGGCGATCTCGCCGAGATCGACCGGCGTCTGCGGCGCCAGATGCGCCTTGAGCTCGATGCGCGAGAGCGAGAGCAGGTCGTCGACCAGGCGCGCCATGCGCAGGGCCTGCTCGCGCATGATCTGGAGGAAGCGCTCCCGCGCCTTCTCGTCATTGCGGGCCGGGCCCTGCAGCGTCTCGATGAAGCCGAGCACCGAGGCGAGCGGGGTGCGCAGCTCATGGCTGGCATTGGCGACGAAGTCGACGCGCATGCGCTCGGTCAGGCGCTGCTCGCTCAGATCCTCGAAGGTCAGGAGCACGGCGCGGCGCCGGCCGCCGCCGGCCAGCGCGACGATGTGGATGCGGAAGGTGCGCTCGATCGGGACGCGCTCGATCAGCTCGATGGCGCGCCGGCCGCCCTGGCGCGAGACCAGCTCGATCGCGTCGAGCAGGTCGGGATCGCGCATCACCAGCGCCAGCGGCTTGCCCTTTTCCAGGCCCGCGATCAGCGAGCGCGCCGCCGGGCTCAGCGCCTGGATCGCGCCCTGCTCGTCGAGCAGGATCACGGCCGCCCCGACCGCCTCGATCAAGGCGGCGGTGACGGGAGCCTGAGGGTCGACCAGATCGTGCATGCCCATCCCGCCGCGGCGCCCTGCTTGCCGGGCCCTCTTAGAGCAGGATGCGAAGAAACGGGAACCGGTTTTTCGCGCCGATCCAGCTCCAGTTCGCCGGTTGGAAATCCCTCCGCACGCGCCGAAGCCGGCGGAGGGGGTTCTGCCTGAAAAACCGGTTCCCCCTGTTTCGCGTCTCGTTCTAGTTTCGAAGCCGACAGAGGAGTGGGAAGCGATGGCCAAGGGCGTTCCGAGCACCGGCAGGAAGCGAACAAAGCAGGACAAGCCGAGCCAGGCCGCGGCGCCGGATTTCGACTTCGACATCGAGGCGGCCTCCCTGCCGCGGGCGATCGACGAAGCGGCCTTCGTCAGCGGCGACTTCCCCTACAGCCGCAAATACAAGCGCAAGGCCTATGAGAAGGAGCTCGAGCCGCTGCAGATCGAGCTTCTGAAGCTGCTCCGCTGGGTCCGCGACAAGGGCGAGCGCCTGATCATCGTCTTCGAGGGTCGCGACGGCGCCGGCAAGGGCGGCGCCATCGCGCGCTTCACCCAGCATCTCAACCCGCGCCAGGCCCGGGTCGTGGCATTGTCGAAGCCGTCGGACACCGAGAAGGGGCAATGGTATTTCCAGCGCTATGCCGCGCAGATGCCGGCGGCCGGCGAGATCGTCTTCTTCGACCGCTCCTGGTACAATCGCGCCGGCGTCGAGCCGGTGATGGGCTTCTGCTCGTCGGAGCAATCGGCGGTCTTCCTGCGCGAGGCCCCGGCCTTCGAGGGCATGCTGGCGCGCGACGGCATCCGCGTCGTCAAGCTCTTCCTCACCATCGGCCGCGAGATGCAAATGAGCCGCCTGCACGCCCGCTGGCACGATCCGCTCAAGCGCTGGAAGCTGTCGCCGATCGATTTCGAGGCGATTCCGCGCTTCGATTCCTATTCGCTGGCCTTCGAGCGGATGCTGGAGCGGACCTCGACCGAATGGGCGCCCTGGACCGTGATCCGGGCCAACGACAAGTTCCGCGCCAGGCTGAACGCGATCCGCCATGTCCTGCTCGCCGTGCCCTATGAGGACCGGGACAGGAAGGCGATCGGCGAGATCGACGACCGGATCGTGCTGGCGGCGGATACCTATCTCGGCAATGGCGGCGAGAGCTGAGCGCTTCGTCATTCTCGGGCGAAGCGCAGCGCAGACCCGGGAATCCCGTTCAGAAGATGCTCGGGACAAGCCCGAACATGACGCCGCAGACCTAGAGCAGGATGCGAAAAAGTGGAAACCGGTTTTTCGCAAAAATCCTGCTCTAACCCTTTGGTGAGAGACGGCTTCAGATGTCAGATGGGATCATTCCATGATCCCATCTGACATCATCCGGCTCTAGCGTTCGTGCCGCCTTATGCGCCGGCCCATCTCGTTCAGCGCCAGCAGCACCAGCGCCAGGATGAAGGGCAGGATATAGTAGATGATCCGGAACAGGAGCAGCGCGCCGAGCACATGCTCGAAGGGCAGGCGGCTGAGCGCGATCAGCATGGTCGCCTCGAAGACGCCGAGCCCGCCCGGAGCATGGCTGGCGATGCCAATCAGGCAGGCGACGATATAGACCGCGAGGAAGCTCTCGAAGCTCAGATTGTGGCCGCCGGGCAGCAGCACGAAGAGCACCGCCGCCGCGGCGCAGACCTCGCAGGCGCCGAGCAGCATCTGGGCCAGCGTCACGCCCAGACCGGGCAAGGGCAGGTTCCAGCCGCGGACCCGCAAGGTCCGCTCGCCCGTCGCGATCCAGGCGAGATAGCCGAGGATGCCGATGGTGACTGCGGCTCCAACGGCCTGGATCACGAGCGGCGAGGTGCGCGCCAGTTGTGCGACCGCACCCGTCGCATAGAACAGGCTGGCGCAGAGGATCATGCCGAGCCCGAGCCAGAAGGTCAGGCCGGCGATCACCGTCAGGCTCGCGACCTCGGAGGCGCGCACCCCCCTGGCGGCATAGACCCAGTAGCGCACCGTGCCGCCGGTCACGAGCGGGAAGCCGAGCGTGAAGGAGACCGAGTAGCTGGTGAAGGAGCCGAGCGCTGTGGTTCGGTAGGGAATCGAGAGGCCGAGGCGCTTCAGCGCCAGCGCGTCATAGCCGGTGAGCAGCAGATAGCTCAGCGCGGTGAAGCCGAGCGCCAGCGAGAGCTGCCTGAGGCTGGCATTGGCGAAGGCCTTGGCGAGCTCGCCGGGGTCGATCTCCCGGACGATGAAATAGAGCACGACCAGCGAGGCTGCGAAGATCGCGGTGCTGGCGAGTGGGCCGAGCCACCACCAGCGACTGCGCTTGCGCAGCGGCATTCCTGGCTCGTGCGGGCCGAAAGACATACAGGCTCTTGCGGGTTATGCGCCCAGGCCTCGGGGGAGCGGGCGGCATGGATTGCGGTCGGGAGGGCGGAACCGCCCGGCCCGAGAGATAGCGCCTCGCTCGCGAACCACAAGCCGACATGGCGCGGCGAATGCACGCCATGAGGCCGACGCAGGGCAGGCCGGTGCCTGGCCGCGCTCCGGCCGCGCCTGTCAGCCGAGCTTGCGGAAGATCCTGAGCGTCTTGAAGCTGCCGACCTCCTCGACCGGGCGCGACTTCGCCCATTCCGCGATGACCGGCCGCGCCGTCTCATAGGCGAAGGAGCCGGTATAGAAGACGATGTGGCCGCCGGCATCGGTCTGGTCGGTGAAGAGCTGCATCACCTCGAGATCGGTCAGCGCGCCATAGGCGTCGTTCTTCTCGCTGCGGAATTCGCAGGAATGGAACAGGGTGACGATGTCGAAGCGCGGCAGCAGCCTGGCATTGCTGGTGTAGATGTCGCCGAAATAGGCGCTGTAGGTCTTGGTGATGGTCGGGTTCTCGATCGCCAGCTTGACGAAGGCGTCGTATTCCTTCGGCGAGGCGGTGATGCCGAGCACGGTGTTGTTCAGCTCGGGCTCGTTGCAGCGGATGCCGACATAATGGTGCCCGCCGGTGCCGAAATGGTAGATGCGCCGGTCCGTGACGCCCTGCTCCTCGAGCCATTCGACGAAATGCACGTCGCAGGGGCACTGCTCGACCCGCAGGCCCCAATAGACGTCCCAGATATGCATCTGCATGGAAAAACTCCGTGGAAGCGAGAGGAAAGAAGCCGCGCGAGGCTGAACGCCGGCTGAATGCAGAACCGGCCGGAGATCCTCAGCCGCCGCCGGCCTCGGCGAGGACGGCCGGGCGCGGCGCCTCGGTGCCGGCGATGCGGGCGACGCCGCCGGCCCGGCGCATGACGAGATGGAGGCCGGAGACCTCGGCGAAGCCGGGACTTTGGCCGATCAGCAGCAGGATCGCGCCCGGCCGCGAGGCCCGGAGCCGGCCCAGCAATTCGAGCGCCGCATCGGTCTCCAGCCCGCTCGTCGCCTCGTCGAGCACCAGGATGTCGGGGCGGGCCAGGTCGGCCCGCGCCAAAGCCAGGCGCTGCCGGTCGCCGGTGGTCAAGGCCTTGTCCCAGTCGCGCGGCAGTTCCATCTGCGGCACCAGCCCGGAGAGCCCGTAGCCGCGCAGCGCCTCGCCGGCCGCCTCGGGGCTATGATCGCCGGCCGGATCGAGCGCCGCGCGCAGGCTGCCCTCCGAGAGATGCAACTTCTGCGGCAGCACCGCCACCCGCGCCTCAGCCGGCAGCGCCACGCTGCCGCGGCCCCAGGGCCAGAATCCGGCGACCGCCTGGATCAGCGCCGCCTTGCCATGGCCGAGCTCGCCGGAGACATGCAGCGTCGCGCCCGGCGGCAGGGTGACGGAAAAATCGGCCAGCAAGGTGCGCCCGTCGCGGTCGGTCAGCGTCAGATCGGCGAGGCGCAGGCAGCTGTCGGCGCTGGCATCGACGGCGATCTCGCCGCCGGCATGTCCCTGGTCGAGCGCGCCCAGCGCCAGCGCGAGCTCGTTGACCCGCCGCGCCGAGGCGAGCCATTCGGCGATGCGCATGAAATTGTCGAGCACCCAGTTGAAGGCGTTCTGCACCGCCACGAAGGCAGCGGCGACCTGGACGACATCCCCGAGCGACATCTCGCCGGAGAGATATTTCGGCGCCGCCAGCAGGAGCGGCACCACCGGCACCAGCGCACCGCTGCCATTGGTGATCCAGGTCAGCCGGCCGCGCTGGCGGATCATGGCGAGCCAGCGCCCGACCAGGCTGTCATAGGTCGCCGCGACCGCCAGGCGCTCGCCGGTCTCGGAACGCGACAGCGCGATCGTCTCGCCATGGTCGCGGATGCGCATCAGCGAGAAGCGCAAGCGCGCCTCGCCCTCGTTGCGGGCCGCGATCAGGCGCGGCAGCGGCCGCCCGACCCAGGTGATCAGGCCGGAGACCAGCACGGCGTAGACGATCGCCGCCAGCACCATATAGGCCGGAATCACGAAGGTGCGGCCGCCGGCTTCGATGCTGAGCGAGCCGCCGATGCTCCAGAGGATGCCGATGAAGGTGATGGCGGTGATCACCGCCGAGAGCAGGCCGATGGCGAAATCGACGACCGGTTCGGTCGCCCAGCGGACATCGTCGGCGATGCGGTATTCCGGATTGGCCGGCTCGTAGCCGGAAAGGCCGAGCCGATAGAAGCGGCGCTCGCCGATCCAGCCATCGGCAAGTCTCGCCGTGACCCAGGCGCGCCAATGCACCTGGAAGGTCTCGCGCGAGATCAGGATGACGACGCCTAAGCCCGCCGCGATCAGCACCAGCACCGGGAAGACCGCCATGGCGATCAGGGCGCTCTCGCCGTCCTTCTTCTCGAGCGCGTCGAAGAACCAGCCGTT
This sequence comes from Allobosea sp., assembly GCF_036675845.1. Taxonomy (GTDB): domain Bacteria; phylum Pseudomonadota; class Alphaproteobacteria; order Rhizobiales; family Beijerinckiaceae; genus Allobosea. Next base: position 23,345 of record NZ_JAKFED010000031.1, on the reverse strand, counting down.
CCAGCGGTTGACGGTGACGTTGGCGAAGACGCTGAGGATGATCGCGCTCGCCAGCGAGAGCGACCAGAACCAGGCTTTTCCGGCACTGCCGCCGCGCCAGAAGCCGCCGGTCAGGCCGGCGAAGCTCTTTGCGACCTGCCAATCGGAAGGCGGTCCGGCGGCCTGGCTAGGCTGGTCGACGGCTTTCGGCACGGACGCTTGATCCCCCCGGATCGCGAAATCGCGAGCGCCAGCTGCCGGAAATTCCCGGTTGGACCACGCCCAGCCTGCCGCTTAGCTGGCGCGCGATGAACCCTCGCTGAATGGAGTGTGCGGCGGGCGGGACGATCACACCGGCTTATTCCGGCTCCATCGCTAGAGTGGATTTCGATCTGACTGACCCGTCATTGCGAGCGCAGCGAAGCAATCCAGGGGCGGCAGCGCTCCACGCCCTTCTGGATTGCTTCGTCGCTTCGCTCCTCGCAATGACGGAAAGGGGTTTTGCTCAGGTCGAAATCCGATCTAGCGACTGAGGCCGGCATCGCCCTCGCCGCGCGGGAAGAAGTGGAAATAGGGCTCGGCCTCGCGCAGGGCGCGGGCATAGGAGGGCCGGGTCCGCAGGCGCTCGAAATAGGCGGCGAGACGCGGGTAGCCGGCCTGGAAGGAGAGCGCCCGCTCGCCATAGAACAGAGCCGGCGCCGCGGAACAGTCGGCCAGGGTGAAGTCGTCGCCGGCCAGCCATTGCCGGCCATCGAGCTCGGCTTCCAGCACCGCATAGGTGCAGGCCAGCAGTTCCCTGGCCTCGGCGACGCCTGCCGGGTCATGGCCGCCTTCCGGCCTGAGCCGGTCGAGCACGACCTTCTGCATCGGGATCGCGACGTAGAGATCGAGGAGCCGGTCGAGCCGGCGGACCTCGAGCGCCGCGACCGGGTCGCGTGGCAGCAGCGCGACCGGCCCCGGATAATGCAAGGCGAGGTGTTCGATGATCAGGCTGGTCTCCGGCACCAGCTTGCCAAGGCGGTCGTCGCGCAGCAGCGGGAACTTGCCGATCGGCCAGAGCTTCAGGAAATCCGCGCGCTGCACTGGGTCGCCGAAATCGACGAGCTGCGGCGTGAACGGGGTCTCGTTCTCGTAGAGTGCGACCAGCACCTTCTGGCAAAAGCCCGAGAGCGGGTGGAAGTAGAGCGTCAGGGCCATGGCGTTACATTCCTGCTGCCGAAACGAAGCGGGTTTGAGCGGCTTTCGGTTGAAAAGGGTCAGTTCAGGCTGGTGCCTGCTGCTGCGCGAGATAGCCCGCGAGCCGGTCGAAGCCGATGCGCGAGCCCTGCTCGCGGGCTTCGGGCCGGTCGTGGCCGTCGAGGAAGGCGGCCTGCTCGGTGAAGACGAGGCGGGTGCCGGCACCGCCCCCGTGGAACTCGATCGTCGCCAGCGAGACCGAGAGGCGGACATCGTCGCGCAGGAGCTCGTAGGAATAAACGATGCGCGCTTCCGGCAGGATCTCCTGATAGGTCGCGTTCATCGCATAGACGCCGCCCGGTGCCGGCGCGCCACGCATGGTCTCGCGCCCGCCTTCGCGGAAATCGAGCTCGTGCTCACCGAGCCCGCCCTCGTCATGGCAGGCCGACCAGTGCCGCTTGGCCACCGGATCGGCGAAGGCGGCGAAGACCCGCGCCGGGCTGGCGTCATAAAGGCGCTCGATCACGAAGCTCGAATGGACGACCGATCGTTCCGTCATATGCCGTTTCCTTCCTCGGGCTTTTCCGCCTGCTCGGCGAGATAGGCGCCGAGCCGGTCGAAGCGTCGCTCCCACAGGGTCCGGCGCTCGCTGATCCAATGCTCGGCGGCGCGCAGCGCCTGCGTCTCGATCCGGCAGGTGCGGACGCGCCCGACCTTCTGCGAGCGCACCAGCCCGGCGCCCTCGAGCACCGAGAGATGCTGGACCACGGCCGAGAGCGTCATCGCCAGCGGCGCCGCGAGCTCGCTGACGCTCGCCGGCCCCTCGCAGAGGCGCTGGACCATCAGCCGGCGGGTCGGGTCCGCCAGCGCCTGGAACATCAGGTCGAGCTGCTCTGGTTGGTGAAGCATTCGCTTAAGTATCGCGGCAAAGCCGGCCTGTCCAGCAAAACTTTAGCTCTCGCTAAAGTGTCCTGCGCCGAAGCGCCACCCCCTCCGACATTGCTTCGGGGGCGCGCGACCGGCTATGAATCCGGGCACGCTCTCCGCCGCGTGCGCCGCCCGATCGTCCGAGCCCAGCAGCCGAGGCCTCCGCCATGCGCATCGAGAACGACCCGAAGCTGGATTTCCGCGACGTGCTGATCCGGCCGAAGCGCTCGACCCTCGGCAGCCGCGCCGAGGTCGATGTCCACCGCAGCTTCCGCTTCGCCCATACCGGCCGCGACTGGAGCGGCTTCCCGCTGATCGCCGCCAATATGGACGTGGTCGGCACCATGGCGATGGCCCGGGCGCTGCTGAGGCATGGCGCCATGGTGGCGCTGCACAAGCATTACGACGCCGAGGCGCTGGTCTCCTTCTTCAAGGAGCCGGGCTCGGCCAACGCCTTCTATTCGCTGGGCACCACCGAGGCCGACCACGACAAGCTGAAGGCGGTGCATGGCAAGTCGCCGATCGACAAGATCTGCCTCGACGTCGCCAATGGCTACACCGAGAAGTTCGTCGACACGGTCAAGGCGACGCGCGAGGCCTTTCCCGATGCGGCGATCATGGCCGGCAATGTCGTCACCGGCGACATGACCGAGGCGCTGATCCTCGCCGGCGCCGACATCGTCAAGGTCGGGATCGGGCCGGGCTCGGTCTGCACCACGCGCAAGATGACCGGCGTCGGCTATCCGCAGCTCTCGGCGATCATCGAATGCGCCGATGCGGCGCATGGGCTGAAAGGCCTGGTCTGCGGCGATGGTGGCTGCACCGTGCCGGGCGACCTCGCCAAGGCCTATGGCGCCGGCGCCGATTTCGTCATGCTGGGAGGCATGCTCGCCGGCCATGACGAATGCGAGGGCGGGCTGCGCTATGAGGAGCGCGAAGGCGAGAACGTGCCGGTCGCGATGACCTTCTACGGCATGTCCTCCGACACGGCGATGAAGAAATATGCCGGCGGCGTCGCGAAATACCGCGCCTCCGAGGGCAAGACCGTCGAGGTGCCCTATCGCGGCCCGGTCGAGGGCACGATGCAGGAGTTGATGGGCGGGGTACGCTCGGCGATGACCTATATCGGCGCGGTCCGGCTGAAAGAGATGGCCAAGCGCACCACCTTCATCATGGTCGGCAGCCAGCTCAACACCGTGTTCGGGAACTAAACGTCAATTGGTCCATCTCACCGTCATTCCGGACAAGCGGCGAAGCCGCGCAGCTCCGGAATCCATCGTAGAGCGCCGCAGCCTTACGATGGATTCCGGAGCTGCGCGGCTTCGCCGCTTGTCCGGAATGACGGCGCGCGCGAGATGATCCGGTGAGCGAAACCGCCGGCGATCCCGACGTCGCCATCATCGGCGCCGGCCCGGCCGGGCTGATCGCGGCGGAAAGGCTGGCGCAGGCCGGCCATTCGGTCACGCTTTACGAGCGCATGCCCTCGCCGGCGCGGAAATTCCTGCTTGCGGGGCGCGGCGGGCTCAACCTGACGCATTCGGAACCGTTCGAGAGCTTTCTGCCGCGCTATGGCGCGGCACGGGACTGGCTCGAACCGGCGTTGCGGGAGTTTCCGCCGCAAGCGCTGCGCGACTGGGCGGACGGGCTCGGCGCCGAGAGCTTCGTCGGCAGCAGCGGCCGGGTGTTTCCGAAGGCGATGAAGGCCTCGCCACTGCTGCGCGCCTGGTTGGCGCGGCTCGACGGGCTCGACGTGCGGCTGCTGCCGGGCCGGCTCTGGACCGGTTGGGACGACACCGGAGCGCTGCGCTTCGTCACGCGCGAAAGCGCAGTCGAGACGGTGAAGCCGCAAGCCACTTTGCTGGCGCTCGGCGGCGCGAGCTGGCCGCGGCTCGGTTCGGATGGCGGCTGGCAGGCAATCCTTGCCGCCAAGGACGTCGCCGTCGCGCCGCTGCGCCCGGCCAATGCCGGCTTCGCGGTCGCCTGGTCGCCGGTCATGCGCGAACGCTTCTCGGGAGCGCCATTGAAGCGCATCGCGCTTTCCTTTGCCGGCCGGCGCGCCATGGGCGAGGCGATGATCGACGCCAATGGCATCGAGGGCGGCGCGGTCTACGCGCTTTCCGGCCTCCTGCGCGAGGCGATCGCGCGCGACGGCCATGCCGACCTCGCCATCGACCTGCGACCCGATCTCGACGGGGCGGCGCTGGCGGCCCGCCTCGAACGCCGCCGCGCCGGCGAGACGCTGAGCAACCATCTGCGCAAGGCGGCCGGACTCGCGCCGGTCGCGACCGCGCTGTTGCGCGAGGCGAGCCCTGGCTCGCTCCCAACCGAAGCCGACAAGCTCGCAGCCCTGATCAAGGCCGCGCCGCTGCGCCTGACCGGAACGGCACCCATCGTCCGCGCCATCTCGACCGCGGGCGGCATCGTCGCCGCCGAGATCGACGCGGGTTTCATGCTGAAGCGCCTTCCCGGTGTCTTCGTCGCCGGCGAGATGCTCGACTGGGAGGCCCCGACCGGCGGCTATCTGCTGCAGGGCTGCCTTGCGACCGGTGTCGCGGCGGCGGAGGGGATCGGGCGGTGGTTGAGCAGCGCAGGTCATGCTCGGGTCTGACCCGAGCATCTCAGGCCGGATGAGGCTCCAACCAGCGCTTCTGATCCTGAGATTCTCGGGTCTGCGCTGCGCTTCGCCCGAGAATGACGGCGGGGCTCAGTTCAGCCGCTTCAGCCGGTAGAGCGCCTCCAGCGCCTCGCGCGGCGTCATCTCGTCGGGATCGAGCCCCTGCAGCGCCGCGCGCAATTCGTCCGGGCCCGCTGCCGGCACCGGGGCCGGCGCGGCCCGCCTGACAGGAGCTGCGAACAGCGGCAGATCGTCGACCAGCGCCGCGACCGGTTTCTCGCGTTCGCTCTTCTCGAGCTCGCCGAGAATGGCGCGGGCCCGCTCGACCACGGCCGGCGGCAGCCCGGCGAGCTTGGCGACCTGGATGCCGTAGGAGCGGTCGGCCGCGCCGGGCACGACCTCGTGCAGGAAGACGACCTCGCCATTCCACTCGGTGACGCGGACGGTGGCGTTGGCGACGCGCTCGAGCCGCTCGGCCAGCGCCGTCAGCTCATGGTAATGCGTCGCGAACAGCGCCCGGCAGCGATTGGCCTCGTGCAGATGCTCGATCGCGGCCCAGGCGATGGAGAGCCCGTCGAAGGTCGCGGTGCCGCGGCCGATCTCGTCGAGGATGACCAGCGCGCGAGGACCGGCCTGGTTGAGGATCGCGGCGGTCTCGACCATCTCGACCATGAAGGTCGAGCGGCCCCGCGCCAAATCGTCCGCCGCCCCGACCCGCGAGAACAGCCGGTCGACCACGCCGATATGGGCGCTTTGCGCCGGCACGAAGGAGCCCATCTGCGCCAGCACCGCGATCAGGGCGTTCTGGCGCAGGAAGGTCGACTTGCCGGCCATGTTCGGACCGGTGATCAGGCAGATGCGGCCGTCCGGCCGCTTGGCTCCCTGAGGCGAGAGCTCGCTGTCATTGGCGACGAAGGGCTGGCCGTCGCGCTTCAGCGCCACCTCGACGACCGGATGGCGGCCGGCCCTGATTGCGAAGGCCGCGCTGTCGTCGACCGCCGGCCGCGTCCAGCCGCCATCCAGCGCCAGTTCCGCCAGGCCGGCGGCGACGTCGATCGAAGCCAGCGCCAGGGCCGCCGCCTTGATCGGCTCGGCCTCAGCCAGGACCGCTGCGGCCAGGTCGGCGAAGATCGAAAGCTCCAGCTTCAGGGCGCGGTCGGCGGCCGAGGCGATCTTGGCCTCGAGCTCGCCGAGCTCGAGCGAGGAGAAGCGCATCGCGTCCGACATGGTCTGGCGATGCACGAAGACCGCGCGCCAGGGCTCCTTGAGGAAATCCTCGCCGATGGCCTGCGGCACCTCGACGAAATAGCCGAGCATGGAATTGTGCTTGATGCGCAGCGTCCGGCAGCCGGTCTCGGCGGCATAGCGCGCCTGGAGCTGGGCGATCACCTTGCGGGAATCGACCTGCAGCAGGCGCAATTCGTCGAGGCCGGCGTCGAAGCCCTCGCGCACGAAGCGACCGTCGCGCCTGTTCAACGGCAATTCCTCGGCGAGCGTAGCGGTCAGCCGCGCCGCGAGATCGGGATCGGTGCGGCCGAGCGCCATCGCGGCCTCGCCCAGTTCCGGCGGCAGATCGCCATGGCGCAGCAGGGCGCCGGCGATGGCGCGCGAAGCCTCCAGCCCGGCGCCGAGCGCGGCAAGGTCGCGCGGCCCGCCGCGGTCGAGCGCGAGGCGCGAGAGGGCCCGGGCGAGATCGGGCACGCGGGAAAGATCGCGGCGCAGGTTCTCACGCAGCCCCGCCGGCTCGACCAGGAGGGCGATCGCATCGAGCCGGCGCGCGATCTCGGCCGGGTCGGTCAACGGTCCGGCGAGCCGCTCGGCCAGCAAGCGGCTGCCGCCCGGCGTCTGCGTCCGGTCGATGGTGGCGAGCAGGCTGCCAGCGCGCTCGCCCGCAAGCGTGCGCGTCAATTCGAGATTGGCCCGCGTCGCCGCGTCGATCAGCATGGTCGCGCTCTCGCCTTCGCGCCTCGGCGGCGAAAGCGGCGGGCGGGCGCCGAACTGGGTGCGCTCGACATAGGCGAGCGCGGCGGCGGCGGCGGCGATCTCGGCCCGGCTGAAAGCGCCGAAGGCATCGAGCGTGGCGACGCCGAAGAATTCCTTCAGCCGCCGTTCGCCGGAAGCCGGGTCGAGCCCCTCGCGCGCCAGCGGCGTCACCGCGGCCGGGACGTCGCGCCAGATCTCCTTCAGCTCCGGGTCCTCGTGGATCGCATCCGGGCAGACGATCTCGCGGGGCTCCAGCCGCGCCAGCTCCACCGAAAGCCCGCGCGCATCGGTTTCCAGCACACTGAAGCGGCCGGTCGAGATGTCGACGGCGGCGATGCCGTAAGCGAAGCGCTCATCGCTGAGCCGGCGCCGCGCCACCGCGACCAGCAGGCTGGCGCGGCCGGGTTCGAGCAGGCGCTCCTCGGTGATGGTGCCGGGGGTGACGAGGCGGACGACGTCGCGCTTCACCACCGATTTGGCGCCGCGCTTCCTGGCCTCGGCCGGGTCCTCGGTCTGCTCGCAGACCGCGACGCGGTGCCCGGCGGCGATCAGGCGCTGGAGATAGTCGTCGGCGCGGTCGACCGGCACGCCGCACATGGCGATGTCCTCGCCGAGATGCTTGCCGCGCTTGGTCAGCACGATGCCGAGCGTGCGCGAGGCGATCTCGGCGTCCTGGAAGAACAATTCGTAGAAATCGCCCATCCGGTAGAACAGCAGGCTGTCCGGGTTGGCGGTCTTGATCTCGACATACTGCGCCATCATCGGCGTGACGCGGCCGGCATCGGCGCTCGCGGCGGCGGATGTCGGGACCTTCGTGGCGTCAGGGGGAGGGCTGCTGTGCATCGCGCCGGCACGCTATCAAATCGTGCCGGCAAGGCCATCCGTTAGGGAGACTTTCAACAATTGAAAGCAGGCTGATCAGGCCGTTTTCGGTCAAAGGGTCATTATCTTTGCTGATCAACCTCATCGAGAGCCTTTCCTTCCTGCTGCTGGCCGCCCTGGTGGTGACGGTCGCCGCGCCCTGGATCGACTCGCGCCCGATGCTGCGCCAATGCGCGATCGGCGGCCTGTTCGCGGTCGCCGCCCTGTGCAGCATGGCCAACCCCTTCGTCATGGACGCCGGCCTCGTCGTCGATTCGCGCAACACGCTCGCCATCCTCGCCGGGCCGATCGGCGGGCCGGTCGCGGCGCTGCTGACGGCCCTGCCCCTCGCCGCCCTGCGCTACAGCCAGGGCGGCGTCGGCATGCCGACCGGCCTCGCCGGAATCGTCCTCAACGCACTGGCCGGCGTCGCCTATGCCGCCTGGCTGTCACGGCAGCGCCGTTCCTTCCGCCTGGCCGATTTCGTCGCGCTCAGCCTGATCGGGGCCGGCTGCCTGCTGCTCTCGATCCTGTTCATGCCGGACTGGGCGGTGGGCGAGCGCTTCCTGCGCCAGGCGGTGCCGGTGATGATCATGGTCAACACGATCGGCACGATCCTGGTCGGGCTCGTCGTCCACAATGACCGCGAGCGGCGCGAGACCGCCTATCGCCTGCGGTCGCTGATGCAGCGGGCGCCGGGCACGCTCTACCAGCGCATCATCCATCCCGACGGTTCGCTGCGCTACCACTTCGCCTCCTTCGCCATCAACCGCCTGCTCGGCATCAGCAAGGAGGCGGTCGAGCGCGATGCCGAAGCCTGGCTCGGCAAGATGCTGCCGGAGGACCGAGCCCGCTTCGAGGCGATGCGCGTAGCCCCGCAGCAGCCCGGCGATCTCTGGCGGTTCGAGGGGCGCTATACCGGTGCCGACGGCGCGATCGTCTGGCTGCGCAGCGAGGCGGCGATGCGCCGGCTCGCCGACGGCACCATGATCTGGGACGGCATCCTGCTCGACGTCACGCCGGAGAAGACGCTGGAAAGCCGCCGCGACGAAATCGAGAGTCTGCGCCGCTCGGCGCTCGAGGAGCTGGCCGCCAATCTCGAGGTCACCGTCGGCAAGGCCCTGCGCCAGGTCGGCGAATCGGCCCGTGACATGCACGAGGCCGCAAGGCAGATGGCGGCGAATGCCGACCGCACCACGCTGCGCGCCGTCGACGTCACCCAGCAGGCGGAGATCGCCGCGCAGCGCGTCGGCAGCGTCGCCGAGGCCGCCGAGGAGATCGACGCCTCGATCCGCGAGCTGACCCGCCAGACCGGGCTCGCGGCGGACAAGGCCCAGGAGGCGGCGAGCCATGTCCGCTCGACGCGGCGCGACGTCACCGGGCTCGCCGTGGCCGCCGACAAGGTCGGCGCCGTGCTCGACTTCATCGAGGACATCGCCGCGCGTACCAATCTGCTGGCGCTGAACGCCACCATCGAGGCGGCGCGGGCCGGCGCGGCCGGGCGCGGCTTTGCCGTGGTCGCCGGCGAGGTCAAGAATCTCGCCGAGCAGACCCAGAAGGCCACCCGCGACATCGCCGCGACGCTGCAGGAGATCCGCGCCGCCGCTGCGACCGCGGCCGAGGCGGTCGAGCAGATCGAAGAGACGATGAGCGCGATCGAGACGACCTCGGGCGCGATCGCCGCCGTGGTCAACAACCAGGGTTCGATCGCGTCCAGCATCGCCGCCGATGCCCAGGCCGTCGCCGGCTCGACGACGACGGTGACCGGCAATGTCGCGGCGCTCGGCGACGAGGCGCGCTCGACCGGCGAAACCGCCTCGGGCGTGGTCGAGGCGGCGCGGCGGGTCAGCGAGCAGTCGGTCGAACTCGACCGCTATGTCGGCGATTTCGTCGCCCGCGTGCGCAGCCGCCTCTGAGGCGCCGGCGCGAGGCCGAAAAAGCGAGCTCCGGCGAAGCGCTTGCCGCAGCGCGATTTTCTCCGTTCCGGCATGAGTAACCGTCCGCAATCGCGCCTTGTGGAGCGGGCGGACGCTGCCCTATGGTCCGGGTCCCCCAGGAAACGCTCACAAAAAAGAACTGCCGCATGAACGACCGCCCGCCGATCAAGCGCACCCGTCCGACCTTCACCGACCAGGAAGCCTTGCTCTTCCACTCGCAGGGCCGGCCGGGCAAGCTCGAGATCGTTCCGACCGTGCCGATGGCGACGCAACGCGACCTGTCGCTGGCCTATTCGCCAGGCGTCGCCGTGCCGGTCCTCGCCATCGCCGAGGATCCCAGCCGCGCCTATGACTACACCGCCCGCGCCAATCTCGTCGCGGTGATCACCAACGGCACCGCCATTCTCGGGCTGGGCAATCTCGGCGCGCTCGCCTCCAAGCCGGTGATGGAAGGCAAGTCGATCCTGTTCAAGCGGTTCGCCGATGTCGATTCGATCGACCTCGAAGTCGATACGGAGGATTCCGACAAGTTCATCGACGCGGTGCGCTATCTCGGTCCCTCCTTCGGCGGCATCAACCTCGAGGACATCAAGGCGCCGGAATGCTTCATCATCGAGCAGCGCCTGCGCGAGCTGATGGACATCCCGGTCTTCCATGACGACCAGCACGGCACCGCGATCATCGCCGCCGCCGGCCTGATCAACGCGCTCGACCTGACCGGTCGCGACGTCAAGTCGACCAGGCTGGTCATCAACGGCGCCGGCGCCGCCGCGATCGCCTGCATCGAGCTGCTCAAGGCGATGGGCTTCAAGCCCGACAACGTCATTCTCTGCGACACCAAGGGCGTGATCTACCAGGGCCGCAGCGAAGGCATGAACCAGTGGAAGTCGGCCCATGCGGCGATCACCGACCGGCGCACGCTGGCGCAGGCGATGGAGGGGGCGGACGCCTTCTTCGGCCTGTCGCAGAAGGGGGCGGTGACGCCGGAGATGGTCGCCTCGATGGCGCAGAACCCGATCATCTTCGCCATGGCCAATCCCGATCCGGAGATCACCCCGGAAGAGGTCGCCGCCATTCGCGACGACGCGATCATGGCGACCGGCCGCTCGGACTATCCGAATCAGGTCAACAACGTCCTCGGCTTCCCCTTCATCTTCCGCGGCGCGCTCGATGTGCGCGCCACCACGATCAACATGGAGATGAAGATCGCGGCAGCCGAGGCGCTCGCCTTCCTGGCGCGCGAGGACGTGCCGGACGAGGTCGCCGCCGCCTATCAGGGCTCGCGCCCGCGCTATGGCAAGGAATACATCATCCCGGTGCCGTTCGATCCGCGGCTGATCCATGTCGTGCCCATCGCGGTCGCCAAGGCCGCGATGGAGACCGGCGTCGCCGGCAAGCCGATCGTCGACATCCCGGCCTACAAGGCGCAGCTCTCGGCACGGCGCGACCCGATCGCCGGCACGCTGAACCGCATCTTCGAGCGGGTCCGGCGCTATCCCAAGCGCGTCGTCTTCGCCGAGGGCGAGGAGGAACAGGTGATCCGCGCCGCCGCCTCCTTCGTCAACCAGGGGCTCGGCCACGCCATCCTCGTCGGGCGCGAGGACCGGATCACCGCAACCGCCGCCTTCCTCGGCGTCGACGTCGCGGCCAAGGGCATCGAGATCCAGAACGCCAGGCTGTCGCACCGCAACAGCGCCTATGCGCAATATCTCTACGAGCGGCTGCAGCGGCAGGGCTACCTGTTCCGCGACTGCCAGCGCCTGATCAACCAGGATCGCAACCATTTCGCCGCCGCCATGGTGGCGCTCGGCGATGCCGACGCGATGGTGACCGGCGTCACCCGCAACTACTCGATCGCACTGGAAGAGGTCCGCCGCGTCATAGACGAGAAGCCTGGCCATCGCGTCATCGGCATCTCGGTGGTGATCGCGCGCGGGCGGACCGTGCTGGTGGCCGACACCGCCATCCACGAGATGCCGACGGCGCAGGAACTCTCCGAGATCGCCATCGAGGCGGCAGGCGTGGCGCGCCGCCTCGGCTACGAGCCCAAGGTCGCGATGCTCGCCTTCTCGACCTTCGGTCACCCGGCCGGCGAGCGCTCGCTGAAGGTGCGCGAGGCGGTCGCGATCCTCGACGGCCAGCGCGTCGATTTCGAGTATGACGGCGAGATGGCCGCCGATGTCGCGCTGAACCGCGATCTGATGGCGCAGTATTCGTTCTGCCGCCTGACCGGCCCGGCCAATGTCCTGGTCATGCCGGCATTCCACTCGGCCTCGATCTCGACCAAGATGCTGCAGGAACTCGGTGGCTCGACCGTGATCGGCCCGCTGATCGTCGGCCTCGACAAGCCGGTGCAGATCGTGCCGCTCGGCGCCAAGGACTCCGACATCGTCAACATGGCGGCGCTGGCGGCGTTCAATATCGGGGGGTGAAGTCCTCGCACATCATGCTCGGGCATGTCCCGATCATCTCACGACGAGAGGGCGCCATTGGAGGGCGCCTCATCCTGCCGGAGATTCTCGGGTCTGCGCTTCGCTCCGCCCGAGAATGACGCCCTATCGGGCGTCAGTTCGTCCTTGGCCCCAGGTCGCGCGGGGCGGCGTTGACCGTGACGATCTGGCCGTTGCGCAGTTCGAGCACGGCGAGGCCGCGCTCGTTCTGGCCGTCGGCCCGGAAGCGGAAGACGCCGTCGGCGCCGGCGAAGCCCGACGGATTGGTCAGCACGGCCTCTGAGAAGCGCTGGCTGCCTTGCGTGCGGGCGAGCGCGGCGGCGAGCGAGACCGCGTCATAGGCCAGCGTCGCGGTGCGGGTCGGCGAGCTGTTGAAGCGCTTCTGGTAGCGGCCGGCGAAGGCGTTGAAGCCGGCCGTGTCGGGCGAGGCGAACCAGCCGCCCTGGATGGCCGGCACGCGCGCGACATTGGCGTCGTTCCAGACGCCGGTGCCGAGCGGCCTGACCTTGGCCGGATCGTAGCCGGCCTGCTGCAGGATGAGACCGAGCGTCGGCATGGCGTTGGCGTCGGCCGGCACGAACAGCGCATCGGCCTGCTGCAGCGCCGGCATCAGGCGTCCGGCGGCGGTGCGCATGCTGGCCTGATCGCTGCCGAAGCGCTCGATCACCACGGCACGGGCGCCGCGATCGGCCACCGCCTGCTGGAAGGCGGCCTCGACGACCTTGCCGTAGGCGGTGTCCGGCACCAGCGCGGCGAAGGATTTCCGGCCCTGCGACGAGGCATAGGCGATCACGCGGTTGACGTCGTTCTCGGGCGGGAAGGAGAGCAGGTAGACGCCGCGCGAGGCGACGTTGCTGTCGCTGGAGAAGGCGATGACCGGCTTGCCGGCACCGCGAGCCACCTGCGCGACCGCCTGGACCGCGGGCGCAAAGAGCGGGCCGATGATCAGTTCGGCGCCCTCGCGCAGTGCCGCCTGCGCGGCCGCCTGAGCGCCGTCCGGCGTGCCGCGGTCGTCCTTGACCAGCAGCGTCAGGTCGGCGCCGGGGAATTCGGCCAGCGCCATCTCGGCGGCGTTCTTCAGCGAATTGCCGACCGTCGCGCCGGCGCCTTCCGCCGTCAGCGGCAGGATCAGCCCGACCCGGACCGAGCCGGTGCCGAGCGTCGGACCGCTCGGCGGCGCCGTCCCGACGGAACCGGCGGGGTTGTCGAAGCCGGGCAGGCCCGAGGTGCCGCCGCTGCAGGCGGAGAGCAGGAGCGTGGTGCCGCCGGCCAGGATCAGCCGCCGCGAGACGCCATGGATGGGCGCCTGACCTGGAGTTCGAACTGGACGCGACACGGGTTTCGTCTCCACTCCTGAGCAGGGCGCATCTTGGCGATCGCGCCCGGCGGTGCTTATCCCCCCGGATCAGGAGGGAATACCTGCCAGCCAGGGATGGTATTTTCAAGCTGTTAACTATGGGTTGCCGCCCGGTCCGGTGGCATCCTGGCGGCGGCTGTGGCAGTTTCGCCGCCATGTCAGCGCCTTCTCCCACCCCGCAGAGCCCCGACCGCGCCAAAGATGCGAGGGCGAGCTATACGGCCTTCGGCCTGCGCGCCGAAGCCGAGCCGCTGGCGGCGGGCCTGCACATCGTCGCGACGCCGATCGGCAATCTGAAGGACATCTCCTTCCGGGCGCTGTCGACGCTCGCCGCCGCCGACGCCGTGCTGGCCGAGGACACCCGGACCAGCAAGACGCTGCTGGCGCATTACGGCATCGCGACGCCGCTGATGCCCTATCACGAGCACAACGCCGCCCAGATGCGCCCGAGGATCCTCGAGCGCCTGCGCCAGGGCGGCAAGCTCGCGCTGATCTCGGATGCCGGCACGCCGCTGGTCTCCGACCCCGGCTACAAGCTCGTCGCCGAGCTGGTGGCGGAAGGGCTGCCGGTCACCGGCATCCCCGGCCCTTCCGCCGTGCTCGCGGCGCTGGTGCTCGCCGGCCTGCCGACCGACCGCTTCTTCTTCGAGGGCTTCCTGCCGCCGAAGAGCGCGGCACGGAAGGCGCGGCTGACCGAGCTTTCCGCGATCCCCGGCACGCTGGTCTTCTTCGAATCGCCGCGCCGGCTCGCCGAGATGCTCAGCGACGCCGCCACGGTGCTCGGCGAGCGGCCGGGCGCGGTGGCACGCGAGCTGACCAAATATTACGAGAACGTCCGGCGCGGCGCCTTGCCCGAGCTTGCCGCCCATTATGCCGAAGCCGAGGAGGCGCGCGGCGAGATCGTCGTGATCATCGGCCCACCCGACGCCTCGGCGCTCCTTCCGACAGGCGACGCGCTCGACGAGGCGCTGCGGGCCGCGCTCGAAAAACTGTCGCTGAAGGAGGCGGTGGCGCAGGTGACGGCCGCCAGCGGCCAGCCGCGCCGCGTCGTCTACGCCCGCGCCCTTGAACTGACGCGCGCGCCGTGAGCATCGCCAGCCGCAGCCATCGCGCCCGCCGCGCCGGCCTTGCCGGCCGGCGCGGCGAATGGCTCGCGGTGCTCTATCTCTCCGCCAAGGGCTATCGCCTGCTGGAACGGCGGTTCGGCGGCAAGGGCGGCGAGATCGACCTGATCATGGCGCGGGGCGACGACATCGTCTTCGTCGAGGTCAAGGCACGCGCGGCGCTCGACGCGGCTGCCGCTGCGATCACGGCCGAAAAGCGCCGCCTGATCGAGGCGCGCATCAGGCAATGGCTGGCCCGCAACCCCTGGGCGATGCAGCGCCATCTGCGGGCCGACGCCGTGTTCCTGGCGCCCTGGCGCCTGCCGCGTCATGTGCCTGCCGTCTTCGAGCTCGTGCTCTGACGCAGGACACCCCCCCTTGCGCTGGCGCGGCGGCAGGCTCGATAAAGCGCACCGCAACCGGAGCGCTGCCATGCCGTTGAATGTCGCCATCCAGATGGACCCGATCGGACAGGTCCGCATCGCCGGCGACACCGGCTTCTCGCTGATGCTGGAGGCGCAGGCGCGCGGCCACCGGCTCTTCACCTACACTCCCGACAAGCTGACCCTGCGCGACGGCAAGGTCACGGCGGCGATCAACCCGGTCACCGTCCGCGATGTCGAGGGCGACCACTACACGCTGGGCGAGGCCGAGCGCACCGATCTCTCGACCCTCGACGTGGTGCTGCTGCGCCAGGATCCGCCCTTCGACATGGCCTATGTCTCCTCGACGCACATGCTCGAGCGCATCCATCCGAAGACGCTGGTGGTCAACGATCCCGCCGAGGTGCGCAACGCACCGGAAAAGCTGTTCGTCACGCATTTCCCGGAGCTGATGCCGCCGACCCTGATCACCCGTGACCGGGCCGAGATCGAGGCGTTCCGCGACGAGTTCGGCGAGATCGTGATGAAGCCGCTCTACGGCCATGGCGGCGCGACCGTGTTCAAGACCGGCAAGGGCGACCCGAATTTCGGCTCGCTCTGCGACCTCTTCGCCAACCTCTTCCGCGAGCCCTGGGTGGTGCAGCGCTTCATGAAGGAGGTCTCCGAGGGCGACAAGCGCATCATCCTGATCGACGGCAAGGCGGCGGGCGCGGTCAACCGCGTGCCGGCCGAGGGCGACCTGCGCGCCAATATGGTGCGCGGCGGCGCAGCGCGGCCGACCGACCTGTCGAAGCGCGAGCTCGAAATCTGCGAGCGCATCGGCCCGGCGCTGAGGGAGCGCGGCCTGCTGCTCGTCGGCATCGACGTGATCGGCGGCTATCTGACCGAGATCAACGTCACCGCCCCGACCGGGGTGCGCGCCATCAAGAAGCTCGGCGGACCGGACCTCGCGGCGCAGCTCTTCGACGTGATCGAGGCGAAGCGGGCCGCCAGCCGGTAGAGCCGGATGATGTCAGATGGAATCATGGAATGATCCCATCTGACATCTGAATCCGTCTCTCACCCAAGGGTTAGAGCAGGATTCTTGCGAAAAACCGGTTTCCACTTTTTCGCATCCTGCTCTAGCGCTCAGGCGGTGGCGGCGCCCGCCGGCGCGGTGCCGTTCAGCGGGTTTTCCGGGTCCCAGCCATAGCGCATCGTCTCGAAGCGCATCGCCATGGCGTCGACCAGCAGGAGCTTGCCGACCAGCGGCTCGCCGAAGCCGGTGATCGCCCGGATCACCTCGAGCGCCATCAGCGAACCCATCACCCCCGGCAGCGCCCCCAGAATGCCGGCCTCGGCGCAGGGTGCGACCGTGCCGGGCGGCGGCTCCGTCGGGAACAGGCAGCGATAGGTCGGGTTGGGCTGGCCGTCCGGGCCCTTCTCATGCGCCCGGATCGTGGTCAGCGAGCCGTCGAAGCGCCCGAGCGCCGCCGTGACCAGCGGCTTGCTCTCGTGGAAGCAGGCGTCCGACACCGCATAGCGCGTGGCGAAATTGTCCGAACCCTCGGCGACGACGTCGTAGAAGGCGACGAGGGCTCGGGCGTTGTGCGGGTCGATCCGGGTGACATATTCCTCGATCTGGACATGCGGGTTCAGCCGCTTGACGAAGCCGGCAGCCGCGACCGCCTTGCGCGCCCCGACATCCTGCGTTGCGAAGATGATCTGCCGCTGCAGGTTCGAAAGCGAGACATGGTCGTCGTCGACGATGCCGATGGTGCCGACGCCGGCGGCGGCGAGATAGGGGATCAGCGGCGCGCCGAGGCCGCCGGCGCCGACCACCAGCACCCGCGCCCGCTTCAGCCGCGCCTGTCCCGGCCCGCCGATCTCCGGCAGCACCAGATGGCGGGCATAGCGCTCGATCTCCGCCTCGCTCAGCATCATGGCCTCAGGATTAGGCCGATCGGGACCGCGCAGCAATCGGGTGCCGGGAATCGGGTGCCATGCCGTGACAGGAAGCGGGTGTCTGCACCGGCGCTTCGCCTGCGATCACCGCGCCGCAGATTTCCTGCAGGCATGAAAGGTCAAGGCATGACGGTTCTCAGCAACAAGGTCGCGATCGTCACCGGGGCGAGCTCCGGCATCGGGCGCGCCGCGGCGGCGCTGTTCGCCAGCGAAGGCGCCAGGGTGGTGGTGACGGCGCGGCGGCAGGCCGAAATTGACGGGCTCGCCGCCGAGATCGCCGCTGCCGGCGGCGAGGCGCTCGCCATCGCCGGCGACATACGCGACGAGGCGCTGGCGCAGCGTCTGGTCGAGGCCGCGACGAAGCGCTTCGGCGGGCTCGACATCGCCTTCAACAATGCCGGAACGGTGGGCGAGATGGGACCGATCGCGGAGATGTCGCCCGACAGCTGGCGCGAAATTCTCGAAACCAACCTGACCAGCGCCTTCCTCGGCGCCAAATACCAGGTGCCGGCGCTGCAGGCCCGCGGCGGCGGCTCGCTGATCTTCACCTCGAGCTTCGTCGGCTATACGGCAGGCCTCGCCGGCATGTCGGCCTATGCCGCGAGCAAGGCCGGGCAGATCGGCCTGGTCAAGGCGCTCGCCGCCGAGCTCGGGAGCCAGCGCATCCGCGTCAACGCCTTGCTGCCGGGCGGCACCGATACGCCGGCGAGCGTCACCAACGCGCCTGGTTCCGGGCCGGAGGTGCTGGCCTTCGTCGAAAGCCTCCACGCCCTCAAGCGCCTGGCGCGGCCGCAGGAGATCGCCAAGGCGGCGCTGTTCCTGGCCTCGGACGCGGCCAGCTTCGTCACCGGCACGGCCTTTCTCGCCGATGGCGGCGTCTCGATCCAGCGCGGCTGAGGGCGGCCGGTCATGCCCCTGAAACCCCGGGCGGCCTGCGCCTCGCGCAGCCGCTTGGTCCTTTCGAAAAGCCGTGCCATCGTAAGCGCATAGCGGGCGGGGCAACCGTCCCGGCCACGGACAGGGAACGGTTCCATGCGCCTGAAATTCTTCGCTCTCGCCATGGCGGGCGCCGCGCTCTCGGCGTTTGCCGCCATGGCCCAGACCGCGATCAAGCCGGCCGTCGTCTACGACAAGGGCGGCAAGTTCGACAAATCCTTCAACGAGGGCGTCTTCGCCGGGGCGGAGAAGTTCAAGGCCGAGACCGGCGTCGAGTTCCGCGATTTCGAGCCGACCAACGATGCCCAGATCGAGCAGGCGCTGCGCCGCTTCGCCCGCGACGGCCATTCGCCGATCATCGCGGTGGGCTTTTCGCAGGCGACGGCGCTGCAGAAGGTCGCGGCCGAGTTCCCGGACCTCAAGTTCACGATCATCGACATGGTGGTCGAGCTGCCGAACGTGCAGTCGGTGGTGTTCAAGGAGCATGAGGGCTCCTATCTGGTCGGCCTGCTCGCCGGCCTCGCCTCGAAGACGGGCAAGGTCGGCTTCGTCGGCGGCATGGACATCCCGCTGATCCGCAGATTCGCCTGCGGCTATGTCCAGGGCGTCAAGGCGGGCAAGAAGGAGGCCGAGATCTTCCAGAACATGACCGGCTCGACCCCGGCGGCCTGGAACGACCCGGTCAAGGGCGGCGAGCTCGCCAAGTCGCAGATCGACCGCGGCGCCGACGTGATCTACCACGCCGCCGGCGGCACCGGGATCGGCGTGCTGCGCGCCGCCGCCGACGCCGGCAAGCTCGGCATCGGCGTCGATTCCAACCAGAACGCGCTGCACCCCGGCAAGGTGCTGACCTCGATGCTGAAGCGCGTCGACATCGCCGCCTACAGCTCCTTCAAGGCGGCGCGCGAGGGAACCTGGAAGCCCGGCGTCTCGGTGCTCGGCCTCAAGGAGGACGGCGTCGGCTGGGCGCTCGACGAGCACAACAAGGCGCTGATCACGCCCGAGATGAAGGCCGCGGCCGACAAGGCCCGCGCCGACATCATCGCCGGCACCATCAAGGTCCACGACTACATGTCGGACTCCAAATGCACGATGTGATGGCTCGCACCGCCGTATCGGCGCGATGAAGGTCACCATTCTCGGCTCGGGAGACGCTTTCGGCTCCGGCGGCCGCTTCAACACCTGCCTCCGGATCGAGGCCGGCGGCGAGCGGCTGCTGCTCGATTGCGGCTCCTCCAGCATGGTCGCGCTGAACCAGGCCGGCGTCGCGCGCAACGGCCTCTCGACCCTGCTGTTCACGCATTTCCATGGCGACCATTTCGGGGGGCTGGCGGCCTTCCTGGTCGAGGCACAGTTCGTCTCGCGCCGCAGCGAGCCCTTGACCATCGCGGGTCCGATCGGCGTCGAGCACCGCGCCCGGCATGCGCTCGAGACCGATTTCCCCGGCGCCTCGACCAATCGCTGGCGCTTTCCGATCAGCTATGTCGAGGTCACGCCGGAGGCACCGACCGAGCTTGCCGGCGTCGCGATCGAGGCCTTCCCGATGGTGCATGACGAGCGCGCCGGCCCCTGCCAGGGCTATCGGCTCACGCAAGACGGCAAGACCTTCGCCTTTTCGGGCGACACGGCCTGGACGCCGGCGCTGATCCCGCTCGCCGCCGGCGCCGATGCCCTGCTGGTCGAGTGCTATACCTGGGACAAGGTGCTGGCCAACCATCTCGATTACCGCACGCTTACGGCGCACCGGGGCGAACTGGCTACGCCGCGCATCATCCTGACCCATATGGGGCCGGACATGCTGGCCCATGACGAGAAGCTGCCCGAGGCCCGCGCCCATGACGGCATGGTGCTGGCCCTATGAGCGACGCACCGCCACCCGCCATCGAACTCGTCGGCATCTCGAAATCCTTCGGGCCGGTCGCCGCCAACAGGGACGTGTCGCTTGCCGTCGCCGCCGGCTCGATCCACGGCATCGTCGGCGAGAACGGCGCCGGCAAGTCGACGCTGATGTCGATCCTCTACGGCTTCTACGAGGCCGATTCCGGCGAGATCCGGGTGCGCGGCGAAAGCTGCGCGATCCGCTCGCCGGCCGAGGCGATCGCCGCCGGCATCGGCATGGTCCACCAGCATTTCATGCTGGTCGAGCCGCTCTCGGTGGTCGAGAACGTCGTGCTCGGCGCCGAGGGCGGGGCCTGGCTCAAGAGCGGCATCGCCAAGGCGCGGGCCGAGCTCGCCCGGCTCTCGGCGGAATACGGCCTCGCCATCGACCCCGACGCGATCGTCGGCGAGCTTTCGGTCGGGCTGCAGCAGCGCGTCGAGATCCTCAAGGCGCTCTATCGCGGCGCCGAGGTGCTGATCCTCGACGAGCCGACCGCCGTGCTGACCCCGGCCGAGGCCGACCAGCTCTTTTCCCTGCTGCGGGCGCTGACGGCGCAGGGCAAGACCGTGATCCTGATCACCCACAAGCTGCGCGAGATCATGGCCGTGACCGACCGGGTCTCGGTGATGCGCCGCGGCGAGATGGTGGCGCATGTCGAGACGGCCCGGACCTCGCCGGCCGAGCTGGCCGAGGCGATGGTCGGCCGGCGCGTGCTGCTGCGGGTCGAGAAGGCGCCGCGTCCGCGCGGCCGGCCGGTGCTGGAGGCGGCCGGGCTCACCGTCATCGACGACCATGGTTGCGAGCGCCTGCGCGATGCCAGCCTGACCCTGCACGAGGGCGAGATCGTCGGCATCGCCGGCGTCGCCGGCAACGGCCAGAGCGAATTGCTCGACGTGCTCGCCGGGCTCGTCCAGCCGGTGCGCGGGGTGGTCCGCCTCGGTGGCCGCATCCTCACGACCGCCGACCGCAATCCGGCCAATCTGCGCCGGCTCGGGCTGATGCATATTCCGGAGGACCGGCAGAAGACCGGGCTGGTCACCGCCTTCGCCGCGGCGGAGAACACGATCCTCGGCTATCATGGCGATCCGGCCTTCGGGCCCGGCCCCCTGCTGTCGCCGGCAGCCGTCCGCAGCCATGCGCTGGCCGGCATGGAGCGCTACGATGTCCGCCCCGCCGATCCCGGGCTGAAGACCGCCAGGTTCTCCGGCGGCAACCAGCAGAAGATCGTGCTCGCCCGCGAGATCGAGCGGGCGCCGAAGGTGCTGCTGGTCGGCCAGCCGACGCGCGGCGTCGATATCGGCGCGATCGAGTTCATCCACCGCCGGCTGATCGCGCTGCGCGATGCCGGGGTCGCGATCCTGCTGGTCTCGGTCGAGCTCGAGGAGGTGATGGCGCTGTCGGACCGCATCCTCGCGCTCTGCGGCGGCCAGATCACCGGCGAGCGCAAGGCGGCGGAAACCGACGAGCGCGACCTCGGCCTGCTGATGGCGGGTGTGAGCGAGCGGGCGGCGTGATGGACTTCCGCTCCTTGGGGAAGAACCACGCCACAGAACCCCTCTCCTGCAAGGAGAGGGGCAGGGGTGAGGTGTTCGGGAGAGGAATCGTTGGCCTTCACCCGAACGCGCGGTCAGCGCTCGCGGAACTGGTTATCGGGCCTACCCCTCACCCTGCCCTCTCCCTACGGGAGAGGGTTCCCCGCGCCTTTCCGATCCATGGTGGCCTCCCATGAGCGCAGCCCCGATCGAGCTGCCGCGCTGGGCCGATACGGCGCTCGTGCCGCTGGTCAGCGTCGCCGCCGCCCTGCTGGTCGCCGGCTTCGTCGTGCTCGGCATCGGCGAGAGCCCGCTGGAGGCGACGGCGCTGCTGCTGAAGGGCTCGCTCGGCAGCCTCGAAGGGCTCGGCTTCACGCTCTACTACGCCACCAATTTCATCTTCACGGGGCTCGCCGTCGCCGTCGCCTTCCATGCCGGGCTGTTCAATATCGGCGGCGAGGGCCAGGCGACGGTCGCCGGCATCACCGGGGCGCTGGCCTGCCTGTGGCTCGCGCCCCTGCCCGGCATCCTCCTGGTGCCGCTTGCCATCCTTGCCGCGGCAGCAGGCGGCGCCTTCTGGGCCTTCGTTCCCGGCTATCTGCAGGCGACGCGCGGCAGCCATGTCGTGATCACCACGATCATGTTCAACTTCATCGCCGCGACGCTGATCGTCTATCTGCTGGTCGAGATCATCGGCAAGCCGGGCTCGATGCAGCCCGAGACGGCCGATTTCGCGAAGCATGCGACGCTGACGCCGATGCATCAGCTGCTGGCGCCGCTCGGCCTGAAGCTGCCGACGACGCCCTTGAACAGCGCCTTCCTGCTGGCGCTCGCCGCGCTCGTCGCGGTCTGGCTGCTGATCTACCGCTCGCGGCTCGGCTATGCGATCCGCACCGTCGGCGCCAATCCCCGCGCCGCCGCCTATGCCGGCATCTCGCCGGCGCGGATCACCATGGTGGCGATGGCGCTTTCGGGCGCGCTCGCCGGCGGGCTCGCCGTCAACGAGGTGATGGGCGTGCAGCATCGTCTCCTGCTCGACTTCACCGCCGGCTACGGCTTCGTCGGCATCGCGGTCGCGCTGATGGGGCGCGGCCATCCGGTCGGCATCGGGCTGGCGGCACTGCTCTTCGGGGCGCTCTATCAGGGCGGGGCCGAGCTCTCCTTCGACAAGCCGACGATCACCCGTGACATGGTCGTGGTCATCGGCGGCGTCGTCATCCTTTTCGCCGGCGCGCTCGACGGCCTGTTCCGGCGGCTGGTGGCGACGGCGCTGTCGTTCGGTGGAAAGCGGGTGGCATGACAGCGAAAGCTTCCTACCCGTCATTGCGAGCGCAGCGAAGCAATCCAGGGGCGGAAGAGCGCTACGCCCCTCTGGATTGCTTCATCGCTTTGCTCCTCGCAATGACGGTGAGCATCGTGTTCATGGGTTCCGGGCTCGACCCTGCGGGCTGCCTTGGAATGACGGGGGGCGGCTGACGATGGAGGCCGTCCAGACGCTCGCCGTCATCCTCGATTCGACGATCCGGCTTTCAGTGCCGCTGCTCTGCGCCGCCATGGCCGGGCTCTGGTCGGAACGGGCCGGCGTCGTCGACATCGGCCTCGAGGGCAAGATGCTGATCGCCGCCTTCGCCTCGGCGGTCGTCGCCTACACCAGCGGCTCGGCCTGGGCCGGGCTTGGCGCCGGCATCGCCGCCTCCGTCGCGCTTTCCCTGGTCCATGGCTTTTCCACCATCACCTGGCGCGGCAACCAGATCGTCTCCGGCGTCGCCATCAACATGCTGGCGGCCGGGCTGACCGTGATCCTCGGCAATGCCTGGTTCGGCCAGGGCGGGCGCACGCCGCCGCTCGAAGGCGCGGCCCGCTTCGCCGAGATCCCGCTGCCGCTGGCCGAGACGCTGAAGCCCGTGCCCGGGCTCGGGCCGCTCTACGACATCGCCATCTCCGGCCATGCCGCTCCGGCCTATCTCGCCTTGCTCTGCGTCCTGCTGACGGCGATCGTCCTGAAGCGCACGCGCTTCGGCCTGCGCCTGCGCGCCGTCGGCGAGAACCCGGCGGCGGTCGACACCGCCGGCGTCTCGGTCGCCGGGCTGCGCTATGCCGCCGTGATCATCTGCGGCGCGCTCTGCGGCCTCGGCGGGGCCTATCTCGCGGTCTCGCAATCGGCCGGCTTCCTGCCGCAGATGACCGCCGGCAAGGGCTTCATCGCGCTCGCCGCGGTGATCTTCGCCAATTGGCGGCCCTGGCCCGCCCTCTTCGCCTGCCTGCTCTTCGGCCTGCTCGACGC
>NZ_JAKFED010000192.1:0-1511 GCF_036675845.1 Allobosea sp. | reverse complement strand
ACGAAGCCGGCATCGGCGAACTCGGCCAGCATCGAAGCCGTCGCCTCGGGACGTTCGTCATAGAGGCCGAACTCGTTGGGCAGGCCGGCATTGGGATAGGCGCAGACCAGCGTGCCGGCGAGCCGCGACATGTCCTTGATATGGGCGCGCATCTCGCGCGCGCCGAGCGCGCAGTTGAGACCGATGGTCAACGGATTGGCATGGCGCACCGCATTCCAGAAGGCCTCGACCGTCTGGCCCGAGAGAGTGCGGCCGGAGAGGTCGGTGATCGTGCCGGAGATCATCACCGGCAGGCGGATGCCCCGCTCGCGATAGACCTCCTCGATCGCGACGATCGCCGCCTTGGCGTTGAGCGTGTCGAAGATCGTCTCGATCAGCATCAGCTCGGCGCCGCCGTCGATCAGCCCGCGCACCTGCTCGGCATAGGAATCGCGGACCTGGTCGAAGCTGACGGCCCGGTAGCCCGGATTGTTGACGTCGGGCGAGATCGAGAGCGTGCGGTTGGTCGGGCCGATGGCGCCGGCGACGAAGCGGCGCCG
This sequence comes from Allobosea sp., assembly GCF_036675845.1. Taxonomy (GTDB): domain Bacteria; phylum Pseudomonadota; class Alphaproteobacteria; order Rhizobiales; family Beijerinckiaceae; genus Allobosea. The sequence continues at coordinate 972 of NZ_JAKFED010000192.1, read as the reverse complement.
GCCGTCGCCCTTCTGCGCGATCGCCGCGGCCTCGCGCGCGAGCTTCGCGGCGGCGACATTGAGCTCGTAAACCAGCGCCTCCATGCCGTAATCGGCCTGGGCGATCGAGGTGCCGGAGAAGGTGTTGGTCTCGACGATATCGGCGCCGGCGTTGAAATAGGCGAGGTGGATGTCGCGCAGCGCCGCGGCCTGCGTCAGCGCGATCAGGTCGTTATTGCCCTTGAGGTCGCGGTTCCAGCCCTTGAAGCGCTCGCCGCGGAAATCGGCCTCGGAGAGCTTCAGGTCCTGGATCTGCGTCCCCATGGCACCATCGAGCACGAGGATGCGCTCGGAGGCGGCCTGGCGGAGCGCGCGCTCGATCTCGGCGCCGTCGACGGGAGTAGGCTGGAAGTCGGACATCGTGGACGCTTTCGTCGTGAAACTCGGTTCGTAACGCCTTCTCCGTCATTGCGAGGAGCGTAGCGACGAAGCAATCCAGGGCCATGCGGGTCCCTGGATTGCTTTGCTACGCTCGCAATGACGTCTCTACGCCGCCGCTTGCTGCGCCGTCGCCTTCTCGGGCTTCAGGCCCACGAGATGGCAGATCGCATAGACCAGGTCGGCCTTGTTCATCGTGTAGAAATGCAGGTCGCAGACGCCGCGATCGACCAGGTCGAGCACCTGCTCGGCGCAGACCGCCGCAGCCACCAGACGGCGCGTCGCCGGGTCGTCCTCGAGCCCTTCGAAGCGGTCCGCCAGCCATTGCGGCACGCTCGCCCCGGTCTTGCGGGCAAAGCCTGCGGTCTGCTTGAAATTCTGCACCGGCACGATGCCGGGCAGGATCGGGATCTCGATGCCGCGGGCGCGAACCTTGTCGAGATAGCGGAAATAGACGTCGTTATCGAAGAAGAACTGGGAGATCGCCCGCGTCGCGCCGGCATCGACCTTCTTCTTCAGGGCGTCGATATCGGCGTCGAGCGAGGCCGCTTCCGG
>NZ_JAKFED010000141.1:0-1518 GCF_036675845.1 Allobosea sp. | reverse complement strand
CCCAACTACAAGCTCGAACGCCTGCGCCACGACGACCCTCGGCTGGAGAACCTGCAGGCCAGCTACACCATGATCGAGGAGCCGGACGACGAGGTCGGCATCACCCGCCGCGAAAAGGGCAAGGCCAAGCAGGAGCCGGTGATCAAGGGCGTGCTGCCGGATCAGCCCGCCCCGCCGCCGCAACCGCGCCCCGCTGCGGTTCCACCGCAAGCCCAAGCGCCGGTAGCCGTCGCAAGACCGACCCCGGCCACCGAGCCGGCTTGGGCAGCGACAACCTCGACCGGCGGTTTCTTCGGCTGGCTGAAGAAGCTGTTCAGCGGTGATGCTCCGGTTACACCGACTCAGACGCCTGCCGCGGCGCCGATCGTGCAGCCGGCGAAGCCCGGCCGCGAAGAGCGCGGCCCGCGCGACGGTGGAGGCGGCCGCGAAGGCCGCGGTCGCCGAGGTGGACGCGACGGCCAACGCAGCGAGGGGCGCGATGGTCCGCGAACCGAAGGCCGCGACGGCCCACGCAGTGAGGGGCGAGGCGAAGCCCGCGGCGACCGAGGCGGCGAGGATCGCGCACGTCGCGGTGAACGCAGCGAACGTCCCGAACGCGAAGGCCGAGGCCGACGCCCCGAGCGCGCCGAAGCGGCGCCGGTCAGCGGCGAGCAGGCCAATGCCGGGCCGGCCATGGACCGCAGCGAACGCTCCGAGAGCGGCCGAGGTGAGGGTCGCCGCAATCAGCGACCGGCGTCACCGCCAGCCAACGATGAGCCGGCCCTGCCGCTCGCCGACGCCCAAGGACTGGATACCGCCCTGGCTTCAACGGGTGTTGCAGCAGAAGGTGGTGAAAACGGTGAACGCGAAGCCAGCCGCCGCCGGCGCCGCCGCGGCGGACGGGGTCGCGGCGAGCGCGACGAGGTCCGCGCCGAAGGCAGCGGTGCCGCAACGGCAGACGAGGTGCACGAGCCCGGACTGCCTGCTGCGGCCGAGTTCGGCGCCGAAACGGCGTCCGCGCACATTGAGGGCGATACCGAAGCCGAGCGTCCCGAGATCGAGGGCGACGAGGCCGGCAGTGGCGAGCCGCGCCGCCGACGCCGCGGGGGCCGCGGTCGCCGCGACCGCAGCGACGGCGCCGTTGCCGAGACCGGCGCCCCGGCGTCGGAAACCGAAGCACCGGCCGGTGCCGTCGAAGCCGTAACGAGCGACGCGGCGACGGGCGATGCCGTCGACGGCGACACGGTGCATGTGGCAATGCCGTTGCCGCTCGAGCCAGCCATGCCCGTTGCCGAACCGGCGGTTCCGCCGGCTTTCAAGGCTCTCGGGCTACCGCCCGAACCGAGTGCCACGCCAGGCACGGTAGCAGCAACAGCCCCTGCCCCCGTACCCGCAACGGCGCAGGCGCGCGAGCCTGCGCCGTTGCCCATCACCGCCGAACTCGTTGCTTACGAGTTGCCGATGGACGAGTTGGCCGCCGTGGCCGAGGGCTCGGGACTGCAATGGGTGAACACCGACGTAGAGAAGGTGCGCCTGGCG
>NZ_JAKFED010000061.1:0-35197 GCF_036675845.1 Allobosea sp. | reverse complement strand
TGGCCGCATTCCGGGCAGACGAAATAGCTCATGTTCTCGACGATGCCGAGGATCGGCACCTCGACCTTCCTGAACATGGCGACGCCGCGGCGGGCATCGAGCAGGGCCAGGTCCTGCGGCGTCGAGACGATGACGGCGCCGGCGAGCGGCGTCTGCTGCGCCATGGTCAGCTGCGCGTCGCCGGTGCCGGGCGGCATGTCGACGACGAGCACGTCGAGCTCGCCCCAGGCGACCTCGCGCAGCATCTGGGTGATCGCCGAGATCACCATCGGCCCGCGCCAGATCATCGGCGTCTCCTCGTCGATCAGGAAGCCGATCGACATGATCTTCAGGCCATAGGCCTCCATCGGCGCCAGAGTCCGGCCGGAGACCAGGCGCGGCTTGCCGGTGATGCCGAAGATCTTCGGCACCGAGGGCCCGTAGATGTCGGCGTCGAGTACGCCGACCTTCATGCCGAGCGTCGCCAGGGCGACCGCGAGATTGGCGGTGGTGGTCGACTTGCCGACGCCGCCCTTGCCGCTGGCGACGGCGATGATCTGCTTGACGCCGGGCACGCCGGCGGCCTTCGGCACGGCGCCGCCCGGCCCGGCCTGGGCATGGCGGCGGGCCTGCGTCGCGGCCGATGGCGAGGCGGCGGAGGGCGCCTTGTCGGCGGTCAGCCCGACCAGAACCTGCGTCACCCCCGGCAGGCCGCTGACGGCGCTTTCGGCCGCCTTGCGCACCGGCTCCATCGCGCCGGCCTCGGTCGCGTCGATGCCGATGGCGAAGATGATCTTGCCGTCTTCGATCAGGATGTCGCCGATCCGGCCGGAGGCGGCGAGCGATTGCCCGCTCGCCGGCAGCTTCACCAGTTCGAGCGCGCGCAGGATGTCGTTTCGGGAAAGGGCCACGGCTTCTAAGCTCCGGTTCGAGGGCGGCGGCAGCTTCAGGCGGCGGCCTTGCGGATATGGAAGACCAGCAGCCCTTCCTCCGCGCTGCTCTGCTCGATGGTGTCGCCGGTCTCGCGCATCAGGTTCGGGATGTCGATCGCCGCCATCGGGTCGGTGCATTCGACCAGGAAGAGCGCGCCCGGCTCCGCCCCCTTCAGCGCCTTGCGGACGCGCAAAGCGGGGAGGGGGCACTTCAGGCCACGCAGGTTGAGCGGGATCGAGGTCATGGGCGCAGCCTGTCAAACGGTTAGGTTTCATATGACGGCTTTTCGCGCAGGGGCAACTGCGGCTCTTTACCCTTCGCCCCTCGGGGAAGAAGGTGGCAGCGCAGCAGACGGGTAAGGGAGGACGGCCGGAATGCGCGAGGAAGATGCCGGGCTTCGTTCCGGCCCTCATCCGTCAGCGCTACGCGCTGCCACCTTCTCCCCCAGGGGGAGAAGGATTCGCGCGGGCCTCGTGGCGCTCTTGATCTCGGCGCTGCCCACCTCCGCCCAGGAACTGCGCGGCCATGGCGGCCCGGTGCGGGCCGTCGCGGTCTCGGGCGATGGTGCGCTGGCGCTCACCGGCTCCTTCGATCAATCGGCGATCCTCTGGAACCTGGCGAATGGCAATGCCGAAAAGGTGCTGCGCTTCCATCAGGGTGCGATCAACGCCGCCGTCACCGTGCCCGGCATCGGCTTCGCCACCGGCGGCGAGGACGGCAAGGTCGCGCTCTGGCAGGGCGGCGGCGCCGAGCCAATGAGGGTCTTCGACGGGCACAAGGGGCCGGTCGCGGCGCTGGCGTTCTCGCCGGACGATGGCAGGCTCGCCTCCGCCTCCTGGGACGAGACGCTGCGGATCACCCGGCTCGCCGATGGCGCGGCGCGGGTGCTCGAAGGCCATAAGGGGCCGGTCAACGGCGTCGCCTTCCTGCCCGGCGGCGGGCTGGTCTCCTCGGGCTATGACGCGACGCTGCGGATCTGGCCGGCCGCCGGCGGCGTGCCGCTGGTCGTGACCGCCCCGGCGCCGCTCAACGGCGTCGTCGTCGCGCCCGATGGCGAGATCGCAGTCGCCGCTGCCGATGGCCGCCTGCGGCTGTTCGGGCCGGACGGCGCGGCGCGGGCTGAGATCGCCATCGGCGAGACGCCGCTGATCGCGCTCGCCATCTCCGCCGATGGCGCGACCATCGCGGCCGGGGGCCTGCGCGGCCAGGTTGCCTTGGTCGAGCGCCGGACGCGGACGATCCGCGCCACGCTGATCGGCCCCGGCATGCCGGTCTGGTCGCTCGCCTTCCTGCCCGATGGCAGCCAGCTTCTCTCCGGCGGGGCCGACCGGCTGGTCAGGCGCTGGAACGCGGTGACCGGCGAGCATGTCGGCACGGTCGTGCCGCGCGCCGGGCAGGACGCGCTCGCGGCCTTCCAGGGCGAGCGGGGAGCGCAGGTCTTTCGCGCCTGCGCCGCCTGTCACACGCTCACTCCCGCGGATGGCAACCGGGCCGGGCCGACCCTGCACGGCATCTTCGGGCGCCGCATCGCGACCGCGCCGGGCTACGCCTTCTCCGCGGCGCTGAAGGGCATGGACATCGTCTGGAGCAAGGAGACGGTGGCGAGATTGTTCGAGATCGGCCCCAACGCCTATACGCCGGGCACCAAGATGCCGGAGCAGACCATCGGCTCGGCCGCCGACCGGAAGGCGCTGGTCGACTGGCTGGAGAAGGTGACGCGGTAGCCTTGAAAGGCGGCCCTCAGGCCGCCTTCTTGCCCGCGTCGAACGGGATCTCGATGTCGACGGCGAGGGTCGAAACCTTGGCCCCGCGTTCCATCTTGACCGTGACCTTCTCGTCGTCGATCTGCACATGCTTGGAAATGACGCGCAGGATTTCGTCGCGCAGCTTGGTGACGAGATCCGACCCGCCGACCGAAGCACGCTCATGGGCGAGCAGCACCTGCAGCCGGTCGCGCGCGGCGGGGGCCGATTGCGAGCGGGAAAAGAGGCGACGGAGGTTCATGCCGCTTTCCTTCCGAAGATCTTGCCGAAGAAGCTCCGCTTTTCGCCGGGAATGGCGACCGGCAGGACTTCGCCCTTGAGCCGGCGGGCCGCATCGAAATAGGCGATCGCCGGGGCGCTGCGGCCATCCGCCAGGGTGACCGGAGAGCCGACATTGGAGGCGCGCAGCACGTCCATGCTTTCCGGGATGATGCCGAGCAGCGGGATCGACAGGATTTCGAGGACGTCGTCCACCTTCAGCATGTCGCCGCGCTCGGCGCGGGCCGGATCGTAGCGCGTGAGCAGCAGATGCTTCTCCATGCGCTCGCCGTTCTCGGCCTTGAGCGTCTTGGAATCGAGCAGGCCGATGATGCGGTCGGAATCGCGTACCGAGGAGACTTCCGGATTGGTCACGACGATGGCGACGTCGGCATGGCGCATGGCGAGCGTCGCGCCGCGCTCGATGCCGGCCGGGCTGTCGCAGATGACCCAGTCGAAGGCGGTCTTCAGCGCGGCGATGACCTGCTCGACACCCTCCTGCGTGAGATTGTCCTTGTCGCGCGTCTGCGAGGCAGCCAGCAGATAGAGCGTCTCGACCCGCTTGTCGCGGATCAGCGCCTGCGCCAGCTTGGCTTCGCCCTGGATCACGTTGACGAGGTCGTAGACCACGCGCCTTTCGGCCCCCATGACGAGGTCGAGATTGCGCAGGCCGACGTCGAAATCGACGACCACGACCTTGTCGCCGTTCTGCGCCAGCGCAGCCCCGAGTGCGGCGGAAGACGTCGTCTTGCCGACGCCGCCCTTGCCCGATGTGACCACGACTACTTTGCCCATTGAACTCTCCCGTTTGTGTGGACGCGCCGTCGACTCAGGCGAGTGATCCAACCTTGAATGTTTCGCCTTCGAGCCAGAACTGGACGGCCTTGCCGTGGAGATCGGACTCCAGGTCCTCGGCCGTCTTGTAGTAGCCGTCGATCGCGACCAGCTCCGCTTCGAGCTTGCGGCAGAAGATGCGCGCTGCGGCGTTGCCCATCGTGCCGGCCATCGCCCGCCCTCTCAGGGTGCCGTAGATATGGATCGACCCGCCGGCGATGACCTCCGCGCCCGATGCGACCGATCCGATGATGGTCACGTCGCCTTCGGTGAAGATGATCGACTGTCCCGAGCGCACGGGCTGGGTGATGACCAGCGAAGGCGTGGCCTTGGCGGGCAGCGGTTCGGCGGGCAGGACGGGCTCGGCAGGCACCGCATTCCCGGTGACCGCGGCCTCCTTGATCTCTTCGGCGGCCGGGGCTTCGAAATCCGGGGTCTCGCGCCCGCCGGACATGGCCGGCGGCAGGTCCGGGCCGAGCATCGAGGGCCGCGCGCCTTCGACGCCCATGATCCGCACCTTGCGCGCGCCAAGCTGGCCGACGAGTTCGCGAAGCTGCTGGCGGTCGATGTCCAGGCCTTCGACATCCAGCACCACCGGCCGCCGCAGGAAGAATCCGGCGGAACGGTTGGCCAGATCGTCGAGCCGCGCCAGCCAGTCCTCGAAGGGCAGCTCCGGGGTCAGCGTCAGCGCAAGGTAGGATCGCCCCTTGAGGCGGATCGGCCGAGGTTGAGTTAACACGTTGGTCATCTTGGTTAATTTTCAGTTTCCCGGGTGTAGCCAGGGAATGGTTAACAAGCGGTAAAACTCCCCTCGCTCACCTACCGGAACGCGGCCGCCGAAAGCCGACAAAAATCGAAAAAACAACTTCCATATCAAATGGTTGGATCGAGTTCGGGGCGTTGTTGAAAAGCCGCGCCGACCGGCACCGGCTGCGCTGTCCGGCGCTGGGCCTGGAGCCGTTCCGGAGCGCCGCTTGCAGGCAGATTCGAGGCATCGCCGAGCCCTTTTCCGCCTCGCCGAATCGGTCGCGCCGGAGCACCCCGGCGCTGGTGCGAAGCACCGCGCCGATTCGAGACACCCCGTCGGAAGAGGAGCCTCGCGAGAAAGACCTGGCGGGAAAGTCCGCCCACATGCCAAAGTGGAAGCTCGCCACCTTGGCGCCGAATCTCCTCCAACCATAGTTCTGGTGGAGCGAACGCGCTTGACCTCTATTTCGGATTGCACGAACGTCAGCGTGCCTGATCGAAGGCGTTGTGAACTGGCGGGGGTTCGCGCGATGAAATCTGCTTTGTTCGCCAGTGTTTTGGCGCTGGCTGGCTCACAAGTTCAAGCGGCAGATCTTCCGCCCCCGACGGCGCCTCCCGCCCCCATCCTGGCCACTGGCCCGACCTTCGCGTTTACCGGCTATTTCTGGGCGTCCGGGCTCGATGGCCGCACCTCGACGCTGCCGCCTTTGCCTGCCGCCAATGTCGACCTCAGCTTCGGTGATATCCTGAAGGACCTGAACGGCGGCATCATGGGCGCTGCGGAGATGCGCATCGGCCGTTGGGGATTCCTGGCCGACGCGATGTTCTCGCAGGTCACGTCGGATGCGAGGCTGCCGGGGCCATACTTCTCCTCGCTCAAGCTCAGGTCGCAGAGCCTGACCCTCCAGGCCTCGGTGCTCTATCGCGTCTACGAGGACCAGACCTTCGATGTCGATGTCGGCGCCGGCCTGCGCTTCTGGAACCTCGACAACAAGCTGAAGATACTGCCCGGCGCCCTGAACCTCCGGATCGATCACAGCGAGTCGGAGGCTTGGGCCGACCCTGTGGTTGCGGCCCGGATGACGGCTCGCCTGGGCGGCCCGTGGAGCCTGACGCTCGCCGGCGATATCGGCGGTTTCGATATCGGCTCGCGGCTGACCTGGCAGGCTGTCGGCTCGGTCAATTACCAATGGAACGAGAAGTGGACGTTCCGAGCCGGGTATCGCGCCCTCTATGTCGACTATCGGGAAGGTAATTTCCTCTACGATGTCACGATGCACGGGCCGATCATCGCGGCGACCTATCGGTTCTAGAGCCAGTTGTTTTCACGCGGAAACACTGCCGTCATCCTGGGCGAGCGAAGCTCGGCCCGGGATTCCATCACAAGGCTCCGGCGCCCGACAGGCGAACCAGACCGCAGGTTGAGGAGCGGCGCTGAACAGCAGGTGGAAGGCGCCATCGTTCAACATCCAGCCGGAATGCGCAGCTATTGCAGCGGGTCCTCGCCGCGCTCGGCCCGCTCGCGCAGATAGTCGTCGGTAGTACGGACCGGCGGGCGCTGCGGCGCCAGATGCGGGTCGAAGCTCTCATTGACCACGACCTCGACGCGGCAATCCTCGCACATGCGGAGGATCGAGGCGCGCTTGGCGCCTTCGCCGGCGAACATCCAGTGCCGGTTCTCCAGCTTCGCCGCGATCTTCTCGATCGTGCTCTTGACGCCGAAGGGCTTGGCGCAGGCGATGCAGTGGAACGGCTCCTCCTGCTTGAGGACCCTGCGGCCGGCCTGCCAGGCGTCGAAGTCGATGCGCGGCTCGAGCGCGATGACCTTCTCCGGGCAGGTCGCGGCGCAGAGCCCGCATTGCACGCAAAGGTCCTCCTGGAAGCTCAGCGTCGGGCGCTGCGGATCGTCGCCGAGCGCGCCGACCGGGCAGGCGGAGACGCAGGCGAGGCAGAGCGTGCAGCCCTCGCTGTCGAGATTGATGGTACCGAAAGGCGCCCGTGCCGGCATCGCCACCGCGCCGACCGGCTCCGGCGCCGCGGCATGCAGTTCGCCGACGATCTGGCGCAGCAGCGGGCGCCCGTCGCCCATCGGCCGGAAGCGCGCCGGCTGCGGCGAGATCCTGCCGGGCGCGATCCGTGCCAAAGCCGCGCCGAGCGCGTCCGGGTCGTCGGTCTCGATCAGGGCGGCGCGCGCCTCGCCGAAGCCGAGCCCGCCGGAAAGCGCATTGGCATAGTCGAGATTGCGCGTGAGGCCGGAAAGATCGTGCTTCGGCTTGGCCCGGCCGAGCACGCGGACCGCCGAGGCGCCGAAGGCGAGGGCGGCGGCAAAGGTTTCCAGGCCGAGCTGGGTGATCTCGTTGACCCGCAGCGGCAGGACGCGCGCCGGCAGGCCGTCGCCATGGCGGGCGAGCGCGTCGATCAGCGGCTCGCCATGCTCGGCATCGTGTAGCAGCACGACCGGCTCCTGCCCGCCGGCCTCGGCATAGGTGACGAGCAGGGTGCGCAGCTTGCGCAACAGCGCATCGGCCGGCGGCAGGGCGTAGGTCACGGCGCCGGTCGGGCAGATCGCGGCGCAGGCGCCGCAGCCGGCGCAGATCTCGGACGAGATCGCGACATGGTCGCCGGCCGGCGTGATCGCCCCGGTCGGGCAGAGCTCGAGGCAGCGGGTGCAGCCGGTCCGGCTGGCGCGCGAATGGGCACAGAGCCCCTCGTTCAGGGCGACATAGCGCGGCTTGTCGAATTCGCCGACGAGATGGCTCGCCGCGAAGGCGAGGCGCTCGACCGCCGCCGGGTCGCGCGGATCGGCGCGCAGATAGCCGGCACGCAGCTCGCCGGCGGGGAAGAGCGGCATGCCGCCGCTGAGGTCGATGACGATGTCGCATTGCGAGACGGCGCCGTTGCGGGCGGCCTCGAAGACGAGCTTGCCCCGCGAGGACGGGGAAGGCGCGGCATAATCGTCGACGTTGAGCTCGAAGGCGCCGAGCCAGCCGGTGGCCCGCGCGATCGTGCCCTTCAGCACCGGGAACGCGTCGAGCCGGGGCGGGGTGATCTCGCCTGGCCGGGTCAGCAGGACAGTGACGTCGAGATGCTCGGCGAGGCGCTGCGCCAGCGCGATGGCCGTATCGTCGCGGCCATAGATCAGCGCCACGCCCTTGCTGGTGAGGGTGGTGAAGGTGGCCGGCGGCAGCGGCTCGCTGGCGGCGGCGAGCAGCGCCGCCATCTTCGGGCCGGCCGCCTTCGCCTCGCTCGACCAGCCGGCGGCCTCGCGGATATTGGCGAAGAGGAGATCGCCGGCGTAATCGAGGTCTGCCGCCACTTCCTCGAACAGCGGGGCTTCCTGCGTGCAGGCGACGGTGATCGCCTGGCTCTCGCCGAGCAGCGCGCGGAAGCGCTCGATCTGGCTGCGGCAGAGATGGCGGTTCTCGCGGATCTCGGCGCCCTTGCAGCCGCGCTGCAGCGCCGCGCCGTCGAGCGGCATCGTGTCCTCGCACGAGCAGACCATCAGCGTGCGTGCGACCTCGGTCATCGGGCCCGTCTTCCTCGAAGCTTGCGAGCGCGTCTTTCGTCGCCCTTGTGATAATTCATGCTTATATGGAATTGGAATGACTCCAAAGAAGCAAGCCCACCCGTCGGGTGGGACTTAAGGAAGCGGGGAGATGGCGGCAGGCGTGGCGCGGTCGGGGGATCTCAGGCGCGAACCGGCGCTGCCGCCGGGGTTTTCGCTGGTCACCCTGCGCGAATCGGGCGACGCCTTCGCCCATGCGCAGGCGATTGCCGCCGAGGCTGGCGCCGCGACCCTGGTCTGGGTGCGACGTTTCGACATCGTCGAGTTCGCCGTGGTGCTGGAGCCGGACGCGATCCTGGCCGAGGCGCGGCTGGCGCATTACCTCGCCATGAATGCGCTGGCCGATGCGCTCGCCGTCCATTCGCCGCCCGAGCGGCCGGTGATGTTCCGCTGGCCCGATGCGCTGACCTATGATCTCGGCCTGATCGGTGGTGGCCGGCTGGGCTGGCCGGCGGGCTGTCCGGAGCAGGCGGTGCCCGACTGGCTCGTCTTCGGGGCCATGGTCCGCGCCAGCACGATGTCGCCCTTCGAGCCCGGCCGGATCGGGGTCGGTATGGCAGAGGAGGGCTTCGAGGAGGTCGACGCGGTCGACCTGATCGAGGCTTTCGCCCGCCATCTCATGCTCGGCGTCAGCCGCTGGCAGGAGGAGGGCGCCAGGGCCGCGGTGCGGCGCTGGCTCGACCGGCTCGAGAAGGTCACGGGCGTGCGCCACGGCATCGAGCCGGATGGCGACCTGGTCGCGACCTCGCAGGCCGGATCCGAGCGCAAGAGCCTGGTCGAGGCGCTGGCGAAAATGGACTGGCTCGATCGCGAGAGCGGAGCGCCGAAGCTGTGAGCGCCATCGTCATTGCGAGGAGCGAAGCGACGAAGCAATCCAGGGGCCGTCGAACGAACCCTTCTGGATTGCTTCGCTGCGCTCGCAATGACGGCAGCGGCCGAGGGGGCGCGCCATGACCACCCTCAAGCTGCCACGCGCCATCAGGCTCGACCCTTCCGACGGCTTCGTCTTCCGCAAGGCGGCCGAGCCCGGCGAATGGGTCGTCAGCGGCTCCTTCCTGTTCGCGCCGGAGGCCGTCGCGGAGCTCGACGCGAAAGGGCGCGCCGCCTTCCGCTCCGGCTTCCTCGGCATCGACAGTTTTGGCTGGAGCACGCTCGCGGTCGTGAGCGAGGCGACGCCGCAGGAGCGCGAGCAGGCGCTGGCGCAGCTCGCGCAGCGCTTCGTCGAGAAGCTCGGTGCGCCGGACCTCGCCGCGGCGCGGGCCGCGGCGGCCGAGGAGCTCGTCTTCGCCGCCTCGCTCTGCGACCATCCCGCCCAGACCCTGCTCGCCCTGCACCGGACGCTGGAAGACGGCGAGATCCGCGAGCGCTTCCGCACACTGACGCCGCGCGGCGACCGGCCGAAGGACGCCTTCCGCGCCTTCGAATTCGTCGAGGTCGACGGCGAGGACGAGATCGCCGAGCAGGTCGATCTGATGAAGCTCGCCAAGGGGAGCACGCCATGACGCATTTCTGGGCGAGCTCCGGCCATCTCCTGCTCGATCGCGAGCCCGGCGGCGGCCTCGTCGTCACCGATGATTTCCTGAAAGCCTATCTGGCGCGCCCGGAAGTGCTGCCACCGGAAGAGGCCTGCGATGCCGAGCGGGCGCTGCACGCCAGGCTGATGGCGGCCCCGCAGGCGGATGTCGCGGCGAGCGAGATCGCAGCGCTGGCCGATGCCGACGCCCGCGAGAACTGGCGCTTCCTGGTCGGCTGGCGCGACCGGCTGCTGGCGGCGCCGACGCTGGAGGCGGCCTATGCGGCAATCGTCCGCCAGGGCGTCTCGGGCGTCCCGCCGCTCTTCCTCGACCAACTCGTCCACGTCATCCTGCGCGCTGCGCTCGACGCCGAGGACGATCCCTTCGTGGTGCGCGCCGCCGAATGCCTGTTCCGGCCGCAGCGGGTGACCTTCCACGAGAACACCATCCTGCTCGCCGATGCCGAGATGATCGAGGGGCATGAGGCCGACCGGCACGCCTCGCCCTTGCTCGCCATGCTGGGCGGGCCGGCGGCGACCGCGCTCGATCTCCTCAAAAGCGCCAATTCCGCGCAGTATTGGCAACGTTCGGACGCCTTCGACATGGTGCTCGACCTCGGCGGAAAGCCGTCCGGCCGCGCCGCTCTGGGCCAGGCGCTGCGCCACTGGATCCGCCAGATTCACGGCTTCGACGTCGCGGTCGAGCCGGTGGAGAGCGTCAAGGACGCCGACTGGCGCTGGTTCGTCGGCCTCGACGCGCAGGCGACCGCGGTCGGCAACGCGCTCTGGCGCGGCGAGAGCCTCGATGCGGAAGACGCCTCGCGGCTGCTGGCGCTCTACCGGCTCGACCTGCCGGCGGAGGTGCCGGTGCTGGCGGCGGCCAAGGGCAGGCCGGTCTACCTGCTGATGGCGATGGGACAGGACAAGGTCCTGCGCCTGAAGCCGCAGAACCTCGTCGCCGGCCTGCCTTTGGCCGAGCGCGAGATGGCGAACTGAGCGAGATGGTGAACGGAGCAAGATCCTGAACGGAGGACGCCGCGATGACCCAGCTTTATCATGAGGTCGGCATCGTCGTTGAACGCCGCAGCATCGTTTCGCCCTGGGCCGACCATGCCTGGACGCCGATCGCCGTGCTGCCCGAACCGCCGGAGCTCGCGCCCTGGAGCAGGCTCGCCGGCACGCCGGAGCGGGAGCAGTTCTATCTCGGCCCGGCGACGTTGACGCTGCACTCGGTCGATACCGCGCATTTTCGCGAGAATTTCGAGAGCGGGCACGCCAAGCTCTGGGTCTCGATCCGGCCGACCGGGATCGAGCCGGCGCTCGAGATGGTCGGCGTCACCGCCGATCCGTTCGAGGGCGAGGTCTTCTGCGAGAATGTCGACGATGTCGTCGAGGCGGTGCCGATGCCGGCGGCCGTGGCGCGGCTGGTGCTGGCCTTCTTCGAGGAGCACCATGTCGAGCGCGAATTCGTCAAGCGCAAGCGCACGGAGCACGATCCGCGCAAGGGTGGCGTGCGGCCGCGATCCGGCCTCGAACGCGAGGATGGCTGATGTCCGGCGCAGGCGCAGATGACAGGGACGATGGCTTCCTCGGCCGCTGGTCGCGCCGCAAGCGGGAGGCCGCAGCCGGGCCGGCCGCTCCGCCGGCCGCGCCGCCTGTCGAGCCGGAGCCCGCGCCCGTATCCGCGCCGCCGGCTGAGCCCGAGCCCGAACCGGTCGAGCCGCCTTCGCTCGAGCTCGTCGACAAGGATTTCGACCTCGCCCATTGGCTGAAGCAGAATGTCCCGGAGAGCTGGAAGCGCGCGGCGCTGCGCCGCGCCTGGGAGAGCGATCCGGCGATCAGCGGCTATCTCGACCCGGCCCGCGACTATGCGCTCGACTGGAACACGCCGGGCGGCGCGCCGGGCTACGGACCGCTGGCCGAATCCGACAATGTCGAGGAGATGATCGCCAACATCTTCGGCAAGGAGCCGGAAAAACCGGCTGAATCGGCTGTTTCCGCCCAGCCGCCACTGCGTGATGATGCCGCAGATGTTCGACTTTCGTCTAATGAAAATCAATCCGACCCGCTTGCTGCGTCGCAACAGGAAACGGGCGCCCTGCCGGTGCCGCTGGAGCCGGTCCGGCGCAGCGATGCGCCCGAATCCGTGAAAGCCGACGAAAACCCCGGAGAACCGCCGCAGCCGGCGGCGGCCGGTCTTGCTGCAGTGCAGGGCGAGCCCTGGCCCCCGCTTTCGGCCGGGCGGCAAAGGCGGCGCGGCGGCGGCGCCACGCCGCTCTGAGTTTCAGATAAGAACAATTGAAATCTACGGTGATAAGAGATCATTATCACCGTGGGCTCAGGCGTGCCGAAAGCGCCGGGCCAGAATTGGGAGGCGGCAGCGTCCATGCGGGACCAGGCTCTCGAGCGGGCAATCGGAGCGGTCGGCGGCGTCAGGGCTCTGGCGCGTGCTGTCGGAGTTTCGCAGCCGGCGATCTCGAGCTGGAAGCGCGTTCCCGCCGACCGGGTGCTCTCGGTCGAGGCGAGCACCGGTGTGCCGCGCAACGAATTGCGGCCCGATCTCTACCCGCAGGAACCGATCCTCGTCCCGCAGGCCGCCGCATCGACGCTCGACGAGATCGACGCCGCCCGTGCCGAGGAATGCGAACTGGTTGGCGCCCTGCTCTGGCGCGCGCCGACGGCCGCGACGCTTGCGGCGCTGCAGGGCTTGCGCGGCGACGCCTCGCCGCTCGGCATGGCCCATCTGGCGCTGGCCGAAGCGGCCGCCGAGACGACGCCGGACATGGTGCGCGACGAGTTCTTCGAGCTCTTCATCGGCGTCGGGCGCGGCGAGCTCCTGCCCTATGCCTCCTATTACCTGACCGGCTTCCTGCATGAGCGCCCGCTGGCGCTGGTGCGCGAGGACATGGGCCGGCTCGGCCTCGCCCGCGCCGAGCGCGTCGGCGAGCCGGAAGACCATATCGCCGTGCTGATGGACATCCAGGCGCAGCTGATCCGCGGTGCCGTCTCCGGCGAGGGCGTCGACGAGCATTCGTTCTTCGACCGTCATATCCGGCCCTGGGGCGAGCGTTTCTTCGCCGATCTCGAGGTTGCCAGGGCGGCGCGCTTCTACCGCGCCGTCGGCCGGGTCGGCAGCCTCTATCTTTCGATCGAGATGCAGGCCGCGAGCCTGCCCGCATGATGAAGCCCGGCGCGGAGGAGACGACGATGTCGCAGAAGAGCAAGGAATCGGGGCTCGACCGCCGCAACTTCTTCAAGGCGCTCGGGGCTGGCGCGACCGCCGCGGTCGCGCCTGTCGCCGCGACGCCTGCCGCGGCCGTCGACCCGGGCCAGGACGAGACCAAGTCGCGCTATCGCGAGACCGATCACGTCAAGGCCTATTACCGCACCAACCGCTACTGAGGAGGCTGGCGTCATGCTGATCAAGCGCAAATCCGCCGATGTCCAGCGCGGACGGCTGCAATCCGCCCTTGGCGGCCTCGCCACGGGCGTGATGGATCGCCGCTCCTTCCTGCGCCGCTCCGGCCTCGTCGCGGGCGGCCTTGCGGCCGCCGGCGCCCTGCAGATCGGCGCCGTCCGCAAGGCGGAAGCCGCGAGCCCGGGGCCGGCCACCGGCACCAAGATCGTCAAGAACATCTGCACCCATTGCTCGGTCGGCTGCACGGTCAAGGCGGAGGTCGCCAACGGCGTCTGGGTCGGCCAGGAGCCGGCCTGGGAGAGCCCGCTCAACCGCGGCACGCATTGCGCCAAGGGCGCCTCGGTGCGCGAGCTCGTCCATGGCGACCGCCGCATCAAATACCCGATGAAGCTGGTCGACGGGCAATGGCAGCGCCTGTCCTGGGACCAGGCGATCAACGAGATCGGCGACAAGATGATGGAGATCCGGGGCAAGTCCGGCGCCGACTCCGTCTACCTGCTCGGCTCGGCCAAGTTCTCCAATGAAGGCTCCTATCTGTTCCGCAAGTTCGCGGCCTTCTGGGGCACCAACAATGTCGACCACCAGGCGCGCATCTGCCATTCGACCACGGTCGCGGGCGTGGCCAACGTCTGGGGCTACGGCGCCATGACCAATTCCTACAACGACATCCGCAATTCGAAGACCGTGCTCGTCATGGGCTCGAACGCGGCCGAGGCGCATCCGGTCTCGATGCAGCATGTCCTGTCGGGCAAGGAGCAGCAGCGCGCCAACGTCATCGTCTTCGACCCGCGCTTCACCCGTACCGCGGCGCATGCGACGGATTATGTCCGCTTCCGCTCCGGCACCGACATCGCGGTGATCTGGGGGCTGCTCTGGCACATCTTCCAGAACGGCTGGGAGGACAAGGCCTTCATCGCCGCGCGCGTCCACGGCATGGAGGACGTCCGCAAGGAGGTCGAGAAATACGATCCCAAGACGGTCGAGGACATCACCGGCATTCCCGGCGAGCAGATGAAGCGCGTCGCCCAGACCTTCGCCACCGTCAAGCCTGCCACCTTCGTCTGGTGCATGGGCGTGACCCAGCATTCGGTCGGCACGGCGAATGTCCGCGCGATCTGCACCCTGCTGCTGGCGACCGGCAATGTCGGCGCGAACGGCACCGGCGCCAACATCTTCCGCGGCCATTGCAACGTCCAGGGCGCCACCGATTTCGGCCTCGATGTCTCGAATCTGCCTTGCTATTACGGGCTGGTCGAGGGCGGCTGGCGCCATTGGGCCCGGGTCTGGAACGTCGATTACGACTATTTCGTCTCGCGCTTCGACGAGGTCCCGGCCAAGGCCGGCCGGCCGGCCCGTACCCGCAAGCAGAACATGGAGCTCTCGGGCCTCACCTCGACCCGCTGGTTCGACGCCACCAACCTGCCGGCCGAGCAGGTCGACCAGAAGGACAATCTCAAGGCCATGATCGTCATGGGCCATGGCGGCAACTCCATCCCGCGCATGACCGATATGGTAAAGGGGCTGGAGAAGCTCGACCTGCTGGTGGTCGCCGATCCGCACCCGACCAACTTCGTCTCGCTCGGCGGCCGCAAGAACGGCACCTATCTGCTGCCGATCTGCACCCAGTTCGAGACCTCGGGCTCGCGCACCTGCTCGAACCGCTCGCTGCAATGGGGCGAGAAGGTCGTCGAACCGATCTTCGAATCCGCCAGCGACTACGCCGTCATCTACAAGCTTTCGCAGAAGCTCGGCTTCGGCGAGGCGATGTTCAAGCCCTATGAGATGATCCAGAGCAAGATCGGCCCGGAGCCGACGGCGGAGTCGATCCTCAAGGAGATCAACCGCGGCGGCTGGTCGACCGGCTATACCGGCCAGTCGCCCGAGCGGCTCAAGCTGCACATGGCCAACCAGGACAAGTTCGACCTGGTGACGCTGCGCGGCGCCAAGGGCTCGCCCGTCGAGAACGATTTCTACGGCCTGCCCTGGCCGTGCTGGGGCACGCCGGAGTTCAAGCATCCGGGCTCGCACATCCTCTACAACACCTCGCTCGCGGCCAGGGACGGCGGCGGCACCTTCCGCCCGCGCTTCGGCCTGACGCGCGAGCGCACCTTGCCGGACGGCAGCAAGGTCAACGAGACGATGCTGGCCGAGGGCGGCTCCTACTCGCTGGGCTCGGAGATCCAGGACGGCTATCCCGAGTTCACCATGGGCGTGCTGAAGAAGCTCGGCTGGGACAAGGACCTGACGCCGGCCGAGACCGAGGTCATCGCCGGCATCGGCGGCAACAATATCGATGGGGTGAGCTGGTCGATCGACCTCTCCGGCGGCATCCAGCGCGTCGCGATGGAGCATGGCTGCGTGCCCTATGGCAACGGCAAGGCGCGCGCCAATGCCTGGAACCTGCCCGACCCGGTGCCGGTCCATCGCGAACCGATCTATTCGCCGCGCGTCGACCTGGTGGCGAAATGGCCGGCCCGTCCCGACGAGCGCACCTTGCGCATCCCGAACCTGCACACCTCGATGCAGAAGGCGGCGGTCGAGAAGGGCATCGCCAAATCCTTCCCGATCGTCCTCACCTCGGGCCGGCTCGTCGAATACGAGGGCGGCGGCGAGGAGACGCGCTCGAACAAATGGCTGGCCGAGCTGCAGCAGGACATGTTCGTCGAGATCAATCCGGCGGACGCCAGCGAGCGCGGCATCCGCGACGGCGCCTTCGTCTGGGTCTCGGGTCCGGAGAACGGCTCCAAGGCCAGGGTCAAGGCCCTCGTCACCGATCGTGTCGGCAAGGGCGCCGCCTTCATGCCCTTCCATTTCGGCGGCTTCTTCCAGGGCGTCGACCAGCGCGGCAACTATCCCCAGGGCACGGACCCGATCGTGCTCGGCGAATCGGCCAATACGATCACGACCTATGGCTACGACCCGGTGACCGGCATGCATGAAGGCAAGGCCACGCTTTGCCAGATCGCGGCGGCGTGAGGAGGAACTGAACCATGGCCCGGATGAAATTCCTCTGCGACGCCGACCGCTGCATCGAGTGCAACGCCTGCGTCACCGCCTGCAAGAACGAGAACGACGTGCCCTGGGGCATCAACCGCCGGCGCGTCGTCACCATCAATGACGGCAAGCCCGGCGAGCGCTCGGTCTCGATGGCCTGCATGCACTGCACCGACGCGCCCTGCGCGGCGGTCTGCCCCGTCGACTGCTTCTACACCACGGCCGATGCCGTGGTGCTGCACAACAAGGATCTCTGCATCGGCTGCGGCTATTGCTTCTACGCCTGCCCCTTCGGGGCGCCGCAATATCCGAAGGTCAGCAATTTCGGCTCGCGCGGCAAGATGGACAAATGCACCTATTGCGCCGGCGGCCCGGAAGCCGATCTGTCGCCGGCCGAGTTCCAGAAATACGGCTCGAACCGTCTCGCCGAGGGCAAGCTGCCGCTCTGCGCCGAGATGTGCTCGACCAAGGCGCTGCTCGCCGGCGACGGCGAGATCATCGCGCAGATCTACAAGGAGCGCGTGGTCAAGCGCGGCTACGGTTCCGGCGCCTGGGGGTGGCAGACCGCCTATCGGGAAACCATCGCCATCTGATTTCGGGGGGAGGGGCGTGCCACGGCCGGAAAGGTCGGGTGTGCTCCTCCCCCGGTTCTGATCCGCCTTCGCGAAAGGACGCCGCCATGCCGCTCGGTGCTCATCTCCGCTTCCTGCTCAGCGGGCTCCTGCTTTCGCTGGCGCTCGTCTTCGCAGCTCCCGCCAGCGCCCAGCAGGTCAATCCGACCGCCAATTCGGTCAAGGAACAGCAGTTCCTCGATGCGCTGAAGGGCAATTCTTCCGCCGAGCTGCGGGGCCGGATCACGATTCCCGACACCAAGGCCGCGACGCTGGAGCGCCCGGCCGGACGCGACTGGCGTGCCTTCCATCAGGGCACGATGGTGCGCACCGGGGCCATCGCCGTGCTCGGCATGCTGATCCTGCTCGTCGCCTTCTACCTCTTCCGCGGCCGGGTCCGGGTCGAAGCCGGATTTTCGGGACAGACGCTCACCCGCTTCAACGCCTTCGAGCGCTTCATGCACTGGCTCACCGCCGCCTGCTTCATCGTGCTGGCGCTGTCGGGGCTGAACGTCACCTTCGGCAAGATGCTGCTGCTGCCGCTGATCGGGCCGCAGGCCTTCACCAACGTCTCGGTGGTGGCCAAGTGGTCGCATAACTACCTGGCCTGGCCGTTCATGCTCGGCATCGTGCTGATGCTCCTGGTCTGGATCAAGGACAACATCCCCGGCTCGGTCGACCTGCGCTGGCTCGCCGCCGGTGGCGGCATCGTCGGCAAGGAGCACCCGCCGGCACGGCGCTTCAATGCCGGCCAGAAGATGATCTTCTGGGCCGTGGTGCTGGGCGGCGCGGCGCTCTCGGTCTCCGGCGTCTATCTGCTGTTCCCGAGCTTCGCCGGCGGGGTGCTCGAGCTGCAGTTCTGGAATGTCGTCCACGGCATCGTCTCGGTGCTGATGGTCGCCGTCATCCTGGCGCATATCTATATCGGCACCCTCGGCATGGAGGGCGCCTTCGACGCCATGGGTTCCGGCGAGGTCGATCTCAACTGGGCCAGGCAGCACCACTCGCTCTGGGTCGCCGAGGAGGCGCAGAAGGGCCACAGGCCCGGCGCCACCCTGCAACCGGCGGAGTGACGCCGTCGTCATCGCGAGCGAAGCGAAGCAATCCAGGGGTCTTGCGCCACATTGCCCTGGAGCGCTTCGCCGGCTTCGCCGCCTCGCAATGACGGCAAGGCTTGACCGCCGGGGCCGATCCGCAAGATGACAGCCGGGCGCATTTCGCGCCCGGTTTCGTTTTGGAGATGTCGTTTTCGATGCGCGTGATCGGGCTGGCAGGCTGGAGCGGAGCCGGCAAGACGACCCTTCTCACCCGGCTGATCCCGGAATTCGCGGGCCGGGGCATTGCGGTCTCGACCATCAAGCACGCCCACCATGCCTTCGATCTCGATACGCCGGGCAAGGATTCCTTCGCGCATCGCCAGGCCGGCGCATCCGAGGTGCTGGTCTCCTCGGCCAGCCGCTGGGCGCTGCTGCATGAATTGCGCGACGAGCCGGAGGCGGCGCTGCCGGAGCTGCTGGCGCGGCTTTCGCCGGTCGACCTCGTCATCGTCGAGGGCTTCAAGCGCGATCCGCACGCCAAGCTCGAAGTGTACCGCGCCGCCAACGGCAAGCCGCCGCTGCATCCCGGCGACCCGAGCATCGTCGCCGTGGCGAGCGACCTCGCCTTTCCGCATGCCGGCCGGCCGGTGCTCGGGCTCGACGACGTGCCTGCGATCGCCGATCTTCTGTTCGCCCGCGCGCAGCCTCTCGCCGAGGTGCTGGCGCGCGCCCGAGGGGAGGGCTGAGATGGCGCAGCTCAGTGAGGATACCGCGGTCTTCGGCGGGCCGCTGATGACGATCGAGCAGGCCGCCGCCTTGGCGGCCGAGCGCATCCGCGCCGTCGCCGAAGTCGAGACCGTGCCGCTGGGCGCCGCCGATGGCCGCGTGCTGGCAGCCGATATCGCGGCACCGCGCGACCTGCCGCCCTTCGCCAATTCGGCGGTCGATGGCTATGCGGTCCGCTTCGCCGACCTCGCGCCGGCCGGCGAGACGCGCCTGCCGCTCTCGGGCCGGATCGCGGCAGGAGCCGATGCCGCAAGCCTCGCCGTCGCGGGTTTTTCGGTGCGGGTCTTCACCGGCGCGCCGATGCCGCCCGGCGCCGACACCGTCTTCATGCAGGAGGATGTCGAAGCCGATGAGACTTTCGTCCGGCTGCCAGCCGGCCTGAAGCGCGGCGCCAATGCCCGGCCCGCCGGCGAGGATGTCGCCCGCGGCGCGCCGGTGCTGGCGGCGGGCCGCTGCCTGCGCCCGCAGGACCTCGCCTTGCTCGCCGCGCTCGGCCTCACCGAGGTCGCGGTGCGCCGGCGCGTCAGGGTCGCGGTGTTCTCCACCGGCGACGAGCTCAACGAGCCCGGCGCCCCGCTGCCGCCGGCCGGCATCTATGATGCCAATCGCAGCGTGCTGCGGGCGCTGGTGGCGCGCGCCGGCGCCGAAGTCGTCGATCTCGGCATTCTCAGGGACGAGCCGGAGAGCCTGGGCGAGCGCCTGCGCGCGGCGGCGAGGGATTGCGACCTGATCCTGACCTCGGGCGGCGTCTCGACCGGCGAGGAGGACCACGTCAAGGCGGCCGTCTCGCGGGTCGGCGAGCTCGCCTTCTGGCGCATCGGCATCAAGCCCGGCCGCCCGGTCGCGATGGGGCTGATCGAGGGCAAGCCCTTTCTCGGCCTGCCGGGCAATCCCGTCGCCGTCTTCGTCACCTTCGCCTTCGTCGCGCGCGCCGTGATCGCACTGCTCGCCGGGACGACGCCGGCGCGCCCGCAGGGCCTGCCGGTCAGGCTCGGCTTCCCCTATCGCAAGAAGGCCGGCCGGCGCGAATATGTCCGCGTCTCGCTGGCGCCGGGCGCGGACGGCATCGCGCTCGCCAGCAAGCATCCCCGCGACGGCGCCGGCATCCTGACCTCGCTGACCGAGACCGACGGGCTGGTGGAGTTGGGCGAGGAGCTGACCTCCGTCGCCGAAGGGACGCTCGCGCCCTTCTTCGCCTATGACGCGCTGACCGGCTGAACCCGTCATTGCGGGATGCGCTGCAGGTCGGCGGCAGCGCCCTCAGTCGCGGCGGAAGATGGTGGTCGCGAGCCAGCCGAAGAGCAAGGCGAGCGCGGCGGTGGCCAGGCCGTAGAGCAGCGGCTGCTCATGCGCGCCCGAGGCCAGGCTCTGCTCCATCCCGGTCTTGATCACCTCGAAATTGGTGGTCTGGCGCGCCAGCGCCGCTCCGCCGGAATAGAGCACGATCTCGATCTCGTAGGAGCCGGTCGGGGCGGTGGCGGGCACTCTGATCGGGGCACTGAACAGCGTCGGCGAGAGGAAGGTGACGCCGCGTTCGTCCTGGCTGTAGAGCTGCTTCTCCTCGAGGATGCGGATCAAGGCGTCGCGATAGGGCCCGATGCCGAACTCGAATTCGCGCCCCGCCGGCGTCCTTTGCGCGTTCGCCAGGCCGACGCGCTCGCGGCGCGCGGCATCCGGCGACAGGATTTCGTCGATCGGCCTGTTGCTCGAGACGCTGAGAAAGATCGGGCGGTCCGCGAAGCGGCGCTGCTGGCGGTTGATCCAGAGCGGTCCGACGCGCTCCTTCTCGCGCACGATCAGCATGCGCGGCGGGCCGCGCACGGTGACGACGATGTCGTAGGGGTCGGCGCGGGCGGCGGTGCGGCCCTCGCGCTCGACCAGGCCGAAGACGGTGAGCTGGTCGCCGGTATAGTTCGAGGTGATGGCGATGCGATGCGTCGACAGCGCCGCGATCAGCGTCTCGGCTCCCGCCGGAGCGCAGGCGGCGGCGAGCATCGCGGCGAGGATCGCAAGCCGGCGCCAGCTCATCTTGTGCCCTCCGGCATCACCACCGAATAGGGCTCGGCCGGCGGCACGAAGAGATCGATGGCGAAACGCAGGCCGACCGAGAGGATCAGCAGGGCGAGCAGCAGCCGGAACGAGCCGACATTGAGGTTGCGCGCCGCCCGCCCGCCGAATTGCGCGCCGATGACGCCGCCGATCAGCAGCAGGATGGCCAGGACGATGTCGACCGACTGGTTGGTGACGGCGTGCAGCACCGTCGCACCGGTCATGGTGACGAGGATCTGGAACAGCGAGGTGCCGACCACGACCGCGGGCGGAACCCGGAAGAAATAAAGCAGGGCCGGGACCAGGATGAAGCCGCCGCCGACGCCGAGCACGGCGCCGATGAAGCCGATCACCACCGCCAGCCCGGCGATCGGCAGCACGCTGGCATAGAGCTGGGAACGGTAGAAGCGCATGCGCCAGGGCAGGCCCATCCAGGGCGGGTGCATGCCGGCCCGCCGGCGCAGGCGGGCGGGCTTGCCCTTGCGGTCGCGCAGCGCCGCGCGCACCGCGTCGAACAGCATCAGCCCGCCGATGCAGGTGAACAGCGTGACATAGGCCAGCGTGATGACCAGTTCGAGCTGGCCGAGCCGGCGCATCGAGTTGAAGAAGAGCACGCCCATGATCGTGCCGAAGATACCGCCGCCGACCAGCACCCCGCCGAGCTTGAAATCGAGCGCTTTGCGCCGCCAATAGGTCAGCACGCCGGTCATCGACGAACCGGCGACCTGGGCCGCGACGGTGGCGACCGCCACGGCCGGCGGGATGTCGAGGAAGATCAGCAGCGGCGTCAGCAGGAAGCCGCCGCCGACGCCGAACAGCCCGGAGATGAATCCGACCGCGCCGCTCAGGCCCAGGACGAGCAGGACACTGATCGGCAATTCTGCGATCGGAAGATAAATCTGCACCCTTCTCAACCCTGTCAGCCGGCGCGACGGCTTCCCATGCGAAGGCGTCGAAACGGTGACGCTAGCGTAAAATCCCTTTCAGATTGCTTTGCTCTGAAAGGCTTTCGCTCGGGCCTTCGGTCGCAGAGGGGGACGCCGGCTGCGCCACCGTCTCAGCTGCGGTTGGGCTTCGCCGGCTTCCTGGCTGCGGTCGGCGCCTCGTCCCAGCCCTTGGCCGGCGCCGCGACCTCGTTGGCGAGCGCCGCCAGCGGCTTCGGCTTCCAGGCGTCGACCGCCGATTTGGCGGTGGCGAGGTCGGCGGCAGGAAGGCGGCTCGCGACTTCGTCGCGCTTGCGGCCGGCATCCTCGTCGCCCTGGGCGGCGGCGATGGCGAACCAGCGATAGGACAGCCCGAGATCGGCCGGCGCGCCGAGGCCGCGGCCGAGCAGGACCGCGAGATTGTATTGACTGTCGCGGACCCCGAACTCGGCGGCGCGGCGGAACCATTCCGCCGCGGTGGCATAATCGGGCTTGCCGCCGGCGCCCTCGGCATAGAGCACGGCGAGATTGTGCATCGCCTTGGCGTTGCCGCGCTCGGCGGCTCGCGAATACCAGAGCCGGGCGAGCGCCACGTCGCGGCCGGTACCGATGCCCTTCTCGAACATGTTGCCGAGGCGGAACTGCGCCGGCGCCAGCCCGGCGACGGCCGCGCGCTCGAACAGGTGCAGCGCCAGCTTTGGATCGCGCCCGGCGCCCTGCGCGTCGGCGGCGTCGGTGGCGAGTTCGTAGACGGCGCGCGCGTCGCCGGCGAGGGCCGCCTTGCGCAGGCCGCTCGTCCCCAGCGTCGCCGGGATCTCGCCGAGGCCGGTCACGCTCTCGGGCGGCTCGGGCGCGGTGGTCGGCGGCAGGGAAGCGACGACCGGTGCGGCTGCGGCGGGGCTGGCTTCGGGCGTCGCTGCGAGCCCTGGCTGCGCCGCGGCCAAAGCGGGCGAGGCGCCGATCTGGATCGGCGCCAGCGCCGATCCCTGGTCCTTCGCCGGCGCGGCCGGCGCCGTCGCTTCGGTGCTGGCCTTCTCCGTGCTGTCCTTCTCGGCGGTGGCCCGGGGCGGGGTGGCCTGCGCGGCCTCGTTCGCGACCTGCGTCTTGGAGCCGCCCTGCAGCGTGCCCGAGAAGACATGGGCGGCGCCCATCGCCAGCACGACCGCGGCCAGGCCGAGCAGCAGCGGCCGGCGGCGCTTCTCCATGATCTCCTTGAGCCGTCCGCCCGTCGCGGCCGGCTTGCCGGGCTTGGCCGGTTCCGGCGTGACGGCGGGAGCGGTGGCGGCCTCTGATGCCGCCTTGGCCGAGCGCCGGGCGGCGGCGATCAGGCTCTGGCGGACCGACTGCGGATCGCTCGCGGCGGGCGCGGCCTCGACGCGCGGGCGGCCGGAGCCCGGCTCCAGCGGCAGGTCGAACGCACCGGCTGCGGGCGCCCGCGAGGCCACCAGGCGCTCATCTTGCCTGGCGCCGAGCGGGATCGCGGGCGGCAGGGTCGCCGGCTCGATCGCAGTCACCCCAGCGAGCCTTGAGGCCGAGCTCGGCGGCAGCGGCGGCACGCCGCGTGCGCTTTGGCCGCGCTCGCCGCCGAGCTCGGCTTCGAGGCTCGCCAGCCGCGCGATGACCGTCTCCAGGGTCTGGTGAACGGCGCCGATCGCATCCTGGGTCTCGCGCCCGGAGGAGGCATGGGTGTCGCGCAGGCCGGTCATCAGGTTGCTGAGCTCGGCGAAGCTCGCGCCGCGCGGCGGCGCCATGTCCGCCATCGCCGCGCGGGCGGCGCGCTCCGCCGCCGCGGCGGTGTCCTCGCGCATGCTCTGCAGATGGACGACGAGGTCCTGCAGCGTCCGCTCGATGCCGGTTTCGGCCGAGCGGGTCGCCGCCGCCTCGTCGAGCCGGTGCGCGAGGCCGGCGATCTGCTGCTCGAGCGCGTCGAAGGAATCCGCGCCGGCGCCGGGCCGGCCGGCTTCGTCGATCTTGCTGGCGAGCGTGCGCAGCATCTCCTCGACCGGCCGCATGTCGACCTGGGCCATCGGCACGCCGCCGTCGTCCTCGACCATGCGGGCGAGGTTGCCGGAGGCCGCGAGCGACTCGATCCGGCCGGCGAGCGCCTCGATCTGCTTCTCGACATTGGACGGGCCCTGGCGGGCGATGGTCTCGAGCTGCTGCTGGAGCGCGTCGATGCGCTCGTCGAGCGGGTTCGCGGGGCGGTCGGCGAGGTTCTCGAGCCTGACCACCAGCGCTTCGATGCGCCCGGACAGCTCGTCCGAGGCCGGGCGGCCCATGGCGTTGAGCTCGTCGAGGCGGGCGACGAGCTGGTTGACCTGGCCGTCGATGACGGAGGCCTTCATCGACGGCAGCGACTCGATCTTCTGGGCCAGCGATTCGACCTGGCGCGAGAGCGCCATCAGTGGGACGCTGTCGCCCAGGCGCTCGCGCGAGCGGTCGCTCACCAGCGTGTCGCGCACATCCTCGATGGCGAGCGACAGGTTGCGCAGTTCGCGGCCGTCGGGCTGTGCCTCGCGCAGGCGTCCGATCTCCGAGGAGAGCGAGCCGAGCTGCTGCGAAAGGTCGTCCAGGCGGCGGTTTTCCGAGGAGGAGGACACCAGCTCGCGCAGTTCGGCGATCTCGCGCAGCACCGGCGCGACCGTGCCGCGGTCGCTGCCGCGCGCGACGAGGGCGTCGACCTTGGCGGCGAGATGGGCGATTTCGAGCTCGAAGCGGCTCAGCCCCTCCTGGGAGCGGTTGTCGGAGAGGCGGGTGATCTCCGCCTCGATCCGCGCCAGCGGCTTCAGCACCGGGTCGAGCCGGTCGCGGCCGTCCAGCCTTTCGAGCCGGGAGCCGAGATCGCCGATGGCGCGCTCGAGCGGCTGGAAGGCGGTGCGCTGCTCCTCGAGGCGGGCGGCGGGCGAAATCGCCGGCTGGGCCGGGGCGATGCGGGCGCTGAGATGGCGCAGATCCTCGCGCAGCCCGGCCAGCGTCTGCGCCGGATTGCCGCGCTCGAAGGCGGTGGTGGCGGGGGTCGGCTCGGCATCGAGCGTGCGCTGGCGCGAGCGGATGTCGGAGACGGCGGCCGCCAGCCCGTCGCGGCTGAGGAAGGGGCGCGCGGGAGCCGGCGCCGGCGGCGCGACGGTGGCCGCTGCGGCCTTGCGGCTCGCCTCGGCGCTCTGGCGCTCGATCTCGGCGATGCGCTCGCCCATCGTCTTGATCGCGTCGGCGATGACGTTGGTGGCGCGCTCCTGGCGCTCGGCCGTGGCGCGCTCGCCCATCGACAGGCGGCTTTCGGTCTTCTCGATCCATTTGGCGATCGAATCGAGGGCGCCGGCCGTCTTGGCGCCGGCGTCGCGGGTCAGCCGTTCGGCCATCGCGGCCTGGGTGATGAAGGCGTCGATGCGGTCGCGGGGAAGGCCCGGCGCGGCCTGGGGAGGCGGAGCGGCCGGGCTGGCGGTCTGCATCTCGCCCTGCGAGAGCCTGGCGAGGCGCTCGGAGAGCGCGGCGATGTCGAGCTGTTCGGTCTTGGCGGGCGCGGGCGCGGGCGTCTCGTCCTCGGCCTCGTCGCGGATCTTGTTGTCGAGCCATTCGCCGAGCGTCATGCCGGCACGCCGGGCAGCGGCCTTCGCCGCGTCGCGGGTGCGCGGGTCGACGCCCTTCACGCTCCAGGGCAGGCTAGTCGCCATTGTCACGCTCGCCTACGGGGCCGGTGTTCTCTTTGGGATGCACAGCCCCCTGCGCCGCTGCTTCCCATTGCGAATCCATGAAACGTGAAGATCCTGTTGCGGCGGATGCTCCTCATGGTCGCGCCCCCGACTTTTCGCAGACACGGTAAACGGACAGTTAAGAAATCGGCCGCGGAGGTTAATTTTCTGCAAATTCCCCTTGCGGCACCCCTTGGCGTGGCGGACGTAACGGTAACTTACCTACCGAAAGGGGAAGATTACCTGACGTAAGGGAGCGTTGCGCCCTATCTCCGCCCGCAATACGGATCGCTACGCCATCGCAGCCGCCCAGCGCCGTTGCCCCACACACGTCCTTTCCAAGGATCATATCCATGTCGCGCCAAAGCTCTGCTCTGGCGGCCGTTGCAAGTCATGACGGCCGCACCTCGCCTTCCACTCCCTCCGTTTCGAACGATGCCGCCGGCGGCTTCACCATCAGCGATCTCGCCCGCGACTTCGGCGTGACGCTGCGCACGCTGCGCTTCTATGAGTCGCGTGGCCTGCTCGCTCCGGCCCGTTCAGGCATGACCCGCATCTATTCCGGCCGCGACCGGGCGCGCCTCGCCCTTATTCTCAAGGGCAAGCAGCTCGGCTTCACGCTCGTCGAGATTCGCGCCATGCTCGCCAATGAGGAGAGCAAGGGCGGCGAGGGCCAGGAGAAGTCGGCCTCCGTCGGTGGCTTGCAGCTCACCCGCGCCCAGATCACCGAGCAGCTCGAATTGCTGCGGACCCAGCGCAGCGAGATCGAGGGCGCCATCGCCGAGCTCGAAGGCACGCTGGCCCGCCTCGGCGCCTGAAGCGCGCAGCCGGCGGTCACGCACCGCCGCGACCCGGTCTTAAACGCCTCGAACCTTGCCGGGTTCGGGGCGTTTTCCGTTTGTCGGCAGCGCGAACGCGCGTAGCCTGCAGCTGAGTTTCCCAGTTCCCGAGTTCCAGCTCCGAGCCGCAGGCGCACGCCCAAAAAACTTCGGCCTCCCTCTTGGCAAGGAACGGCCAGATAGTTTATATATGAACTATCTCGAAGCGCCGCTGTCATCTCGCACCGGCAGGCTGCTTCGCCAGAACGCGTTTTGGACGACAGGGAGGATGCGATGCCGGTCTACAAGGCCCCCGTTGAGGACACGCTGTTCCTCCTGAACGACGTCTTCCAGTTCGAGCGCTACAACAACCTGCCGGGCTTCGCCGACGCCACGCCGGACCTGGTCGAGGCCGTGCTGGGCGAGGGCGCCAAGCTCTGCGAGGAAGTGCTCCAGCCGCTCAACCATTCCGGCGACCAGGAAGGCTGCAAGCGCAACGCCGACGGCACGGTGACGACGCCGAAGGGCTTCAAGGAGGCCTATCGCGCCTATTCCGAGGGCGGCTGGATCGGCCTCGCCATGGACCCGGAATATGGCGGCCAGGGCCTGCCCTACACGCTCGGCGCTGTGATGAACGAATACGCCTCCGCCGCCAACATGGCCTTCGCCATGTATCCCGGCCTGACCATGGGTGCGATCGCGGCGCTCTATGTGCACGGCTCCGACGAGCAGAAGCGCACCTATCTGCCGAAGATGATCGAGGGCGTCTGGTCGGGCACGATGAACCTGACCGAGCCGCATTGCGGCACCGATCTCGGCCTGATCAAGACCAGGGCCGTGCCGCAGGTCGACGGCTCCTACGCCATCACCGGCACCAAGATCTTCATCTCGGCCGGCGAGCAGGACATCACCGAGAACATCATCCACCTCGTGCTCGCCCGGATCGAGGGTGCACCGGCCGGCGTCAAGGGCATCTCGCTCTTCGTCGTGCCGCGCAATGCGGTCGGCGCGGACGGCGCCGTCGGAGAGAACAACAAGGTCTCCTGCGGCTCGATCGAGCACAAGATGGGCATCCACGCCAATTCGACCTGCGTCATGAACTACGACGGCGCGCAGGGCTGGCTGATCGGCACCGAGAACAAGGGCCTCAACGCCATGTTCGTGATGATGAACGAGGCCCGCCTCGGGGTCGCGATCCAGGGGCTGGCGCAGTCCGAGGTCGCCTATCAGAACGCCGTCGCCTACGCCAAGGACCGCCTGCAGGGCCGGGCCCTGACCGGCGCCAAGAACCCCGACAAGCCGGCCGACCCGCTCTTCGTCCATCCGGATGTCCGCCGCACGCTGATGTCGATCAAGGCCTTCAACGAGGCGGCGCGCGCCTTCGTGCTCTGGAACGCTATCAAGTCCGACGTCGCCCACCGCTCCGGCGACGCCGCCGAGCGCCAGGCGGCCGACGACCAGCTCGGCCTGATGACGCCGGTGCTCAAGGGCGTGCTCACCGATACCGGCTTCGACAACGCGGTGAAGGCGCAGCAGATCTATGGCGGCCATGGCTACATCGCCGAGACCGGTGTCGAGCAATTCGTGCGCGATGCCCGCATCGCCATGATCTATGAGGGCGCCAATGGCGTGCAGGCGATGGACCTGGTCGGCCGCAAGCTCGGCCGCGATGGCGGCCGCGCCATCATGGCCTTCTTCAACGAGGTCGGCGGCTTCGTGAAGGAGAACGAGGCGGACGAGGCGCTGAAGCCGCTGCTGGATTCTCTGCAGCTCTCTCTCTGCCACCTCCAGCAAGCGACGATGTGGTTCATGCAGAACGCCCTCGCCAAGCCCGACAATGCCGGGGCAGGGGCGAACGACTACATGCACCTGCTCGGCCTCGTCTCGCTCGGCTATATGTGGGCGAAGATGGCCAAGGTCGCGCAGGACAAGCTCAAGGCCGGCGCGAATGGCGCGACCGAGCGCATGAACGCCAAGCTCGTCACCGCCCGCTTCTTCATGGAGCGCACCCTGCCGGAGACGGCCGCGCATCTGGCGCGGATCACCGCGGGCGCGGATTCGACCATGGCGCTGAGCGCGGACCAGTTCTAGGGCGCGCAAGCCATCGCGCGTCATCCCGGACAAGCCGCGAAGCGGCGCCGATCCGGGATCCATCGTAGGGAGCACCGCTTTACGATGGATCCCGGAGTTCCGCTTCGCTCCATCCGGGATGACGGCGCGGTTCCGTAGTCTACATTGGTCCGCCGGACCTCGAGATGCCGACTAACGAGCCGCCGCTGCGGCCAGACCGGAGGCCTTCACTATGGCTGACGCATTCATCTACGATCACGTCCGGACGCCGCGCGGCAAGGGCAAGGCCGACGGTTCGCTCCACGAGGTCACCGCGATCGAACTCGGCACGCAGACCCTGCGCGCCATCAAGGAGCGCAACAATCTCGACACCAAACTGGTCGAGGACGTCGTCTTCGGCTGCGTCGATCCGGTCGGCGAGGCCGGCGCCGACATCGCCCGCACGGTTGCGCTGAAAGCCGGCTACGGCAAGGAAGTGCCGGGCGTCCAGATCAACCGCTTCTGCGCCTCGGGGCTCGACGCGGTGAACCTCGCCGCGGCGCAGGTCATGTCCGGCCAGAAGGAGATGGCGATCGGTGGCGGCGTCGAGAGCATGAGCCGCATCGGCATGGGCGGCTCGGGCTTCGGCATCGCGGTCGACCCTTCCGTCGCCATCGACACCTATTTCATGCCGCAGGGCGTCTCGGCCGACCTGATCGCGACCAAATACGGCTTCTCCCGCGACGATGTCGACGCCTATGCCGTGCGCTCGCACAAGCGCGCCGCCAAGGCCTGGGAGGACGGGCGCTTCAAGCGTTCGGTGATCCCGGTCACCGACGTCAACGGGCTGATCATCCTCGACCGCGACGAGACCATCCGCCCGACCACCGACATGCAGGCGCTCGCCTCGCTTAAGGCCTCCTTCGTCCAGATGGGCGAGATGGGCGGCTTCGACGCGGTCGCGACCGCGGCCCACCCGGATGTCGAGTTCATCAACCACGTCCACCATGCCGGCAACTCCTCGGGCATCGTCGACGGCGCGGCGGCCGTGCTCGTCGGCTCGAAGAAGGCCGGCCGGGCGGCGGGCTTGAAGCCGCGCGCCCGCATCCGCGCCTTCGCCACCACCGGCTCCGATCTCGCGCTGATGCTGACCGGCCCGGTCGACGTCACCGAGCTCGTGCTGAAGAAGGCGGGCATGACGACGAAGGACATCGACCTGTTCGAATTGAACGAGGCCTTCTCCTCGGTCGTGCTGCGCTACCAGCAGGCCTTCGACATCGACGACGCCGTGCTCAACGTCAATGGCGGCGCCATCGCCATGGGCCACCCGCTCGGGGCGACCGGCGCGATGATCCTCGGCACCGTGCTCGACGAGCTCGAGCGCACCGACAAGCAGGTCGCGCTGGTGACGCTCTGCGTCGCCGTCGGCATGGGCGTCGCGACGATCATCGAGCGGGTGTGAGCATGAAGCCGCTCGCGCTCGCCCACACCGCTCTGATCGTCATCGACGTGCAGAAGGCCTTCGAAGAGATCGCCGCCTCGGGCGTCCGGCGCAACAACCCGCAGGCCGAGGCGAAGATCGCCGAGCTGCTCGCGGCGTTCCGCAAGGTCGGCGCGGCGATCATCCACATACGCCACGCCTCGCTCGAGCCGGAATCGCGCTTGTGCGCCGGGCGGCCGGGCTATGCGGTCAGCGATGTCGCCCGCGAGCAGTCAGGCGAGCCCGTGCTGATCAAGCACGTCAACAGCTCCTTCATCGGCACCGACCTCGAAGCGCGCCTGCGCGGTGCCGCGCTCTCGACGCTGGTGATCGTCGGTGCGACGACCAACCACTGCGTCGAGACGACGACGCGCATGGCCGGCAATCTCGGCTTCGACGCCCGCCTGGTGCGTGACGCCATCTGGACCTTCGAGCGGACCGGTCCGGACGGCGACCACCACAGCGCCGAGGCGATCCACGCCATGACGTTGTCCAATCTTTCCGACGAGTTCGCCGAGATCGTCACGGCGGATCGGATCATCCAGGCCGTCGCGCAGGCAGGCGCCGAGACCGCTGCCAAGATCACTGCTGAGCCCGCCGCGCCGCAGCCCGCCGCCTGACCGGAGGACAACCGATGAACCTCAGCAATTTCCGCTTCGAGACCGACGCCGACGGCATCGCCACCCTGACCTGGGACATGCCGGGCCGCTCGATGAACGTCATCACCCCCGAGGTGATGGCCGAGCTCGACCAGGTCATCGACAAGGTCGCCACGACCGAGGCGATCAAGGGCTGCGTCGTCACCTCCGGCAAGGATAGCTTCTCCGGCGGTGCCGATCTCACCATGCTGCAGGGCCTGCGCGACCTTTATGTCGGGCTGGCCAAGCAGAAGGGCGAGCAGGTCGCGATGCAGAGCTTCTTCGACGAGAGCCGCAAGCTCTCGCTGCTCTACCGCAAGCTCGAAACCTGCGGGAAGCCGTTCGCCGCCGCGATCCATGGCGTCTGCCTCGGCGGCGCCTTCGAGCTGGCGCTCGCCTGCCAGCTGCGCGTCGTCTCGGACGATGCCTCGACGCGCGTCGGCCTGCCCGAGGTCAAGGTCGGGCTGTTCCCCGGCGCCGGCGGGACGCAGCGCGTCTCGCGCCTGATGCAGACCGGCGACGCGCTGCAGATGATGTTCAAGGGCGAGCAGATCAAGGCGCTGCCGGCGCGCAATTCCGGCCTTGTCCATGCCGTCCTGCCGCGCGCCGAGATCGTCCAGGCCGCCAAGGAATGGCTCAAGGCCAATCCGCAGGCAAAGCAGCCCTGGGACGATCCAAAGTTCAAGCTGCCCTCGAACAAGGTCCATTCCCCGGCCGGCATGCAGATCTGGCCGCCGGCCAATGCGATCTATCGCCGCGAGACCAACGACAATTATCCGGCGGCCCGCGCCATCCTCTCGGCGGTCTATGAGGGGCTGCAATTGCCGATGGACCTCGCCCTCAGGGTCGAGAGCCGCTATTTCGCAAAAATCCTGCGGACGAAGGAGGCGGCTTCGATGATCCGCTCGCTCTTCGTCTCGATGCAGGAGCTGAACAAGGGCGCCCGCCGTCCCGCCGATGTCCCGCCGAGCAAGCTGAAGAAGGTCGGCGTCGTCGGCGCCGGCTTCATGGGCGCCGGCGTCGCCTATGTCACCGCGCTGGCCGGCCTCGACGTCGTGCTCGTCGACCGCGACATCGAGGCGGCCGAGAAGGGCAAGGCCTATTCGCACAAGCTGGTCTCCGACCAGATCATGAAGGGCCGCGCCAAGACCGCCGATCGTGATGCGCTGCTCGGCCGCATCAAGGCGAGCGCCGACTATGCGGATCTCAAGGGCTGCGACCTCGTCATCGAGGCGGTGTTCGAGGACCCCAAGGTCAAGGCCGAGGTGATCGCCAGGGTCGAGGCCGTGGTCGGTCCCAAGACGATCTTCGGCTCCAACACCTCCACTTTGCCCATTACCGGTCTTGCCTCGCATTCCCAGCGCCCGAAGAACTTCATCGGCATCCATTTTTTCTCGCCGGTCGAGAAGATGCTGCTGGTCGAGGTCATCAAGGCCAAGAAGACCGGCGACAAGGCGCTCGCCATGGCGCTGGACTATGTCCGGGCCATCAAGAAGACGCCGATCGTGGTCAACGACACCCGCGGCTTCTACGCCAATCGCTGCGTCGGCAACTATATCCGCGAAGGCCATCTGATGCTGATGGAGGGCGTGCCGCCGGCGATGATCGAGGCCGCCGGCAAGCAGGCCGGCATGCCGGTCGGCCCGCTCTCGCTCAACGACGAGGTCGCGGTCGATCTGGCGTACAAGGTGCTGAAGGCGACCAAGGCGCAACTCGGCGAGGGCGCGGTCGATCCGGCGCAGGAGAAGCTGCTCTCCGACATGGTCGAAAAGCACGGCCGGCTCGGCCGCAAGAACCGCAAGGGCTTCTACGATTACCCCGAGGCCGGTCCGAAGCGGCTCTGGCCGGGCCTCGCCGACCTGACGCAGAACCGGCTCGAGCCCGAACTGGTCGACATGGAAGAGCTGAAGCACCGCCTGCTGGTGACGCAGGCGCTGGAGGCGGCCAGGACCTATGAGGAAGGCGTCGTCACCGATCCGCGCGAGGCCGATGTCGGCTCGATCATCGGCTTCGGCTTCGCGCCCTATAGCGGCGGCACGCTCTCCTATATCGACAACATGGGCGCCGCCGCCTTCGTCAAGCTCTGCGAGGGCCTGGCGAAGAAGCATGGCGAGCGCTTCAAGCCGAACAAGATGCTGAAGCGCATGGCCAAGACGGGGGAGAGCTTCTACGGCGCGGCCGAGAAGAAGGCGGCGGCCTGAGGCGGAGCTCCCGGACTCTTCAGCCCTCATCCTGAGGAGCCATTTCCGGCAGGAATGGCGTCTCGAAGGATGGTTCAGGAGGCTCTGGAACCATCTGGAGCATCCTTCGAGACGCGCCTGCGGCGCTCCTCAGGATGAGGGGCATAGTATCGTCGAGCAATCGAGGCGCGTCCGACCATGCCCATACGGCCGATCCTGAGCTTCCCCGATTCGCGGCTGCGCATGGCCGCCGCTGTGGTCACGCGCTTCGACGCGGAACTCGGCGTGCTTGCGGCCGATCTGCTGGAGACGATGCGCGCGGCGCCGGGCATCGGCATCACCGCGCCGCATCTCGGCGTGCTCGCGCGGGTGGTGGTGCTGGAGCTGACGCCCGGCGAGGTCCGAACCTACGTCAATCCCGAGCTGGACTGGGTCTCGCCCGAGACGATCCGCCACACGGAGGGCAGCGTCTCGATGCCCGGTGTGACGGACGAGGTCGAACGCCACGCCCGTATCCGGGTCCGCTATCAGAATCTCGGCGGCAACGAGCAGACCGAGGAGGCGAGTGGCCTGCTCGCCGTCTGCCACCAGCACGAGATCGACCAGCTCGACGGCATCTTCTGGATCGACCGCCTGTCCCGCCTCAAGCGCGACAGGCTGATCGCGCGGTTCAACAAGCTGCGGCGGGGGTAGGTCTCTAAGGGGCGTCATGCTCGGGCTTGACCCGAGCATCTCGTGCCGCAGGAGGTTCTGGTGCTTCTTCCTGCCGGAGATTCTCGGGTCTGCGCTTCGCTTCGCCCGAGAATGACGTCTGTTCCGCTCAGTTCGCCACGGCCCGGATCACGCGCCTCAGCTTCTCGACCAGCTCGCCGACCTGGCCTTCGGTGATGATCAGCGGCGGCGAGAAGGCGATCGTGTCGGCGGCGGTGCGGACCATCAGGCCCTCCTCCCGGAACAGGCGGTCCATCGCCTCGAAGGCGCGCTTGCCGACGCCCTCCGCCCGCGGCGCGAGGTCGACGGCGCCGACCAGGCCGAGCGTGCGGATGTCGACCACGTTCGGCTCGCCCTTCAGGCTCATCACCGCATCGGCCCAGGCGCCTTCCATGTCGCGGGCGCGCTCGAACAGGCCTTCCTCGCGATAGATGTCGAGCGCCGCGAGCGAGGCCGCCGCTGCCAGCGGGTGGCCGGAATAGGTGTAGCCGTGGAACAGCTCGATGACGTTGTCGGGCCCGCCCATGAAGGCGTCGTAGATGTGCTTGCGCACCAGGACGCCGCCCATCGGCACCGTGCCCGAGGTCACGCCCTTGGCGAAGGTGATCATGTCGGGGATGACACCGTAGCGCTCGGCGGCGAAGGCATAGCCGAGCCGGCCGAAGCCGGTGATGACCTCGTCGAAGATCAAGAGGATGCCGTGCTTGTCGCAGAGGTCGCGCAGGCGCTTGAGATAGCCCTTCGGCGGCGGCAGCGCCCCGGTCGAGCCCGCCATCGGCTCGACGATCACGGCGGCGATGGTCGAGGCGTCGTGCAGCGCGACGACGCGCTCGAGGTCGTCGGCGAAATGGGCGCCATATTCCGGCTCGCCCTTGCTGAAGGCCTGCTTCTCGCGATCATAGGTGTGCGAGATATGGTCGGTGCCGGTCAGGAGCCCGCCGAAGAACTTGCGGTTGTTGACCATGCCGCCGACCGAGATGCCGCCGAAGCCAACGCCGTGATAGCCGCGCTCGCGGCCGATCAGCCGGGTCTTCGAGCCCTTGCCGGAGATGTTCCAGTAGGCGAGCGCGATCTTCAGCGCCGAGTCCGCCGCTTCCGAGCCGGAGCCGGCGAAGAAGACATGGTCGAGATCGCCCGGCGCCAGCGCCGCGATCCGCGCCGCGGCGGCGAAGACCTTCGGGTGGCCGTACTGGAAGGAGGGGGCGTAATCGAGTTCGCGCGCCTGCGCCTGGATCGCCTGGATGATCGGCTCGCGGGCATGGCCGGCATTGCAGCACCAGAGACCGGACGTGCCGTCCATCACCGGCTTGCCCTCGGGCGTGTAGTAGAACATGCCCTCGGCCCGGGCGACCATGCGCGGATTCTGCTTGAACGAGCGATTGGCCGTGAACGGCATCCAGTAGGCTTCGAGATCGTTCGGCGTGGCAATCGCGCTCGGCGCAGAGGTCATGGCCCGGTCCTGTCGGCTTTTTAAAACTTCCTCAACCTAGCAGCGCGGTACGGGCTGTAAATCCGCAGCGGGGCGGGGCATGCCTGCACGGGGCGGGCGACAGGGTCTCGCGCGGCGAAGATGACGTAACGTCGTTTCTGGCGTAGCTTCTGGGAGGGGATAAACTGGACCACGCCCCAATGGTCGTTCGCGCCGCAGGTCTGGACGGGGAAGACGGGTTGGCGCCGGAGGATATCCGTGCCGAGCTGGAGCGTGTGCTCGCCTCCGACATCTTCCGCAGCGCCCCGCAGCTCACGGCCTTCCTGACCTATGTCGTCGAGCAGACGCTCGCCGGGCGTGCCGGCGAGGTGAAGGGCTATACGATCGCCGTCGAGGCTTTCGGCCGCCCGCCCGATTTCGACCCGCAGGCGGACCCGATCGTGCGCGTCGAGGCCGGCCGCCTGCGCAAGGCGCTGAACCTCTATTTCGCTGCCGAGGGCATTGCCGATCCCATCCGCATCGCCGTTCCGGTCGGCGCCTATGTGCCGGTCTTCGAGCGTCTTGCGCCGGCCGAGGCGGCCGACCTGGCGATGGAGCCGCCTGTCCCGGCCGCGACGGCGACACGTGTCGAGGCTGAAGTCCCTGCCGAGAGCGCTGCGGCCGCGGCCGGGTCCTCGCGCTACTGGCTCTACGCCGCCTGCGCCGCGCTCGCGCTCGGCCTCGCCGCGATCGCCTTCTGGCGCTGGCACGGGGACGACGCCCGGCAGGAGACGGCGCTGCAAGTGGCCGTGCC
>NZ_JAKFED010000119.1:0-7948 GCF_036675845.1 Allobosea sp. | reverse complement strand
TCGTCGGCCGCCTCCGGATCATGCTCCTCGCTGTCGTCGGAGGGGCGGTCGACCGCGACCATCTCCGACATCGCCAGGATCTTCTCGAAGCGGTTGAGGATGAAGGGGCTGCGCTCGCGCCAATCCTGCGCCGTCTCGTCGCGGCTGGCGGCCTGGGCCTGCATCTGCGCCTCGGCGCGGTTCGCCGCCGGCGGCGGCTGGTCCTCGTCGCCCCGGCGCGCCCGGGCAGGCGCGGTCGCGCTCGCCAGCGGCCAGAGCGGCACGCCGAGCGCCGGCAGATAGCCGGGCGGCGCCTTGGCCGGCCAATCGGCGGCTGCGATCGAAATCTCCTCGCCGCCCAGCACAGCGCAGATCAGGGCCTCGACCCTGGCTTCCGTCGCGGGCAAGCCCTCGCGACGCCGGCCGGCGTGCAGCGCCGTCGCCAGCCGCCGATAGACCGGGGCGAAACCGGGAAAGCTCGCCAGCACCGCCGCGACCAGCTGGCGCGCGGCCGCGACCAGGGCGAGGTCGCGATGGAGCGGATCTGCCTCCGCCACCGGCCGGGGCGTCATCGCGGCCATGCAGGCGGCGAGCCAGACATAGAGGTCGCGGTTGAGAGCGGCTTCCGGGAACAGCGCGATCTGCGCCGGGAGCTGCAGGCTGTCCGGCGTGCGCAGCGCCAGCGCCAGCCGCTCCTCGCCGAGGCCGACGCGCTGGCGCAGGCCTAGCCGGTGGCTCGCCACGCGCTCGCGGGCGGGGACGATCCTGACGCCGGGCTCGCCGCCGAAGCCGCGGAAGCAGACGGCCAGCGAGGGGGCCATCGCGGCCAGCGTCACGACCGCCTGCGGATGATGCGGCAGGCTCGCCGTCTCGCCGACGAGCTTGTGCCAGAAGCGCCCGACGGTCTCCTCCAGCTCGAGGAAGTCCAGCATCGCCGAGCTCCTAGCCGAGGACCGCGCGGGCGATCTCGATCAGCCCGGCCTTGACCTCGGGCTCGTCGGTCAGCGGCTCGATGATCGAGGCTTCGATTGCCTGCGGTCGCGGCAGCCCGGCGGCGATCAGGCTGGCTGCATAGACGACGAGGCGGGTCGAGACGCCCTCCTCGATGTCCTGCCCCTTGAGCGTGCGCAGGCGCCGCGCCAGGTCGACCAGCGGCGCGACCGCGCTTTCGTCGAGGCCGCTCTCCTGCGCGACCACGGCGATCTCCTGGGCGCGCGGCAGGAAGTCGAAGCTGATGGAGACGAAGCGCTGCCGGGTCGAGGGCTTCAGGTTCTTCAGCAGGTTCTGGTAGCCGGGGTTGTAGGAGACCGCGAGCATGAAGGAGGAGGGGGCGGCGAGCAGTTCGCCGGTGCGCTCCAGCGGCAGGATGCGCCGGTCGTCGGTGAGCGGGTGCAGCACCACGGCGACATCCTTTCGCGCCTCGACGATCTCGTCGAGATAGCAGAGGCCCCCCTCGCGCACGGCGCGGGTCAGCGGTCCGTCGACCCAGACGGTCTCGCCGCCCTTGAGCAGATGCCGGCCGGTCAGGTCGGCGGCGGAGAGATCGTCATGGCAGGCGACGGTGAAGAGCGGCAGGCCGAGCCTTCCCGCCATATGGGCGACGAAGCGGGTCTTGCCCGAGCCGGTCGGCCCCTTGAGCAGCAGCGGCAGGCGCTTTTCCCAGGCTTTCTCGAACAGCGCGCGCTCATTGCCGGAGGCGCTGTAGGCGGGGATGTCGACGCTGTCGGTGGGCGGCGCGGTGACGGGGAGGGGCGAGATCATGTTCATCGGCTGAAATCCCTGGAGATATGCGGGAGGCGGCCCGCCGGCGCTCACCGGCGGGCCCTGGGCGTCATTCCGCCGGTTGGGCGAGGCCGAGGGCCTGCGGCGCGCGCTCGCGGCCGGGCACGAGGACCGCCCAGGCGAACATCAGCGCCGAGATCACCACCACGACACCCGAGCCGAGCCGGATCCAGTAGAACAAGGCGAGCTGGTCCTGGACCTCCATGAAGGACTGGCCGAGCACGCGCTGGAGATGCGCCTGGATGACGCCGGCGAAGGTCAGCGCGAAGGTCATCACCATCATCGCCGGCACCATCAGCCAGAAGCTCGCGATCGAGAGCCACTGGTTGTAAGGCGCCCGGTTCTTCAGCTCGGGAAAGGCGTAGGCCATCACCGCCAGGTTCAGCATCACATAGGCGCCGAAGAAGGCGAGGTGGCCGTGGGCCGCGGTGAGCTGGGTGCCGTGGGTGTAGTAGTTGACGAAGGACAGCGTGTTGAGGAAGCCCCAGATGCCGGCGCCGATGAAGGCCATCACCGAGCAGCCGACCGACCAGAGCAGCGCGGCGCGGTTGGGATGGTTGCGCCCCGCCTTCCAGGTCATGTGGACGGTGAAGAGGATCATGGTGAAGAAGGGCGCGACCTCGAGCGTCGAGAACAGCGAGCCGATCCACTGCCAGTAGGCGGGAGCGCCGATCCAGTAATAGTGATGGCCGGTGCCGAGGATGCCCGAGAACAGCGCCAGGCCGACGATGACATAGAGCCATTTCTCCACGACCTCGCGGTCGACGCCGTTGAGCTTGATCATCAGGAAGGCCAGAACCGAGGCCATGATCAGCTCCCAGACGCCCTCCACCCAGAGATGGATGACGTACCACCAGTACATCTTGTCGAGCGCCAGGTTGACGGGGTTGTAGAAGGCGAACAGGAAGAAGATCGCCAGCCCCCACAGGCCGAAGAGCAGGATGTTGGTGACGGTGGTCTTGCGCCCCTTCAGCGAGGTCATGGTGATGTTGAAGAGGAAGATCAGCACGACGACGACGATGCCGACCTTGATCGCGAAGGGCTGCTCGAGGAACTCGCGTCCCTCATGGATGCGGAACAGGTAGCCGACCACCGCGATCGCCGCCGCGATGAAGAACAGCCAGAACTGCAGGACGGCGAGCTTGCGGCTGTAGAGCTCGGTCTGCGCCTCCTCCGGCAGCAGGTAATAGGTCGCGCCCATGAAGCCGAGCAGCAGCCACACCACCAGTGCGTTGGTGTGGATCATGCGCACGATGTTGAAGGGAAGAAGCTCCGACAGCGTATTGGGCAGGACATAGATCAGTCCTGCGACCAGCCCGAACGTCACCTGCGCGACGAACAGCGCCAGCGCGCCGTAGAAATACAGCATCGCGACATTCTGGGTCTTGTATCTTGTCGTGTTGTAGCCGCTCATGGCTCTCTCCTGTCGCGCTGTCTCAGCCGGCATCGTTGGGCGGCCAGTTCTGGGTCTTGATCCGGCTCGTCCATTCCAGGAAATCGGCGAGATCGTTCAGCTCCTGCTCGGTCAGGTTAAACTGCGGCATCTGGCGCCGCCCCTCGATTCCCGTCGGCTGGGCGGCCATCCAGGCTTTCAGGCTCTCGCGCGCCCCGGCGTGATCCTTGTCGCCGCCATAGCGCTTCCAGACATTGCCGAGCTCGGGCGCGAAATAGGCGCCTTCGCCGAGCAGCGTGTGGCAGTTGATGCAGGAGTTGCGCTCCCAGACATGCTTGCCGCGGGCAACCGCCGGGGTCAGCGTCGATTCATCGGTCGACTGCGTCCGCATGAACCAATGGCTGTGGGCGGTGAGCCCGACGAAAATGGCGAAGAAGAAGATCGAGCCGCCGTAGAAGACGTTTCGCGCCCCCGCCTTTGTCAGACGTTCGGCCATGCGTTCACCCTTCCCTTGCGTTTGCGGGGCGACACCGGCGAGGCCGGCTCGAGAAACCCCGCATGCGCGCGGCAAGGGGGCGAGCCGGTGATAGCGAGCCGGCCCGAGGGCTTCTTTGCGTTTGGGCAAACAGGACGAAGGGCCGGCGAGCGTCGACGGATGTCCCGGCGCGGGCGGCCGGCAAAGGTCCGGGGCATTCCGGGAGAGTTCCGCCGGGAATGGCTTCCGATCCGGCCTCAGGCCGGCTCGGGAGCATCCTGCCGGAAGGCGACGACGGGGTGGGGGCACCGCGCATCCCGGCGCGGCAGTTCGCGCGCCGGTCGCCGGCAGGCGATGTCCGGTCCGAGGCGTGGCGGCGCTTGCTGCCGCCCGGCTCTAACGCGGCGGAAAGCTGCGCCTGCCGCCTTCAGGCGGCGCGGGCGGCCGCCTTCTTTTCGAGGGCGTGCTGCTCTTCCGAGACGCCGTTGCGCCAGTAGCTGACGATGAGGTGCTGGTCGCGGGCAGGGCGCAGCCGCTGGCGCGCGGCGGCGCGGACCTGCCTGAAGGTTTCATGCTCCATCGCGGCCCAGAGATAGAGCCCGGGCCCGTCCTCGTCCCAGTCCAGGGCCTCGAAGGCCTGCAGCAGCGGTGCCGCGCCGGGCGCAGCCGGATCGCGATGCAGCCAGCGGATCGCGAAGCCGGCGGGCGCTTCGAGGGCTTGCTCCTCTCGCGCATTGGCGACCTCGAGGACGGCCAGCCCCCGCGCCTCCCGGGGCAGGCTTGCCAGCATGCGCGCCACGGCCGGCAGCCCGGTCTCGTCGGCGAGGAACAGATAGCGCTCGGCTTCGCGCAGTCCGCGCCCGCCGGGGCCGGCCATGCCGATCCGGTCGCCGGCGGCGGCCCGCTCGGCAAAGGCCGAGCCCGGCCCGGCATCGCCATGCAGCACGAAGTCGATGGCGAGCGTGCCGGCGGCGACGTTGATCTCGCGGATCGTGTATTTGCGGACCGCCGGGCGCTGCTCCAGCGGCGGCTGGCTGATCAGCCCGTCCTCGCTCAGCATCGGCCAGGCCGGCTCAGCGAGACCGGCCGGCGGGAAGAACAGGCGCACATGCAGCGCCTCCAGCGAAGCGAAGCGCGCCAGGTTCTCGCCCCGGAAGCGGATGCGGCGCATATGCGGCGTCAGCGGCTCGGTGCCGATCACGGTCAGCACCCGGAAATCGGGCAGGAGCGAGGGGCCGCTGCCATCGCCGCTCCAGCCGCTGCCGGCGACACTGCCGGGCGGCGCGAGCTCGACGACATGGC
Source organism: Allobosea sp. (assembly GCF_036675845.1). GTDB lineage: Bacteria > Pseudomonadota > Alphaproteobacteria > Rhizobiales > Beijerinckiaceae > Allobosea. Next base: position 3,017 of record NZ_JAKFED010000119.1, on the reverse strand, counting down.
TCGCGACCGCGAGCTTCATCTCCTGCAGGCCGGCGAGGTCCGGTGCCTCGACACATGCTTCGAGTCTGTCCTCGCCCGCCCGCAGCACGGCCCGGCTCGCGCCCGTGACGATCAGCGTCCCGCCGTCCTGCTCGCTCACCACCGCCTCGTGCTCGATCATGTGCTCGCAGAGCGAACGCAGCACGGCGGCCGGATCGGACAATGTGAAATGGGCATCGGCGCGGAGAATGGTCATGCTCGGGAACTCTTTTTGCTGGGACGCAGCCCGCTGGCTCACGGCTTGGGCTTGGCTGCGCCATCGACCCAGAGCGCGCCCTCGAGCGGAATCGCCGAGAAGCGCGCCGAGATCTCGTTCAGCGTCGCCTGCGGGTCGAGATCGCCGAAGCGCTCCGGGTGGATCCACTTGGCCAGTGCCTCGATCGCGACGATGTGCAGCGGCGTATCGTTGAACAGATGCCAGAGCCCGTGGGCCCGGCCGTTGCGGACGGCGGCCAGGGCGCTGATGCCGGGGCGCGCCACCTGCTTGGCGAAGCTGCGCGCGGCCTCTTCCTGCGAGATGCCGAGCCCGAGCACCAGGCCGCCGCTCTTGGCCAGGTGCAGGCCGCCGGTCGCGACATAGACCGCCGGATCGCTGGCCAGCAACTGTTCGAGGCTGATCTGGCCGGTCGCGCCGGGGATCATGTCGATGGCGATGTTGCGGCCGCCGGCCAGCGCGATGAAATCGTCGAAGGTGCCCTTGCCCGGCGACTGGCAGCAATCGAAGCCGCCGGCATGGGCGTGCATGAAGACGCTCGGGCGGTCGGCGCCGCGCACCCGGCTGGCAATCAGTTCGCGCCGCTCTTCGTAGAAGCGGACATAGGCTTCGGCCTGCGTCTCCCGGCCGATCAGCTTGCCGAGCATGCGCAGGCTCGGCACCGTGTCGCGCAGCGGCTGCAGGTAGAAATCCAGGACGGCGACCGGGATCCCGGCCGCCTCGAAGCGCTCGACCAGATCGCTCGGCCCGTGCCGCGTGCCCGCCAGCGACAGGCTCAGGATCACCAGGTCCGGTGCCAGCGAGACCGTCCTCTCGAAGGAGAAGCTCTCCGGCGTCGCGCCATAGCCCACGGTCGGGATCGCGGCGATCGCCGGAAATTTCGCTGCATAGCGGGCATAGGCGTCGGGGTTCTGGCGCTTTTGATCGGCCCCCCAGCCGGCGAGCAGGCTGGCCGGGTCGGCGTGGATGAGACCGAGCGCATTGAGCTGGCGCCCCTGTGCCAGGACGATGCGCTTCGCCGACCCCGGCAAGGTGATCGTGCGCCCGGCAAGATCGGTCACGGTGACCGGCTCTGCGGCGGCCGGCGCGGCCTGCAGGAGGGCGAGGGCCAGCAGGGCCGGGGCGAGCTGCTTCGCGATCCGTGTCAGCCGGGCGATCATGGGGCGGGAGCTCCTCGAAGCGGGGTTTCCCCGAGCGCGAAGGCCACGGCCCGCGACAGCATGGCCGGGATGACGGAGACATGGTTCTCGCCGTCGAAGACGACATGCTCGCAGTCGAGGCGCCCGGAGGCGGCGAGGTCGGCCGCCATCTCGCGGGCATTGTCGACCATGCGGGCGTTGCGCAGCCTGGCGGCGCGCACCGGATCGCGCTGCTCGTCGCCGCTCCGCTCCTCGCTGCCGACCGTGATCAGCAGCCTCGGCCGCAGGGCTTGCGCGGCGCCCTGCAGGAAGCGGGTTCGCTCGGCGAGGATGGCGCGCTCGTTCCACCAGATCGACGGGCTGCCGGCGACATGGCTGCGGAACAGCGCCGGCCGGGTGAACAGCGCATGCAGCGTGAACAGCCCGCCGAAGGAGTGCCCGGCCAATGACAGCCGGCTGCGGTCGATCGGCGCGAGGTTCGCGGCCAGCGGCAGGACTTCGCCCTCGATCAGGTCGAGGAAGCGGTCGGCCCCGCCGGCATCGGGCAGCAGGTCCTGCCGCCGCCGCTCGGCATCGAAGGGCGCGGCACCCGGATAGCCGATCCCGATAAGCACGGCCGGCTGGACGCCGCTGACTTCCGGGCGGGCCGCCTGCAGCCGGGCGCTGGCGAGCGCGGTGGCGAACAGCGCATCGCCGTCGACCAGGACGAGAACCGGGAAGCCGGCGGCCGGCGCTGCTTCCGGCGGCACCGCGATCAGCAGCCGATAGGGCAGGCCCTGCGGGGAGACGATCTCGAACTGGCGCGCGTAAGGCAGCGCCACCGCCTCGGCCGGCGGACCGCTGCCCTCTTCGTCGCGTGCCGATGCGCGCTGCACGCGGTCTGTCCTCACCAGCGATAGGACAGGGTCGCGAGCACCGTCCGGCGCAGGCCGAAGGAGCACTGCACGGCGCCGTAGCAGCCGACGATATACTCCTTGTCGAACAGGTTCTGGGCGTTGACCTGAACCTTCCAGCCCTTCATCGCGGCGTTGGCGGCGCTAAGGTCATAGCTGATCGCGGCATCGACCAGGGCGTAGTCGTCGGTGAAGAAGGTGTTTCCCGGGTCGCCGGCGCCCTTGCCGACATAGCGCACGCCGGCGCCGAGGCCGAGCCCGTTGAACAGCCCGGTCCTGAAGGTGTAATGCGCCCAGAGCGACGCCATATGGCGCGGCACCACCGTCGGCCGCTTGCCGAGATCGGCGCCGTTGCTCTTCGTGACTTCGGCATCGGTATAGGCATAGGCCGCGACCAGATCGAGGTTCTCAAGTACGGTGGCGCGCGCCTCGAGCTCCACGCCGCGGGCGCGGATTTCGCCGGTCTGGATCTGGAAGCCGACATTGTTCAGGTCGGCCGTCGCCACATTGGTCTGCGTCAGGTCGTAGACCGCCGCCTGGAAGAAGGCGTCGTATCCGGGCGGCTGGTATTTGAAGCCGACTTCATACTGCTCGCCCTCGGTCGGCTTGAACGGCGTGCCGCCGAAGCTCGTCCCGGCCAGCGGCTCGAACGAGGTCGAATAGCTGGCATAGGGCGCAAAGCCGTTGTCGAAATTGTACATCAACGCGACGCGGCCGGTATTGGCGGTGTCG
>NZ_JAKFED010000060.1:0-8054 GCF_036675845.1 Allobosea sp. | reverse complement strand
CGTCGCCCTCGAGGCCGCCGACATGCTTCTGGGTGTAGAGTTCGAGGCCGATGCGGCCGATCAGGTCGAGCTGGGTCTCGAGGAAGTCGATATGGCCTTCCTCGTCCTTCATCAGGTCCTTGAACAGCTCCTCGGACGGGTAGTCGCCGACCTCGCGGCAGTATTTCGCGGCTTCCTGATAGAGGGAGCGGGCCTCGATCTCGGCCTTGAGATCGCACTCAATGACTTCCTTGACGTTCTCGCCGATGCGCAGCGGGTCGAGCGTCTGCATGTTCGGGAAGCCCTCGAGGAAGAGGATGCGGTCGGTGAAGCGGTCGGCATGGACCATCTCCTCGATCGATTCCTTCTTCCAGGTCTTGGCCATGTCCTTCAGACCCCAATTGTCGAGGATCCGGTAGTGCAGCCAGTACTGGTTGATGGCCGTGAGCTCGGAGCGCAGGCCCTTGTTGAGGTATTCGATGACCTTCTTGTCACCCTTCATCGCCGCTCTCCCCGCAAGCAATCCACATTAGAATGATCCTAATGTAAGATGGTGCTGCCGGAAAGGGAAGGCGGATTCATCGCGGTCGGCGAGAAATCTCAGGCGGCGAAGCGGTCGTCGTTCTCCTCGATGCCGGCCATCATCAGGCCGACCGAGACATGCACGGAGCATTCGACCTCGCGGCTGGCGCAGCTATGGCACTGGCTGGCGCAGGCGGCGCGGGCCTCGGCGAGCAGGGTGCGCACCTCGCGGGCGCAGCGGCCGCAATCGGGGCTGCAGCCGAGGCAGTCATAGGCTTCGCCCGCCGTCTTCGGACCGGAGCCGTCCGAGGCGATGGTACCCTTGATCTGCCGGCAGGAAAGGACGTTGCAGGAACAGACGATCACGCCCGGCCGCTCCCCGCGAGCTTGGCGACCGTCTCCTGGCCGTCGGCGCGGCGCAGCCGCACGATGACCTCGACCGAGGAGACCACCATGCCCTCCGGCGCCACCGGCAGGCCGGAGACCTGGATCTCGGAGCCCGGGATGTCGACGACGGTCTCGTCGTCCTCATTGTAGAAGTGATGGTGCTCGGAGACGTTGGTGTCGAAGAAGGTCTTCGGACCGGAGACCGAGACCTGGCGCAGCAGGCCGGCCTCGGAGAACTGCCGCAGCGTGTTGTAGACGGTCGCCAGCGACAGCGGCTCGCGCGCCCTGAGCGCTTCCTCATAGAGCATCTCGGCGCTGACATGGCGGTCGCCCTTGGCGAAGAGCAGCCAGCCCAGTGCCATGCGCTGGCGGGTCGGCCGCAGGCCGACGCTGCGCAGGCGCGACTTCACGGCGCTGATCGGGCAGGCGGCCGGGGCCTTCTGCGGCCACGGAATCTGGTCCGCCTGATTGCGCGCCGGGACGCCGTCCTTCAGGGACAGAATGCTCATGAAACGCCTTCCAAAACTCGCAAGCTCTGTTTCATGCAGTTTAGAATTTATCTAAACTACTGATATTATTGTCATTTTTGCCTTTTCCCGAGGCGCCTGTCAATTGCCGCCCCCCTGCGGCAAGACGCATCAGGGGGTTGTCCATGGCGCTGGCCAGGTCGCGGCGGCGTCAATGGCCGGCGTCGGCGGGCACGGCCTGGCCGGGCTTGCGCATGAAGAAAGCAAGCGCGATGAGGCCGGCGAAAATGAAAGTCAGGGCCAGGAAGGTATCCCCGAAAGCCATGACCAGCGCCTGCTTGTGGGCGCGCTGGTTCAGGAGCGCGAGCGCCATCGACTGGGCGGCGTCGCCATAATCGACGAAGCGCTGGGTCAGCTCCGCGAGCTTCTCCTCCGCCAGTTGCCGGCCGGCGGCGACGGCCTCGTGCAGGCGGACGATGTGCAGATCGGTGCGGCTGTTGAGGAAGGTGTTGATCAAGGCGAGACCGACCGCGCCGCCGAGATTGCGGGTCAGGTTGTAGAGGCCGGACGCGTTCTTGAGCTGCTGCGGCGGCAGCGTGCCGAGCGCGAGATTGTTGATCGGCACCATGCACAGCATCAGCGAGCAGCCGCGCAGGATCTGCGGGATCAGCAATTCGTGGAAATCCCAGTCGGCGGTGACGAAGGAGGCGAGCCAGGTGCCGAGCGCGAAGCCGCCGAAGCCGATCGTCATCATGATGCGCGGGTCGAGTTTCTGCGACAGCCGGCCGGCGATCGGCGCGGTCAGGAACATCGCCAGCCCGGTGACGAACATGGTCTCGCCGATCATCAGCGCGTCATAGCCGCGGATGCGCCCGAGATAGACGGGGTAGAGATAGGTCAGCCCGTAAAGGCCGATGCCCATGGTGAAGGAGAACAGCGAGCCGAAGGCGAAGTTGCGGTCCCGGAAGGCATAGAGGTCGACCAGCGGGTCGTCGCGGGTCAGCGCCCGCCAGAAGAACAGCACGCAGCCGACGAGCATCAGCCCGGTGAAGAAGACGATCTCATGGCTCTGGAACCAGTCGAGCCGCGTGCCTTCCTCCAGCACATATTCCAGGCTGCCGAGGAAGGCGGCCATGCCGGCGAGGCCGAGCCAGTCGAAGCGCTTGAGCAGGCTGTGGTCCGGCTTGTCGAAGTCGATCAGGGTCCAGGCGGCGATCGAGACGCAGATGCCGGGCACGACATTGATCAGGAAGAGCCAGTGCCAGGAGAAGGCATGGCTGAGATAGCCGCCGATGGTCGGGCCGATGGTCGGGGCCAGCGTCGCGATCAGGCCGATCAGCGGCGAGACGACCGGCCGCTTGGAGGCCGGGAAGATGGTGAAGGCGGCGGCGAACACGCCGGGGATCATGCCGCCGCCGATGAAGCCCTGCACGGCGCGCCACAGGATCATCTCGCTGATCGAGGACGACATCGCGCAGAGCACGCTGGCGACGGTGAAGCCGGCGGCGGCGATCGAGAAGAAGACGCGGGTCGAGAGCGCCCGGCTGAGATAGCCCGACAGCGGGATCATGATCACTTCGGCGATCAGATAGGCGGTCTGGACCCAGGCGATCTCGTCGGCCGAGGCCGAAAGCCCGGCCTGGATCTCGGCGAGCGAAGCCGAGACGATCTGGATGTCCAGGATCGCCATGAACATGCCGAAGACCATGGCGAGGAAGGCGAAGATGCGCCTTGCCGGGATGGCGTCGGAAGCCGGCGGGGCGCCGGCCGGGCTGGCAAGGGTCGCGGTGGCCATCATGGCCTCCTTCGGGGCGATCGCGATAGGCGTTGCGGTGGCGAGCCCTCATCCTGAGGAGCGGCCGTCAGGCCGCGTCTCGAAGGGTGGCTCCAGGGGGCGCTGGACCATCCTTCGAGACGCCGTCCCTTGCAGGACGGCTCCTCAGGATGAGGGCTCGCGTACGGGTCGGCTCAGCGGGCCTGCGGTCGCGGGTCGATCCAGACCACGACCGACATGCCCGGGCGCAGCGCATGGCGGGCGGCCGCCTCGGGAGCCAGCGCGATGCGTACCGGCACGCGCTGGACGATCTTGGTGAAGTTGCCGGTGGCGTTGTCGGCCGGCAGCAGCGAAAACACCGAGCCGGTGCCGCCGGCGATGCCGCTGACCGTGCCCTCGAAGACCTGGCCGGGCAAAGCGTCGACGGTGACCGTCGCCTTGTCGCCGATCTTCAGCGGGCCGACCTGCGTCTCCTTGAAGTTGGCGTCGACATAGATCTTGTCGAGCGGGACGATCGACATCAGCCGCTTGCCGGCGCTGACGAGGTCGCCGAGCTGGACATTGGTGTTGGCGACAAGGCCGTCGATCGGCGCGGCGATCCTCGTGAAGGTGAGGTCTCGCGCCGCCTTCTCCTCGGCGACCTTGAGCTCATCGGCCTGGCGGGCGGCTTCGAGGCGCTGCGCCTGCAGCACTTCGATATTGGCCTTCGCCTGGGCGACGCCCGCCCGCGCACTGGCGAGCCCGGCCGCTGCCTGGTCGCGCGCGGCGGTCGCCGCGTCGAGCGCGGCCTGCGAGCCATAGGATTTGGCGGCCAGGCTGTTGGCGCGGTCGAAATCCGCGAGGCTGCGGGTCACGGCCGCCTCGGCCGAGGTCGCCTGCGCCTGGGCCTGCAGCAGGCCGGCGCGGGCCGCGTCGGTCTGGGCGTCGATGCGGGCCAGGGTCGCGGCCGCGGTGGCGCTCCTGGCCCGGGCGCTTTCGAGCGCGATGCGCTGGTCGCCGTCGTCGAGGCCGACCAGCGGCTGGCCGGCCTTGACCTCCTGGTTCTGCGTGACCGAGACGGTCGCGACATGGGCCGCGAGCTTGGCCGAGATCGTCGCCATCTCGGCGCCGACATAGGCGTCGTCGGTCGAGACGATGAAGCGGCCATTGCGCCACCAGTCGAGGCCGAACCAGCCGCCGGCCACCAGTGCGGTGCCGGCGACGAGGATCAGCGCGATGCGCTTGACGGAGGGGCGGCGTGCGGGCGGCCTGGTCGCGCTCTGCCCACTGCCCGGCGCGGCTTCTTCCGGCTTGCGGGCTTCGGCTGGCGGCTGCGCCGTCTCGAGCCGCGCATCGACCAGCTTCAATCGGTCGCGGCGGGCCTCGGAATGCTTTTCAATGAGGGTTTCGGCCGTCATGCTGCTGTCCTGACGATCTCAATTCGAACCCAGCGGTTCGATATGGCTTGAGATAACGCCGAAAAGGAAGCATATCAAGTGCAAATCGAACCAAGCGGTTCGATTATTTTGCAGGTGCGAGATGCACCACGGATGGAATGAAATGACCGCGATCCCGGAGCCGCAAGCCAAGACGTACCCCCGCAACCGGCGGGTGGCCGGCGGCGATCCCGACAAGCGCCATCAGATTCTGGAAGGCGCGCATGCGGTTTTCACGGCTCGCGGCTTCGACGCGGCCAGCATGAGCGACATCGCCGCGGCGGCGAATGTCTCGAAGGGCACGCTCTATGTCTATTTCGAGGACAAGGAGCGCCTCTTCATCGCCCTGATCGAGCGCGAGCGCGAAAAGCAGAAGCAGGGCATGTACGAAGCCCTGGCGGACGATCCCGATCTGGCTCACGCGCTCGGCAATTTCGGCGAAAGGCTGGTCAAGCTGATCACCGGGGGCTTCGCGCTGAGCGCGCAGCGGATCGTGCTCGGCGTCGCCGAACGCATGCCGGAGCTCGGCCGGGAGTTCTACGAGCGCGGCCCGATGCAGGGCGCGCAGCGGCTTGCCGACTTCCTGATCCGGCGAGCCGAGCTCGGCGAGCTCGCGATCGAGGACCCGGCGCTGGCCGCGGCGCAGTTCGTCGATCTCTGCCAGTCGACGCTGATGCGTCCGCGCCTGTTCAATGCCCTGCGGACGCCGCCGAGCGAGGCCGAGATCACCCGGGTGGTTGGGGCGGCCGTGACCATGTTTCTGGCGCAGTACGGCGTGAGGAAGCCGGGCTAGCGCGCTTTTCGCGCCACCTCGGTCTCTAGCCTTTCGCGAAGCGTACGATATCGGCGAGCACCGGCGCCCGGTCACGAAAGCCGCGGCCGAGCGCGAGCAGGATGCCGGCATGGCCGAGCTCGGGATAGCTCCTGAATTCGACCTGCGCGCCGGCCGCCGCGAGCTTGCGGGCGAGCACCTGGCTGTTGCGTGGCTCTACCGTGCCGTCTTCCTCGCCGGTGGCGAGCAGGATGCGCGGCGCGCGGCCTCTGGCGTAGTTGACCGGCTGGGTCTCCATCGGGCGCGGGTACTGGCCGAAGGCGGCGATGCTGCGCGGATCGTCGAGGGGCAGGAAGTCGTAGGGTCCGGCCAGCCCGGCGACGCTGTCGACGAAGCCGGGGCGCAGGCCGGCGCGGGCGAGGTAGCGCGAATCGAGCGCCAGCATCATCGCGATATAGGCGCCGGCCGAATGGCCGCTCAGCGTAATGCCGGAGGCATCGCCGCCATGACTGGCGATGTGGTCGCGGACCCAGCGCAAGGCGAGCGCGCCGTCCTCGACAAAGGCGGGAAAGCGCACCTCCGGCACCAGCCGGTAATCCGGCACGACGGTGACGAAGCCCTGGGCGGCAAAGGCGCTGCCGACGAAGGTATAGTCGGCGCGTTCGCCACTGTTCCAGCCGCCGCCATAGAGAAAAACCATGACCGGTGCCCGCCTGGTCGCCGCTTCCGGAACGTAGATGTCGAGCCTGTGGCGCGCTTCCGGTCCATAGGCGATGCCGCTCGCTGCGAGGCGCCCGCCGGCATCGGCCGGGGTCAGCGCGTTGAGCAGGCGAAGCGGCGAGCAGGCCGAGAGCACGCCGGCGCCGCCTGCGGCCAGCAGGGCGCGGCGGTTCGGCCTCGTGATGGCTGGCATGGCGGGCGGCTGCTCCCGGACGCGGCTGCTGATCCTTGCAGTAGCGCCCGGAGCCGCCGTTGGATGCAAGCTTGATCGGAACTGCCTAGCGCCGCGCGACTGCGTTGCGGGCGCGGATGCGCTCGCGATGGGCGGTGTAGAGGCCGGAGCCGGTGATGAAGACCGCGCCGAGCCAGGTGAAGCGGTCCGGCAGCACCGCGAACAGGAAGAAGCCGAACAGCGAGGCCCAGAGCAACTGCATATAGGCGAAGGGCGCCAGCAGCGAGGCGTCGGCATGGCGAAAGGCGAGGATGACGAACCAGTGCCCGATCGTCGAGGCGACGCCGATGAAGATGCCGAGCCAGATCGCCTCGGCGGTCAGCGGCTGCCAGCTGAACGGCTGCAGCAGGCTGAGCAGCAGGAAGCCGGTGACCGCCGACCAGGCCAGGGTGGTGACCGGGTTCTCGGTCGCGCTCATCATCCGGGTGAAGATCAGCGCGAAGGCCCAGGCGGCGGCCGAAAGCGCCGGCAGCAGGGCCGCGGGCTGGAAGCCGGCGCCGCCGGGCCGGACCACGATCAGCACCCCGATCAGCCCGATCATCGTCGCCGTCCAGCGCCGCCAGCCGATCTTCTCGCCGAGCAGCGGAATCGAGAGCGCGGTGACGAAGAGCGGAGAGATGAAGCTCGTCGCGGTGGCGTCGGCGATGGGCAGGTATTTCAGCGCGGAAACGAAGAGGATCGAGGAGACGGTGACGGCGATGCCGCGCAGCAATTGCAGGGCCGGGCGCCTGGGCTTCAGCACGGCCACGCCGCCCGGCAGGGCGACGGCGAGCATGATCAGCGAGAAGGCGGCATAGCGCAGCCAGGTGATCTGCAGCGCCGGAACGCTGGCGGCAAGGACTTTCGAGACGGCGTCGGCGCTGGACAGGAAGATGCCGCCGATCAGCACGAGGCCGATGCCGCGCAGCGCGTTCTCGCGGCGCGGCGGCGGCTCCGGCCGGGGCGTGGGCTCGGCCGGTGGCGGCGATTCAGAGGGGACTGGGTGTGGCACGCCGACGATGCATCGAGGAAGGTCCTCGACCCTAGCCGATTCGCCGGCAAGACCGTCGCGCTAAGACGGAACGGCGCCCATGTCCCCGGAGGGCGCTGGCGGAAGCCGGTCTTCCGGCTCCCGACCTTGATCCTGTTGCGGCGCGGAATTCGGGGCCGCCCCGCTGCCGCTGGATGGCCGCCTGATCAGGCGCCATCCAGCGGGCCGAAGTCAGGCCGCCTGCTTGCGCGGCTGGATCAGCTTGCGGTTGATCAGCACCTCGGCGATCTGCACGGCGTTGAGCGCCGCGCCCTTGCGCAGATTGTCGGAGACGCACCAGAAGGCGAGGCCGTTCTCGACCGTATTGTCCTCGCGGATGCGCGAGATATAGGTCGCATCCTCGCCGGCCGCCTCATGCGGGGTGATGTAGCCACCGGGCTCGTGCTTGTCGATGACGAGGATGCCCGGCGCCGCGCGCAGGATCTCGCGCGCCTCGTCGGCCGTGACCGGCTTCTCGCACTCGATGTTGACGCTCTCGGAATGGCCGATGAAGACCGGCACGCGCACGCAGGTGGCGGTCAGCTTGATCTTCGGGTCGAGGATCTTCTTGGTTTCCGCCATCATCTTCCACTCTTCCTTGGTGAAGCCGTCCTCCATGAAGACGTCGATGTGGGGGATGACGTTGAAGGAGATGCGCTTGGAGAACTTCTTGGCGGCGACCTCGCCGGCCGAGAACACGGCGCGGGTCTGGTTGAAGAGCTCGTCCATGCCCTCCTTGCCGGCGCCGGAGACCGACTGATAGGTCGAGACGACGAC
>NZ_JAKFED010000099.1:0-1552 GCF_036675845.1 Allobosea sp. | reverse complement strand
CAGGCGCGACAGCCATCCCATGCGTCTTCGACGCGGTTCCGAAGGATGCCGGCCCATGGCCAAGACCTCGTCCCAATCGGCTGAAAGCCCGCCCGCTCACGGCCTCGTCCGGGCGATGTCGGGGAAGATGATCGCGCTGGGGATCGCCCTGATCATCTGCGGCGCCGTCGCGATCGCGAGCCCCGCAATCGCGACCATGGCCGTGACGCTGTTCCTCGGGCTGGTCCTGGCTGTCGGCGGCATCGTGAAGATCGTCCAGTCCTTCCTGATGAAGGAAAGGGGCGGCTTCCTCTGGCAATTGCTGGTCGGGACGATCGAGCTGCTCGGCGGCCTGCTGGTCTATTTCAACCCGATGAAGGGGGCGATCGCCATCACCATCGTGATCGCGCTCGTCCTGATGGCGGAGGGCCTCGCCCAGCTCGGGCTCGCCTTGAAGATGAGGTCGCAGCGCGGCGTGGGCTGGATGTTCCTGTCCGGCATCGTCACGACCGTGGCGGGCGCCGCTTTGGCGATGCGGCTTCCCTATGACGGGGTCTACGCGCCGGGCACGCTGGTCGGCATCTCGCTGCTCTTCGCCGGCTGGGCCTATATTGCGATCGCGCTGGCTGCCCGGAAGACCGGCGCCTGAGGGCGAGGCGCGGTTTCGTCGATGGCGGCAGGTTTCCGAAGGTCGGCAGGATGCGCGGTTTCATCGCCAAGACGCTGAAGCGAGGCGCTGCGGTCCTCGTGATCGTGGCCTTGTCCCTGCTCGGGCTGCGCATCTACGACACCCGGCGCGGCGCGCCGCTCGAGCCCTGGCACAAGTTCGTGCCGCATGAGCTCTCGCTTGCGGAGCTCGAGAGCGGCAGCTGGAGCGACTACCTGGCAGCCGAGGCGGCGGCGTTCGCCAGCGTCCGGGCCGAGGTCACGCAGAAGCTGGAGCCGGACGAGCGCATTCCGGTCAATCGCTATTTCGACGGCAGCGCCATCTATCCCGGTCATTTCAAGCAGGACTGGAACCGCTCCTACGTCATGGAGCCGGAAGGCAAGCCGGTCGGCGTCGCGGTGTTCCTGCACGGGCTGACGGATTCGCCCTACAGCCTGCGCCATGTCGCCCGGCAATATCGCGATCGCGGCTTTCTCGCCATCGCGATCCGGCTGCCCGGCCACGGCACGGTCCCGGCCGGGCTGACCGAGGTCGAATGGGAGGACTGGCTGGCGGCGACGCGTCTCGCCGTGCGCGAGGCAAGGCGGCGGGTCGCGCCCGACCTGCCGCTGCATCTGGTCGGCTTCTCGAATGGCGGCGCGCTCGCGCTGATGTATGCGCTCGACGCGATCGAGAACACCGAGCTGGCGCGGCCGGACCGGCTCGTCCTGGTCTCGCCGATGATCGGCATCACGGCCTTCGCGCGCTTTGCCGGCCTTGCCGGGCTGCCCGCACTGTTGCCGGCCTTCGCCAAGGCGGCCTGGCTGAGCGTCCTGCCCGAGTTCAATCCGTTCAAGTACAACTCGTTTCCGGTCAACGGCGCGCGGCAGTCGCATCTGCTGACCAGTGCCTTGCAGCAGAAGATCC
>NZ_JAKFED010000107.1:0-8094 GCF_036675845.1 Allobosea sp. | reverse complement strand
GCCTCGGGCTTGCCGGCCTCGGGCTTGCGCGCCGGCGAGGTTTCGGCGAGCGCCGGCTCAACGACGACTTCGGGCGTGCCGCCGAAGCCGTAAACCTGCATCGGCTTGTCGCGGCCCTTGATCGCGATCTTGTAGGGGATCGTGCCGGCGAATTTGCGCCCGGTCGCCGCCACCGTCTCGGCCGAGACGATGATGTCGGACAAAAGCCGGCGCGTCGCCGCTTCGAGCTGGCTGGCGATCATCACCGTCTCGCCGACCGTGATCTCGCGCCGCCCCATGCTCTCGTTCTCGACGGCCCCGATGATCGTCTGGCCGCCATGAATGCCGATGCCGATGCGCAGGGGCAGCGGCAGCGCAGTGGCATATTCGCGGTTGAGCGCCTCGACGGCCCGCACCATGTCGCCGGCGGCGATGATCGCCGCCATGCCGGCCCGCGAGGGCGTGCTCTCGAGGCCGAAGACCGCCATCAGCCCGTCGCCATAGATCGCCTCGATGCGGCCGCCATGGGCGGCGATCGCCTGCGACATCTCGTCGTAGAAGCGGTTGAGCAGGCTGAGCAGCTCATGCGGAAGCTGGCGCTGCGACAGGGCGGTGAAGGCGCGCAGATCCGCGACCATCACGGTGAGCCCCTTCCTCGCGATGCCGGAATCCGGGTCGAGCGTCCCGGCCGGGCCGGCGCCGCGCTGCTTGGCGGCGAGCAGGATCTGGACCTGCAGATCGTGTTTCGGCCGGATCTGGCAGGCGAGGCGGACGCGATCTCCGGCCGAGATCCGGCGCAACAGCCTTGCCTCGTTCGGCCCCGGCGGCGGCAGGTCGTCCGCCCCGTCCAGCACCAGCACGCGGCAGGTCGCGCAACGGGCCCGGCCGCCGCAGAGCGCCGCATGCGGGATGCCGAAGCGGCGGAACATCTCGAGCAGGGTGAAGCCGGGCACGACCTTGCGCACGCCATGGCCGACGAAGCGCACCGTGATCGCACCGAGCGCCCGCGCCCTGACCTCGCGGATGGCGATGAAGAGCACGAAGCCGCCGACCAGGCCGAAGAAGGTCCGTTTCGCCCAGGTGACGTGCATATTGAACGAATCGACCTGCTGCGTGGTGTAGAGCTCCGGCGGCAGCGCCATGATCTTCGCCTCGCGCCCCGCGACGACGAAGCCGATCAGCGCCAGCAGCGGCACGAGGATGGCGGCGAGCAGGAACGGGTCGCGCCAGTGCGCATAGGAGTCTCGGGTCCGGAAGGTGAAATGCAGCCCGATCACGCCATGCGTCCAGACCAGCAGCAGCATCAGGCTCTGCGACAGCGCCAGGCCCGGCCACAGCCGGCGCAGCACGGCGTGATAGCTCTCGTCCTGCCCGAACAGGGCGTCCTGGATCCGGGTCGCGACGATATGGTCGATCAGGAACAGCGGGATCGCGACCCCGAGCGCGATCTGCAGCACCTCGCGCAGCGGCATGCGGAAGGTCCGCCGTTGCGCCACCCGCCACAGGGCGAAGACCGGATGGATGATCAGGGCGCCATAGAGCAGGACCGTTCCGATCTTGCTTCCCCAGAAGCCATGGCGCCAGAGCTGCACGGCCTCCATCGCCGAAACCCCGAAGATCCCCACCGCGTGGTTGAGGAAATGCGTGGTCGCGAAGACCATCAGGACGCAGCCCGAGGCGAAGCGGACATCGCGGCTCCAGGAGGAGACCTGCTCGAAGTTCGAGGCGGCGGCCCGGCCGCCTGGCGTGGATGGGCCCGAGGTTGGGATCGAGCTCATCGGTGCCCTCGCACGGTCACTGCGCCTTCTCGTCGCGCAGGACGGTACCGGCGAGCCGGTACAGCCGCGAGGCGAGATCGCGCGACAGCCCCACGGAGAATTCGGGGATGCTGTCGAGCAGTTCGAAGAAGAGTTCGCGCGGCAGCCGCAACATCGAGACGTCGGTCTTGGCGCTGATCCTGCCGACCGTGGTTTCGTTGCAGAGCAGCGGCACGTCGCCGATGATGCTGCCGGTCGCCAGCCGGAACGAGCGCTGCTGGCTGTCGGCATGGGCATGCGAGAGCTCGATCTCGCCTTCCAGCACGCAATAGACCTCCTGCGGCTTCTGGCCGTCCTCGGAGATCACCGAGCCGGCCGGGAAATGGCGGCGTTCCCCCATCAGCGCGAGCAGCTTGAGCCGCGATGCCGGCAGGCTCCGGAACAGCGGGATCGATTTCAGGCGGTCGATATCGCTCTCGAGCGTCATGTCCTCGCCTCGATCCGCTCGGCGCCGGCTCCCGGCGGCGGCGCCGTGTCCTCCTCCTCGGCTTCGGCTTCGGCCTCATCCTCGCCCGGAAGCCGGCCGGCCGGCCCGCGGAAGACCACCTTCTCGGGGATATCGGCCGCCAGGGTATCGTCGGTCAAGAGCAGGAACAGCGTCTGGTCCCGGCAATGCGCCATGAGCCGCGCCACCAGCCCGGCCGGGTCGCTGCCGACGGCGAGGAATCCGTCGAGATCGAGCACCAGGATGTCTGGCCGCTTGATCAGCGCCTGTGCCAGCGGCACCATCAGCCGCAACCGCAGCGGCAGATGGCGGCCGCGCGGCCCGACATCGGTGTCGAGCCCGAGACGATAGGCTGCGCCATCCAGCCCGGCGCGGGACAGGGCCGTGCGCACGATCTCGGCCACCTTCTCCCCGGGATCGGCGATGCCGAAGCCGAGACGGCCGAAGAACAGGTTGTCGCGCACGCTGGCGCCGTGGATGACATCCGTGGGATCGTAGAACTCGACTTCCTCGGCGCTTTCGCCGGGCAGATAGGTCTTGAAGGTCTGGCGGGCGCGCAGGATGCGGCGCTGCAGGGCGGCATCGAGCAGGTTCAGGCGATGCTTGGGCTCGATATAGCCGAGCGCGAGCGCCATCGTCTCGCGCTGCGTCTCCGGGTCGAGCGGCCCGCGCATGTCGTGCTTGTGCAGCGCCTCGGCGAGCTCGTTCAGCTTCTCGAGGTCGAGATCGCCGCCGAAATTGTAGCGCGCGAACAGCGCATGGCCATGCGGCATGCCGGCAAAGATCTCGACCAGCGTGCCGACGATGCGCCCGCCGATCTCGGCGAGCGGCTCCTCGAGCGATTCCGCCTGCAGCACCGAGCGCGCATAAGGGTCGTCGAGCAGCAGCTCGGCCGGCCGGCGGCCATTGCGCACCGCGCCGAAGACCAGGTTTTCCGCGATCGTCGCATTGGCGTTATAGCGCTCGGGATCGAAGGTCTCGATCAGCCCGCCGAGCTTCGACCGGGCGAGTTCGGCCGCCACCACCTGGCGCGCCTCGACGATGCGCTGGGCAGCGCCATCCGGCAGCGGCGCGATGACCTTGGCATCGAGGCCGAGCTCGTAGATCGCGTCGGAGCAGCCAAGCATTTCGAGCACGGCCAGGACATGCGCTTCCAGCGCCTCGGGGCCATCCACCCCGGCGCCCTCGTAATCGCTCCAGTCGGCCGAGAAGGGCAGCGGCGTGTTGCCGGAACGCAGCGCCTCGATGAAGCGGCGGTGCTCGGCCTGATCGACCGACCGCTCCGGCTTGATCGTCGGGCGGCGGCGCTTCAGCGACAGCAGCACATTGTCGCGCAGCCTGCCGTTGATGAGCTCGATCTCGGGACCGGCATAGCCGACGACATGGCTGGCGCTCTCGACGCTGAAGCTGCTCAGCGGCCGCCCGTCGATCAGCACGCGCCCGCCATAGCTCGTAGCCTGCCGGCCGATGATCCGTGCCAGCGTGTCGCGCCCACCGCCCGCGGGTCCGATCAGCGCCACGCAGCCCGGCCGCCGCACCGAGAAGGACAGCGGCAGCAGCAAGGGCTGGCCGCGATTGTCGAACATCTCGACCTTGTCGAGCTGGATCTCGCCTTCGCCCGGCAGGCGCGTCACGCCATCCTTCTCCTCGAGCTCGAGCGTCTCGCGCGGGCTGAACTGGGCGATCACCTGTTCGTATTTGATGTTGACGTCGTTGCGCTGCTGGTCCCAGTCGATCAGCTCCTTGATCGGCGGCGGCAGGTCGCGATAGGCCGCGATCACGGCGACGAGCTGGCCGATATCGAGCCGGCCCTGCAGCGCGAAGAAGCCGCCGACGGCGTAGAAGAAGAACGGGGTCACCTGCGCCAGCAGGTTGTTGAGGAACTTGACCGCGAATTTGCGCTTGTAGAGCGCGTAGCGGATGTCGAACAGCGCGCCGAGCCGGCCGGCGATGTCGGACTGCACATAGGCCGTCGCGCCATGACCCTGGATGGTCGGGCCGGCATCGACGATCTCGCCGATCCGCCCGGCGAGCTGGCGCGAGGCGAGCTGGCGCTCGCGCCCGAGGCGGAGCTGCTCCCGGCGCAGGATCGGGATGACCACGGCCTGCAGCAGGACGATCGCGAGCGCGATCGAGCCGAGCCAGACGCTCTGCATCATGATGAAGGCGAGCGCGGTCAGGGCCTGGCTGAGCAGGAAGGCAGGCTGGATGAAGGCATCACCGACGAAGCTGCCGATCGGCTCGACCTCGTCCTTGATCATGCTCGCCACCTCGGCCGGCTTGACGGCGCGAATGTCCTCGGGACGGAAGCGCATCAGCTGGGCGAAGAGGTCGTAGCGCATGCGCCTGAGCATGCGCTCGCCGAGGATGCCCTTGCGCACATTGACGGCATATTTGAAGCCGCCGTTGATCAGCACCAGCGCGAGGAAATAGAAGCTCAGCGTCAGCAGCAGGCCGAGCTGGCTGACCTCGAAGCCGTCGGACAGGCGAAAGCTGCCGCCGCCGAGGAAATCGGGCAGGTGCAGGCTCCAGTCGAACACCGTCGTGCTCGTCCTGCCGTCCCTGAAGGCGCCGCCCTGGATCGCATCGTTGACGATGCGCTTGGGCACGTCGAAAGAGAGCCAGTTGAACGGAATCGAGACGAGAATGATCAGCAGAACGACGATCTGCTCGGCACGGCTCTTCTGCCAGACGTAACGGAAGAGACTTCTCTCCAAGGGGCGATTCCGTCCTCAGGCCGCAGGAGCCGCAATCCTGCACCGGCTCAGGGGTCATATGTGGGCAGTTCTCGCCCGCGCGCAATGCGCCCCGCCCGCTCCTGGCCGCGGAGGCCGGCGGCGGTCTTGCGTCCTGCAAGCCGGTGGCGAGCAGCGTCAGCCGATCGGCCATGGCGGCCGGGACTCGACAAGAACCGGTATTTCAAGTTCCGTCCTGTCGGGACACCGGCCCCGAGGGCTGGACGGTCGACTGCGACTGTTTCGGCGCGGGCTCCGTTGCGTGGACGTCATGGAGAATGGCCAATGCCCCGAGGAGTGACGAAGCGAATGCCGGCGGCGGGAACGGACGGATCGCATCGGCAGGGCAGGGCTTTCGGCCGCTGAGCGGCCGGCTCGCCGGTCGGCAACAAAAACAGGGGACACGGCGTTCGCCGCTCATGGATATTCTGCAGATCAGGGACCTGCGCATCGGCTTCACCGTCCACGGCCTCGCTCGCGACGTCGTGAAGGGCGTTTCGTTCCGGGTCCCGGCCGGCCGGACGGTGGCGCTCGTCGGCGAATCCGGTTCGGGCAAGTCGGTGATCTCGCAGGCGATCATGGGCCTGCTGCCGCGGGCCGGCTCCATCACCGGCGGCGAGATCCTCTTCCATGACCCGCGGGCGCCGGAAGCGCCGATCGACATCGCCGCCCTGCCCGCCGAGGGCAAGGAGATCCGTGCCTTGCGCGGCGGCCAGATCGGCATGATCTTCCAGGAGCCGATGTCCTCGCTCTCGCCGGTGCACACCATCGGCAACCAGATCGAGGAGGCCCTCCTGCTGCACCGGCCGATGCCGAAGGCGCAGGCCCGGGACTTGATCGAGGCGATGCTGAAGCGCGTCGGCTTCAAGGAGCCGTCACGCGCCTATGGCTTCTACCCGTTCGAGCTCTCGGGCGGGCTGCGCCAGCGCGCCATGCTCGCCATGGCGCTGATCTGCGAGCCGACCCTTCTGATCGCCGACGAGCCGACGACCGCGCTCGACGTCACCATCCAGGCCCAGGTGCTCGACCTGATGCGCGACCTCCAGGCCGAGATGGGCATGGCGATCCTGCTCATCACCCATGATCTCGGCGTCGTCGCCAACATGGCCGACGAGGTCGCGGTGATCTACCATGGCGAGATCATGGAGAGCGGCAGCGCCGAGGACATCTTCCGCCGGCCCCAGCACCCCTATCTCAAGGCGCTGCTCAACGCCTCGCCGCATTTCGAGATGCAGGAGGGCGAGCGGCTGGTGGCGCTGCGCGAGGCCCGCCCGCGCGCTCCCGCCGCCGCGAAAGCGCCGCCACCGCAGCGCGCCGGCGCGCAGGAGGCGCCGCTTCTGGCAGTGCGCCATCTGCGCAAGACCTACACCACCGGCACGAGCCGCTTCTTCGGCAAGGGCACGAAATCGACAACCGTCGCGGTCGACGATGTCAGCTTCGACATCAGGCGCGGCGAATGCCTCGGCCTCGTCGGCGAGAGCGGCTGCGGCAAGACCACCGTCAGCAAGCTGATCATGCGGGCGGTCACGCCGGATTCCGGCGAGATCCGCTACGACGACGGCCGTCAAAGCATCGATGTGCTCGGGCTGAAGGGCGAGGAACTGCGCGCCTTCCGCACCCGGATCCAGATGATCTTCCAGGATCCGGTCTCCTCGCTCTCGCCGCGGATGACGGTGCTGAGCATCCTGCGCGAGCCACTCGCCATCCACGAACGCGGCGACGGCGCCGAACAGAAGGCGCGGGTCACGGCGCTGATGGAGGATGTCGGGCTCGATCCGCGCTTCCTCAACCGCTATCCGCACTCCTTCTCCGGCGGGCAGCGTCAGCGCATCGGCATCGCCCGGGCGCTCGCGCTCGATCCGGACCTGATCATCTGCGACGAGCCGGTCTCGGCGCTCGACGTCTCGGTCCAGGCCCAGGTCCTCAATTTGCTCAAGGACCTGCAGGCCGAGCGCGGCCTGACCTTCCTGTTCATCTCGCACAATCTCGCCGTGGTGAACTACATGGCCGACCGCATCGCCGTGATGGCCAATGGCCGTATCGTCGAGCTCGCGCCGCGCCGGACCCTGTTCACCGCTCCGGTGCACCCGTACACCAAGGCGCTGCTGAAATCGGTGCCCTTCGCCGATCTCGACCGCAAGCTCGACTTCAAGCTGGTGGCGCCCGGCGGTGCCTCCGACATGCGCTACTGGCCGAACTGCTTCAAGCCGGATGGCGCCGGCGACCCGCTCGCCCATCTCGATCTCGGCTCCGGCCATCTCGTGCTCGCCCGGCAGGGCGCCGACCTCCGGGAGCTCGTCTGATGGCGACGCGGCGCGCAGGCCTCCTGCTGCTCGCGGCGCTGGCCGCACTGGCGGCGCCGTTCGCCGCCTCCGCCGGCGCCACGCCCTTCATCGACAGCCCCCTCCTCGCCGCCAGGGTCGCATCCGGGCAATTGCCGCCGGTCGAAAAGCGCCTGCCGGAGAAGCCGCGGGTCGTCGATGTCGCCGCGATGGGCCGCGAGCCCGGCCGGCACGGCGGCACCATGCGCATGCTGATGGGCGACCAGCGCGATATCCGCATGATGACGGTCTACGGCTATACGAGGCTCGTCGTCTATGACGACAATCTCGACCTGATGCCCGACCTGCTCGAGGCGGTCGAGGTCGACGAGGGCCGCATCTTCACCCTGCGGCTGCGGCCCGGCCATCGCTGGTCGGACGGCCATC
The DNA here is from genome assembly GCF_036675845.1 of Allobosea sp. Taxonomy (GTDB): domain Bacteria; phylum Pseudomonadota; class Alphaproteobacteria; order Rhizobiales; family Beijerinckiaceae; genus Allobosea. Next base: position 410 of record NZ_JAKFED010000107.1, on the reverse strand, counting down.
CCTTCACCGCCGAGGATTTCCGCTATTGGTGGGACGATGTCGCCAACAACAAGCGATTGTCGCCGGGCGGGCCGCCGCAGGCCATGGTCATCGCCGACGAGAAGCCGAAATTCGAGGTCGTCGATGCGCTGACCGTGCGCTATTCCTGGTCGCGTCCGAACCCGGTCTTCCTGCCGGCGCTGGCCGGGGCGCAGCCGCTCTACATCGCCATGCCGGCACATTATCTGCGGAAGTTCCACGAGCGCTATGCCGACAAGGAAGCGCTGGCGCAAATGGTGCGCGAGGTGCGCGTCAAGGACTGGGGCTCGCTGCATGAGCGCTTCTCGCGCCAGTACCGCCCGGAGAACCCCGACCTGCCGACGCTCGACCCGTGGATGAACACCACCGCGATCCCGGCCCAGCAGTTCAGC
>NZ_JAKFED010000013.1:0-1567 GCF_036675845.1 Allobosea sp. | reverse complement strand
CCCGGGCATCTCATGACAGGTGTCTTCTCCTCCTGAGATGGTCGGGGCAAGCCCGACCATGACGGATACGGCCGGTTCAGGCGCTCTCCAGCTCCTCGCTCAGCCCGAGCCATTCCTCCTCGGCGGCGCTCAGCGCCTCGGCAAGCTCGGCGCGCTGGCGCGAGAGATGCAGGGCCTTGTCCGGATCGCGCGCGAAGGCCGCGCCGTTGCCGAGGACGCCGTCGACCTTCTCGATCAGCCCGGTGAGCTTGGCGATCCGCGCCTCGGCGAGGTTGAGCTTCTGGCGCAGCGGCCCCTGTGCAGCACGCTTCTGGGCGGTGCCCTTGCGCTCTTCGGTCTTGCCGCTGGTGGAGGCCGCCTCCTGCTTGCCCGATTTTTCGCGCCGGGCCGCCTTGGCGCCGCCGAGCACGAGGTTGCGATAATCCTCCATGTCGCCGTCGAAATTCTTCACGGTACCGTCACCGACGATCCAGAGCCGGTCGGCGCAGGCGTCGATCAGGAAGCGGTCATGGCTGACGAGGATGACGGCGCCGGGATAGTCGTTGATCGCCTTGACCAGCGCGGTGCGGCTGTCGATGTCGAGATGGTTCGTCGGCTCGTCGAGGATCAGCAGATGCGGGCCGCCGAAAGCGGCGATGCCGAGCATCAGCCTCGCCTTCTCGCCGCCGGAGAGGTTTTTCACCGGGGTATCGGCCTTCGAGGCCGGAAAGCCGATCTGCGCCGCCCTTGAGCGGACCTTGGCTTCAGGCACATCGGGCATCAGGTCGCGGATGTGACCGACCGGCGTATCCTCCATTCGGAGTTCGTCCAGCTGGTGCTGGGCGAAGTAGGCTGTCTGGAGCTTGGACGAGCGCCGCATCTGGCCTGTCAGCGGCTCGAGCCGGCCGCCGATCAGCTTGCAGAAGGTCGACTTGCCGTTGCCGTTCGAGCCCAGCAGGGCGATCCGGTCGTCCGGCGAAAGCGTCAGGTTGAGCCGCGACAGCACGGTCTTGTCGCCATAGCCGGCACTGGCGCCTTCGAGCACCACCATCGGCGGGGCGAGCGGTCGCTCCGGCCCGGGCAGGCTGAAGGGCTGGACATCGCGATCGACGATGGTGGCGATGGCCTCCATCTTCTCCAGCCGCTTGACGCGCGACTGCGCCTGGCTGGCCTTCGAGGCCTTGGCCTTGAAACGGTCGACGAACGCCTGGAGGTGCTTGCGCTCGGCATCCTGCTTCTCGCGCTGCTTGGCGAGATTCGCCTGCTTCTCGGCCCGCAGCTTCTCGAAGGCGCTGTAGCCGCCGCGATAGATCGTCAGCTTGCCCTGGTCGAGATGCAGGATGTGGTCGACGCAGGTGTCGAGCAGTTCGCGATCATGGCTGACCACCAGCACGGTATGTGGGTAGCGCTCGAGATAATCGTAGAGCCAGAGCGTGCCTTCGAGGTCGAGATAGTTGGTCGGCTCGTCGAGCAGCAGCAAATCGGGCTCGGAGAACAGCACGGCGGCGAGCGCGACGCGCATGCGCCAGCCGCCGGAGAAGTCGGAGCAGGGGCGCTGCTGGGCCGCCTCGTCGAAGCCGAGCCCGTG
>NZ_JAKFED010000151.1:0-36051 GCF_036675845.1 Allobosea sp. | reverse complement strand
CCGACCGCGCCGGCGGTGAAGGCGGTCAGCGTCGCCGCGCCGTCTTCGAAGGAAAGCCCATCCGCCATCGCCGCGGTGAAGTCGTGGCGGTCGAGCGATTTCGGATAGGGGGCGAAGAGATAGCGATGCGCGAGCAGGCGGGCGAGCCGCGCCTCGTCGACCTTGCCCGCAGCCGCGAAGGCGCCGTCGCGGTCCATCTCGCCCTTGCCGTGGCGCTTGATCCAGTCGTTGAGCGGCGCATTGCCCGGCCCGGTATCGAAGGCGAGCACCTGACCGCCTGCCGTGAAGGCGCTGAGATTGCCGACGCCGCCGAGATTGAGCACCGCCGTCTCGGTGCCGGCGCCGAGGCCATGCAGCAGCGCGGCATGATAGCTCGCCGCCAGCGGCGCGCCCTGGCCGCCGGCGCGGACATCGGCGCTGCGCAGATCGTAGACCACGTCGATGCCGAGCCGCTTCGCCATCAACTCGCCATCGCCGAGCTGGCGGGTGTCGCCCCTCCGTTCGGCGGTGGGCGCGCGATGCAATACGGTCTGGCCATGGAAGCCGATCGCGGCGACCTTGCCCGCGGCGATGTTCTCGGCCGTCAGGAATTCGGCGACGGCGTCCGCCTGCGCCAGCGTCAGGGCACGCGTCGCCTCGGCGAAGACCGCAGGCTCAGGCCCTTCGAAGCGCCAGGACAGCGCTGCCTCGACCGCCTGCGCCAGCAGCTCGCGCACCGGCGCCGCATAGGGCGCGAGCCGCCAGGGGCCGAATTCGGCGATGGTCTCGCCATCGGTGCGGATCGCAGCAATGTCGATATTGCCGTCGAGGACCGTGCCGGTCATCAACCCGATCGCCCAGGGCGGCTGCATCCGGCTCTCCTGCGAATCTGTTCGTCGCGATGGTTCGCACAGGCACTCCGGCGGCGCCAGCCGCGGCGTTTTCCGGCCGCGATTCTTTCGCAATCCCGACCCGATCGCGGCTTACCTGATCGGCTCTTGCCGCTGGAGAAACTCCATGCTCACCCGTCGCTTCGCCATTGCCGCCTGCCTCGGCCTCGCGACCGTTCCGGGCGCACTCGCACAAGGCTTCGGTGCGCCGCCGCCCGAGGGCGCTCCGCCCCTGCCGCCAGCCCCTGTGCCGCTACCGGAGCGCGGCATGGGGTACCCGCCCCGCGGGCCGCTTCCTCCGCCGCGCGACGACGTTTACGACTACGGCATCGGCGAACGCGAGGCGGTGCGCATCGCCCGCCGGCGAGGCCTCGTCGATGTCGAGCGCGTGCGCCGCGGCCGCAATGTCTGGATCGTCTCGGGCACGGACGATTATGGCGAGGATCTGCGCATCGTCATCGGCGACGACGGCGAAGTGCTCGACATCCGCCGCGATTAGAGCCGCATCCGATCAGGTTGAAGCAACCTGATCGGTGAATCCGTCGCTCGCCTTGGAACGCGGGCCGGCCTTCAGCCAGCCATCAGCGCCGCGTCGAAGGCGTCCTGCAGCATCTGCTGGCATTGCCTTGCCTGCTCGCGGGCGGGCTCGTGCAGGATATGCGGCGCGATGTCCTTGAGGTCGCGCAGGGCGAAGTCGATCGCCGACAACAGGTCGAGCGTGTCGCCATCGCTTTCGGCGACGGGCGGCTTCAACGGACGGAACTGCAGGACCTGACCCATAACGCTCTCATGGACTAAGCGAATCGCTCGCTTAGTCTCGTCCGGCATCGGTCATGAACCGGTTAACGCGGCGCGCGAACCGGTTAACGCGGTGCGCGGCGTCACTTCTTCTCGACGTTCCAGAACAGCATCACAGGCGCCGCGAGCACGCCCGAGACATTGCTGCGCCGCGCATAGGGCTGGTCGAACTGGCCGAGCACGCGATAGGGCTGCATCTCGGCGAGCCGCCGGTGCAATGCCTCGACCGCGGCCTTGCGGGCCGCGTCGTCGGGCGCATCGACCACGGCGCCGCGCAGCTTCTCGGCCTCGGCATCGCAGGGCCAGCCGGCCCAGGCCTTCTCGCAGGCCATGTTGGTGCCGATATTGGTCATTGGCGACTGCATGGTCGCGCCCGAGGCATAGGTCACGAACAGGTTCCAGCCGCCCTGGTCCGGCGGGCTCTTGTTTTGCTGACGTGTGGTGACGGTGCCCCAGTCGGAGAACTGCACCTCGACATTGACCCCGGCCTTCTTCAGCTGGGCGGCGGCGACCTCGGCCATCCGGCCGATCGCGGCGATGTCGTTGCTGGTCGTCAGCACCAGCTTCTCGCCCTTGTAGCCGGCTTCCGCCAGGAGCTGCTTGGCCTTCGCCAGATCGGGCTTGGCGTAGCCCTCCGTGCCCGCTTCGGTGCCGTTCGGGCCGCCGCAGATGAAATAGGCGGCGCAGCGCTTCCACCATTCCTCGTCGCCGAAGCCGCCGGCGAGGAACTCGGCCTGGTCGGTGGCATAGGCCAGCGCCAGCCGGGCCTTCGGGTTGTCGAAGGGCGGGTGCAGGCTGTTGGGCCGCAGCATCACCTGGTTGGCGAGGTTGGAATAGCGCTCGACCTTGACGTCCTTCGCCGTGGCGACGACCGGGATCAGGTCCTGGCTCGGCTGCTCCCAGATGTCGATCTCGCCGGTCTGCAGGGCGGCGGCCGCCGTCGCCGCGTCGGGCATGATCACCCATTCGACCCGGTCGACCTTGACGACGCGCCCGCCGGCGAGCCCGTCCGCGGCTTCCGAGCGCGGCACGTAATCGGGGTTCTTGTCGTAGACGACCTTGGCGCCGCTGCGCCATTCGGCCCGGTTGAACTTGAACGGCCCCGAGCCGATCGTCTCGGTCACCGGCTTCATCGGGTCGGTCGAGGCGTCGGCCTCGCGCATGATCACCGGGATCTGGCCGACGGCCGAGCCGAGCGCGAACGGCACCAGCGCCATCGGCCGCTTCAGCTTCAGCACGAAGGTCTTCTCGTCCTTCGCCTCCATGCCTTGCGTATACTCGCCGAGCTTGCCGCCGATCGTGTCGCGCGCCATCCAGCGCTTCAGCGAGGCGATGACGTCGCGCGTCGTCACCGGCTGGCCGTCATGGAACTTGAGGCCGGGCCGCAGCGTGAAGGTCCAGGAGAGGCCGTCGGGAGCGGTCGAGAAGCTCTCGACCATTTGCGGCTTCGGCTGGAGGTTGGCATCCCAGGCGAACAGCGTCTCGTAGATCATCAGCCCGTGCATGCGGGTGATCACGATCGAGGCGGCGACCGGATCGAGGGTCTTCAGGTCGGCATGCGGGGCGACGCGCAGCACGTTCTTCGGCGCCGGCTGGGCCAGCGCCGGGGCGGCGAGGAGCAGGGCGGCCGTGCCGAGCAGGGCGGCGAGACGGGCGGCGATCATGGTGTGGCTCCTTCGTCGATGCGGTCGAGATGCAGGATGCGCGAGCGGTGGCCGGCGAGGCGCAAGCTTCCGTCCGGCTGCAGCCAGAAGCAAGGCCGGTGCCGCCAGGGGCCATGGACTAAGTCGGCGAGCGCCCGTCCGCCGGGCAGGGGCGTCAGCGCGGTCTCGCTGCCGGTCGCGGCCCAGGGCAGGCGCGCGCTGCCGTCCGGGCCGATCAGGATCTCGGCAGCGTAATGCCGGTCGCGCCAGCGTCCGGGCAGGCGAGGATCGAGCGGCGTCGCGGCCGGCACGCGCAGCAGCCGGCGCCGCACGCCGCCGATCAGGCCCTCGACGGCGTCGTCGCCCGCCATCCTCAGCCTGATGTCCAGATAGGCCGGCAGGCTGCGCATCCCGCCTTCGCCATCGCCGACGAGCCTTTCATAGCCGCCCATGAAGCTGATCGCGCCGGCGCCGAACTCGGCCCAGAACGGCCCTTCCTCCGCCGCGAACAGCCCGCTCGGCGTATCGTCGGCCGGCGCGGGCAGGGGCTGTCCGAGCAAGGCCGCCAGCACCCGCAGCGCCGGCCAGAGCGCTTCCTCCTCGCGATTGCTCAGCACGACCACGCCGACGCCGGACTCGGGCGCCATCAGGAAATGGTTGCGATAGCCCGGCAGCGAGCCGCCATGGCCGATGAGCGCGACCTCGCCGAGCCTGCTCGCCACCAGCCCGAGCCGGTAGACGCTGGCGCTGCCGTCGGCGAAGGTGCGCGGCGCCACGAGTTGGCCCAGCAGGCCGGCCAGCGGTTCGCGGCCGGAAAGCAGGGCCGCGGCCCAGCGCGCCAGCGCCGTGGCGCTGCCAGCCATGCCGCCCGAGGCCGAGAAGTTGAAGCCGTAGCGCCCGCGCCGCCAGGCCTCGCCATCGCGCCAATAACCGGTCGCCAGCCCGTCGACCGCCTCGCCTTCATCGCCGACGAAGCGGATCGGCAGGCCGAGCGGTGCCATCAGCCGCTCAACCAGTTGCGCATAGCTTGCCCCGCTGCGCTGCTCGAGCACCGACTGGGCCAGGCGCCAGCCGGTATTGGAATAGGCCATCTCCTCGCCGGGCCGGCCGTTCAGCGCCGGAAAGCGGCGCGCCAGCGCCAGGATCTCGGCCGCTCCCAGGCTCGCGGTGAAGGGCACGCCCTGCTGCCAGAAGGCCTCCATCGTGTCCGGCAAGGCTCCCGTCATGTCGAGCGCGCGGGCGAGCGGCACCTCGGCCAGCGCCGGCGGCGCCTCGGCGAGCAGGCTCCCGAGCGTCTCCTCCAGCGGCACGCCGGCGCGCAGCAACAGCGCGGCGCAGATATGCTTGCTGATCGAGGCGAGCCGGTTCGGCGTATCGGGCGTGAACGGCAGGCGGTGCTCGATCGCCGCGAAGCCGCCGCTGGCGACCTCACGGATGCCGTCGCCGTCGAACAGCACCACCGCGCCGCCGGGGCCGCCCTCGCGCGTCCAGCTCTCGGCGATCGCCGCCGCTTCGCCTCTGGCGCCACTCCAGTCGAGCATGCCGCTCTCTCCCGTTGGCCCCGGATCGGGAACCCTGTCGAAGTTTCGGGGTAATGGCCGAGCCGCGCAATCGTCGCGCCATGCGCCAGCGGCAAGGCCGGGCGGCATCGCCGGGGCGCGGCGGCGTCGCCGCTTCCAATTTTGTATGCAAGAATGACTCGCTGCCTCGAGCCGGCCGCGATCCAGCGGCGGCGCAGCGCAACAGCAAGAGGCGGCGCGCGAAGGCCGCCTAGGGGATCGGAGAGGTCGGGGATGAGCGAAACGGTCGGATTCATCGGTCTGGGATTGATGGGCGCAGGCTTCTGCAAGCGGCTGGTCGCGACCGGCCGGAAAGTCGTCGGCTATGATCTCGATCCGGCCCGCCGCAGCGAGGCGCAGGCGCTGGGCGTCGAGATCGTGGCCTCGCCGGCCGAGGTCGCCCGCCTTTGCCGCACAATCTGCCTCTGCGTCACCACCAGCAAGGCCGTCGAGGCGGTGGTTTCCGGCGCCGATGGCGTGCTCGCCGCCGCCCCGGCAGGCGCGATCATCATCGATTTCTCGACGACGGAGATCGCCGTGACCTGCAAGCTCGCCGCCGCGCTGGCGGCAAAGCGCATCGCCTTCATCGATGCGCCGGTTTCGGGCGGCCCGCCGGCGGCGGAGGCCGGCAGCCTCGCCATCATGGCCGGCGGCACGGCGGAGGCGATCGAAGCCGTGCGGCCGCTGGTCGAGAGCCTCGGTCTGCTCACCCATATGGGCGATGTCGGCGCCGGCCAGGCGACCAAGCTGGTCAATCAGGCGCTCTGCCTGACCAATTATTGCATCGTCGCCGAGGGCCTGCGCCTCGCCGAGGCCTATGGCGTCGATGCCAGCCGGATCCCCGCCGCGCTGGCGCCCGGGCTCGGTAATTCGGCGGTGCTGCAGGCGATGCTGCCGCGCATGATCGCTCAGGATTTCGCGCCGCGCGGCTATGCCCGCCAGGTGCTCAAGGATCTCGAAATGCTGATGGAGGCCGGGCGCGAGCATCACCTCGCCATGCCGATGGTGGCCCAGGCCACGACGCTCTACCGTATGCTCGTCGCCCAGGGCGACAGCGAGCTCGACGCGATCGCCGTGGTGAAGCTCCTGCCGGCAGTGTCTCCCGCCGCCTGAGGCGGCGAGCCGCCGGTTCAGCCGGCTGGGGCGGCTTGCGAGGCCGCTGCGAGCACGGTCGCGAGCCCATTGGCGAAATGCTGCCGCAGCAGGCCCGACAGGGCCTCGCCGTCCCGCGCCAGCAGGGCGGCGAGCATGGCGTCGTGCTCGCTCATCGCCGCATGCCAGCGTTCGCCCTGGAGGTTCGGCAGGTATTTCGCGCGCTCGACCCGCGACGACATCATCTCCCAGATGTCGAGCAGGACGGGATTGCGTGCCGCCTCGATCAGCGCCCGGTGAATCTGCTGGTTCAGGGCGAAATATTCGGGAAGCTCGCCGCGCGCATGGTGCAGGCGCATGCGGTAATGCCGCAGGCCGATCTCGGCGATCTCCTCATCCGAGATCGTGCTGCATGCCAGCCGTGCCGCCAGCGCCTCGAGCGTCGCGACCACGTCGAACAGCTGGGCGATATCGTCCAGCGTCAGCGGCGCGACCTCGGCGCCGCGGTTCTGCGAAAGCGTGACCAGGCCTTGCGCCGCCAGGGTCCGCAGGGCCTCGCGCAGCGGCGTGCGCGAGACGCCGAGCCGGTCGCAAAGCTCCTGCTCCCGCAGCTTCTGCCCCGGTGGAAGCGTCCCGCTGACGATCATCTGGCGCAGCGTCTCGACGGTCGCGACATGGAGCCGGCCCTTGCGGCGCGGCTCCCCGCCGGTCTCGGCTGCGCGATCAAGGCCGCTGTCGCTCATCGTCGCCATTCCTCGCCGGGACAGATCCGCAACCGCTTTCGGCTGCTCCGGCATGGCCCTCGGCAGAATTTGTATGCAAAGGCGGCGCGAGGAACAAGGACCGCAGCCAGCCCTTGCCGGCCGACCTCAATCGCGGCGCGGATAGCTGACGAGGCGGGCGCTGGCGGTGCCGGCATGGGCGTCGATGGAAGCGCCGGTCTGCAAGCGCTCGATCAGCCAGTTCCCGCAGGCCTGCGCCAGTTCCTGGATCGGCATGGCGATGGCGGTCAGCTCGCCTTGCCACCAGGAGAAGGACGGCTCGTCGCCGAAGCCGACAATGGCGACCTCGCTCGCGCCCGGGCGCCGGCAACCGGCGAGCGCCTGCAGGACGGCGCCCGTCAATTGTACCGCGCCGGTGATGATCGCGCTCGGCGGCGAGCCCCCTTCGAATAACGAGGCGGCGGCCTCCGTGCCGAAGCGCGCATCTGCCGGCGGGCCGAGCCGCTCGATCGCGAGCGCCGGGTCGAGCCCCGCATCGCTGAAGGCGCGGCGGAAGCCGGCAAGGCGGGCGGCGCCGGTCGAATAGGCCGTGTCGCCGCCGATATAGGCGATGCGGCGATGGCCGCCGGCGATGAGATGGGCGGTGCCGGCGCGCAGGCACTCCATGTCGTCGATGCCGAACCAGGCCGGCGAAAGCCCCGGGACCCGTCGCAGCAGCTGGACATGCGGGAAGCGCGTCAGGATCTCGCGGGTCTCCGGCCTCGGAGCGGGGGTCGGGACGATGACGATGCCGGCGACCCTGGCGCTCGCCAATTGCCGGACATGGCGGGCCTCGACCTCGGGGCTGTCGGCGATCGAGAAGACGAGCTGGTAGCCGGCAGCATCGCAACAGGCCGACAGGGCGTCGGCGAGGGTGGCGTAGAAGCTGTTGCGGATGTCGGGCAGCATCAGCCCGATCAGCCGGCTCGATCCGCCGCGCATCATCCGCGCCGGCAGGTTCTCGACATAGCCCAGCCGCTCCGCCGCTTCGCGCACCAGCAGCCTGGTCCGGGGGCTGATGCGCGGATCGTCGGCGAGCGCCCGGCCGACCGTCGACACGGCGACGCCCAGGCTCTCCGCCACCTGCCGGGCCGTCACCATGCCGGTGCCGCGCGGACCCATCCGGGTCAGGCCGCCGCTTCAGGGGCGATGGCATGCAGCAGGGCTTCGCCGGCCTGCAGCCGCCGGCAGTTCTCGCGCGCCACGGCGAGGCTGCGCTCCAGCGTCTGCGGCGTCAGCCAGGCGATATGCGGCGTCGTCACCAGGGTCGGGCAGGCGGCGAGCGCACCGAGTTCGGTGGCGGGCTCCCGTTCGAACACGTCGAGCCCGGCACCGGCGATCCGGCCGCTTTGCAGCGCCTCGGCCAGGGCCGCCTGGTCGACGAGCTCGCCCCGCGCCGTGTTGATCAGGATCGCGCCGGGTTTGAGCCGTGCGATCGCGGCGCGGTCGAGAAGCTGCCGCGTCCCGCCGGTCAGCGGGACGTGAAGCGAGACGATATCGCTGCTCGCGAGCAGTTCATCGAACGGCAGGGCGATGGCTGACGCACCCGGCCGCTCGCTGCGGTTCCAGAAGCCGACCTCGGCGCCGAGCGCCTGCAAGGCGGGCGTCAGCCGCTGCGGAACGGCGCCATAGCCGACGAAGCCGACCCTACTGCCGCCGATCTCGCCGAGCGCGACCGCCTCGTCGGCGCCGACTTGCCAGCCCCGGCCTGCTTTGGTCGCGCCATCGAGGGCGGCGATCCGGCGCAGCGTCGCCAGCATCAGTGCCAGCGTGTGCTCGGCGACGGCCGCGGTGTTGGTGCCTGGCATGTTGGCGACCGCGATGCCGGCCCGGGCCGCGGCAGCCCGGTCGATGGTGTTGACGCCGACGCCGATCTTCTGGATCAGCCGCAGCTTCGGCGCCATCGCGATCATCGCCGATGTCACCGGCGCTAGCACATGCAGCAGCACCTCGGCATCGGCGATCTCGCGGGCGAACCTCGCCTCATCCTGCGGCTCGACGACGACGATGCGCGGCTCGGCGATCGCCGCCAGCTTTTCCCGAAGCCCCGTCCCCGCGGAGAAATGCAGCAGCGCTTTCATGATCTCACGCGCGGTTCGCAGAAAAGGGCAGGGCCGACCAGCCGGTGAAGCGGGCCTCCCCGGCGAGTTCCTCCTCGATGCGCAGCACCTCGTTCCACTTCGCCATGCGCTCCGAGCGGGTGAAGGAGCCGACCTTGAGCTGGCCGGAATCCCAGCCGACGGCGAGATGCGCGATAGTGACGTCCTCGGTCTCGCCGGAACGGGCCGAGACGATGGTGCCGAATCCGGCCGCCTTGCCGGCGTCGAGCGCCGCCAGCGTGCCGGTGACGGTGCCGCACTGGTTCGGCTTGATCAGCACCGCGTTCAGCGCCTTGTCCCGCGCCGCTGCCTCGACGCGTGCCGCATTGGTGACGAGGAAGTCGTCGCCGATGATCTGGCAGCGTCCGCCATGGAGCGCGGTGAAGGCCCGGAAGCCTTCCGGATCGTCCTCGGCCAGCGGATCCTCGATCGAGATGATCGGATAGGTCTCGAGCCAGCGCCCGAGCAGCGCGATCATGCCGGCCGAATCGAGCTCGCGCTGCTCCAGCGCCAGCTTGTAGACGCCGCCTCGCCCGAATTCGGACGCCGCGATGTCGAGCGAGATCGCGACCTCGCGGCCGGGCTTGAACCCTGCCTTCTCGATGGCGAGAACGAGGGTGTCGAGGGCCTCCTCATTCGAGGCGAAGGCCGGCCAGAAGCCGCCCTCGTCGGCGACGCCCTGGAGCTTGCCGGCCTGCTTCATCAGCGCGCCGGCGGCGCGGTAGACCTCCGCCGTCCAGTCCAGCGCCTGGGCGAAGGAACCCGCGGCCGGGCACATCACCATGAAGTCCTGGACGTCGACGCGCCGCGCCGCATGGGCCCCGCCGCCAAAAATCTGGATCTCCGGCAGCGGGATGCGCACCGGCCGGCCGTTCGACAGATGGCGCCAGAGCGGTTGCCCGCTCGCGGCGGCAGCCGCCTGCAGCACCGCCATCGAGGTCGCGACGACAGCGTTGCCGCCGAGCCGGCCGAGATTGGGAGAGCCGTCGAGCGCGATCAAGGCGGCGTCGATGCCCGCCTGGTCGCGCACCTCCCGCCCCGCCAAAGCCGCGGCGATCTCGCCGTTGACGGAAGCGACGGCGCCGGTGACGTCGAGGCCGCCGAAAGCCTCGCCGCCGTCGCGGCGGTCGAGCGCCTCGCCGGTTCCGGTCGAGGCGCCGGCCGGGGCGATGGCGCGCCCGCGCAAGCCGCTCTTCAGCAGGACATCGGTCTCGACCGTCGGCCGGCCCCGCGAATCCCAGACCCGGCGGCCGCGGACCGCGGCGATCGTCGTATCCATCATCGGGAAATCTCCTGGGCCCAGCTCTGGCGGATGGCGGCAAGGCGCGTCGGCGGCGTCGCGATCAGCGGGCGCGCGACGCGCCGGACCCGGTCCCTGTCGGCTTCTGCCGTGATGTATTCGGCCGGCGACTTGCCATCGACCCGCGCCAGGAACAGCGCCGGCAGCAGCCGCGCGATCCGCGCCTCGATTTCGTCCGGTGGTTCCCAGTCGACGCCGGCGAGATAGCTTTCGGCGAGCGCGTCGAAACAGGACAGGAAGCCGGCGCTGGACGCGGGCGTCCACAGGCATTTCAGCAGCAGATGGTTGAGGCAGAAGGCCAGGTCGAAAGCCGGCTCACCATACCAGGCGCATTCGGCGTCGAGGATCACCGGGCCTTGCGGGCCGACCAGGATGTTCTTCGGGGAGACGTCGCCATGGACCAGGGCACGTTTGGCGCCAAGCGTCTCGGCGGCGAGGGCGAGCAGCGGCCCGGCCAGGTCGGTGTGGACGCGCGCCGTTGCCTCGAGATAGGGCTCGATGCGGATCGAATGGAAGGTATCGTCATTGGCGAAGCGCCGGGCGATCTCGGCGGAGCCGTGCGTGTCCGCATGGATCGCCGCGACGATGCGCCCGAGCCTGCCCGCGAAGTCCGGATCGGCGCGGCCGGCGCGGAGTTCCTGCTTCCAGACGGGATGATCGGCCGGGTCGAGATAGCTCATCGCGAAGATGCCCGCTTCGCGATCGCTGGCAAGGATCTCGGGCACCACGCCGGGAACGATCCGGGCCGCCTCCCTCAGCCAATCGACCTCGCTGGCGTTGCGCGAGACCGGCGCCAGCCAGGTCTGGGCGACGCGCAACTGCCCGAGCGCCTTCTTGACGACGAAGGTCCGGGTCCCGCTCTCGACCTTCCAGATATCGGCGGCGACCCCGCCGGTCAGCGGCGTCAGGCGGGCCCGGGCGAGGTTTTCGACCAGCCCCGTCCTTTGCAGGAAGGCCGCGACGATCTCTGCTGGAACCTGCTCTGCTGGAATCTGCGCCAAATCGACCCTCGGGCTCATAAATTGCGACATGCTAACGATAGCGCAATCGCGCGTTTCCGGGCGGCCTGTCAAGCGTCTGGTTTGCGCTGGCGCCCTCTGGCCGGATGCGCTTGCGGCCGGGTTGACGCCGTCCGTGAGGCGCCAGCGTTTGCGGATCGGCGGCGACGGCGTCAGATTGGCGCTCCGGCATCGGCGATTCGGAAAGCTCGGCGAAGGGCCGCCGGCCGCAGAGCGAAGGGTTCGGGTCGCCTTGTGGCGGCCTGCGGGGCGAGCGCTCCCGAGCCTTGTTGGAAACCGCGACTGTTCGAGAGGTGATGATGAGAAACGCTATCCGTTTCGCCGCTGCGGCGGGTCTGGTCGTTCTGGTCGCGGGCTGCGTCTCGCAGACGCGGCAGGTATCCCCGCAAGCCAAGCGTATCGTCAGCGACGGCGCCGGCGGCTATGTCCTGCCCGACGGCACGCGCGTCCAGGTCGACCAGGCGGGCGGCTTCACCTTGCCCAATGGAGCCTATGTGCGCCGCGACGCCTCGGGCGCGCTGAACCTGCCCAATGGCTCCCGCTGCCTGCCCGAGGGCCGCAGCGGCTACGCCTGCCCCTGAGGGGCGCTCTGCCAAACCAGGGAGCGCGCGGGAACCCCTCCCCCTTGTGGGGAGGGGAAGGGGTGGGGGGCGGAAAGTCGAAGCACTTCACTGCCAGACCGGCCCTGTCGGCTGCTACAAGCACCGTTGCGCCCAGTCGCTCGCCCCCCGTCCCCATACCCTCCCCCACACCCAAGTCGGCTGTAGCCGACATGGGCACTATGAGTTGCCTATCCCGGGCAAGCCCGGGATAGGTGGGGAAGGGAGGAGCCTCACCTCGCCTTCGCAGAGGAATTCCTGCGGGGAGGCGATCCGGTTGCGCACCAGTCGCCCAGGCTTCGGCGACCCTAGGCGGCGCGGCGCCTCTCGCCGCGTCCGAAGGCGACAGGGCTCGCCGTCGCCAGCTTTCGCACTGACGGCGGGGGCCCGGCGCGATCCCGGCAGGCGAAATTAACGCAACGACATCAGGCCGTTCTGCAAGAAGCCCGGCCAATGACCGGACAAGGCCCCGAGTTGATGTCGAGGCGTAAACGGAAATTGCCGCTTTGCAGACTGGACAGAGCACGCGCCGGGCAACATAGTAACCTTGGAACAGATACAAACAATTGAATCCAGTCGGCTAGGCATATGGCCTGCGCCCCGGGAGTTGTGGCGATGTCTGAGAACGCCAGGGCCGAAACCGTCGTAGACGCTCGTACCAAGCGCGACGAAATCCTGGCATTCATCATCCTTGCAGTCGTGATCTGGCCGATCATCGCGGTCGGCATCGTCGGCGGTTATGGTTTCCTCGTCTGGATGTCGCAACTGGTCCTCGGACCGCCCGGTCCTCCGGCGTGAGGAGCGCGTCATGGCGGCGGATATTGAGAATCTCGGCAGACGCGGCTTCCTGACGGGGCGCCTGGCCCCGGCACGGAACGCCATCCGCCCGCCCTGGTCGCGTAACGAGACGCTGGCAGCCGCCTGTACCGGCTGCGGCGCCTGTGCCGAGGCCTGCCCGCAGGCGATCGTCCGGCTGGGCGCCGGGCAGTGGCCGCAGATCGATTTCAGCCGCAACGACTGCACCTTCTGCGGAAGATGCGCGGAGGCCTGCCCGGAGCCGGTCTTCGACCGCGCCATCCCGGCCTTCCCCCATGTCGCCCTGATCGGCGAGGCCTGCTTCGCTGCGCGCGGCGTGGTCTGCCAGAGCTGCGGCGATGCCTGCCCTGCGGGCGCGATCCGCTTCCGGCCTCGGCTCGGCGGCCCGGCCCTTCCGTCGCTTGCCGCCGACCGCTGCACCGGCTGCGGCGCCTGCATCGCGACCTGCCCCGCCGACTCCATCGCCGTCATGTCGCCGATTGCGGAGCCCGCCCATGTCTGACGGCAAGCCCGACGGCGCCCCGCGCTTCCTGCATATCTCCAGCGCCGTGGTCTCGACCTTTCCGGAACGCTGCGATGCAGTCGTGCGCCAGATCAATGCGCTGCCGGGCTCCGAAGTTCACCGTGTCGAGAACGGCAAGATCGTCATCGTTCTCGAAGGCGAGAGCACCGGCGAGATCGGCGCCCGCCTGACCGGCATCGCGCTGTTCGACGGCGTGCTCTCGGCCAACCTCGTATTCGAGCAGATCGAACCCCTCGACGAGATCGGAGTGCAATCATGACACTGTCCCGTCGCGACATGCTGAAGGCGCAGGCGGCCAGCATCGCCGCGCTCGCCGCCAATATGAGCGTTCCGGCCGAGGCCCAGCCGGTCGCCGGCGGCGTCGATACACTACAGATCAAATGGTCGAAGGCGCCGTGTCGCTTCTGCGGGACGGGCTGCGGCGTCATGGTCGGCGTCAAGGAAGGCCGGGTGATCGCCACCCATGGCGACATGAAGGCCGAGGTCAACCGCGGTCTCAACTGTGTGAAGGGCTATTTCCTCTCCAAGATCATGTATGGCGGCGACCGGCTGACCCAGCCGCTGCTGCGCAAGAAGAACGGCGTCTATGCCAAGGACGGCGAGTTCACTCCGGTCTCCTGGGAAGAGGCCTTCGACACCATGGCCGCCAAGGCCAAGGAGACGCTGAAGGCGAAGGGGCCGACCGCACTCGGCATGTTCGGCTCGGGGCAGTGGACGATCTTCGAGGGCTATGCTGCCACCAAGCTGATGCGGGCCGGCTTCCGCTCCAACAACCTCGATCCCAATGCCCGCCACTGCATGGCCTCGGCCGCCTACGCCTTCATGCGCACCTTCGGCATGGACGAGCCGATGGGCTGCTACGACGACTTCGAGCATGCCGACGCCTTCGTGCTCTGGGGCTCGAACATGGCGGAGATGCACCCGATCCTGTGGACGCGGTTGACCGACCGCCGGCTCGGCCATCCCCATGTCAAGGTCGCGGTGCTCTCGACCTTTACTCATCGCAGCTCCGACCTCGCCGACATCCCGATCGTGTTCAAGCCGGGGACGGACCTGGCGATCCTGAACTACATCGCCAACCACATCATCTCGACCGGGCAGGTGAACAAGGACTTCGTCGAAAAGCACACGACCTTCGTCAAGGGGGCGACCGATATCGGCTACGGCTTGCGCCCCGACGATCCGCGCGAGGTCAAGGCGCGCAAGGCCGCCGATGTGACGGCGACGACGCCGATCGACTTCGCGGCCTTCGCGGCGTCGGTCAAGGACTACACGCTGGAGAAGGTCTCAGCCCTGACCGGGGTCGAGCCGGGCTTCCTGCAGCAGCTCGCCGAACTCTATGCCGATCCCAAGCGCAAGGTGATGTCACTCTGGACGATGGGCTTCAACCAGCATGTGCGCGGCGTCTGGGCCAACCAGATGGTCTATAACCTGCACCTGCTGACGGGGAAGATCTCGGAGCCCGGCAACAGCCCGTTCTCGCTGACCGGCCAGCCCTCGGCCTGCGGCACGGCGCGCGAGGTCGGCACCTTCGCCCATCGCCTGCCGGCCGACATGACGGTGACCAATCCCGAACACCGCAAGCATGCCGAGGAGATCTGGCGGGTTCCGCACGGGATCATTCCGGAGAAGCCGGGTTACCACGCCGTCGAGCAGGACCGCATGCTCAAGGACGGCAAGCTGAATTTCTACTGGATCCAGGTCAACAACAACCTCCAGGCCGCGCCCAACAGCAGCAACGAGACCTATCCGGGCTATCGCAATCCGGAGAACTTCATCGTCGTCTCGGATGCCTACCCGACCGTGACGGCGATGGCGGCCGACCTGATCCTGCCCGCTGCGATGTGGGTGGAGAAGGAAGGCGCCTATGGCAATGCCGAGCGGCGCACCCATGTCTGGCACCAGCTGGTCAACGCGCCGGGGCAGGCGCGTTCCGACCTCTGGCAGCTCATGGAGTTCTCGAGGCGCTTCACGACCGACGAGGTCTGGCCGGCGGAAATCCTCGACGCCAATCCGAACTACCGCGGCAAGACGCTGTTCGACGTCCTCTTCAAGAACGGGCAGGTCGACCGCTTCCCGTTGACGGAGATCGCCTCCGATTACGAGAACCAGGAAGCCAAGCATTTCGGCTTCTACGTCCATAAGGGCCTGTTCGAGGAGTACGCGGCCTTCGGGCGCGGCCATGGCCACGACCTCGGCCCCTACGACCTCTACCATCAGGTGCGGGGGCTGCGCTGGCCGGTCGTCGAGGGCAAGGAGACGCTCTGGCGCTACCGCGAGGGCCTGGACCCTTACGTCAAGCCCGGCAAGGGCGTCGAGTTCTACGGCAACAAAGACGGCAAGGCCCGCATCATCGCCGTGCCCTACGAGCCGCCGGCCGAATCGCCGGACGACGAGTTCGACCTCTGGCTGGTGACCGGGCGGGTGCTGGAGCACTGGCATTCCGGCTCGATGACGATGCGCGTGCCCGAGCTCTACAAGGCCTTCCCCGGCGCGCGCTGCTTCATGCACGCCGATGATGCGCGCAAGCGCGGCCTCAACCAGGGCGCCGAGATCAGGGTGATCTCGCGGCGCGGCGAGATGCGCACCCGCGTCGAGACGCGCGGCCGCAACCGCATGCCGCCCGGCGTCGTCTTCGTGCCCTGGTTCGACGCCAGCCAACTCATCAACAAGACCACTCTCGACGCGACCGATCCCATCTCCAAACAGACGGATTTCAAGAAATGCGCGGTCAAGATCCTGGCGGTCTGAGCCTGATGCGCTCCTGGACCGTTCTCGCCGCCGTTGCGGCAGCCAGCCTCGTCCTTGCCTTCGGCGCAGCCTTCTCGCAGGACGGCGCACCGGTGAGGATCGTGCCGAGGGTGACGGGCAACGCCCAGCCCATGGCACTGGAACAGATCCCGCCGCTCGCCCGTCCGATCGTCGACGACGTCCGGCGCATGCGCAACTATCCGGAGCAGCCGCCGATCATTCCGCACTCGATCGACGGCTATCAGCTGACGCTCAACACCAATCGCTGCATGGACTGCCACAAGCGCGAATTCACCGAGGGCTCGGGCGCCCCGATGATCAGCGTCACCCATTTCCAGGATCGCGACGGCCAGGTGCTCTCCGACGTGACGCCGCGGCGCTATTTCTGCACTGCCTGCCATGTCCAGCAGACCGATGCCCGGCCGCTGGTGCCCAATCTGTTCCAGGATGCCAACGACATTGGCCGCAAGCGATAACGGGGCGTCGTGATGGCAAAGCTCAAGGCTCTGTTTCTCTGGGGCTGGAATTGGGTCCTCTGGTTCTGGCGGATCATCAGCCGGCCGAGTGCCTATCTCAGCCTCGGCTTCCTGACGATCGGCGGCTTCATCTGCGGCGTGCTGTTCTGGGGCGGCTTCAACACCGCGCTGGAGGTCACCAACACCGAGAAATTCTGCACCTCCTGTCATGAGATGCGCGACAACGTCTATCAGGAGCTCACCCAGACGGTGCATTTCTCCAACCGCTCGGGCGTGCGCGCGACCTGCCCGGACTGCCATGTCCCGCATGAGTGGACCGACAAGATCGCCCGCAAGATGCAGGCCTCGAAGGAGGTCTGGGGCAAGATCTTCGGCACGATCTCGACACGCCAGAAATTCCTCGACCACCGGCTCGAGCTCGCCAAGCACGAATGGGCCAGGCTGAAGGCCAATGATTCGCTGGAGTGCCGCAATTGCCATTCCAGCGTGGCGATGGACTTCACCAAGCAGACGCGCCGCGCCGCCGAGATCCACAGCCGCTACCTCGTCACCAAGGAGAAGACCTGCATCGACTGCCACAAGGGCATCGCGCATCTCCTGCCCGATATGAGCGGCATCGAGCCGGGCTGGAGGGAAGCCCCGGAGCTCCGGGGCAAGGACAGCGCCGCCTGGCATGGGCCGGAGCGGGCGATGCGCGCCTATCTCGCCGGCATCGAGGCCCGGTAGCGCCCAACCCAGGACCGGACTTCAGCGGCGATTTCCATCCGGCAAGTCACGAGATCAGGCAGGAGCGTAGGTCAACCTGATCACATCCTCGCCGATCCGATCATTGGTCATCAGGCGGAGCGGCGGCCGGGGACCGGCGAAATATGGCTTGCCGTGACCAAGCACGACGGGGTGCAGGTAGATGCGATACTCATCGATCAGGCCAAGTTCGGTGAGGCTTTGCGCCAGGTCCGGCCCGGCAACTTCGATCTCCCCGGCGCGCTCGGCCTTCAGCGCACGGATCGCGCCCTCAAGATCATCCCCGACAAGCGTGGCGTTGGGGCCGACCGATTTCAACGAGCGCGAGACGACCCATTTCGGCTGGTTCCGCCACGCCGCCGCGAAGGCGTGTTGCTCTGCATCCCATTCAGGATGATCGTCGTCCCAGTAGCGCATGATCTCGTACATTCGGCGACCGTAAACGCTGCCCGCCTGGCCCTGGGCCTCCTCGATGAAATGGCGGAAGAGCATCGGGCTTGGCGCAAACTCCGTATGGTCGACATAGCCGTCCAGGGACTGGTTCATTCCGAATACGAGCTTCGCCATCCCCCGCTTCCTTTCCTCACGCGTTTGCTAGAGCCGGATGATGTCAGATGGGATCATGGAATGATCCCATCTGACATCTGAATCCGTCGCTCGGGAAAGGGTTAGAGCAGGATTCTTGCGAAAAGCCGGTTTCCACTTTTTCGCATCCTGCTCCGAGGAGCGATCAACGAGGATTGCCTGCCGAGCGCCTGACGATCAGCTCGACCGGCAGAACGGTTTCCTGGTCGACCGCCTCGCGCCGGACCAGCGCCATCAGCTTCGTCGCCGCGAACTGGCCGATCCGACCGGTCGGCAGATGGACGGTCGTCAGCGAAGGCGAGATGTGCGCCGACATGTCGAGTCCGTCGATGCCGACGACCGAGAGGTCCCCCGGCACGGTCATGCCGCGCGAATGGGCCTCCGCGATACAGCCGATCGCAAGCAGGTCGACGCCGCCGATCAGCGCGGTCGGTCTGTCCTCGAGTTCCAGCAGGGTGGCGCAGCCGGCCCGGCCGCCGGCCAGCGTCAGGGCCTGCTCCGTGGTCAACTGGTCCGGCAGGGCGAGCCCGGCCTCGGCGAGGGCCGCCGTTGCCCCGGCAAGACGCGCCTTCTGCCGGTCGTTGAACTGGAGGGGCCCGGTGATCATCCCGATGCGCCGGTGCCCGAGCCCGATCAGGTGCTCGGCCGCGAGTCTCCCCGCCAGCGTGTTGTCGATCGCGACCGAGGCAAAATGGCCGTCGCTGCACCAGGTCAGGACGACGGGGACGCCGGACGCTCGGAGCAGCGCGGTCGTTTCCGGCGCGCGTTCGGCTCCGACCAGCATGAGCCCGTCCACGCCCCGTGCCAGAAGCGCCCGAACGGCCTGGGTCTCTGCCGCGGCGATCGATTCATGCGAGGCCACGAGCAGGAGGTAGCCGGCCTGCGCCAGGGTCGCCTGCATCGATTGCAGCGCACGCGCGAAGATCGCGCTGTCGAGCGTGGGCACGATCGCGCCGATCGTCATCGAGCGACCCGAGGCAAGCGCGCGCGCCGCGCCATCCGGCAGGTAGCCAAGGCGCTGGGCGCTGGCCATGACCTTCGCCAGCGTTTCCGGCGAAAGCAGTTCCGGCTGCGCGATCGCACGCGAAACGGTCGCAGGCGATACGCCGGCGTCCCGCGCAACGTCGCTCAGCTTGATGCGGCGCGCCCCCATGACCTTCTCTCATGAAAAATATTTCATGAGACTTAGCTCTCGGAGCCCAGCCACGACAAGCGAATTAGCGATTGGAGGTAAATTCAGAGGTTGTGTTGACATGAGCGACGTGATCTGGAAGCTTGTTTGAAAGCGCTTTCATAAAACAGGCGCACGAGGAGCGCGATGATCGGAAGGCGAGGATGGGTCAGTCTGGCCTCGGTGGCAGCCGTGCTGTTGCTGTGGTTCGTCCTGACGACGGCGACGGGCCTGGTTTCGCCCGGTCGCTTTCCCTCGCCTGCCGACTTCTGGCAGTCGCTCAGCCAGATCGCGACGCGCGGCTATGCCGGCGCCTCGCTTGCGAGCCACGCCTTCCACAGTGTCAGGCTGGTCGTGCTGGGCTTCCTCGTCGCGATCGCCACCGGGGTGCCGCTCGGACTGTGGATGGGCTGGAACCGGCGGGCCGAAGCGGCGATCAACCCGATCTTCCTGATCATCCGCCCGATCCCGCCGCTGGCCTGGATTCCGCTCGCGATTCTCTGGCTCGGCCTGGGTGATGCAGCCAAGATCATGGTGATCTGGTTCGCAGCCTTCGTGCCTTCGGTCATCAACACCCATGCCGGCGTCCGCAATATCGACCGGCCGATCATCGAGGCGGCGCGCATGCTCGGCACGCCGCGCTGGCGGTTCGTCAGCGAGGTCATCGCGCCGGCCGCCTCGCCGATGATCTTCACCGGTCTTCGCCTGTCGCTGCAGGCGGCCTGGACCACGCTGGTCGCCGCCGAACTCGTGGGCGCGCTGGCCGGTATCGGCTTCGTCCTCAACATGGCCCAGCAGGATATCTATCCCGGCATGATCCTCGTCGGGATGGTCACGGTCGGGGTCCTGGGCTGGGCGACGACGCTGCTCCTTGGCCTGGTCGAACGCCGCGCGCTCGCCTGGAACGTGGCGGGGAGGGACTAAAAGCCATGAGCGACATCCCGCTGCGACTGGGCGAAAAGCTGGCATGGGGCATGCTCGGGCTGGCCGGCTTCATCGGGCTGTGGACCGTGCTGTCGGTCTCCGGGATCGTGCCGAGCCAGTTCCTGCCCTCGCCGCTGGACGTCCTGACGCGCATTCTGCATCTGATGGCGTCGCCCTTTGCCGGCGCGACGCTGCCCGAGCATCTTGCCTCGAGCCTGCAGCGTTATGCCTATGGCATGCTGCTGGCTGCCGGCATCGGCGTGCCGCTCGGCCTGCTGATGGGCTGGTTCCGCCTCCTCGACGACATCGTCACCCCGCTCTTCGACGGGCTGCGCTTCATCGCGCCGATCGCCTGGGTGCCCTTTGCCGCGCTCTGGTTCGGCACCGGCATCGGCGGGCCGATCCTGATCATCTTCGCCGGCGCCTTCCCGCCCTGCCTGATCAACGCCTATCGCGGCGCGCGCTTCGTCGAGCCGCGGCTGATCGAGGCGGCGCGGATGCTCGGCACCGGCCATCTGCGGATGATCCTCGAGATCCTGCTGCCGGCCGCCACGCCCTCGATCGTGGCGGGCCTGCGCGTCTCGGCCGGCCTCGGCTGGCAGTCGCTGGTCGGCGCCGAGCTGATCGTCGCGGCGGCCGGCGTCGGATTCATGATGGTGCAGGCGCAGGCCAATGTCGCGACTCCGACCGTGATGGCCGGAATGGCCGCGATCGGCGTCGTCGGCATGCTGATCGACATGTTGCTGCGGCAGGGCGAGGCGTGGTTGCGCCGCCGTCGCGGCCTCGAGGCTTGAGGGGCGAGGACGATGGGATCGATCCGTTTCGACAAGGTCGACAAGGTCTTCGGGCCACGCGGCGGTGGCGTGAAGGCGCTGGACGACATCAATCTGGAGATCGGCGAGAAGGAATTCGTCGCCATTGTCGGGCCCTCCGGCTGCGGCAAGACGACCTGCCTGAGGATGGTCGCCGGCTTCGAGGCCCCGAGCGCCGGCATCGTCAGCGTCAATGGCAAGGCGGTCACCAAGCCCGGGCCGGACCGCGCGGTGGTGTTCCAGCAATTCGCGCTGTTTCCCTGGAAGACGGTGCGCCAGAACATCGAGCTCGGCCTGCGCAACAAGGAATTGCCGAAGTCGGAGCGCGACGACCTCGTCGCCGACGCGCTGAAGCTGATGAACCTGGAGAGTCATGCGGACGCCTTCCCGCATCAGCTCTCCGGCGGCATGCAGCAGCGCGTCGCCATCGCCCGCGCCTATGTGCTCGACCCCGAAGTGCTGCTGATGGACGAGCCCTTCGGCGCGCTCGACGCGCAGACCCGCGTCGTCATGCAGGAGGAACTGGTGCGGCTGGCACGAGTGAACCCGCGCACGGTGCTGTTCATCACCCATGCCGTCGAGGAGGCCGTCTATCTGGCCGACCGGGTCGCGATCATGACGCGGCGCCCGGGCCGCATCAAGGAAGTGCTCGACATCCGCTCGATCCGCGAAGCCGAGAGCTGGGACCGGCTGCAGAAGATCGAGGATGTCATGGACCTCGAATCCTTCGTCCATCTGCGCACCCAGATCTGGAAGTCGCTGCGGGAGGAGAAGGGCGCAGATGGCGGCTGACCCCACCCCGCTGCCGCGCCTGCCGCGCGACCCGAGCGATCAGGACTGTGACCTCGTCGCGACGATCATGCGCGAGGCGATCGAGACCCCGGCCTGCGCAGGTGCGCAGGCCGGGCCAACCGGCGCAGCCCTCCCGGGCTGAGACCGGAGGAACAAGACCAGGGAGGAAGATCATGAGACGGATCATTGCAGGACTGGGTATCGCCGCATCGCTCGCCTGCGCCATGCCGGGCGCCGCACAGGCCCAGACGCCGATCGGCGTCAGCTACCAGCCCTCGCTCTATTGGGCGCTGCCCTTCCATTACGCCACGGTGAAGGGCTGGTGGAAGGATGTCGGCCTGGCGCCGAACTTCTCGACCTTCCCGGCCGGCGCGCCGCAGATCGCGGCCTCGGCCGCGAAGTCATGGGATGTCGGCGGCGTCGGCTCCGTGCCGGCGGTGCTGGGCGCGGTGCGCTTCAACATCCTGACGATCGGCCTCACCAACGACGAGTCGAAGGCCAACGCCATGATGGTGCGCGGCGACAAGTTCGACGCGATCAAGGCCGATCCGAAATTGCTGAAAGGCCAGAAGCTGCTGCTGACCACCAACTCCACGGTGGACTATTCGGCGCGCAAATGCCTCGCCAAATTCGGCCTCGCGCAGAACGACATGCAATTCGTCAATCTCGGCCAGGCCCAGATCATCACGGCGATCACCTCCAATAACGGCGATGTCGCCGGGGTCTGGGCGCCCAACACCTACACGCTCGAGGACCGCGCCAACGCAAAATATCTCTGCTCCGGCGCCGATGCTGGCGCGGTCGTGCCTGGTGCGCTGATCGTGCGCGCCGAGTTCGCCAAGGAGCGGCCGGACGATGTCGCGAAGTTCCTCGCGGTGTTCCTGCGCGGCTGGTCCTGGGCCAAGGCCAACCCGGCCGAGGCGCGCACGCTGGCGCTCGATTTCTACAAGCAGGGTGGCCTCGAGGTCACGGCCCGCGCCATGGACCAGGAGTTCGCGCTGCGTCCGACCTTCGGCCTCGACGAGCAGCTGAAGCTGATGGCGCGCGGGGCGGCCGGATCGACCGTCGATGGCTGGTTTACCGAGATCGGCAAGTTCATCACCGAGGTTGGCACCATCCCTTCGAACCCGGATGCCAAGAGCTATCTCACCGACGACTTCCTGAAGCGCGTGGCGGCGGACCCGAAGCTCAAGGCCTTCGCCACCGAGTTCGACAAGAAGTGACCTGAGATCAGGGCAGACACGACGATGGCGGCGTCCTTCGGGCCGCCGTCGTCTTCCCCCCTTTGACCGAAGCGGACAGCGCCATGGCCATCACGCATCTGAAGACAGCCACCAAGACGCCTGAAACGGAGACCGACGCCGCCCGCGCGGTCGTCACCGAGATGCTGGCTGCGATCGAGGCCGGAGGTGAGCAAACCGTGCGCGACTATGCGGCCAAGCTCGACAAATGGGACGGCGCGATCGTGCTGGACAAGGCGGCGATCGCCGCGCGCATCCAGGACGTGCCGCAGAGCGTGAAGGACGACATCACCTTCGCCGCCGGGCAGGTCCGGCACTTTGCCGAGGCGCAGCGCGCCTCCTGCCGGGATTTCTCGATCGAGATGTCGCCGGGCCTTCATCTCGGACAGAAGCTCGTGCCGGTGAACACCGCCGGCTGCTATGTCCCGGCCGGGCGCTACGCCCATATCGCTTCCGCCTACATGTCGGTCGCCACCGCCAAGGCCGCCGGCGTGAAGACCGTCGTCGCCTGCTCGGCGCCCTATAGGGGGCAGGGCATCCATCCTTATGTCCTCTACGCGATGACGGTGGCCGGCGCGGACATCATCATGTGCCTGGGCGGCGTGCAGGCCATCGCCGCCATGACGTTCGGCCTGTTCACCGGCCGCCCGGCCGACATCATCGTCGGTCCCGGCAACAAGTTCGTCGCCGAGGCCAAGCGCATGCTGTTCGGCAAGGTCGGCATCGACGTCTTCGCCGGTCCATCCGAGGTCGCAGTCCTGGCCGATGACAGCGCCGACCCGCTGATCGTCGCGGCCGATCTCGTCGGACAGGCCGAGCACGGCCATGAAAGCCCCGCCTGGCTGATCACCAGCTCGCGGCGGATCGCGGACGAAGTGGCGCGGCTGATGCCCGAGCTGATCGCGTCCCTGCCGCCGACCGCGCGCGATGCGGCCGGCGCCGCCTGGCGCGACTATGGCGAGATCGTGCTCTGCGACAGCCGCGAGGAGATGGTCGAGGTCTCGGACCGCTATGCCTGCGAGCATCTCGAGGTGCATTGCGCCGATCTCGACTGGTGGCATGCGAACCTGACCAATTACGGCTCATTGTTCCTCGGCGAGGAAACCAATGTCGCCTTCGGCGACAAGGTCTCCGGCCCCAATCACATCCTCCCGACCAAGTTCGCCGCCCGCTATTCGGCCGGCCTCTCGGTCCATAAATTCCTGAAGCCGCTGACCTGGCAGCGCATGGATCGCGACGCCTGCAGGCGTGTCGCCCCGGTCTCGGCGCGGATCTCGCGGCTGGAAGGCATGGAGGCCCATGCCCGCACCAGCGATGTGCGGATGGCGAAATACGCGCCGGGCTCCAATCTCGATCTCGGCCAGCCGGTGGAGGCCTGAGGATGTTCCGGCTCGCCTCGCTGTTCGACCTGAGCGGGCGCATGGCCCTGGTCACCGGCGGCAACAGCGGCATCGGGCTCGCCATGGCGCGCGCACTGGGCATGGCCGGCGCTGAACTCGTCCTGGTGGCGCGCCGTGAGGACGAGTTGCGCAAGGCCGCCGAAGGGCTGGGTGCGGAGGGGATCGCCGCCGAAATCGTCCCGGCCGACCTGGCCGCGCCGGATGCGGGCACCAGGCTGGCTTCAGCCTGCGAGGGCCTTGGGCGGAGCATCGACATCCTCGTCAACGTCGCCGGCCTGAACCTGCGCCAGCCCTTCGCCCAGGTGACGGCCGAGGCATTCGACCTGCATATGGCGCTGCATCTGCGCGCGCCCTTCCTGCTGACGCAGGCCTTTGCCCCGGCCATGGCGAGGCGCGGCTATGGCCGGATCATCAACATCGCCTCGCTGCAGAGCTACCGGGCCTTTGCCGATAGCGCGCCCTATGGCGCCGCCAAGGGCGGCGTCGTCCAGCTGACGCGGGCGATCGCGCAGGAGTGGTCCAGCCATGGCGTGACCTGCAACGCGATCGCGCCGGGCTTCTTCCCGACGCCGCTGACGCAAGCCGTCTTCGCCGACGCCGAACGCTCCGCCCGCAACGCCGCGCAGACCGCGATCGGCCGCAATGGCGAGCTCGAGGACCTCGCGGGCGCGACCGTCTTCCTCGCCGCGCCGGCCTCCGCCTATGTCACCGGCCAGACGCTCGCCGTCGATGGCGGCTTCACGGCAAAATGAGGGACCAGGCCGCATGAAGGCACTCGTCTACACCGGCGCCAACAGCCTCGTCTTCCGGGAGGAGCCTGACCCGGTCCCGCAGGCCGACGAGGTTCTCGTCCGCGTCGAGGCGGTGGGGATCTGCGGTTCGGACATGCACGCCTATCACGGCTTCGATAGCCGCCGCCCGCCGCCGCTGATCCTCGGCCACGAGGCGGCGGGGCGCATCGCGACCGGCCCGCGCACCGGCGAGCGCGTGACCATCAATCCGCTCGTCGTCGATCCCACCTGTCCCTACGCCATCGAGGGGCGCTGGCATCTGTCGCCGACGCGGCAGATCATCTCGATGCCGCCGCGCCCCGGCGCCTTTGCCGAGCTCGTCCGCATTCCCCTGCGCAATGTCGTGGCGATCCCCGAGACCATGGCGATCGAGCACGCGGCGCTCGCCGAACCCGTCGCCGTCTCCTGGCACGCGGTGCGGATCGGAATGGAGCGGCTGCACCAGCCGCTCGCCGCCTGCAGGGTCGTCGTCCTCGGGGGTGGGGCGATCGGCCTGGCGGCGGCGCTCGTGGCCCGGCATTTCGGCGCCAGGGACCTCGTTGTCGGAGAAACGAACCCGCTGCGGCGCGAAACCCTGCAGCTTGCAGAAGGTCTCGCCGTATACGCGCCGGGGGACACCGAGCCGGATGACAGCAGCATCGATCTGGTGATCGATGCGGTCGGGGCCAGCGCAACGCGCGCTGCCGCCTGTCGTATGGTGCGCCCGGGCGGGGTCATCGTCCATGTCGGACTTCTGCCGGGTCAGGATGGCCTCGACATCCGCAAGATCACGCTGCAGGAGATCGTGCTCGCTGGCGTCTATTGCTACACGCCGCAGGATTTCGCGGTCACGGTCGAGGCGCTGTCCTCGCAAAGGCTGGGCCCCCTTGGCTGGTTCGAGGAGCGGCCGCTCGCAGAGGGCCGCTCGGCTTTTGCCGACATCGACAGCGGCCGAGCGGCTGCCGCCAAGATCGTTCTGCGTAGCTGACGCCTGCGCTGCCGCTGCCGCTCGGGCCATTGCGTTGGGTTTCAGCTGCGCCCCGCATCGCCGGGAGCATTGCCTTCCAAAGGCAGCTCAATCGGCAATCGGGATTCAGTGGTGCGACGGCGCCCAGGCGAAGAACTTCGATCGGAAATGCGGAGGGGTGGGGGCGCTCGCTCGGCTCCGGGCTCGCTCGCTACGGGGAGCCGCCGAGCCTGCGCGTAGCGGCAATCGCCGTTTTACGAAATCTCGGTCAGCAGTCCGTGCTCCCCGGAGGAGCGCAGGAAATGCAGCAGGTCCGACAGGCCTTCGCCGAGCAGGGTGACATGGGCGCGCATCATCTGCGCCGCCTGGGCGCCATCGCCCCGCAGGATCGCTTCCATGACACGCTCATGCTCGGGAATGGACGAATGCATCCGTCCGGGCTGGTAGGTGATGGTGCGCCGATACGCCGAAATTTTCAGCGTCAGCCGGCGCAACTCGTCCTGCAGGATGCGGTTATGGCTCGCCGCGGCGATCACCTCGTGGAAATCGAGATTGGCCGCATAGAACGCCTCCGCATCCTCGGCCGCTGCGGCTTCGGCGCAGGCACGGTGCGTTGCCTGGAGACGCACCCGCTGCTCCGGCTGGATGCGACGGGCAGCTTGTGAGGATGCGAACGCCTCCAGCTCTGCGACGACGCCGAACGCGTCCAGCAGGTCGGCGAGCGACATTTGCGAGACCTGCAGGCCCTGGCGGCCGCGCGACACCACGAGACCGCTGGCTGCCAGCCGCTGCAGCGCCTCGCGCACCGGCGTGCGTGACATGCCGAACTGCTCTGCGAGCTGGCGCTCGTCCAGCCTGTCGCCGGGCCGTCGAATCCCCTTGAGGATCTCCTCCTCGAGGCGGGTGACCACGCCGGCCGAAAGCGATTCAGGCTCTTCCGGCGCCATTGATCCGTTAACTCGCGCCATCACGCTCAGCGCCTCACCGGCTGTCTGCCGAATAAAATCTGTTCGCGACCGTCTCCGCGAGTGCCACCAGCCCATAGAGGAGCAGGCCGCAGATGCAAAGCACCACGATGGCGGCCATCGACACTTCCGTATCGGCGCGCGCCGTCGCGAAGATGATCAGATAGCCGAGACCGGCCTGCGCCGTGATGAACTCGCCGATGATCACCCCGATGATCGCCAGCGTGATCGCGATCTTCATGCCGCTGAAGATATGCGGCAGCGCCATCGGGAAGCGCACGCTGGTGAAGACCTGCCATTCGGTGGCGGTCAGCGAGCGGCACAGCCTCAGGATGCCGCGGTCGACGCTCAGGAAGCCGGCGGTCGTGGCGATGACGACCGGAAAGAAGGCGATGAACACCGAAAACGCGATGCGCGATTGCGAGCCGATCCCGAGCCAGATGATGAAGAGCGGCGCAAGCGCGATCTTCGGAATGAGCTGGAAGAAGATCAGGTTTGGATAAAGTGCCTCGCGCGCCACGTTCGAATAGGTGATCAGGATAGCGATTGCGACGCCGAGGATGAGCGCAAGCAGGAAACCGGCAGCCGATTCCAACGTGGTCGGGATCGCGTGCATCAGCAGGATGTCGTAGCGTGCGACGATATATTTCGCGATCGAGACCGGCGAGGGCAGGATCACGGACGGAATTTGCCAGACCGTGACGTAAGCCTGCCAGGCAGCCAGCACGAGGAACGCCAGGCCGAGCGGCAAGACGATGCTGCTCAGGCCGGACGCGCCCTGGAAGCGGTTGGCTCCGGAAGCCGGAAGGGCGGCACCGGTCTCGGTGCCGATGGTGGCCTTTGCCATGCTGGACCTCACTCGATGCTGCTGGCGCCGGCGGCCTTGCCGGAAACATGCTTGGTCGAATCCTGCCCGGTCCCGTGCGCCGCCTCGATGGTCAGGCGCAATTTCCGGCAGATCTGGGCGAATTCCTGGGTTTCTTCGATCTCGAAACGGCGCGGCCGTGGGAACGGCATCTTCATGTCGAGGATGATCGTCGACGGTCGCCCGCCCATCACGACCACCCGATCGGAGAGGAACGCGGCCTCGCGGATCGAATGGGTCACGAAGATCACGGTCTTGCGGTAGGTCTCGAGAATCTCCGACAGCGCGACGTTCATCTGGTCGCGGGTGATGGCGTCGAGCGCGCTGAACGGCTCGTCCATCAGCAGGATTTCCGGATCGTGAATCAGCGCCCGGCAGATCGCGACGCGCTGGCGCATGCCGCCCGAGAGCTCGCCCGGCTTCTTGTGCTCGAAGCCGGCAAGGCCGACCATCTTGATCAGGCTATGAGCCCGGTCACGATATTGCTCGATCGGCAGGCGCAGGATGCGGATCGGGAAGAGCACGTTCTCCAGCGTGCTCTTCCACGGCAGAAGCGTCGCGTCCTGAAAGATGATGCCGATGTCACGGCGTGGCGCGGCGACCGGCTCGCCGGCAAGCATGATCGAGCCCGCCGTCGGCTGTTCCAGCCCGGCGATCATCATCAGCAGCGTCGACTTTCCGCAGCCCGACGGGCCGAGCAGCGAAACGAATTCGCCCTTCGCCACGTCGAGAGATGCAGAAGCGACCGCATGGATCGGCGACTGCCGCGTGAAGTAGGTCTTCTGGACATCCGCGGCCGATACGAGAGGTGTCTCGGCCGCGGAGACATCCGCGTTGGGTGCCAAACTCAGCATCAGATGGTCGCCTCGTGCGATGGCCGGTCAGGTGCCGACATATTTACGGAACGGCGCGGCGCTCTTTTCCGCGGTCGCCAGCTCTGCCGGCGAAAGCTTGATCTTGCCGACGAAGTCATTTGTGAACAGCGTGTGGACATCCGGTTTCACCGCACCTTCGCCCGCTGCATATTTCATCACGAGGTCGGCCATCGTGGCGACCTTGGCCGGATCGGCCCAGCCGAAGCCGTTCTGCTTCACCTCGGGCACGAGATTGGTCAGGTTCGTGAGCCCGAGCCCGATGCGGGCGTATTCCTTGCCTGTCGAGGAGATCGCGACTTCGCTGTTGGCCTTGAGGAAGATGTCGATAGCTTCGTCGAAATTGGTCATCGTGAACTGGATGGCTTCCATCGCACCTTGGACGAAGGCTTCGCAAAGTGCGCGGTCCTGCTG
Source organism: Allobosea sp. (assembly GCF_036675845.1). Lineage (GTDB taxonomy): Bacteria > Pseudomonadota > Alphaproteobacteria > Rhizobiales > Beijerinckiaceae > Allobosea. The sequence goes on along the minus strand of NZ_JAKFED010000151.1, from coordinate 7,224 downwards.
GAGGCGGGCCGGCTGGGTGGTCAGGGACTGGCCGTAGAACTCGATCCCGACCGCCGAGAACAGCATGAAGCGGACATCGGTGCCGAGCGGAGCCAGCGACGGCACCGTGCTGGTCGCGAAGGCGGAAACCGCATCGACCTGCTTCTCGACCAGGGTGCGCTCGCGCACCTTGCCGTCGACCTGCACGATCTGGATCTTCGAAAGATCGAGCCCTGCCTTCTCCGCGTAGAGCGGCAGGAACGGATATTCGCCGGAGGTCACGCTGGCGCCCAGCTTCTTGCCCTCGAGATCCTTCGGTGCGCGGATCGGCGAGCCCGACAGCACGCCGACCCCCATCAACGCGTCATAGTTGATCTGGCCGATGCAGGTGATGGGCAGCTTCTTCGCCGCCTGCACGATCACGGTCGGCGTGGCCGCCATGCCGAAATCGAAAGTGCCGGCGCTGACTGACTGCGCCGCCGCCCCCGAACCCGAGCCGCGCGCCACCGAGACGTCCAGGCCATGGCGCTTCCAGAAGCCCTTGTCGCGCGCGACATAGGCGAAAAGGTTCGGGCCTTCCGGGATCCAGGAGGTCGTGAAGGAGATCTTCTTCGCCCCCTGCGAGAGCGCGGGCATGGCGATAGAGCTCGCTGTTGCCGCTGCTGCTGCGGCACCGAAGCCCTTGAGGGCATTGCGACGTGAAATAAGCATCCGATGTCTCCCCTTCGATCATCGCGAGCCGGCCGTTCGGCGGCGCGGATGCAACAATCACCGTGATCTCTGCCAGGCGCAAGCCTCATTATGCAGAAATATCAATCCTGCATATTTTTTCGCCGCAGTAGCCTAATTTTAGGCTGTTCGGCATGCGAGTTTTGTGTAAACACTCGCATCAGGCAATCAAAATCCCTATTTCGTTATACCAAAATGGCGATACGGCGCGGAGATGTCATGAAATCCTTCGAGGTTCGCAATGCCCATTTCGACCGGCTCGTGAACACGGCCGGCCTGCGCTGGATGGGCCAGAACACCAATCACGCGACGCCGCATCCCGCCGTGCTTGCGGCGATGGAGAAGTGCATTCGCGACGAGGAATTCCACATCTATGCCCCGCCGGCGGGACTTGAGGCGCTGCGCCACGGCATCGTCGCCGATCTCGGCCTGGAGGGGCAGGCAGCGCTGGTTTCCGACGGCGCGGTCGCCTCGCTCTACCATGTCTGCCACAGTCTGCTCGGGCCGGGAGACGAGTTCATCACCACCGACCCGACCTGGAACTGGCCGATGGCCTTCGCGCGGGCCGTCGGAGCGAAGGTCACGCAGATTCCGATCTATGGCGAGGAATACGGCTATCGCCTCGCGCCGGAGCGGCTGAAGGCGGCGATCACGCCGAAGACCAAGGTCATCTACATCGTCGATCCGAACAACCCGCTCGGCTCAGCCTGCACGGCGGCCGAGATCGAAGGCATCGTGGCGGTCGCGCGCGAGGCCGGGGCCTACCTGATCCACGACTGCACCTATCGCCATTTTGCCCATGAGCACACGCTGGCGGCAACGCGCTATCCGGAGCGGACGCTGACCATCTACAGCTTCTCGAAATGGCTGGGCCTGGCCGGCATGCGCGTCGGCGCGGTCGTCGCCCATCCTGATATCATCGAGAAGCTCTCGGCGGCGCCGCCGAACAATCTCGGCTCGAACATCCTGTCCCAGCGCGCGGCGCTGGCCGGCCTCGGCATCAAGGCCGAGTGGTTTCCCGGCGTCCTGTCGCAGCAGCGTGCCAACCAGAAGCTGATCAAGCAGGCTGCCGACAGGATTCCGGGCCTGTCCATGCCGGTCTTCCCGTCGAACGGCAATTTCGTCGTGCTCGAATGCGAGCGGGCCGGCGTGAAGCCGGAGGCGCTCGTCGCGGCCTATCAGAAGCACGACATCATGATCCGCCAGGGCGCCTATCACACCCCCAATTTCGGCGACCGCTTCGTCAAGATCAGCACCACGGTCCCGACCGCCTGGGTGGAGGAGTTCGTCGACCTGCTGCCGACCATGGTCGAGCAGGTGCGTGGCCAAAACGAAGACGTGAAACTGTTCTGAGCCGGCCTGCCTCGTCGCGGCGCTCATAGAAGGAGAAATCGAAGATGGATCTCAAGATCAAGGGCAAGATGGTCCTGATCACCGGTGCGTCCCAGGGCATCGGCGAGGGGCTGGCGCGCTCGTTTGCCGAGGAGGGCTGCAATCTCCATGTCGCGGCGCGCTCAGGCGACAGGCTCGAGGCGCTCAAGCGCGAGCTGGAAGCCGCGCATGGCATCTCCGTTACCGCGCATGCGCTCGACCTGACCGAAGACGGCGCGGTGGCGCGTCTCGTCGATTCCGTCGGCGATATCGACATTCTGGTCAACAATGCCGGCGTCATCCCCAGCGGCACATTGTGGGACGTCGACGAGGCGAAATGGCGCGCCGGCTGGGAGCTCAAGGTCTTCGGCTACATCAACCTCACGCGCGCGCTCTATCCGCGCATGAAGGCGCGCGGCGGCGGCGTCATCATCAACAATATCGGCAATGGCGGCGAGGTCTTCGACCCCGCCTATGTCGCGGGCACGACCGGCAATGCCAGCCTCATGGCCTTCACCCGCGCCATCGGCGGCCACTCGCTCGACGACAACATCCGGGTGGTGGGCGTCAATCCGGGCCCGGTCGATACGGACCGCATCTACAACATGCTGAAGAAGCGCGCTGCCGACTGGCTGGGCGATGCCGGCCGCTACGAGGAATTGCAGCAGCGCTATCCGCTGAAGCGCCCGGCCCATATCCACGAGGTCACCGACCTGATCGTGTTCCTCGCCTCCTACCGCTCCGGCTATACCTCCGGCGCGATCTTCACCGTCGATGGCGGCATCGCCTCGCGCCGTTCCGTGATCTGAGGAGACGCGACATGGCTTTTGCCACTGCCAGCGACGGCGTGAAGCTCTTCTACGAGGAGGCGGGCACCGGCACGCCGATCATCTTCGTGCACGAGTTCGGCGGCAGCCATTGGAGCTGGGAGCCGCAGCTCAATTTCTTCGCGCGCCGGCACCGCTGCATCACCTTCGCGGCGCGCGGTTATGCGCCCTCTGACGTGCCGGAGAGCGTGGAGAGCTATTCGCAGGCTCGCGCGGCCGACGACATCGTCGACGTGCTGGCCGCGGCCGGCATCGAGAGGGCCCATGTCGTCGGGCTCTCCATGGGCGGCTTTGCCTCGCTGCATGCGGCGCTGCGCCATCCGGGCCGTGTGCTGTCGGTCGTCGCCGCGGGCGCAGGTTATGGCGCCGAGAAGGCCCATGAGGATTACTTCAAGGGCATCTCCGAGCAGGTCGCCCGGAATTTCCAGGAGCGCGGAGCCAAGGACTTCGCGCCGACCTATGCCGAGGGCGCCTCGCGGGTGCAGTTCCAGGACAAGGACCCGCGCGGCTGGGCGCTCTTCGCCGAGCGGCTGGGCCAGCACCATTCTGTGGGCGCGGCGAACACCATGCGCGGCGTGCAGATGCGCCGGCCCTCGCTCTACGATCTCGAGGCCGAGTTTAGCGCCATGGAGGCGCCTTTGCTGGTCATGACCGGCGATGAGGACGACCATTGCATCCAGCCGGGACTCTATCTGAAACGGGTCGTGCCGCGCTGCGGCCTCGCCGTCTTCCCGAAATCCGGCCATACGCTGAATCTCGAAGAGCCCGAACTCTTCAACCGGCTCCTTGCCGAGTTCATCGCACAGGTCGAGGCCGGGCGCTGGGGACCGCGCGATCCGCGCGCCAACCCGGCGCAGATCATGCGGACCGACTGAGCATGGTCAGCTCGCCGCGCCTTTCCGATTTCGTCGATGGCGAACGTCTCTGGGCGCGCCACATGGCGCTGGCCGCCTTCGGCGCCCGCCCCGATGGCGGCGTCGACCGCCCGACGCTGTCGCCGCAGGAAGCGCAGGCGCGCGCGCAGGTGATCGCCTGGGGCCGCGCCATCGGTCTGGAAGCCTTCACCGACAAGGCAGCGAACCTGTTCCTCCGCCTGGAAGGACGCGATGCTTCGCTCTCGCCCGTCATGGCAGGGTCGCATATCGATTCCCAGCCGACCGGCGGCAAGTTCGACGGCGTCTTCGGCGTCCTCGCGGCGCTGGAAACGGCGGAGGCGATCGTGGCACGCGGCGACAGGCCGCTTCGCCCGCTCGAGATCGTGGCCTGGACCAATGAGGAAGGCTCGCGCTTCGCACCGGGCATGACGGGCTCCGATCTCTTCACGGGAACCAAGGCCCTGGAGGCGGTGCTGGCCATCCGCGACGCGGACGGCATCAGCATCGGCGAGGCGGCTGCGGCCATCCTCGCGGCCGACGACAACGTGCCGCTGCGGGGGTTCGGCCTGCCGATCGCCGCCTATGTCGAGCCGCATATCGAACAGGCCAGCGTGCTCGAACAGGCGGGCCTTCCGATCGGCGTCGTCACCGGCATTCAGGGCACGCGGCGCTACCGGGTCCGCGTCATCGGCGAGGCCGCCCATGCCGGCACCGCCTTGCGCAAGGATCGCCGCGACGCGCTGATGGCTGCCGTCCGCATGATCCGCGCCATGGACGAAGCCGCCATGGAGCCGGCCGACACCTTGCTGACGGTCGGCATGCTGCAGGTGACGCCGAACGCCCCTTCGGTCGTGCCGGCGGAGGTTTTCTTTTCCGTCGATCTCCGGCACCCGGACAATACTGTGGTGGACCGGGTCGATGCCGCTATCCGCCGCATCGCCGGGGAGATGAAGGGGGATTGCAGCGTCGAGCTGAAACAGATCCAGCATTCGCCCTCGCTGAACTTCGCGCCCGCCATTCGCAGCGCAATTGCCGAGGCGGCCGCGGCGCGCGGCATTCCCGCCATGGATGTCTATTCGGCGGCCGGCCATGATGCGCGCCAGTTGCACTATGTCTGTCCGGCCGGGATGATCTTCGTGCCGTGCCGCGGCGGGATATCGCATAATCCCGACGAATGGGCCGAGCCGGAGCATCTGACCGCGGGCGCACAGGTCCTTGCCGACGTCGTCTGGGACCTCGCCAATCGCGCTTGAGACCCATCCGGGCACCCCGGCACGATTCGAACGTTTGACCTTTGCCGGGGTGGCTCCGATATTCCCGGCGTGATCGAAAGGACTGCGGCCCGCAAGAAGGCCGTCTGACCATCCTGCTGCTGAACCGTTGGAATCCGCGATAGGAGGACCCGGATCATGGCTGCCAAGGAGTTGAAGTTCTCGTCGGAGGCGCGCGACAAGATGCTGCGCGGCGTCGAAATCCTCGCCGATGCCGTCAAGGTCACGCTCGGCCCGAAGGGCCGCAACGTCGTGATCGAAAAAAGTTACGGCGCTCCGCGCATCACCAAGGACGGCGTTGCGGTCGCGAGGGAGATCGAGCTCGCCGACAAGTTCGAGAACATGGGCGCCCAGATGGTGCGCGAAGTGGCCTCGAAACAGCATGATGCCGCCGGGGACGGCACCACGACCGCGACCGTGCTCGCCCATGCCATCGTCCGGGAAGGCGCCAAGGCGGTCGCCGCCGGCATGAACCCGATGGACCTGAAGCGCGGCATCGACATGGCGGTCGAGGCCGCGGTGGCCGATTTCAGGAAGAACGCCAAGAAGGTCACGGACAACAGCGAGATCGCCCAGATCGGCACCATCTCGGCCAATGGCGACGCCGAGATCGGCAAGATGATCGCTGCGGCGATGCGGAAGGTCGGAAACGAAGGCGTGATTACCGTCGAGGAGGCCAAGACCGCCGAGACCGAGCTCGACATCGTCGAGGGCATGCAGTTCGACCGCGGCTATATCTCGCCCTATTTCATTACCGATCCGGAGAAGCTGCGCGTCGAGCTGGAAGACGCCTACGTCCTGATCCACGAGAAGAAGCTCTCCGCGCTGCAGGCCATGCTGCCGCTGCTCGAGGCTGTGATGCAGACCGGCAAGCCGCTGCTGATCATCGCCGAGGATGTCGAGGGCGAGGCCCTGGCCACGCTCGTCGTCAACAAGCTGCGGTCGGGGCTGAAGATCGCCGCGGTCAAGGCGCCGGGCTTCGGTGACCGCCGCAAGGCCATGCTCGAGGACATCTCGATCCTGACCGCCGGCCAGCTGATCTCGGAAGAGCTCGGCATCAAGCTCGAGAAAGTCACGCTCGAGATGCTCGGCCGCGCCAAGAAGATCGTGATCGAGAAGGAGAGCACGACGATCGTCGACGGCGCCGGCAGGAAGAAGGACATCGAGGCCCGCGTCTCGCAGATCAAGGCGCAGATCGAGGAGACCTCCTCGGACTACGACCGCGAGAAGCTCCAGGAGCGCCTGGCCAAGCTCTCCGGCGGCGTCGCGGTGATCCGCGTCGGCGGCGCGACCGAGGTCGAGGTCAAGGAGAAGAAGGACCGCGTCGACGACGCCATGCATGCCACCCGCGCGGCGGTCGAGGAAGGCATCCTGCCGGGTGGCGGCGTGCCCTTGCTGAGGGCGCTGAAGGCGCTTGCCGCCATCAAGCCCGCCAATAGTGACCAACGGACCGGGGTCGACATCGTGCGCCGCGCTTTGCAGGCGCCGGCTCGCCAGATCATCGAAAACGCCGGCGCCGACGGCTCGGTCGTCGTCGGCAAGCTGATCGAGAAGAATGACTACAACTGGGGCTACAACTCCGCGACGGGAGAATACCAGGATCTTGTGGCGAACGGCGTGATCGACCCGGCCAAGGTCGTGCGCACCGCGCTCGAGGATGCCGCTTCCATCGCCTCGCTGCTGATCACCACCGAGGCGCTGATCGCAGAATTGCCGAAGAAGGAAACAGCACCGGCGATGCCAGGTGGCGGCATGGATTTCTGATTTTCCTTGCCCGAGGCTCGGCGCCCTTCCGGGGTCAGGCATTCACCTGGACCGGTTGGACGCCACAACCGCGGCGCGCCCGATACGGTGCGAACCTGTGACCTTTGCCGCAATGGGCTCTGCTCGGCCCGCAAATCCCTCGTTGCCGAGCGGCCCGCGATCCGCTATCCAGCCTCCACGGATTGCGCCCGTAGCTCAGCTGGATAGAGCGTTGCCCTCCGAAGGCAAAGGTCACACGTTCGAATCGTGTCGGGCGCGCCAATAAAATCAAGGGGTTACGGTGATTTCCGGCCTCCTTCCCACATAAGCATCCCACACAGCGCTCCGTGCTCGTCACTCGCTGCCGCGCTCTCTCGAATTGCGAGGGCGTTGGCGGGAGCTCTGGCTTTGAGTGCTTGCCAGACAACC
>NZ_JAKFED010000179.1:0-36450 GCF_036675845.1 Allobosea sp. | reverse complement strand
CTTGAGGTGCCGGAACGGGTTTTAACCCGGCCGCAGCGCCTCCAGCCCGGCTTCCAGCGCCTTGAGGAAGACGCTCGGGAACGCCTCCTGCTTCAGCCGGGCGAAGGGCGTGAAGCGCATGCCTTCCGGCGCCAGGGTCTCCAGCGGCACCGGAGCGGTGAACACCGTCAGCTCCAGCGGGAAATGCGTGAAGATGTGGCGCACCGGGAAGATCAGCCGGTGCCATTGCGCCGGGAGCGGCGCGTCGGCAAGCGCCTCGTCCAGCCGGTAATCGGCGCGCCATTCGCCGCCCGGCACCTCGACCATGCCGCCGAGCAGCCCCTTGGCCGGGCGCGTGCGGACCAGCACCGCGCCATCCTCGCGCATCGCGACGAAGGCCGCGCCGAAGCGGGTCGCACCGGTCTTCTTCGCCGCCTTGCGCGGATAGGTTTCCTGCGTGCCTGCGATCCGCGCCCGGCAGGGCTCGCGCCAGGGACAGAGGCCGCAGGCCGGCGAGCGCGGCGTGCAGATGGTCGCGCCGAGATCCATCAAGGCCTGCGCGAAATCGCCGGGACGTGCCGGCATCAGGGCCAGGACGCGCTCGCGCACCAAGGGCTTGGCGCCGGGCAACGCCTCCGCGATGGCGAAGAGGCGCGTCATCACCCGCTCGACATTGCCGTCGACGGCCGCGGCTGGCCGGTCGAAGGCGATCGCGGCCACCGCGCCGGCGGTATAGGCGCCGATGCCGGGCAGCTCGCGCAGCCCTTCTTCAGTATCCGGGAAGCTGCCGGCATGGCCGGTCGCGACGGCCCTGGCGCAGGCATGCAGATTGCGGGCGCGCGAATAATAGCCGAGCCCGGCCCAGGCCTGCATCACGCTCTCGGAAGGCGCGGCGGCGAGCGCCCCGACCGTCGGGAACCGGGCCATGAAGGCCTGGAAATAGGGCTTCACCGCCGTCACGCTGGTCTGCTGCAGCATGATCTCGGAAACCCAGACGCGATAGGGATCGGCCCGCTCGCCCGGCAAGGCGCGCCAGGGCAACACGCGGCGATGGCGGTCGTACCAGGCGAGGAGATCGGCGGCCTTCGCCGGAGGCTGTCGAATTGCGAGGCTCATCGGCCCGGTTTAGCGTGCCGTCTTCCGACTGCAAGCGTCCCCTTGCGCCGGGTCCGAAGGAACCGGCCGGCGAAATGCCGCACAGCTCAGGCCGCCTTGCCGCGCCGGCAACGGAAGCGCAAAATGGCCCATGGCCGCAAAACCCCTCGCCGAACTGATCGACGACCTGCTCGCGCCCGCCTTGGCGGCGCAGGGCTTCGCCGGACGTTCGGTCGTCACCTTCTGGCCGGAGATCGTCGGCGAGCGCCTGGCGGAGCGGACGCGCCCGCTCAAGATCGACTGGCCGCGACGGCGCAACGCACCCGGCGAAACGGCGGACCCGGCGACGCTGGTGGTGCGCGTCGAAGGCGCCTTCGCGCTGGAGATGCAGCAGCTCGGGCCGATCGTGCTGGAGCGGGTCAACACCCATCTCGGCTGGCGCGCGGTCGGCAAGCTGGTGCTCAAGCAGGGGCCGGTGTCGGCGCCGGCCCGGGCGCAGGCCCTGCCGCCGCCCGATCCTGCGGCCCTCGCCCGCATCGCGGCGCAGGTGGCGCGCGTCGAGGATTCCGGCCTGCGCGAGGCGCTCGCCCGGCTCGGGCGGGCGGTGGCGCAGCGACGCAAGGCCGCAAGCGACGACACGGCTTCGTGAGCGGGGCCGGCGCCTTTCGAACCTGTCTTGCCACAATCTTCGTGGCCATTATGGTCCGCAACCTGTCATCGCCATCAAGGAATTCGTCATGACCAGCCGCCGCCAAGTGATGCTCGGCACCGCCGCCTTGGCCCTCTCCCCTATCCTCGCCGGCCGCAGCGCGCAGGCGCAGGATCTCGGCGTCTCGGGCCCGCTCGGCGATGTCTGGCTCGGCAAGCCCGATGCCAAGGTCACCATCATCGAATATGCCTCGCTGACCTGCGGGCACTGCGCCACCTTCCACCGCGACACCTGGCCGGCGCTGAAGGCCAAGTACATCGACACCGGCAAGGTGCGCTTCGTGCTGCGCGAATTCCCGCTCGATCCGCTGGCCACCGCCGGCTTCATGCTGGCGCGCTGCAACGGCAACGACAAATACTACCCGCTGACCGACCTGCTCTTCGCCCAGCAGCGCAACTGGGCCTTCACCGACAAGCCGGTCGATTCGCTCTCGACCATGGTCAAGCAGGCCGGTTTCACACAGGATTCTTTCGAGGCCTGCCTGAAACGGCAGGACATCTACGAGGCCGTCAATCAGGTTAAGGACGGCGGCGCCAAGGCCGGCGTCGACTCGACCCCGACCTTCTTCATCAACGGCCAGAAGCGTTCCGGTGCACTCAGCCTCGCCGAGTTCGACAAGATCATCGAGCCGCTGCTCGGAAGCTGACCCCGCGGCCGTGCTCGAGGCGCGCCGATGCATCTGACGCGCCTCAAGCTCGCCGGCTTCAAGACCTTCGTCGAGCCGACCGAATTCCTGATCGAGCCGGGGCTGACCGGCATCGTCGGGCCCAATGGCTGCGGCAAGTCGAACCTCGTCGAAGCCCTGCGCTGGGTGATGGGCGAGAGCTCGTTCAAGAACATGCGCGGCTCGGGCATGGACGACGTCATCTTCGCCGGCTCCTCGGAGCGGCCGGCGCGGAACATGGCGGAGGTCGCGCTCACCCTCGACAACAGCGACCGCAAGGCCCCGGCCGCCTTCAACGATGCCGAAGTGCTGGAGGTGACGCGCCGAATCGAGCGCGAGGAAGGCTCGACCTACCGCGTCAACGGCAAGGAAGTGCGGGCTCGCGACGTGCAGCTGCTCTTCGCCGATGCCGCGACCGGGGCGCGCTCGCCGGCGCTGGTGCGTCAGGGCCAGATCAGCGAGATCATCGCCGCCAAGCCGCAATCGCGAAGGCGCATCCTCGAGGATGCGGCCGGCATCGCCGGGCTGCACAGCCGCCGCCATGAGGCGGAGCTGCGGCTCAAGGGCGCCGAGGACAATCTCAACCGGCTGGAAGACGTGCTCGCCGCGATCGACGGCCAGGTCGATGCGCTGCAAAGGCAGGCGCGGCAGGCCTCGCGCTATCGCAGCCTCGCCGCCGATATCCGCCGGGCGGAAGCCGTGCTGGCGCTGATCGCGCATGGCGAGGCGCGGGCGCAGGACGCCGTCGCCGAGCGCGCGCTCGAGGCCGCGGTGCGCGAGGTCGCCGACCGCACCGGCGTCCAGGCGGAAGCGGCGCGCCTGCAGGCGATCGCGGCCCATGCCCTTCCCGAGCTGCGCGAGAGCGAGGTCACAGCTGCAGCCGCGCTGGTCCGGCTGAAGCGCGGCCTCGACGAACTCGAAGCCGAGAACCGGCGGGCGCGGCAGCGCAGCGAGGAACTCGACAGGCGCCTCGCCGAACTGCAGGGCGATCTCTCGCGGCAGGAGAGCCTCGGCAAGGATGCGAGCCAGTCGCTCGCCCGGCTGACCGACGAGGATGAGGGCCTGCGGCGCGAGGCCGAAGCCGCCATCGCCACCGGGCAGTCGGCCGCGACCGAGCTGGCTGCGGCCGAGAAGCGGCTCGGCGCCGCCGAGGCCGAGCATGCGGCGGTCCAGCAGCGCCTGTCGGAGCTGACGGCGCGGCGCGGCGCCCTGGAGCGGGCGATCCGCGAGGCGAAGGAACGCGAGGGCCGCCACGCCGCGGAGCGCGACAGGCTGCTGCGCGACCAGGCCGCCCTCGATGCCGACGGCACGGCGGCAACGCTCGACGGCCTCCGCGGCGACGTCGCGGCCAGGGAAGCCGCGATGCAGGGCGCCGACACGGCTGCGGCCACGGCACGAACGGCATTGGCGAACTCCCGGGAGGAGGAAGCCCGGCTGCGCGCACCGCTGGCCGAGGCCGACCGCACGGCGCAGCGGCTCGACACCGAAATCCGCACCCTGCAGAAGCTGCTAGCCCCGGCCACCGGCGGCAAATGGCCGGCGATCCTCGACGCCATCACCGTGGCCAAGGGCTATGAGGCGGCTCTCGCGGCGGCGCTGGGCGACGATCTCGACGCCTCGCCCGACCTCGCCGCGCCGGCGCATTGGCATGACACCGGCCCCGGCGACGCCGACCCCGCCTTGCCCGAAGGCGCCGCGGCGCTGGGCCGGCATGTGCGCGGCCCTGCCGCCCTGCTGCGCCGGCTGCGCCAGATCGGCGTCGTCGCCCGCAGCGATGGCGCCCGCTTGCGGCCGCAGCTGCAACCCGGCCAGCGGCTGGTCTCGCGCGAGGGCGACGTCTGGCGCTGGGACGGGCTGACCAGCGCCGCCGAAGCCCCCTCCCCGGCGGCACGCCGGCTCAGCGAGAAGAACCGGCTCGGCGACCTCGAAATCGAGGCCCAGGCCGCGCGCGAAGCGGCGGAGAGCGCCCGCGCCGGGCTCGATGCCGCGACCGAACGCGCCAGAACGGCCGGCCAGGCCGAAGCACGGGCGCTCGAAGCGGTGCGCGAGGCGCGGCGCGGCCTCGACCAGGCGCGCGAGCGCCTTGCCGTGGCCGAGCGCAAGGCCGGCGAGGCGGCATCGCGCCGCTCGGCGCTGACGGAAGCCATCGGCCGGCTCGGCCAGAACATCGGCGATGCCGGCGCCCAGGCCGGCGCCGCGGCACAGGATCTTGCCGCGCTGGCGCCGGCGCCGGAACTGGAAGGCGCCCTGCTGGCGGCCCGCGCCGAACTCGGCGAGCGCCGCGCCGCCGCCTCCCAGGCGCGGGCGCTGGTGCAGACGCAAGGCCGCGAAACCGAATTGCGGGACCGCCGGCGCGAGGCGATCGCGCAGGACATCGGTGCCTGGCGCGAGCGGGCCGGCGCCAGCGAGCAGACGGCAACGGAGACGCGGCGCCGGATCGAGGCGGCAGCGGCCGAGCGCCAGGCGCTGATCGAGGCGCCCGACACCTTCCTGGTCGAACGCCGGCGTCTCGTCGCCGAGATCGAGGCCGCGGAAGGCGCGCGGCGCGCCGCCGGCGACAAGCTCGCAGGCGGCGAGACGGCGCTGGCCGAGGCCGACCGGCAGGCGCGCGCGGCGCTCGAGGGCCTCGCCGGCGCGCGCGAAGGCCGCGCCAGCGCCGAGGCCAGGCTGGAGGCGGCCCGGCAGCGGCTCGCCGACATCTTGCGGCAGATCACCGAGGGGCTCGAGACCGACATCGCCGGCCTGCGGACGCTGGCGGGCATCGGGGCCGGCGACGCGCTGCCCGAGGCGGAGGGCATCGAGCGCCGGCTGTCCGGCCTCAAGGCCGAGCGCGAGCGGCTCGGCGCCGTCAACCTGCGGGCCGAGGACGAACTCGTCGAGGTGCAGGGCAAGCGCTCCGGCCTCGCCGCCGAGCGCGACGACCTGACCGAGGCGATTCGCCGCCTGCGCCAGGCCATCGGCGCGCTGAACCGCGAAGGCAGGGAGCGGCTTCTTGCCGCATTCGAGATCGTCAACGGCCATTTCCAGCATCTCTTCGGCGTGCTGTTCGGCGGCGGCATGGCCGAGCTCTCGCTGGTCGATTCGGAGGATCCGCTCGAAGCCGGGCTCGAGATCATCGCGCGGCCGCCGGGCAAGAAGCCGCAGGTGATGACGCTGCTTTCCGGCGGCGAGCAGGCGCTGACCGCAACCGCGCTGATCTTCGCCGTGTTCCTGACCAACCCCTCGCCGATCTGCGTGCTCGACGAGGTCGACGCGCCGCTCGACGACGCCAATGTCGAGCGCTATTGCGACCTGCTCGACGAGATGGCGCGCAACACCGCGACGCGCTTCGTCCTGATCACCCACAACCCGATCACCATGGCGCGGATGGACCGATTGTTCGGCGTCACCATGGCCGAGCGCGGCGTCAGCCAGATGGTCTCGGTCGACCTCGACACCGCCGAGCGCATCCGCGAAGCCGTCTGAAGGCGCTTTGCCGCAGCGCACAAGAATCTGCGGAAGGCTCTCCCCCGAATCTTGAATTCTTATATTTTTCAAGAGCTTGAATACCGCCCCGCTTGCCTTGACACTCTCCGGACCCGCCAATATGGTGCGCGCGGTTTTCCTGGGCGGCGGAGCTTTTCCTCGCACGGGACGATCGGCAACCCCGATGGGTGCCCGCCATGACGGACCGAGTTCGGGATCGTCGCTTTCGGCAGGCGCAAATCAGCGACAATCCGGGCTATGTTCAGCTCATCTGAACCGAGAGCGGAGGGGTCGCGTGATGGCGGTCTTCATTCGATGACGAGCGAAGATGGCAAGGGCGGGACCGGCCCGGCCAGGAACGAGCCCGCGAAAGCGGATGCGAACCTGGACAGCCGGCTGAAGTCGCTCGACGCCGGGCTCCGGCGCGCGAGCGATCGCCAGGAGGATGCGGTCCGTCGCGAAAGCGGCCGGGGCGATGCCAGCGGAATCGGTCAGGCCATGCGGCTTTCGACCGAGTTCATCGCCGGCATCATCGTCGGCGGCGGAGCAGGCTGGGCGTTCGACAAGTGGCTCGGCACCGCCCCCTGGGGAATGATCGTGCTGCTGATGCTGGGGTTCGGTGCGGGCGTGATGAATGTCGTGCGCGCAGCGGGCTTGATGAAATCGCGCACTGACGATAAGTCGGGCGCGCAGAACTGAGCCGCGGCTCCGAAAGGGGCCGCCTTATGGCGGGAACAAGGCGAGAGATGGCTGGTCCGATCGAACAATTCGAGATCAAACCGATCGTGTCGCTCGGCAAGATCGGCGGAAGCGAAATCGCTTTCACCAATTCCGCCCTGTACATGGTCTTCGCCGTGGCGGTGATCGCCCTGCTCTTCGTCTATGGCACGCGCAACCGCTCGCTCGTTCCGGGCCGCCTGCAGTCGCTGGCGGAAATGGGATACGAGTTCGTCGCCAATACGGTGAGGGACTCGGCCGGCCATGACGGCATGAAGTTCCTGCCGCTGGTCTTCTCGCTCTTCATGTTCGTGCTGGTCTGCAACCTGATCGGCATGATCCCCGGCTCGTTCACCGTCACCAGCCACCTGGTGGTGACCGCCGCGCTCGCCGCCGTCGTCATCCTCACGGTCATCATCTACGGCATCGCCAGGCATGGCGCCCATTTCTTCGGCCTGTTCGTGCCGAAGGGCGTGCACCCGCTGATGCTGATCATCCTGGTGCCGATCGAGGTGATCTCCTTCGTCTCGCGGCCGATCAGCCTTTCCGTGCGTCTGTTCGCCAACATGCTGGCCGGGCACATCGCGCTCAAGATCTTCGCCGGCTTCGTCGCGACGCTGCTGTTCGCCGGCGGCTGGGCGATCCTGTCGCCGCTGCCGCTCCTGCTCACCGTCGCGCTGATCGCGCTCGAATTCCTGGTGGCGGCGCTGCAGGCCTATGTCTTCGCCGTGCTGACCTGCATCTACCTGCACGACGCGCTCCATCCCGGCCACTGAGTTCCAGAGCCGGTAGCAAGTTCACCCCTCCACTGACACAACCATCCCGCTAAGGAGTTTTCCATGGATCCCGTCGCAGCCAAGTACATCGGCGCTGGTCTCGCTTGTCTCGGCATGGCCGGCGCCGGCATCGGCCTCGGCAACCTGTTCGGCCAGTTCCTCGCGGGCGCCCTGCGCAACCCGTCGGCGGCCGAAGGCCAGCGCGGCACGCTGCTGCTCGGCTTCGCGCTGACCGAAGCGCTCGGCATCTTCTCGCTGCTGATCGCGCTTCTGCTGCTGTTCGCGGTCTGATCAGGATCGCAGGCGGGCCCGCCGCAGACGAAAGCCGGAAGCGGTTTTCGTCGGTGGGCCCTGGAGCATGACGTGAAGAGCCGGAAGCGGCTTTTCAGGTAAGCCAGGCTCCGAAGCCTATGTCGACGATCACCGCTTTCGCATTCGGACGATACCGTTCGGATGCGAGGTGATCTAGCCTCCCTTCCCGGAATCGCCGTGCGGGTCAGCAATGTCCGCGCGGTCGGATGAGGTTCAGTGATGGCAACGCCAGCCACGACCACAGGAACGACCGCCCCCGGCGGCGCCGACGCCGCCCATGGCGGTGGCTTCCCGCCGTTCCAGGGCGAAACCTTCGCCTCGCAGCTGCTCTGGCTGGCGATCACCTTCGGCTTCCTCTACTGGCTGACCGCCAAGGTGATCGCACCTCGCCTCAGCGGCATCCTCGAGGATCGCGCCAACAAGATCGGCAACGATCTCGACGACGCGGCCGCGATGAAGGCCAAGGCGGAAGAGGCCGGGCAGGCCTATGAGAAGTCGCTGGCCGAGGCGCGCGCCAAGTCCCAGGCGATCGCCCAGGAAACGCGCGAGAAGGTCAGCGCCGACAGCGCCTTGCGCCGCAAGAAGGTCGAAGCCGACCTGGCTGCCAAGCTCGCCGAGGCCGAGGCCCAGATCGTGACGATGAAGACCGGCGCGATGAGCAATGTCGGCGCGATCGCCGCCGAGGCCGCCGCCGCCATCGTCGACCGGCTCACCGGCATCGCGCCGGCGCCCGCCGACGCCGCCAAGGCGGTCAAGACCGCGATGAAGGGCTGAGGGCCATGGCGAATCTACTGGCTAATCCGACCTTCTGGGTCCTGGTCGGGACCGTCGTCTTCATCGTGCTCGCCATCAAGATGGGCGCGGCGAAGGGCATCACCGGGGCGCTCGACGCGCGCGGCGAACTGGTCGCGCGCGAGCTCGCCGAGGCGCGCCGCTTGCGGCACGAGGCCGAGCTGCTGCTCGCCGAGTACGAGGCCAAGCGCAAGGCCGCCGAGGCCGAGGCCGAGACCATCGTCGCCAACGCCAAGGAGGAGGCCCAGCGCCTCGCCACGGACGCCGAGGAGAAGCTCGCCGAGTTCGTGACCCGGCGGACCAGATCGGCCGAGGAGAAGATCGCCCAGGCCGAAAACCAGGCGACCGCCGAGGTCCGCGCCGCCGCGGCCGAGGCGGCCAGCCAGGCCGCCGAGCTGATCCTGCGCGGCCAGGTCGCCGGCAAGGCGGGCGCCGAGTTCGTCGCCGCCGGCCTCAAGGACGTCAAGGCCAAGCTCAACTGAGCCGGCTTTCTCGCCCTCGCAATTGCGGGGTGAGCAGAAGAAATTCAGAGCGCCGCGGACCCTCCGGCCCGCGGCGTTTCCATTTGCTCGGCCTCGGAACCACCGCCGTCATCCTGGACAAGCCGCGAAGCGGCGTAGTCCGGATCCATCGTAAGAGTTCCGGAGCTTTACGATGGGTCCCGGGCCGAGCTTCGCTCGCCCAGGATGACGGCGGTGGTTCCGCGTGAAAACAACAGACTCTAGGCTATGCCGGCGCGCGCCTCTCCCGGCAGGTACTACTGAACCGCGACAGCCGTGATCGCGACAGGGCGCGGGAGCGGCAGCGGGGCCGTGGTAGCGCGCGGCGGGGCGGCCGGAGCAGCCGCTGCGCTCGGAGCCGCCGGCTTCGGGCGCGGCTTGCGCGGCTGGATCGTCGAGGTGACGATGCCCTGCGGCGTATCGAGCGCGTAGATGTCGTCGCGAAACTGCACTAGCCCGCCGGCATCCTGCCAGCCGGTCATGTAGACCCAGGCGACGGGCACGGATTTCTTCAGCGCGATGTTCTTGCGCTCGCCGCTGGCGATCTCGGCCTCGATCGCCGGCAGGTTCCACTCCGTGCCTTCGAGCAGCCAGGCGGCGAGATCGCGCACGCCCTCGATCCGGGCGCAGCCGGAGGAGTTGAAGCGGACATCGTTGCGGAACAGCGTCTTCTTCGGCGTGTCGTGCATGTAGACCGCCTCGCCGTTCGGCATGTCGATCTTGAGCTGGCCGAGCGAGTTCGTCGGGCCCGGATCCTGCCGGACGTAGAAATACGGGTTGGTCAGGCTGGCCCAGTTGACGCTTGCCGGATCGATCTCGCGGTTCTCGGCGCCGAGCAGCTTCATGTTCGACTTGGCGATGAAGCCTGGGTCCTTGCGCATATGCGGGATGATGTCGGCCTTCACGATCGACATCGGCACCGTCCAGTACGGATTGAGGTTGACCGAGGTGATGCTGGCCTGCAGCACCGGCGAGGGCCTGTCCGGGCGGCCGACGATGGCGAGATGGCGGCGCTGGACCGTGCCGTTCTCGACCGCCTCGACGCTGGCGCCGGGAATGTTCACCACGACATAGCGCTCGGTGAAGTTGAAGCCGTTGCCCTTCAGGCGTTCCAGCGTCGCCGTGAGCTGGTTGAGCCGGACCTCGACGGGCACGTTCAGCGCCTTCAGGGTGAGGCGGCCGACGGTGCCGAGATCGGACAGGCCGTGACGGGTCTGGAAGCGCTTCACCGCCGCGACCACCGTGGCGTCGTAGACGTCGCCGGGCAGCGCATCCGGCGGCAGGTCGCCGCTGAGCATCAGCCGCTGCTTGAGCTGTGCGACCACCGGCCCCTGCGAGTCCGGCTTCAGCGCGGTGACGGCACCCGGCACCTTCGGCCAGCCGCCGCGGTTGGCGATGTCCTCATGCGTGATCAGCGCCTCGAGCGTGCGGTCATAGGTCTTCGGGCCATAGCCCGGCTCCTCGGCACGCGAAGCCGTCAGCATCGCCGCGAAGGCGATGGTGGCGGCGAAGGAATGGCGAAGGCGAACGCACTGCATGAGCCGGTCCCGGGGCGCGAGAATACGCACCAAAGCGAGCATTCCTCGCACATGGTCAAGGAAGCCTTAAGGCAGCACGGGAAAGTGACGATAGGGCAGCGGCAGCTTGCCTAGGCACCTGAATGACCTATATGGTCATGATAGTCATTTTTTGCGGAGGCCAGCATGACCGCAAGCCCTAAAGAGACATGGAGCGTGGCCAACGCCAAAGCGCGCTTCTCCGAGCTCATCGACAAGGCAAAATCCGAAGGTCCGCAGACGGTGACCCGAAACGGCAAGCCGGCAGCGGTGCTGGTGTCGGTGGAGGAGTGGGAGAAGAAGACGGCGCCGAAGGACACGCTCGTCGAGTTCTTTCAGAATTCACCCCTGTACGACAGCGGGATCGAGCTTGAACGCTTCAAGGGCGACTTTCGAAAGGTCGACCTTTGAGCTTTCTGCTCGACACCAATGTGGTGTCTGAACTCGCCAAACCGGACTTATCGCCGAACGTAGCCCAATTCATTCGGACGAAGCCCCAGAGTGAGTTCTTCATCAGCGTGATCACCATCGCGGAGATACGCTGCGGCGTCGCGCTCTTACCACTCGGTAAACGGCGCGACGCGCTGGAAACGTGGCTCGGGATCGCCCTGCCGCAGCGCTTCGACGGCCGCATCATCGAAGTCGCACACGACATTGCGTTGGCGTGGGGAGACCTGATGGCGTGGTCGCGTCGGAACGGCGCGAACCTCGAACCGATGGACGGGCTGATCGCAGCAACGAGCCGGACGCGCGACCTGACGCTCGTCACACGCAACATCCGCGATTTCGACCGCCTCGGCCTGCGGCTGCTCGATCCCTGGACCGAGCAGCGCTGAGCGCTTACTCCGCCGCTTCCTGAACCGGCTCCGGCCTGACCCATTTCAGCACCGGCTGGCGCGCGGCGCGGGTCTCGTCGAGCCGGCGGATCGGGGCGTGGTGCGGGGCTGCGGTGAAGCGGCTCTTGTCGTTGCCCTTGGCGGCCATGGCGAGGTCGCGCAGCGTCGCGATGAAAAGGTCGAGCGCCGCCTTCGATTCAGATTCGGTCGGCTCGATCAGCATGGCGCCGTGGACGACGAGCGGGAAATACACCGTCATCGGGTGGTAGCCCTCGTCGATCATCGCCTTGGCGAAATCGAGCGTCGAGACGCCGGAGCCCTTCAGCCAGTCATCGTCGAACAGCACCTCATGCATCGAGGGATGGTCGGGGAAGGGCAGCGACATCAGGTCGGACAGGCCGGCGCGGATATAGTTGGCGTTGAGCACCGCATCCTCGGAGGCCTGCTTCATGCCGTCGGCGCCATGGCTCAGCATATAGGCGAGCGCCCGGACATACATGCCCATCTGGCCGTGGAAGGCGGTCATGCGGCCGAAGGGATCGTTGCCTTCAGGCGCATCGGCCTTGTGCTCGACCAGGCGCGACTCGCCGTTCTCGACATGGATGAACGGCACCGGCGCGTAGGGCGCCAGCCGCGCCGAGAGCACGACCGGGCCGGCGCCCGGCCCGCCGCCGCCATGCGGGGTCGAGAAGGTCTTGTGCAGGTTGATGTGCATGGCGTCGACGCCAAGATCGCCCGGCCGCGCCTTGCCGACGATGGCGTTGAAATTGGCGCCGTCGCAGTAGAAATAGGCGCCGGCCTCGTGCATCGCCGCAGCGATCTCGACGATCTGCGGCTCGAAGATGCCGCAGGTGTTGGGGTTGGTCAGCATGATCGCGGCGACATCGGGACCGAGCAGCGCCTTGACGTCCTCGACCGCGACCGTGCCGTCGTCGCGCGCCGGCACCGACTTCACGGTGAAGCCGATCAGCGCCGCTGTCGCCGGATTGGTGCCATGCGCCGATTCAGGGACCAGCACGACCTTGCGGGTCGCCCCCTCGCCCTTGGCGGCGATCGCAGCCTTGATCGCCATCATGCCGCAGGCCTCGCCATGAGCACCGGCCTTCGGCGAAAGCGCCACCGCCGGCATGCCGGTCAGCGTCATCAGGTAGCGGGCAAGCTCGAGCATCACGTCGAGCGCGCCGGGCACCGTCGAGACCGGCTGGAGCGGGTGCACGTCGGAGAAGCCCGGCAGCCGCGCCACCTTCTCGTTGAGGCGGGCATTATGCTTCATCGTGCAGGAGCCGAGCGGGAAGAGCCCGGTGTCGATGCCGTAATTCTTCTGGCTCAGGCGAACATAATGGCGCATCGCCTCGGGCTCGGAGAGACCGGGCAGGCCGATCTCGCCCTGGCGCGCATGCTTGCCGAGCCGGCTCTTGAACGGCGCCGGCTTGTCGATATCGACGCCGGTGGTCTCGTGATGGCCGATCTCGAAGATCAGCGGCTCGATCTGCTGCAGCGCGCGATTGCCGGTGAAGGTCTCGTGGATCTCGGCGGCAGCTTCGCCAGCCTGGCTGGGACGTCCCTGACGGTTCAGCATCACAGCACCTCCGCGAGCGCCGCCACGAAGGCCGCTCTATCTTCATCCGTGTTCACTTCGGTATTGGCGACTATCAGGAGATCATCGAGCCCGGCGCCGGGCTTCAGGCGCGAGGCCGGCACGCCGGCCAGGATGCCCTTTGCGGCCATGGCCTCGACCACCTGCGCCGCCGGCTTGGCGAGCTTCAGCGTGAACTCGTTGAAGAAGCTCTCGTTCAGGACCTCGGCGCCCTTCACCTTGGCGAGCGCATCGGCGAGCTTGACCGCATTGGCGTGGTTGACCTCGGCGAGCCGGGAGAGGCCGGCCTGGCCGAGCAGCGTCATGTGGATGGTGAAGGCCAGCACGCAGAGGCCGGAATTGGTGCAGATGTTCGAGGTCGCCTTGTCGCGGCGGATATGCTGCTCGCGGGTCGAGAGCGTCAGCACGAAACCGCGGCGGCCATCGGCATCGGTGGTCTCGCCGCAGAGCCGGCCCGGCATCTGGCGGATATATTTCGACTTGGCGGCGAAGAGGCCGACATAGGGGCCGCCGAAATTCAGCGCGTTGCCGATCGACTGGCCCTCGCCGACGACGATGTCGGCATCCTGCGCGCCGGGCGGCGTCACCGCGCCGAGCGAGACGACCTCGGTGAAGACCGCGATCAAGAGCGCGCCATGGGCATGGGCCTTGTCGGCGATCGGCCTGAGGTCGCGGAGATTGCCGAAGACGTCGGGCGACTGGACGACGACGCAGGAGACGCTGTCGTCGATCGCAGCGAGGATATCCTCCGTCGCGCGGACATCGGGCGGCAGCGCCACGACCTCGTCGCTGGCCATCTCGGAGAGCGTCTCGACGACCTGGGTATAATGCGGGTGCAGACCGCCGGAGAGCACCGCCTTGCGCCGCCTGGTGACGCGATGGGCCATCAGCACCGCCTCGGCCGTGCCGGTCGAGCCGTCATACATCGAGGCGTTGGCGACCTCCATGCCGGTCAGGGCTGCGACCTGTGTCTGGAACTCGAAGAGATATTGCAGCGTGCCCTGGGCGATCTCGGGCTGGTAGGGCGTGTAGCTGGTCAGGAATTCCGAGCGCTGGATGAGGTGATCGACCGTCGCGGGGACATGGTGCCTGTAGGCCCCTGCCCCGACGAAGAACGGCACCGAGCCGGCGGCGGTGTTTTTTCCCGCCAGCTTGCCGAGGATGCGCTCGACCTCGAGCTCGCCCTTGGCGCGCGGCAGGTCGAGCGGCGCCTTGAGCAGCTTGCCGGCCGGCACGTCGCTGAACAGGGCATCGATATCTTGAACGCCGACGCGGGCGAGCATGTCCTCGCGGTCGGTGTCGGTCAGGGGAAGATAGCGCATTCCGTTTCCAGTCCTCGATCGATGCGGCGGGCCACCGCCCCGTCATGCTCGGGCTTGACCCGAGCATCTCTTCAACCAGTGCCTTCTCGTCCGGAGATTCTCGGATCTCCGCTGCGCTCCGTCCGAGAATGACGGCGTCGGCGACGCCTCAAAGCGTCTTCACGTAATCCTGGTACTCGGCCTCGCTCAGCAGGCCCTCGAGCTCGGCGGCGTCCTTGAGCCTGATCTTGACGAACCAGCCCTTGCCGGCCGGGTCCTCGTTGACCGTGCCGGGCGCAGCCTCGAGCTCGCCATTGACGGCGACGATCTCGCCGGAGACCGGGGCATAGACCTCCGACGCCGCCTTGACGCTCTCGACGACGGCTGCCTCGGCGCCCTTCGCCAGCGCCTTGCCGACAGAAGGCAGCTCGACGAAGACGACGTCGCCGAGCTGGCCCTGGGCGAAGTCGGTGATGCCGACCGTGCCGGTGTCGCCCTCGATGCGGATGTATTCGTGGTCCTTGGTGTAGCGGGTCTCGGCCATGGGTCTTTCTCCGGCGAAAGGATGAAGCTCAGCGCTTGTAGTGGTTGGGGACGAAAGGCATGGCGGCGACGGTCGCGGGCAGCGGCTTGCCGCGCACGATCAGGTCGAGCCTGGTGCCGGGAGCGGCATGCTCGCGGGCGACATAGCCCATGGCGCAGGGCCCGTTCAGGGTCGGGCCGAAGCCGCCCGAAGTGACCTTGCCGACGACCGTGCCATCAGCAAGCGCGATCTCGGCGCCCTCGCGGGCGGGGGCACGCCCTTCCGGCAGCAGGCCGACGCGGACTCGCGCTGCGCCTTCCGCGAACTCGCGCTGGATGCGGGCCGCGCCCGGAAAGCCGCCTTCCTCGCGCCGGCGCTTCTGGATCGACCAGTTCAGGCCGGCCTCGACCGGCGAGGTCGTGGTGTCGATGTCGTGTCCGTAGAGGCAAAGCCCCGCCTCGAGCCGCAGCGAATCGCGGGCGCCAAGGCCGACCGGCTTGACGCTGGCATCGAGCAGCAGCGCGTCCCAGAGCTCGCCGATGCGCTCGGCGGCGGCGGAGATCTCGTAGCCGTCCTCGCCGGTATAGCCCGAGCGGGTGATATTCGCCTTGATGCCGCCGAGCTTGAGGGTGCGCGCCGTCATGAAGCCCATCTCGGCGACCTCGGGATTGAGCGCCGCCAGCGCCGCTTCCGCCTTCGGCCCCTGGAGCGCGATCAGGCCGCGATGCTCGGCCCGGATCAGCTTCACATTGGCGGGCAGGCGCGCCTCGATATGGGGATAGTCCGCCAGTTTGCAGGCGGCATTGACGATCAGCAGCAGGGCGCCGTCCTCGTCGGGATCGCCCGAGCGCGTCACCATCAGGTCGTCGAGGATGCCGCCCTCGTCGTTCAGCAGCTGCGTATAGCGCTGCTTGCCGGGCTGCAGGTTGACGATATCGGCCGGGACCAGGGCCTCGAGCGCGCGTGCGGTGGTTTCGTGGTCGGGTCCGATCAGGAAGGCCTGGCCCATATGCGAGACGTCGAACAGGCCGGCGTTGTCGCGGGTCCAGACGTGCTCGGTCAGGATGCCGCTGGGATACTGCACCGGCATGTCGTAGCCGGCGAAGGGCACCATGCGGGCGCCGAGCGCGACATGGCGGGCGTGAAGCGGAGTCTTGAGCAGCGTCTCGGCGCTTGCGGCATTTCCGTGGAGCTCTTGTCCGTGCAGCTCTTGGGCTTCGGCAGCCATGACGTCCCTTCCAGAATCGAGCGCGAGCCCCGGACGGAATCGTCCGGAGCGCGCCCCCTCTGTCTCGGGACCTGAGAGATTTCCCCGCCGGCCTTACGCCAGCAGGTTACCCCCGTCGGTGGGCGAGCCTCGACGGCCCGCCACTTTCCAGAGCGCCAATTCCCACGCGGTCCGTTTGCCTGAGCGTTTCCGGGGCGGTTGCGCCTTCGGCGCCGGGTCCGGACAAGTCCGGCACCGGTCTCTCCCGCGGGGATGATGCGGCGGGAGCAGCAATAGCTGAGAGCGGCTTGAAGTCAATCGAGCCGGCGCCGCGGCGCCGGTCTCGCCACCGCCGGATGGCGGCTATCTGCGGCGGCGGCGTGCGGACTCGGCGCCGCCCGTGCCCAGCGAGACGACGATCTCGGTCTCGCCGCTGCCGGCCGGCACGACGATATTATCCTCGACATGGACGAAATCGGCGCCGGTCTGGCCGGAAGGAATCGTCGCGCCGACCCGCGAGGCGCGGCGTGCGATGATCTGGCCGTTGCGGACGACCTGCGTCGTCAGGGTCGCGCCGAAGGAACCCGCGCCACCGGCCCGCCCGGCCAGCACGCGTCCCTCGACGCCGACCTTGAGGTTGAAGCCGCCGCCAGGGCCGGTGGCGTTGCACTCGCGCGCGACCGTATTGATCGAGATCTGGTGGCGCAGGCTCGCGCCGTCGGGGCCGGACTGGGCCCGGATCGCCGCGCCGCCCTCGGCAATGATGACCGCCGGGCAGATCAGCTCCTCCTCCGGGTCGCCCGGCAACTGGTTGACCGGCGGCGGCGTCGTCGACTGGAAGGCGATGATGTTGCCGAACTTCTGCATTGCGCTCGGCTCGCCGGTGGAGCGCGACGAACCGCAGCCGGCGAGCGCGACGGCCAGGGCCGGCAGGACGAGCCAGGCCCTACGCCCAAGAAACAACTGGCGCCCGGCAAACATCTGGCGCCCGGAAAACAATTCGATCACGGCAGAGCCTCCACGCCGGGGCCGAATCCATTCAGCGATACCGGAATACCGACGCCTTCCTCCGGCGTCTGGAAGACGATGAATGTCGCGCTCTTGCCGCCCTTGAGCTGGCCGAGCAGCGTATCGTCGATCACCACCTCGGCGACGCAGCCGGTGGTCAGGCAGCGCACGAAGCCGGCGCGGCCGATATCCTTGTCGTCGATCTTGAGGCCGAGGCCGGACGGCAGCAGCACGCCGAGCGGGGCGACGACGCGCAGCAGCCGGCTCTTCTGGTCGGCGGTCTTGAGCACGATCGCCAGCAGCGTCAGGTTCGGCCTGTTCTCGTCCGCGACGTTCTGGACCAGGGCACATTGCTCGGTCTTGGCGCCGGGGGGAACCTCGCAGCGCATCTGCCAGTCGCCATGCGTGGAGCGCACCGCGCCCTGCGCCTGCGCCGGCAGCGCCATGGCGCTGAGCCAGCCTGCGGCGGCCAGAGCTGCGGCGGCGGGGCCGATAAGATGGCGCATCCCTGTCTTTCCTCTTTGTCGGGCGCCGCACGCGAAGGCGACGACGGGAGCCAGGCGCTCTCCCCAATCGAGAACTGCGTTGGGACCATGCGGTCCCTTTCCTGTCAAGACGAAGCGTTCACCGGCACGCCGGTGCCGGCCTTGGCCGGTCGCGGCGCGCCCCGCACCTCGCGTGCTTATGCCGCACGGCGTGTGCACGAGCCGATCATTGTCCCACTGGCGCAAGCGTGATCTTTGATTTATCGCAATGCCGAAGAACAGGGGTGGCCCGCCATGGCCGCCCGGACGCGTGCAAGCCGACCCAGGCGGAACGGGGGCCGGCGCGGCATCACAGGAGCTATGTCGGACCGATGCGATTTGTGACCTCTACCCTCAGGAACGCCGCAGCGGCCATCGCCGCGACGCCCGCGTTCTTCCCGGCCGCCGCATCGGCCCAGAATGGAATCCCGCAGCCCTGGCAGTTGAACCTGCAGCCCGCCGCGACCGAGATCGCGACGTTCATTCATTGGTTCCACGACTGGGTCAACGTCCTCATCTTCATCATCTCCCTCTTCGTCCTGGGGCTGCTGATCTACGTCGCCTGGCGCTTCAACGAGCGTCGCAATCCGGTGCCGGCCAAGACGACGCACCACGCGCTGCTCGAGGTGGCGTGGACGATCATCCCGGTGCTGATCCTGGTCGTGGTCGCGATTCCCTCCTTCCGCCTGCTCAAGCTGCAGCTCGAGATTCCGCAGGCCGACATCACCGTGAAGGTGACCGGCAAGCAGTGGTACTGGTCCTATGAGTACCCGCAGGAAGGCGGCGCCTTCGGCTTCGATTCGCTGATGCTCGACGAAAAGCAGCGCGCCGAGGCGATCGGCTCGAAGCGGATCGCCGAAGCCGAGGCCCCGCGCCTGCTCGCCGTCGACAACGAGGCGGTGGTTCCGGTCGGCAAGATCGTGCGCGTGCAGGTCACCGGTGCCGACGTC
This sequence comes from Allobosea sp., assembly GCF_036675845.1. Lineage (GTDB taxonomy): Bacteria > Pseudomonadota > Alphaproteobacteria > Rhizobiales > Beijerinckiaceae > Allobosea. Next base: position 17,939 of record NZ_JAKFED010000179.1, on the reverse strand, counting down.
ATCCACAAGTTCACCGTGCCGGCCTTCGGCGTGAAGATCGACGCCATCCCGGGGCGCCTCAACGAGACCTGGTTCAAGGCGGAACGCGAGGGCATCTATTACGGCCAGTGCTCGTTCATCTGCGGGCAGAACCACGCCTATATGCCGATCGCCTTCCGGGTCGTCAGCGCCGAGCGCTACGCCGCCTGGGTCGCCGAATCGAAGCAGAAATTCGCCAATGCGGCCGATGCCGCCGGCAAGGTCGCCGACGCGACCCGCTGATCGCCAACCATTGACTTGAACTCACGCGAACCGATTTCGCAGGAGGAGACGAACCCCATGGCTTCCACGGCTCCCCATGCCCAGGGCTACGGACACGACACCCACGCCGAGCACGCCCACCCGACCGGGTGGCGGCGCTGGCTGCTCTCGACCAACCACAAGGATATCGGCACGCTCTATCTGTGCTTTGCTATCTTTTCCGGCCTGATCGGCGGCTTCCTCTCGATCATGATGCGCATCGAGCTGCAGGAACCCGGCCTGCAGATCTTCGCCAACGGCCAGAGCTACAACGTCTTCGTCACCGGCCACGGCCTGGTCATGATCTTCTTCATGGTCATGCCCGCCGTCATCGGCGGCTTCGGCAACTGGTTCGTGCCGCTGATGATCGGCGCGCCGGACATGGCCTTCCCGCGGATGAACAACATCTCGTTCTGGCTCACGGTCGCCGGCCTGGTGCTGCTGCTGATCTCGCTGTTCACCGAGGGCGCGCCCGGCGCGACAGGCGCCGGCACGGGCTGGACGGTCTATCCGCCCTTCTCCTCGTCCGGCCATCCCGGCCCGGCGGTCGATTTCACGATCCTGTCGCTCCACCTCGCCGGTGCCGCCTCGATCCTGGGCGCGATCAACTTCATCACCACCATCCTGAACATGCGCGCGCCGGGCATGACGCTGCACAAGATGCCGCTGTTCGCCTGGGGCGTGCTGGTGACGGCGTTCCTGCTGCTGCTGGCCCTGCCGGTGCTGGCCGGCGCGATCACCATGCTGCTGACCGACCGCAATTTCGGCACCACCTTCTATGACCCGGCCGGCGGCGGCGATCCGGTGCTCTACCAGCACCTGTTCTGGTTCTTCGGCCATCCCGAAGTCTACATCATGATCCTGCCGGCCTTCGGCATCGTCAGCCACATCATCTCGACCTTCTCGAGGAAGCCGATCTTCGGCTATCTCGGCATGGCCTACGCCATGGTCGCGATCGGCGTCGTCGGCTTCATCGTCTGGGCCCACCACATGTATACGGTCGGTCTGTCGCTCAACACGCAGCGCTATTTCGTCTTCGCGACGATGGTGATCGCGGTGCCGACCGGCGTGAAGATCTTCTCCTGGATCGCGACGATGTGGGGCGGATCCTTGCGCTTCACCGCGCCGATGATCTGGGCGATCGGCTTCATCTTCCTGTTCACGGTCGGCGGCGTCACCGGCGTCGTGCTGGCCAATGCCGGCCTCGACCGCTCGCTGCACGCGACCTACTACGTCGTCGCGCATTTCCACTACGTGCTGTCGCTCGGCGCCGTGTTCGGCATCTTCGCCGGCTTCTACTACTGGTTCCCGAAGATGAGCGGCTACATCATCCCGGACTGGATCGGCCGCCTGCACTTCTGGATCGCCTTCATCGGCGCGAACCTGCTGTTCTTCCCGCAGCACTTCCTCGGCCTCGCCGGCATGCCGCGCCACTATGTCGACTATCCGGACGCCTTCGCCGGCTGGCACTTCTGGTCGTCGATCGGCTCCTACATCTTCGCCGCCGGCCTGCTGGTCTGGGCCTATGGCCTGGTCGTCGCCTTCACCAGGAAGGAACTGGCCGGCAACAACCCGTGGGGCGAAGGCGCGACGACGCTGGAGTGGACCCTGTCCTCGCCGCCGCCCTTCCACCAGTTCGAGACCCTGCCGCGCATCGTCGGCTCCGACCACTGAAACACCGCGGCGGCGGGCCAGTCCCGCCGTCGCCCTTCTCCCGAGCGCCCGATTAAGGGGCTTTCCGGAGGCGGGCGGCGACCAGCCGACCAGACCTTGAGAAATCGCGGCCCTTTTTCCGGGCCATCCGAAAGACGAGACGAAGACCGAGAACTTATGTCTGCTGCGTTCGACCAGATCGCCCCGCATCGTGACGGCGCCGCTACGACCTCCACTGGCGAGGCCGGCGATTTCTTTGAGCTGCTGAAGCCGCGCGTGATGTTCCTCGTCGTGGTCACGGCGCTCGGCGGCATGGTGGCGGCGCCCGGCTCGGTCAATCCGGTGATCGGCTTTGCCGCGCTGCTGGCGATCGCCGTCGGGGCCGGCGCCTCGGGCTGCCTCAACATGTGGTGGGACGCCGACATCGACGCGGTGATGACGCGCACGGCCAACCGGCCGATCCCGGCGGGGCGCATCCTGGCCTCGGAGGCGCTCGCCTTCGGCCTGGTGCTCTCGGTCGGCTCGGTGCTGGTGCTCGGCCTCGTCGCCAATCTGATCTCGGCGGCGATGCTCGCCTTCACGATCTTCTTCTACGTCGTCGTCTACTCGATGTGGCTGAAGCGGGCGACGCCGCAGAACATCGTCATCGGCGGCGCCGCCGGCGCCTTCCCGCCGATGATCGGCGAAGCGGTGGTGACCGGCGATTTCGGCCTCACCTCGATCGTTCTCTTCGCCATCATCTTCCTGTGGACGCCGCCGCATTTCTGGGCGCTGGCGCTGGTCAAGTCCGCCGATTACGCGCGCGCCGGCATCCCGATGCTGCCCAATGTCGCCGGCCCGGCCGCCACCCGGCGCCAGATCGTCGCCTATACGTTCGTGCTCGCCCCGGTCGGCGTGCTGCCGGCGCTGATGGGCTTCGGCGGCGCGGTCTACCTCGCCGTCTCGGTCACGACCGGGCTGATGATGATCGCGCTGTCGCTGCGCGTGCGAAAGGTCACCGAGGGCGAGGCGGCGCACAAGGCGGCCTACCAGCTCTTCGGCTTCTCGATCCTCTATCTCTTCCTGCTCTTCGCCGTGCTGCTGGCGGAAAACGGGCTCGGCCTGATGTGGGCGCTGCCCAAGGTGCTGGGATGAGCGAGAACCCGCAGTCCAAGGACACGCCGGCCAGGGAAATGCCGGCCAAGGATACGCTTGCCAAGGATACGCCTGCCGCGAAGACGCCGCCGGCCGCCTTCTCGCCGGAGGACATGGCAAGGCGCAATCGCCGCTCGATCGCGCTCGCGCTCGTGCTCGCCGGCCTCGTCCTGTTCTTCTTCGTGGTGACCCTGGCCAAGACCGGCCCGGCGATCCTCAACCGCCCCCTGTGATGCGATGACAGCCGCTCCCGCCAACCATCGCCGCACCGCGCTGATCTGCAGCGCCGTCGTGCTCGGCATGACCGGCCTCTCCTTCGCCGCCGTGCCGCTCTACGACATGTTCTGCAAGGCGACCGGCTTCGGCGGCACGCCGATGATCGGTACCAGCGGCGCCGGACGCATCATCGACCGGACCGTCTCGGTGCGCTTCGACGCCAATGTCGCGCCGGCGCTGGGCTGGCGCTTCGAGGCCGAGCAGACCGAGATCACCGCCCGGGTCGGCGAGACGCAGACGGTGTTCTACAAGATCACCAACACCTCCTCGCGCCCGGCGACGGGAATCGCGACCTACAACGTCCAGCCGTCCCAGGCCGCGGCGCATTTCGTCAAGATCCAGTGCTTCTGCTTCACCGAGAACACGCTGCAGCCGGGCGAGAGCATCGAGGCGCCGGTGGTGTTCTACATCGACCCCGAAATCGAGGCGAACCGCGAGCTGGCGAGCCTCAAATCCATCACCCTGTCGTACACCTACTTCCCGTCGAAGGCCGGACAGCCGGTCGCGGAAAGCAAGGGTGACGCAGCCAGATCAAGCCTATAAGCAGCGATCGAGCGCGCTGCACCACTATCGGACGCGGAGACGACCACGATGGCCGAGGCCCATACCAAGAACCACGACTACCACCTCGTCGATCCGAGCCCGTGGCCGCTGGTCGGCGCCGCCTCCGCGACGATCATGGCGATCGGCGCCGTGATGTGGATGAAGCACATGCCGGTCGCCGGCATGCAGCTCGGCCCTCTGGTCTTCGGCGCCGGCCTGCTCGGCGTGCTCTACACCATGCTGGCCTGGTGGATGGACGTCGTGCGCGAGGCCGAGCACGAGGGTCACCACACCCGCGTCGTCCAGATCCATCACCGCTATGGCATGCTGATGTTCATCGCCTCCGAGGTGATGTTCTTCGTCGCCTGGTTCTGGGCCTTCTTCGACGCCAGCCTGTTCACCGGCGAGACGATCCAGTACGCCCGCGCCGAGTTCACCGGCGGGCACTGGCCGCCGAAGGGCATCGAGACCTTCGATCCCTGGCACCTGCCCCTGCTCAACACGCTGATCCTGCTGACCTCGGGCACGACCGTGACCTGGGCGCATTACGCCCTGATCCAGGGCGACCGGAAGGGCCTGAAGCAGGCCCTGTGGCTGACCGTGATCCTCGGCACCCTGTTCACGATCACGCAGGCCTACGAGTACGCGCACGCCACCTTCGCCTTCAGCGGCCACATCTATGGCGCGACCTTCTTCATGGCGACCGGCTTCCACGGCTTCCATGTCATCATCGGCACGATCTTCCTGGCGATCTGCCTGTACCGGGTCTATCTCGGCCACTTCAAGCCGAACCAGCATCTCGGCTTCGAGTTCGCCGCCTGGTACTGGCACTTCGTCGACGTGGTCTGGCTGTTCCTGTTCGCCGCCATCTATGTCTGGGGCGCGGGCACGCCCGCCGCGCACTGATACCGGACCGGTCGCGGTCGCAGATCCCGAAGGGGCGGCCGCGAGGCCGCCCCTTCTCGTTTGACGGAGACAGCCATGAGCGAGCCGCACCTCTCCGGCCCCTCGCCGTTCTCGACCGGCCTCTCCGGACGCTGCCCGCGCTGCGGCGAGGGCAAGCTCTTCGACGGCTATCTCAAGGTCCGGCCGCGCTGCGCCGCCTGCGGGCTCGATCTTTCCTTCGCCGATTCGGCCGACGGGCCGGCGGTATTCATCATGCTGATCGCCGGCTTCTCCGTGCTCGGCCTCGCGCTCTATGTCGAGATCGCCTATGAGCCGCCGATCTGGCTGCACCTCCTGCTCTGGCTGCCGCTGGCGCTGGTCACCTGCCTGGCCCTGCTGCGGCCGATGAAGGGGCTGGCGGTCGCGCTGCAATATGTGAACCGGGCGCAGGAAGGCAGGCTGAAGAAGTGAGCGACACGACGACATCCACCTCGCGCCCGAAGCTGCTGCTGCCGGCGCTGCTGACCCTGGTCGGCGTCGGCGTGCTCTGCCTGCTCGGCAGCTGGCAGCTCCAGCGCATGAGCGAGAAGCACGCCTTCATCGAACGGCTCCGGGCGCAGGCCGAAGGCCCGGCCTCGGCCATGCCGGCTTCCGCCGAATGGCATTCGCTCGATCCGGCAGGGCTCGACCTGCAGCGCGTCGCGGTCAAGGGGACCTATCTCGACAACGGCATCGCCGGCGTGCGCACCACCATCGCCTCCGGCCCACCGGGCTCGCGCCAGCTCTCCGGCTTCGGGCGCTGGGTCTTCCAGGGTTTTCGGCTGGAGGACGGCGCCACCATCCTGGTCAATCGCGGCTTCGTGCCGGAGGCACGCTATGCGAGCATCGCCCCGGCGAGCGGCGCGGCGACCGTCGCCGGCTTCCTGCGCGCGCCGGAGGCCCGCAACAGCTTCACCCCGGCCGACCTGCCGGGCCAGCGCGAGTTCTACACCCGCGACCCGGCCGCGATCGCCGCCTCGCTCGGCCTGCCGCCAGCGCCCTTCTACCTGGAGGCCGAACGCCAGGGCGACGGCATGACCGCGCCGGCGGGCGTCGACGTCAAGGAACTGATCGGCAGGATTCCCGACAACCATCTGCAATATGCGCTGACCTGGTTCGGGCTGGCGCTGACGCTCATCGGCGTGTTCGGCGCCTTTGCCTGGCAGGCGCGGAGGCCACCTTCGCGGGCGGGCTGAGGGTCCTGTGCGCACCAACAGCCTTCATCCTGAGGAGCGCTCCGCAGGAGTGCGTCTCGAAGGATGCTCCAGGAGGCTCCCGAGGCGTCTGGGCGATCCTTCGAGACGCAAGCTGCGCTTGCTCCTCAGGATGAGGGCTGAGGGCGGTTGGCAGGTTTGCGCAGCCGGGCTTTGCCCTCCCCCGTCAACGGGCCTATAGGATCAGCACGAACCTCGAAACGGAACCGCCGTGCTGCATATCTCGACCCGGGGCGATGCGCCCCCGCTTTCATTCGCCGACGCGCTGCTCGCCGGCCTCGCCCGCGATGGCGGCCTCTATGTGCCGAAGGCGTTGCCGCAATTCGGGACGGCCGAGATCGCCGGCCTTGCCGGCCAGCCCTATGCGGCGGTGGCCGAGCAGATCGTCGGCGCGCTTGCCGATGGCGATATCGAAAGCGCGGCGCTGAAGGCGATGATCGGCGAGGCCTATGCGAGCTTCCGCCACCCGGCCGTCTGCCCGCTGGTGCAGCTCGGCGACAACCTGTTCTCGCTCGAGCTCTTCCACGGCCCGACGCTCGCCTTCAAGGACGTGGCGATGCAGTTGCTCGGGCGGCTGATGGACCATGTGCTGGCGCAGCGCGGCGAGCGCGCCACCATCGTCGGCGCCACCTCGGGCGACACCGGCGGGGCCGCCATCGACGCCTTCAAGGGGCTGGAACGGGTCGACATCTTCATTCTCTACCCGGAAGGCCGGGTCTCCGAGGTGCAGCGCCGGCAGATGACCACGGTCGACGCCGGCAATGTCCACGCCATCGCGGTCGAGGGCACCTTCGACGACTGCCAGAACCTGGTGAAGGCGCTGTTCAACCATCATCGCTTCCGCGACGAATTGCGCCTCTCGGGGGTCAACTCGATCAACTGGGCCCGGATCGCGGCGCAGGTGGTCTATTATTTCACGGCAGCGACGGCGCTCGGCAGCCCGCAGCGCCCGGTCTCCTTCGCCGTCCCGACCGGCAATTTCGGCGACGTGCTCGCCGGCTGGATCGCCAAGCGCATGGGCCTGCCGATCGGGCGCCTCGCCATCGGCACCAACAGCAACGACATCCTGGCGCGGGCGCTTTCGAGCGGCGTCTACGAGATGCGCGGCGTCAGCGCCACGACCTCGCCCTCGATGGACATCCAGATCTCCTCGAATTTCGAGCGCCTGCTGTTCGAGGCGCATGACCGCGACAGCGCCGCGGTGCGCCGGCTGATGCAGTCGCTGCAGCAATCCGGCCGCTTCGAGATCGCCGCTGCGCCGCTCGCCCGCATCAGGGCCGATTTCGACGCGGTCGCGATCGACGAGGCGGCGGTGGCGGCCGAGATCGGCGCGAGCTGGCGCGATGCCGGCTATCTGCTCGATCCGCACAGCGCCATCGGCGTCTGCGCCGCCCGCCAGGCATTGAAGGCCGATCCGGCGACGCCGGTGGTGGCGCTCGGCACCGCCCATCCGGCCAAGTTCCCGGTCGCCGTCGAGGCGGCGAGCGGTGTGCGGCCGGCGCTGCCGGCCCATCTCGCCGACCTGATGGAACGCAAGGAACGCTCCAGCCTGCTGCCCAACGACCAGGGCCTTCTGGAACGCTTCATCGCCGAGCGCGCGCGGGCCGTGCGGAGTGCCGCCGCATGAACAAGCTCAACGCCAAGACCGGCAAGCCGAAGCCCGTCAAGCGCGAGGAAGAAGCGCTCGCGCACGATCCCGCGGTCAGCCTGACGACGCTGCCATCGGGCCTGCGCATCGTCTCCGAGCACATGGCGCATGCCGCCACCGTCTCGCTCGGCATCTGGATCGGCGCCGGCTCGCGCGACGAGCTGCCGCATGAGCACGGCCTCGCCCATCTGCTCGAGCATATGGCGTTCAAGGGCACGGCGCGGCGCTCGGCCCTGCAGATCGCCGAAGAGATCGAGAGCGTCGGCGGCGACCTCAATGCCGCGACCAGCGTCGAATACACCTGCTACACCGCCCGCGTCCTCGGCCAGGACCTGGCGCTGGCGGTCGACATCCTCGCCGACATCCTGACCGAACCGGCTTTGACCGAGGAGGAGCTGGCGCGCGAGAAGGGCGTCATCCTGCAGGAGATCGGCGCCGTCCAGGATACGCCGGACGACCTCGTCTATGACCGCTTCCTGCAGGCCGCCTTCCCCGACCAGCCGCTCGGCCGGCCGATCCTCGGCACGGCGCAGACGGTGAACAGCTTCACGCCCGAGGCGATCCGCGCCTATCTCTCGCGGCACTACCATGCCGGCAACATGGTGCTGGCCGCGGCCGGCGCCGTCGACCATGCCGAGCTCGTCGCGCTCGCCGGGAAGATGCTGGCCGGGCTGCCGGCGCGCCCGGCCGAGCCGCCGGCCGCACGCGACCTCGCCGTCTACCAGGGCGGCGAAGCACGCATCGACGGCGACGAGGAGCAGGTCCATGTCGTGCTCGGCTTCCCCGGCAAGCCGTTCAAGGACGGCGCGCATTACCCGCTGCAGATCTTCTCGGCCGTGCTCGGCGGCGGGTTGTCCTCGCGTCTCTTCCAGGAGGTGCGCGAGCGCCGCGGGCTCGCCTATGCGATCGACGCCTTCCACTGGCCGTTCTCCGATTGCGGCGTCTTCGGCATCAGCGCCGGCACCGCGCCGGAGGATGTCGGCGAGCTCGTCGACGTCGCCTTCGACTGCCTCCGGCAGGCGGCGCGCGATGTCAGCGAGGTCGAAATGGCGCGTGCCCGGGCGCAGATGAAGGTCGGGCTGCTGGCCTCGCTGGAGAGCCCGGGCGGCAAGCTCGAGCAGATGGCGCGGCAGGTGCTGGTCTTCGGCCGCGCCATTCCGCGCGAGGAGCTGGCACGCCGGCTCGACGCGGTCAGCCTCGCCGATGTCCGTGCCGCCGGCCGCAGCCTGCTCGGGGGCCACGCCACCGTGGCCGCCGTCGGCCCGCTCGACGACCTCGCGCCGGCCGATGCCCTGCGCGCCGCCCTCGGTCGCCCGGCCTGACCGCCATGGCCCTGTTCCGCTTCGCGACCGACCCGCCGACGCGGCCGCTGATCCGGACCCGGAACCTCATCCTGCGCCCGCCGCTCGCCGGCGACTTCTCGGCCTGGGCGGTGCTGCGGCTGGAAAGCCGCGATTTCCTGACGCCCTGGGAGCCGGTCTGGAGCGAGGACGACCTGACGCGCAATTCGTTCCGGCTGCGGGTCAAGCGCGCTGCCCGCGAGATCGCCACCGACGAAGCCTATTGCCTGTTCGTCCTCGACGCCCGGACCGAGACCCTGCTCGGCGGGCTGACGCTGGGGCTGGTCCGGCGCGGCGTCGCCCAGGCCTGCACGCTCGGCTACTGGATGGGCCAGCGCCATGCCGGCAAGGGCCATATGACGGAAGCGGTGCGCGGCGCGCTCGGTTTCGCCTTTTCCGAGCTCGCCTTGCACCGCGTCGAGGCCGCCTGCCTGCCGCAGAACCTCCCCTCCCGCCGCCTGCTCGAGCGCGTCGGCTTCCGCGCCGAAGGCGAGGCACGCGGCTATCTGCGGATCAACGGCGTCTGGGCCGATCACCTGCTCTACGGCATGCTCGCCGCCGACCTGCGCAAGGGCTGAGGATGACGGCGATGGCTGCCTTGCCCTCGCCACGCCCGGCCGATACGACTGACTAGACATTTTAAACGTTCAGACCCGCCCCAGAGACCGAGCCCACCTTGTCATCGACGCACCGTCTCCTCCGGCTTGGCATCGCCATCTGCGGCCTCCTGGTGCTGGTTCTGCTGACGACTATGCGCCCTGCCCTCGCCGTCGAGGCGCAGCGCGTCCCGGTCGACGTACCGGTGCTCGACCTCACCGATGTGGTCGAGCGCAACAAATCCGATGGCGACGTCATCCAGATTTCGACCGCGCCGGGGCCGGACGGCATCGTCAGGCGCATCGCCGTCAGGGCCCGCGAGTCCGGGGCGCGGCCCGACTGGATCGTCTTCGCGCTCACCAATGATTCCGACGAGCAGATCGACCGGCTGCTGGTCGCGCCGTTCCACCGGCTGATCGGCTCCGGCGTGATCTGGCCCGATCTCGGCGATCGCCGCATCGAGGCGATCACCGCGAGCCAGGGCCTGCGGCCGGAGCGCGAGGATTCGCCCGACGCCGACGTCTTCCAGATCACGCTCGACCCCGGCACCACCGTCACCTTCGTGGCCGAGCTGAAATCGCCGAACCTGCCGCAGCTCTATCTCTACGAGACCGAGGCCTATCGCCAGAAGACCAACGGGCTGACCCTCTACAAGGGCATCATCATCGGCATCGCCGGCCTGCTCGCGCTCTTCCTGACCATCATCTTCGTGGTCAGGGGCGCGGTGATCTTCCCGGCGGCGGCGGCGCTCGCCTGGGCGGTGCTGGCCTATGCCGGGCTCGATTTCGGCTTCTTCCAGCGAATATTCCCGCTGACACCGGCGATAGAACGGATCTACCGGGCCGGCGCCGAGGTCGTGCTCGCCGCGACGCTGCTGGTCTTCCTGTTCGCCTATCTCAACCTGTCGCGCTGGCATGTGCGCTACAGCCATATCACCCTCGTCTGGATGATCGGCCTCGCCGGCCTCGTCGGCCTCGCCGTCGTCGATGCGCCGATGGCGTCCGGCGTGGCGCGGATCTCGATCGCGGCGGTCGCGGCGGTCGGCTTCGTCCTGATCCTGCACCTTGCCACCCATGGCTATGAGCGGGCGGTGATGCTGATCCCGACCTGGTTCCTGCTCGCGGTCTGGGTCACGGCCGCCGGCTTCACCGTGACCGGGCAGCTGGTGCGCGACCTCGTCCCGCCGGCGCTGATCGGCGGGCTGGTGCTGATCGTCCTGCTGATCGGCTTCACCGTGGTGCAGCATGCCTTCGCCGGCGGCGCGCTGGCCCAGGGGCTGGTCTCGGATACCGAGCGGCGGGCGCTGGCGCTCTCCGGCTCCGGCGACCTCGTCTTCGACTGGGACGTGGCGGCCGACAAGATCTTCATCTCGCCGCAGACCGAAATCCTGCTCGGCCTGCCCAAGGGCGCGCTCGAGGGCTCGGCCGCGCGCTGGCTCGAATACATGCATGTCGCCGACCGCGACCGCTACCGCGTCACGCTCGATGCCGTGCTGGAGCAGCGGCGCGGCAAGCTGCAGCTCGACTTCCGCCTGCGCGCCGCCAGCGGCGCCTATCACTGGTTCAGCCTGAAGGCGCGGCCGGTGATCGGCTCCGACGGCGAGGTCATCCGCGTCATCGGCACGCTCGCCGACGTCACCGAGCAGCGCACCGCGCAGGAGCGGATGCTGCACGACGCCGTGCACGACAACCTGACCGGGCTGCCCAATCGCGAGCTGTTCCAGGACCGGCTCTCGGCCGTCTTCGGCTTCTGCCGCGCCGATGAGAGCATCCGCCCGACGGTGATCGTGATCGATATCGACCGCTTCAAGCAGGTCAACGAATCGGTCGGCTTCTCGGCCGGCGATTCGATCCTGCTGACGCTGGCGCGCCGGCTCGGCCGGCTGCTGCGGGCGCAGGACACGCTGGCGCGCATCGGCGGCGACATCTTCGCGATGATCCTGGTCTCGGAGCGCGAGCCCGAGCGCATCCTGGCGCTGGCCGAGCTGGTGCGGCGCGCCGTCTCGACGCCCGTCACCTTCGCCGAGCGCGAGATCGTGCTGACGCCCTCGATCGGGCTGGCGCTCTTCGACGGCACGCCGACCGCGCGCAAGGACGACGCGCTGAAGAATGCCGAGCTCGCCATGGCCCATGCCAAGAACCAGGGCGGCAACCTCGTCGAGGTCTTCGTGCCGGCGATGCGCAACGACCGCAATGACCGCCTCGCCCTCGAAAGCGACCTGCGCCGCGCCATCGAGCGCGGCGAGATCCAGGTGATGTACCAGCCGATCGTGCGGCTCGAGGACCGCACCATCGCCGGCTTCGAGGCGCTGATGCGCTGGGACCACCCGCGCGAGGGGCGCCTGCTGCCGCAGGATTTCCTCGCCATCGCCGAAGAGACCGGGCTGATCGTCGATCTCGGCGTCTATGTGATGGACCGCACCGCGCGCGAGCTCGCCGCCTGGCAGGCGGCGCTCGAGGTCGAGCCGCCGATCTTCGCCAGTGTCAACGTCTCCAGCCGCCAGCTCCTGCGCCATGACCTGCTGCGCGACGTCAAATCGGTGCTGGCGCGCCGGCGCGTGCTGCCCGGCACGCTGAAGCTCGAGATCACCGAGAGCCTGGTGATGGAGAATCCGGAATATGCCGCGCAGATGCTCTCGCGCATCCGCGATCTCGGCGCGGGCTTGTCGCTCGACGATTTCGGCACCGGCTATTCCTCGCTGTCCTATCTGCAGCGCTTCCCCTTCGACACGATCAAGATCGACCAGAGCTTTGTGCGCCAGATGGGCAATGGCAGGCCGCCGGTGATCCTGCGCTCGATCGTCCAGCTCGCCGCCGATCTGCGCATGGACGTGGTGGCCGAGGGCGCCGAGACCGAGTCGGACGCGATCGAGCTCTACCAGCTCGGCTGCCAGTACGCGCAGGGCTACACCTTCGGCCAGCCGATGACGGCGGCCGAGGCGAGAAGGCTGGTCGGAGCGTCGAGCGCCTCGACGGAAGCGGCCTGAGCATTCGCGTCATTCTCGGGCGGAGCGAAGTGGAGACCCGAGAATCTCTTGCAGGAGATGCTCGGGTCAAGCCCGAGCATGACGCTCGACGCAATGGGAGAAACCCTCAGGCGTGCCCGGCCTCGTTGGAGAGGAAGGCCGGGTCGATGCCGAGCTTGCTCAGCGCCCGCTCGTATTTGGTGTCGAGCCCGTCATCGAAGAGCAGATCGTAATCGGCCTCGCAATGCAGCCAGCCATTGGACTGGATTTCGGCTTCGAGCTGGCCGGCGCCCCAGCCGGCATAGCCCAGCGCCAGCACCGCGTTCTCCGGCCCGCTGCCCAGTGCCATGGCGCGCAGGATGTCGAGCGTCGCGGTCAGGCAGATGCCGTCGTCGATCGGCAGCGTCGCCGATTCGAGGAAGAAATCGGCGCTGTGCAGGACGAAGCCGCGCTTGGTCTCGACCGGGCCGCCGCGCAGCACCTGGACACGCTCGACCTGGCTCGGCAGGCGGATCGCCTGGTCGGGCGGGATGACGTCGAGCTGCACCAGCAGTTCCGGGAAACGGGTGTCGGCGGCCGGCTTGTTGACGATGATGCCCATCGCCCCATCCTCGGAATGGGCGCAGAGATAGACCACGCTCCGGGCGAAGCGCGCATCGCTCATGCCGGGCATCGCGATCAGGCACTGCCCGTCGAGATAGCTGCGGCCGCTGACGCGCTGGTTCGATCCGATCTTCATGCCGCCATGCTATGCCTTTGCGGCCCTGCTGGGAACGGGGTGGCGCCGCTAAATCATCCTGACCCGCTTGCGCCGCATTCCCCTGCCAGGCTTTCGGAAACCTACCCCGCCGTCACGCAAATGTTTGAGGTCGCGACCGCGTGTTTCTCGCTATTCCAGCCGGCATCGCCTAAATCAGCTGTCGTGAAACCGGTCGTCGCCCTCGCCCTCGCCGTCATGGCGCTCGCCAGCCCTGCCCAGGCGCAGGAAGCGGCAGTCTCGCTATGGTCGCGCAGCACGCATTCCTCGCTGCGGCTGATCGCCGGCGCGACCGCGCCTTCCGGCAAGCAGCGCGTCGGTGTCGAGATCGTGATGGCGCCCGGCTACAAGACCTATTGGCGCAGCCCCGGCGATGCCGGCGTCCCGCCGGTCTTCGACTGGAGCGGCTCGGAGAATGTCGGCGGGCTCGATGTGCGCTGGCCGGCGCCCGAACGCTTCGAGGACGCGAACGGTTCCGGCATCGGCTATGTCGACGAGATCGTCGTGCCGGTCTCGGTCCAGCCGGTCGATCCGGCGCGGCCGGTGACGGTGGCGCTGAAGCTCGACTACGCCGTCTGCGACAAGATCTGCGTCCCCGCCAGGGGCGAGGCGCGCCTGTGGCTGGAACCCGGCGTCACCTCGGTGACCTCGCCGAGGCTCGAAGAGTTCGAGGCGCGCGTGCCGATCCCGGTCAAGCTCGGCGCCGCCCGCGACCGGCTTTCGATCCTCGAGGTCACGCGCGCGGAAAAGGAGCAGGAGCAGGCGCTGAAGCTGATCCTCAAGGCGCCGGAGGGGGGCTCGATCGACGATGTCTTCGTCGAGGGGGCCGGGCAATGGTCGTTCGGCCGGCCGCAGCTCACCCCCCTGCCCGACGGCACCATCGCGGCGAAGCTGAAGATCGTCGACCGGCCGAAAGGTGCCAGCGGCCCCACCCCGTTCATCGTGACGCTGGCCGGCAAGCCCGGCGCGGTCGAGACCCGGCTGGAACTCGACATCGGCGTCGGCAAGCCGTAACCCTCTCGCCGGGCGGCCGTCGGCCGCGAGCATGTTCCACAAAAGTGGGCACCACTTTTGTGATGAGAACATGCTCTACCATATGATCTGGCGCGAATTCTGGTCGTTCTGCCATATCTGGCCGAACGGAAAGCGCGACAATGGAGAACGGCAGATGGCGATCAAGGTCGGTGACAAGCTTCCGCAGGCGACATTCCGGGTGATGACGGCCGAGGGGCCGGCCGCGAAGACGACGGACGACCTGTTCAGCGGCCGCAAGGTCGTGCTGTTCGCGGTGCCGGGCGCCTTCACCCCGACCTGCCACAAGAACCACCTGCCCGGCTATCTGGCCAAGGCCACCGAGATCAAGGCCAAGGGCGTCGAGGAGATCTTCGTGACCGGCGTCAACGATGTCTTCGTCATGGACGCCTGGTCGAAGGCCACCGGCGGAGCCGGCGTGATCGGCTTCCTCTCCGACGGCAATGGCGACTTCGCCAAGGAGATCGGGCTTTCGCTCGACGGCTCGGGCTTCGGCCTCGGCACCCGTTCGCAGCGCTATTCGATGATCGTCGAGGACGGCGTGGTGACTGCGCTCAATGTCGAGGATGCGCCGGGCAAGGCCGACGTCTCCGGCGCCGAGGCGCTGCTCAACCAGCTCTGAGCCTTGGTTTTTCCAAAGCTGGCGCGTCATTCTCGGGCTTGCCCCGAGAATGACGCGCCAGCGCCTCCCAGCAGCAAATCCGATCGATCCGATCTGCGCTTGTCATGAGACAGCGGGAAACCCGGCGGCTAGCCTGCGGCAAATCCCAGGGAGAAGCCGATGTCCGAGGTCACCATCCGCCCGCTCGCGGTCGAGGATCGCGAGGCCTGGACACCGCTCTGGCGGGACTATCTCACCTTCTACAAATCGACACTGCCGCAGGACATCTACGACCTGACCTTCGCGCGCCTGACCGGCGGCGCCGAGCCGATGGGCGGCTTCATCGCCCTGCGCGACGGCGGGGCGGTCGGCCTCGTCCATTGGGTGACGCATCGCACCACATGGAGCGGCAAGGACATCTGCTATCTGCAGGACCTGTTCACCAGCGAGGCGGCGCGCGGCGCCGGCGTCGGCCGCAAGCTGATCGAAGCGGTGCGGCAGATGGCGCAGGCGAAGGGCTGCTACCGAGTCTACTGGCAGACGCATGAGACGAACCTGCAGGCGCAGGAACTCTACGACAAGGTGGCGGAAAAATCGGGCTTCATCGTCTACCGGCAGCCGCTGGGCTGAGGCGAGAGCAAGGGATGCCGGCGGACAGTTCCGCTTCCGCCCGATAGCTGACATCGGCAGCTTCGCCCGATGTTTCCCCGATATCGTCGGCACGGTCAGAGCCCGTCAGCACGGCCGGCAGAAGGTGCCGGCCGTCGGTGGTGTTGTTTGGAACCCTGTCGGTTGACAGGCTACCCTTTCACCTCGGCCGGTGCTGCCCGTCGCGCACGAAGCTCGCTACGGTAGACGATATGACCGGAGGGTAGTCCGAGCCTTTCGTAGAGCCGGAGCGCGGCTAGGTTGTCTGCGCGCACATGCCAAACCAGGCGCACGGCGCCCGCCGCTTCAGTCAATGAGAAGGCAGCCTCCATCAGAGCGCGACCGATGCCACGACCATGCAGGTCAGGCTCGACGAAGAGGTCCAGCAAGAGGCCCGACGGACCGCCCAGGCTCGTGGTTGGGTGGACAACCATGTGGGCAAATCCGACGACTCCACCTTCGCGCTCGGCAAGCAGTGCCTGCATGGGCATGGCGGGATCGAGAAAATTAGCCCAGGTAGCAGCCGAAACTTCGGCGGGTGGAGGCGCCCCGCCTTGCGGACCATAGGCGTGATAATCGGTCCAGAGCTTCAACCAGGCATCGCGATCAGCGGGACCGGGCAGACGAATGTCGGCGGCTCGTTGCTCCCTGTTCCGTGTAGACATCGTCGCAATGCCTCCTGCGATGGAAGTCTGGACGGCCTGAGCCTACCGGCCGTCGCTTGTGCTTGGGAACCATGCCGGCTGACAGGCTAATCTTCCACCTCGGCCGGTACTGCCCCCGCCTCCATCGAGATCGCTTCGAACACATGACCATCGGGGTCCTCGAAGGTGCGGTTGTACAGCCAGCCCAGGTCCTGCCGCTCGCGAATATCAGCCTTGCCGCCGGTCGCGGCCGCCGCCTCGACGATGGCATCGACCTGCTCACGGTTGTCGTGGGACAAGGCAAACAGCACCTCGCTCGTCGCATGGGCGTCAGCGATCTTCTTGGGCGTGAAGGTTGAGAAATAGTCGTTGGCCAGCAACTGGAACGTGATGGTGTCGGACCAGACCATGCTCGACGACTGGTGGTCGCTGAACTGTTCGTTCTTCTCGCATCCGATCGCCTCGTAGAAGCGGGTCGCAGCGGCGAGGTCCGTCACCGGCAGATTGATATAGATCATCTTCGACATTGTGTTTCTCCGTTGGGCTTTTGGTTTATTTGACTTGTATTCCACGTAATCTCGCGGCTCTGCGGATTGCGCTGATCCGATGAACGGACCTGCCCAACTTCAACAGGACCGATGCCAGGCCATTCAGGCCGATGACTGAAGGATCGTGTCGCTTGGATGGATGCAGACGAGTTCGAGCCTGTCGGCTCCGACATGGGTGAAGCGATGCGGCACACTGGCCGGCGCGACGACGATGTCTCCGGAAAAGGCGCGCACCGCTTCATCGCCAACGGTGAACTCGGCCTCGCCGCGCCTTACCAGCCAGGTCTCCACATAGGGATGCATGTGCAGGCTGGAGCCCTGTCCAGGCGCGGCATCGACGAGGAAGAGCGAAACCGGACCACCGGCCTCCCGCCCCTCGAACCGGATTGTGCGGCTCTGGCCCGGCTGCGGCTCCCGATGACGTCGGATCGTGACCATGCCGGGCCTCCTTCTCGCTGCGTTTGCCAGGGGCAGAGATATCTTGACGAGAAGGCATATCGTCAAGATATCTTCTCGTCAAGACAAAATATCTTCTTGCCGAGACATTCTAACTGCCGCATGTGATGGACCTGCGGCCGCTGGCCGGCGAAGGAGGCGAGGCATGGTGGCGAAAGCCAAGGGACAAGAAGGGCCGGCAGCAGAGGACCATGTCGTCCGCCTGCGCAGCCAATGGGCGCGCGAACTGCCTGATCTCGATACCGAACCGATGGGGATCCTGGGACGGGCGTCCCGCCTGACAAACCTGTTCCGCCCCAGCATGGAGGCGACATTCGCCAGGTTCGATCTTGATCGTGGCGAGTTCGATGTAATCGCGACGCTACGCCGTTCGGGGCCGCCTTATCGCCTGACGCCGACACAGATATACACGTCGCTGATGATTTCCTCGGGCGGTCTCACCCACCGGCTGGACCGACTCGAGAAGGCCGGGCTCATTCGGCGGGAGAAGTCGCAGCAGGACGGACGCAGCATGCTGGTGGCCTTGACCGACGCCGGCATCTCGCGCGTCGAGGAAGCCTGTCGAGCGCATGTGGCGAACGGGTCCGCGTTTCTTGAGGCCCTGGATGCGAAGGAACGCAGCGCGCTCGCCGATCTTCTGAGAAAACTGCTTGTCGCCATTGAGGACAATGCCTAGCGAC
>NZ_JAKFED010000070.1:0-1596 GCF_036675845.1 Allobosea sp. | reverse complement strand
GCGCACCCCGCCGCCGACGGTCAGCGGCATGAAGCAGGCCTCCGCCGTGCGCGTCACCACGTCGAACAGGATGCCGCGATCCTCGCTGCTCGCGGTGATGTCGAGGAAGCAGAGCTCGTCCGCGCCGGCCGCGTCATAGGCCTTGGCCGCCTCGACCGGATCGCCGGCGTCGACCAGGTCGAGGAACTGCACGCCCTTGACGACGCGGCCGTCCTTGACGTCGAGGCAGGGGATAATGCGGGTTTTCAGGCTCATCGGATCAGGCGCCATGGAAGGGGGCGCAGCCGGTCCGGCCGCGCGGCGGCGGCAACCTAGAGCAGGATGCGAAAAAGTGGAAACCGGTTTTTCGCAAGAATCCTGCTCTAACCCTTTGGTGAGAGACGGATTCAGATGTCGGATGGAATCATTCCATGATTCCATCCGACATCATCCGGCTCAAGAGCATCGGCCCGCAAAGTGGAAATAGACCCCCGCATAGCAAGCGTTTGGCCGCGATGCCTTAACCAGTGGCGAACCGGTTCCGCTGCATGCTGGTCCATGCCGTTAGGGCAGGAGCGGGCAGCGGAGGGTGATGATGTGCGATGAGTGTGCGAGCGGCCTGTCGGTCTCGCGTTCGCGGCGGGGCCTGCTCAAGGCCGGCGGCATGCTGGCGCTCGCTGCCTGCCTGCCAGGTGTGGCGAGTCTGCCCGCCATGGCCCAGGCTCCGGCGGCCGCCCCCGTCAGCGGCGAGGAGGCCCTGAAGCGCCTGGTCGAGGGCAATGCCCGCTATGCCGCCAACCGGCCGGAGCAGCGCGACTTCTCCGCCGGCCGTGCGGCGCGGGTGACGACCCAGGCGCCGTTCGCCTCGATCCTGAGCTGTGCCGATTCGCGCGTCGCCCCGGAACTCGCCTTCGACCGGGGGCCGGGCGAGCTCTTCGTCGTGCGTGTCGCCGGAAACTTCGTCAACGAGGACGGGCTGGCGAGCCTCGAATACGGCGCCGAGGTGCTCGGCTCGCAGCTCATATTGGTGCTCGGCCACAGCAATTGCGGCGCAGTCTCGGCGACGATCAAGGTGGTCGAAACCAAGGCGCAGCTGCCGGGGCATCTGCCTTCGCTGATCGACGCGATCCGGCCGGCCGTGCTTGCCGCGCAGAAGCAGGGCGCCGCCGACCTGCTCAAGGCCGCGACGATCGCCAATGTCAGGCAGAACGTCGAAAGGCTGAAGAGCGCAACGCCGATCCTGTCGCAGCGCGCGGCCGACAACCGGTTGAAGGTCGTCGGCGGCGTCTACGATCTCGCCACCGGCAAGGTCGAGCTGGTCTGAGGCGCGAGCGTCAGGCCGGCTGCCGGCCGCGGCTCGCCTGGGCGATCCGCGCCAGCGCGGCGGCCGGCTCGATGCGCCCGTCATAGAGGGCCCGGCCGGTGATGGCGCCCTCGAGGATCGCGGCATCGGGCGCGCACAGGCGCTCGATATCGGCCATGGAAGCGAGCCCCCCCGAGGCGATCACCGGGATCGAGAGCGCATGGGCGAGGCCGATCGTGCCGTCCCAGTTGATGCCCTGGAGCATGCCGTCGCGGGCGATGTCGGTGTAGATGATCGCCGCGACGCCGGCATCC
>NZ_JAKFED010000095.1:0-36747 GCF_036675845.1 Allobosea sp. | reverse complement strand
TTCGGCCCTTCCAGGGATGCGCCATTCTAACAAGCGGTGTGAAGCTCCCGTGTGAGGAGGAGAAGTCACAAACCCTTGCATAATCTCAATTATTTGGGGAGTCTACAGAAAGGCTGGTGCTGCGAGAGAGGATTGAACTCTCGACCTCTCCATTACCAATGGAGTGCTCTACCACTGAGCTACCGCAGCAGGATCGTCTCCGGCAGTCCGGGCCTTTCGAGGGCTCGCCGATGCCGCGTCGTTCCGAAGCGGCGTCCTGATGCCACAAGCCCTGCGCAGACGCAACCTGTTAGGCGTCCTCCCGCGACAGAAGATCGAGGGTCCGGCCCTTGCATGCGCGATGAGGTCGGGCGCCCGGGCGGCCGGGACGCAACCTCAGTCCGGCAGGAGCAGGCGCCGGTCGATCCGGAACAGCCGGCCGTCGCCGATGAGATGGGCGCTGAGCCCCGACTGGAACAGGGGCATGAACGCCGCGTCGCGCACGTTCAGCCCGCCGGCATAGGCGCCCATTGCCGGCATGACGCAGCGCGTCGCCGAAAGCGCAAAGCAGCGCCGGCGCAGTGCCCGGCCGCGCATCCGCACCCTGGCCGCCGGATGCAGGTGCCCGGCGATCTCCGGCGCGCCGGCAGCGGAGGGCTCGTGCCGCAGGCTGACATCGCCAAGCGCGAGCCCGGCCAGCACCTCGCCGCCCATCGCCCGGCCGATGGCGGGGTCGTGGTTGCCGGTGATCCAGAGCCAGTCGCGGCCGCGCTGCAGGCCTTGCAGCATGTCGAGGCTGTGGCGGTCGAGCCGGGCTTGCGCACCGCTGTCATGGAAGCTGTCGCCGAGCGCGATCACCCGCGTTGGCTGGTAGCGCAGGATGGTGGCGCCGAGCAGCGCAAGCGTCGCGGCGGAATCATAGGGCGGCAGCAGGACGCCGCGCGCGGCATAGGCCGAGCCCTTCTCCAGATGCAGGTCGGCGACCACCAGCGTGCGCTCCTCCGGCAAATAGAGCGCGCCCGAGAGATCGGGCACCAGCGCCAGCCGGCCGAGCATGAAGGCTTCGGCCGCCCGGGCTTTCGAGCCATCTGCCGCCAGGTTCATGCCATCGCCTCTTCGAGCATCGCTGCTTCCGCCTCCGCCAGGATCTCGTCGGCCGCCTCGCCATGGATCGCTTCGCGGCCGATCTCCAGCATCACCGAGACCGAGAGCGGCGAGACATGATCCAGCGGCTGATGCACGATTCGCCCGCTGATCCGTGTCAGCATCTGACCGAGACGCCCGATGTCGAGCAAGCCGGTCGCGGCATCGGCGCGGGCGGCGCGTAAGAGCACATGGTCGGGCTGATGCCGCCGCAAGACATCGTAGACGAGGTCGGTCGAGATCGTCACCTGCCGGCCGCTCTTCTCCTGGCCGGGGAAGCGCCGCTCGATCAGCCCGCCGATCACGGCGCAGGCGCGGAAGGTGCGCTTCATCAGCGCCGATTCGGCCAGCCATTCCTCGAGATCGTCGCCGAGCATATCCTGCGCGAACAGCGCGTCGAGCGAAAGCGCCCCGCGGGCGATGGCGGCGGCCATGTCGCCGAGCGTCCAGACCGCGATGCCGTAATCATTGCAGACGAAGCCCAGCGGCTTGAGCCTTGCCCGCTCCAGCCGCCGCGTCAGCAGCATGCCGAGCGTCTGATGGGCGAGGCGGCCCTCGAACGGATAGGCGACGAGGTAGAAGCGCCCGGCGCGCGGAAAGCTCTCGACCAGCAATTCGCCGGGTTTGGGCAGGCGCGATCTCAGCCGCTGCGCGTGCAGCCAGGCCGAAACCTCCTCCGGCAGCTTCTCCCATTCCTTCGGCGAGGCGAGCATGGCGCGGACGCGCGCGGCGAGGAAGGTCGAGAGCGGGAACTTGCCGCCGGCATAGGAGGGGATCTTCGGGTCGGTGCCGGCGGCGGTGCGCGAACAGACCACCTCGTTCTCGGTGATGCCCTCGAAGCGCAGCACCTCTCCGGCGAAGATGAAGGTGTCGCCCGGCGTCATCGTCTCGGCGAAATATTCCTCGATCTCGCCGAGCACCCGCCCGCCACGCGTCAGGATCGTCCCGGGTGCCGAGCGTCCCGGCCGCGAGCGCCCGAGCCGGACCTTGAGCATGGTCGATTCGACGATGGTGCCGACATTCATCCGGTATTGCTGGATGGTGCGGGCATTGCTGGCCCGGTAGAGCCCGTCCTTGCCCTGCCTGAGCTTGGCGAAGCGTTCATAGGAGCGCAGCGCATAGCCGCCGGTGGCGACGAAATCGGCCACCGCGTCGAAATCGGCGCGCGCCAGCCCGGCATAGGGCGAGGCGCTGCGGACCTCCTCATAGAGCGCATCCGGCGAAAACCCGTCCGAGCAGGCGACGCCGAGCACATGCTGGGCGAGTACGTCGAGGGCGCCGAGGCGCGGCTCCGGTGTGTCCTGCGCCGCTTCCGCCACCGCCTCGAGCGCGGCCCGGCATTCCAGCAACTCGAAGCGGTTGGAGGGCACCAGCAGCGCCTGCGAGGGCTCGTCCATGCGGTGGTTGGAGCGGCCGATGCGCTGCATCAGCCGGCTTGCGCCCTTCGGCGCCCCGACATTGACGACGAGGTCGACATCGCCCCAGTCGATGCCGAGATCGAGCGTCGCGGTGCAGACCACGGCCTTCAGCCGCCCTGCCGCCATCGCCGCCTCGACCTTGCGGCGCTGGCCGACATCGAGCGAGCCGTGATGCAGCGCGATCGGCAGCGTCTCTTCATTGATGCTCCACAGCGCCTGGAACATGAACTCGGCCTGCATGCGGGTATTGACGAAGACCAGCGTCAGCTTGTGCGCGCGGATCGCCGCATAGATCTCACGCACGGCATGGCCGGTGGTGTGGCCGGCCAGTGGCAGGCGGCTGGCGGTGTGCAGGATGCCGATCTCAGCCTTCGCCCCGCCGCTGACGGTGACGAGACCCGACGGCGTGCCGGCGCCGCCGAGATAGGCCTGCAGGTCGGCCGGCTCGCGCACCGTCGCGGACAGGCCGACGGCGCTCATCTGCGGCGCCAGGCCGCGCAGGCGGGCGAGATCAAGCGAAAGCAGGTCGCCGCGCTTCGAGGTGACGAGCGCGTGCAACTCATCGAGCACGACGCGGCGCAGGTTCGCGAAGAAGCGGGCGGCGTCGCGATGCGAGACCAGCAAGGCGAGCTGTTCCGGCGTGGTCAGCAGGATGTCGGGCGGGCGCTCGATCTGGCGGGCGCGCTTGGCCGGCGAGGTGTCGCCGGTGCGGGTCTCGACCTTGACGGCAAGCCCCATCTCCTGGATCGGCGTCTCGAGATTGCGGGCGATGTCGACGGCGAGCGCCTTCAGCGGCGAGACATAGAGCGTGTGCAGGCCATCGCGCTCGCCCGTCCGCCCGGTCAGCTCGACCAGCGAGGGCAGGAAGCCGGCCAGCGTCTTGCCGGCGCCGGTCGGCGCGACCAGCAGGGTCGAGCGCCCGGCGCGGGCCTCCTCCAGCAAGGCGAGCTGATGGCCCCGGACGCTCCAGCCGCGGCTGGCGAACCAGGCGGCGAAGGCGGGCGGAAGGGGGGAGGGGGCGTCCATCTCGCCAGAGATAGGCCTTGCCGAACGAAATGGGAACATGCGGCGCATCGTTCCCGGGCCAAGCCCGGGATGACCGGGGTTCGGCAAGAAATCAGGGCGTTCTAAGTCCGGAGAAAGCTGACTGCTGCCCTTTTCGGGCCGGTGCCCGGTCCTATCTTGAGAGCGATGACACGAGCCAGACCCGGCAACCGGCCGCCTCTGCGGCCAGCGGAGCTGCTGATCCCGACGCCGGCCGGGCTCTACTGCCCGCTCGCCGACATTCATGTCGACCCCGTCCGGCCCGTGCCGCGGGCGCTGATCACCCATGGCCATTCCGACCATGCGCGCGCCGGCCATGGCGCCGTGCTGGCGACGCGCGAGACGCTGGCGATCATGGCGCTGCGCTATGGCGAAGACTTCGCCGGAACACGGCAGGAGGCGGTGCCGGGGCAGGCTGTCGGCATCGGCGAGGTCGATTTCCACTTCGTCCCGGCCGGCCATGTCCTCGGCTCGGCCCAGATCGTGGTCGAAGCCAGAGGCCTGCGCATCGTCGTCTCGGGCGATTACAAGCGCGAGCGCGATCCGACCTGCGCGCCCTTCGAGCCGGTCGCCTGCGACGTCTTCATCACCGAGGCGACCTTCGGCCTGCCGGTCTTCCGCCATCCCCCGGCGCATGCCGAGGTTGCCAAGCTATTGGACTCGGTCCGGCTCTTCCCGGAGCGGACCCATATCGTCGGCGCCTATTCGCTCGGCAAGGCGCAGCGCGTCATGGCCCTGATCCGCGAGGCCGGCCATGAGCGGCCGATCTACATCCATGGCGCGGTCGAGAAGCTGACCGAGTTCTATGCCTCGGAAGGCATCGCGCTCGGCGAGGTCCGCAAGGTCGTGACCGAAGAACGCAAGACGCTGGCTGGCGAGATCGTCATCTGCCCGCCGAGCGCCATCCAGGACCTCTGGTCGCGGCGCTTCCCCGATCCGGTCACCTCCTTCGCCTCGGGCTGGATGCGGGTGCGGGCGCGGGCTCGCCAGAAGGGCGTCGAGCTGCCTTTGATCATCTCCGACCATGCCGACTGGGACGACCTCCAGGCGACGATCCGCGAGGTCCAGGCCGGCGAGATCTGGGTCACCCATGGCGAGGCCGAGGCGCTGGTGCACTGGTGTGGAACGGTCGGCCTCAAGGCCATGCCGCTGCATCTCGTCGGCTATGGCGACGAGGGCGAGGCGGAAGCCGAACCGGCCCCGGCGGCGCCTGAGACCGCCCCGTCTGAGGTTCCGCCATGAACCGCTTCGCCTGGCTGCTCGACCGCCTCGCCTATGAGCCGCGCCGCAATGGCAAGCTCGCGCTGATCGCCGATTATCTGCGTTCGACGCCCGATCCGGATCGCGGCTTTGCGCTCGCGGCGATGACCGGCGGCCTCAGCTTCCGCAACGCCAAGCCGGGGCTGATCCGGACGCTGATCGCCGAGCGCACCGACCCGGTGCTGTTCGCGCTGTCCTATGACTATGTCGGCGATCTCTCGGAGACGGTCGCGCTGATGTGGCCGGCGCCGGAGGGCCCGCTTGGCTCAAGCTCGCCAGGGCAGCGAAGGGCGCGGGAGCCCTCCCCCCTGGTGGGGGAGGGTTGGGAGGGGGGCATCGAAGTCGCAGGACGGGTTGAGCCACGCACTACCGGCGTCGAGGGTGGCATACCCCCCTCTCTATCTCTCCCCCACAAGGGGGGAGAGAAGCGCCCTTCCTCGGATGTTTCGCAGCCCGGCCACAACCGCGCCCCGCTGACCCTTCCCGATGTCGTCGCCGGCCTGCGCAATTCCGGCAAGACCGAGCTGCCGCGCCTCATTGCCTCCTGGCTCGATGCGCTCGACGAGACCGGGCGCTGGGCGCTGCTCAAGCTGATCACCGGCTCGCTGCGCATCGGCGTCTCGGCGAGGCTCGCCAAGACGGCGGCGGCGAGCCTCGGCGGCATGGCGGCCGACGAGGTCGAGCATGTCTGGCACGGGCTGGAGCCGCCCTATGCCCCGCTCTTCGCCTGGCTCGAGGGCAGGGGCCCGCGGCCGGAGGCGACCGACCCGGCGCCGTTCCGCCCGGTGATGCTCTCGCACGCCATCGAGGACGGCGATTTCGAGAAGCTCGATCCGTTCGAATTCGCAGCCGAATGGAAATGGGACGGCATCCGCGTCCAGGCGGTCGCCGGCACGCAACCCGACGGCACCCGAGTCGCGCGGCTCTATTCGCGCACCGGCGAGGATATCGGCGCCGCCTTCCCCGATCTCACCGAGGCGATGACTGAGGACGGCGCGCTCGACGGCGAGTTGCTGGTGATGCGCGACGGTGTCGTCCAGAGCTTCAACACCCTGCAGCAGCGGCTCAACCGCAAGACGGTGACGACGAGGATGCTGGCCGAGTTCCCGGCCCATATCCGGGCCTATGACCTGCTCGCCGATGACGGGGAGGATCTGCGCGAACTGCCGCTGACGCAGCGCCGCGCCAGGCTCGAAGGCTTTCTCGGCCGGCTCGACGCGGCGCGGTTCGATCTCTCGCCGCAGATCCCGTTCGCGAACTGGGACGAGCTGACCGCCGCCCGCGCCGATCCGGCCTCGGCCGGGGCGGGAGGCGATGCCGAAGCGGTCGAGGGCTGCATGCTGAAGCGCCTCGATTCGCCCTATCTGCCGGGCCGGCCGAAGGGCTACTGGTACAAGTGGAAGCGCGATGCGCGGCTGGTCGACTGCGTGCTGATGTATGCCCAGCGCGGCCATGGCAAGCGCTCCTCCTTCTATTCCGACTACACTTTCGGCGTCTGGCGGGTGGGTGAGACGGGCGCGGACGAACTCGTCCCTGTGGGAAAAGCCTATTTCGGCTTCACCGACGAGGAACTGCTCGAGATCGACCGCTATGTCCGCAAGCACACCCTGAACCGCTTCGGCCCGGTCAGGGAGGTGGCGCATACGCCGGCGAGCGGGCTGGTCTTCGAGGTGGCCTTCGAAGGCTTGCAGCGCTCGACACGGCACAAATCCGGCGTCGCCATGCGCTTTCCCCGCATCAGTCGCATCCGCTGGGACAAGCCGCCCTCCGAGGCCGACCGGATCGAGGCGCTGGAGGCGCTGCTGCCGGTGGCAGGCTGAAGCGCGACGGGCGTGGGAAATCACGGACCCGGGCGTTCTCTATTCATAGTTTAGAGGCGGATTCACCGATCAGGTTGATCCAACCTGATCGGATCCGGCTCTATTGGGCATTGACAGCACGGGAGCCGGGGCGCTTCAAATTTTAGGGGCGCATTCGCGCTCCGGCCGGGGGGCGGCGCTGGAGAGGGCTATGACGGGGCATCCGACTCGGATCGTGATCGCGGACGATCACCCGCTGTTCCGCGGCGCCTTGCGCCAGGCGGTCTCGCACGCTCTGACGGGCGCGGAAGTCAGCGAGGTCGGCTCGCTCGAGGCGCTCGGCCAGGCCCTGGCCGAGACCGCCGATCTCGACCTGATCCTGCTCGACCTGACCATGCCCGGCGTCCAGGGCTTCTCCGGGCTGCTTTTCCTGCGCGCGGCCCATCCCGAGATCCCGGTCATCGTCGTCTCCGCCAATGACGAGCCGGCGGTGATCCGCCGCTGCATCGAGTTCGGCGCGCTCGGCTTCCTGCCGAAGACGGCCGAGGTGGCGCAGATGGGCGAGGCGATCCGCGCCGTGCTCGCCGGCGGCGTCTGGACCCCGCCGGGCGTCGATCTGACCGCCCCGGTCGACCACGAGACCGCCGACATGGTCCGGCGGCTGGCGACGCTGACGCCGCAGCAGGTGCGCGTGCTGATGATGTTGTCGGAAGGATTGCTCAACAAGCAGATCGCCTATGAGCTCGGCGTCTCCGAGGCGACGGTCAAGGCGCATGTCTCGGCGATCCTGACCAAGCTCGACGTCGACAGCCGCACCCAGGCGGTGATCGCCGCCGCGAAGATCGCCGGCGCCGGCTGGGCCGCGGCCGGGGCCTCCGCCACGAGCTGACGCGGCGACGCGCTGACGCGGGCGCTTGCCGGCGCGCCGCGCTGCGGTTACCTGCAGGAGCAGGAGAGGCGCCGTTCAGGCCCGGTTCAACCGGCCAATGGCTGTTCTCGCTATTGTTTCGCAAGGGGGATTTCGCATGGCCAACGGCGGCGGCATCGAACGCTTTCTCGGCGGTTCCGTTCTCAGCGTCCTCGTGCGCCTGCTCTTCATCTCGCTGCTGGTCGGCGCGGCGATGGCCTTCCTCGGCCTGTCGCCGGTGTCGCTCTATGAGAGTGTCCTGCGTTTCGTGCGCTCGCTCGGCAATCTCGGCTTCGGCGCGGTGCGCGAGGTCGGCGCCTGGGCCATCGCCGGCGCGCTGATCGTCGTGCCGCTCTGGCTGATCAGCCGGCTGTTCGCCTCGCGGCGGTAGGGCAGCTCCTGCCGGGCTGCGCCGGCAGCCGGTGGCGGCCACCCGGAGACCTTGCGGCCTCCAGGCGATCGCCACCGCTCAGGGCATGACGACGAGCTTTGCCGTCATGCCGGGGTGGAAGCGGCAGATGACGTCGAAGGAGCCCGCCTTGGTCAGCACTCCGCGGCCTTCGGCATTCGCCGGCAGATCGACATCGAAGGTTTTGTCGCGTGCCGTCGCCGTGTGCCGGACGGGGTCGCGATTGGTCCATATGATGGTATCGCCGACCCTGGCCCCGCTCGGCATCGGGCTGAACCTCATCTTGTCGATCAGGACCGCATGGGTCCGTGCTTCGGCCCGGGCTGGCCGGGCGAGGGCGGCCATGGTGCCGCCCATGGCCAACAGCGCAGCGCGCCTCGTGAGATGGGGCATGATCACTTCACCGTCTGCGCCAGATGCTCGGCATGGGTCTGATGCGCCGTGAACAGCGCCAGCCCGGTTTCGAGCAGGGCCTTCAGCTCGCTATTGCGCGCGCTCGGGATCAGCGCGCCGCTCAAAGCCTGGTTGACCGTGCGGTGATAGGCGATCTCGTTGGCGACATAGGCGCGGTCGAAGGCCGCTCCGGAAAGCTTCTTGAGGCGCTTCTCGGTCTGCTTCGCCTGCTTGGTGAGGCTTGCGCTCGTGCCGTTCGCCTCGGGCTTCACATTGAGGCGCTTGACCAGGGCAAGGGCCTTGTCGTTGACCGCGGCATGGTCGCGCGCCATCAGCTCGGCGAAGGCCCGAACCTCGGCGTTCCTGGTTTTCGCCAGCGCCAGCTTGGCGGCGTCGACATCGATCTGCCCCGCCGTATAGGCGACATGGGCGATCTGCGGATCGCCGAGCTTCGCGTCGTGAGCGAAGGCCGTGGTCGCCGACATCGCCAGGGCGGCGGCGAGAATGAGCAGTCTGGACATGGTGTGACTCCGTGACTTGCGGGGGCGCTCGATCGGCCCCCGGCATGTCATTCGATGGCGCAGGAGGGCAGAGGTTCCCGCAGCCCTGCGGTCACGGCTTGAGCGCATCCAGCACCTCGCGGCGCGCCGCCGGGTCGCTGTAGAGCCCGCGGAAGGCGCGGGTGACGAGGGCGCTGCCATGCTTTCGCACGCCGCGCGAGGACATGCAGTCATGGCTCGCCTCCAGCACGACGGCGACGCCGCGCGGTTCGAGCTCGGCCTCGATCGCATCGGCGATCTCGGCCGTCAGGCGTTCCTGGATCTGGAGGCGGTGGGCAAAGGCGTCGACCAGCCGGGCGAGCTTGGAAATGCCGACGACGCGTTCGCGCGGCAGGTAGGCGATGTGCGCGACCCCGCGGATCGCCGCCATATGGTGCTCGCAGACCGATTCCAGCGGAATATCGCGCAGCAGCACGAGATCGTCATAGCCGGCGGTTTCGCCGAAGGTCCGTTTCAGGATCTCGGCTGGCTGCCGGGCATAGCCGGAAAACCATTCCTCATAGGCGCGCACCACCCGCGTCGGCGTTTCGAGCAGGCCTTCGCGCGCCGGATCGTCGCCAGCCCACGAGATCAGGGTCCGCACTGCCGCCTCGGCTTCGGCCCGCGTGGCGCGCTCCCTCGGCAAGGCCAGCCGGCGAGGGCAGCCGCATTCCTCCTCAGAGGGGGGAACGGGTGATAGAAGGGATCGAACGGACATGCCGGGCTCCTCTGCGTGGTCGACGACCTCCGTTCGATGCGCTGGAGCGGCAGAAGTTCCCGGCCGGGATGAAAGCCGGGAACCTTTGCGCGGCTCGGGCATCCAATCGCCGTTTGCGGGAGAACGGCCCCATGGTTGAACCTCACAGGGAAATGGCTCTCGCCTGCGAGGCGATGAGCGAGGCGGAGCTGATCGCCCGGGCGCGCCGGCGCGAGCGTGGCGCCTTCCGCGTCATCATGCAGCGGCACAACCAGCGGCTGTTCCGGGTGGCGCGCGGCATCATCGTCGACGATGCAGAGGCGGAAGACATCCTCCAGGAAAGCTATGTCCGGGCCTTTGCGGCGCTCGAGGCTTTCCGGGGCGAATCCAGCCTGCTCACCTGGCTGACCCGGATCGTCATCAACGAGGCGCGTGGCCGGCTGCGGCAAAGGCGGCGCGCCACGGTGGACCTCGACCAGGTCGAGACGGCGCAGATTGCGGGCGCGCTCGTGGTCGCCTTTCCCGGAGGACAAGCGATGGACGATCCGGAAGCCGCATTTGCCCGCTCGCAGATCCGCCTTTTGATCGAACGGGCGATCGACGATCTGCCCGAGCCGTTCCGGCTGGTCTTCATTCTGCGCGAGGTCCAGGAGTGCTCGGTCGAGGAGACGGCCGACCTGACCGGGATTCGTCCGGAGACCGTCAAGACGCGCCTCCATCGCGCGCGCCGCCTGCTGCGCCTTGCCCTGAACGAGACGCTGGCCTCGACCATGCACGAGACCTTCCCGTTCCTCGGCCGACGCTGCGAAAGGATCACCGCCGCCGTCCTCGACCGGCTCGCGCCGATCCATGGCTGGGAACCGGGTGAGCAATAGGAGCCTGGAACGCGCCTCCGGCGTTCGCCGCGCCCTTCAGATCGTCTCGCCGCGCGCAATCGCCGCCGCATCGCGCCCGACCAGCGCGTCGAGCCGCGGCAATCCGGCCTTGCGCACCTCGGTGGCCAGGCCCCGCTTGACCTCGCCGATCAGGCCCGGCCCCTTGAACACCATCGCCGAGTAGAACTGCACCAGGCTCGCCCCGGCGCGGATCTTGGCGAAGGCGGTCTGCGCCGAATCGATGCCGCCGACGCCGACGAGCGGGAAGCGCCCCTCGACGCGCAGAAAGGTTTCCGCCAGCATCCGAGTCGAGGGCGCAAAGAGCGGCTTGCCCGAGAGCCCACCGGTCTCGGCTTTTGCCGCGCCGCGCAGCGAGGCCGGCCGCGCCACCGTGGTGTTGGAGACGATCATGCCGTCGATGCCGCGCTTCAGCGCAACGGCGACCATGCCGTCGAGCTCCGGCAGGGTAAGATCGGGCGCGATCTTCAGCAGGATCGGGGTCGTCGCCCCCTCCGCCCCCGCCTCGTCGCGCGCCGCCAGCACGCGGGCGATCAGCTCGTCGAGCGCGCTCTCGGCCTGCAGGTCGCGCAGGCCCGGCGTGTTGGGCGAGGAGACGTTGACGGTCAGGAAATCGGCCAGCGATGCCAGCTTGCGCGTCAGCGTCGCGTAATCGGCGCTGCGGTCGGCCGAATCCTTGTTGGCGCCGAGATTGACGCCGACCAGGCCTCCACGGCGCCGGCGGGCGGAAAGCCTTGCAGCGACCGCCTCCATGCCCTCGCTGTTCAGCCCGTAGCGGTTGATCACCGCCGCATCCTCCGGCAGGCGGAAGACGCGCGGGCGGGCATTGCCCGGCTGCGGTAGCGGAGTCACCCCGCCGACCTCGACGAAACCGAAGCCGAGCCCGAGCGCGCCGTCGATCGCCTCGGCATGCTTGTCGAAACCGGCGGCTAGCCCGACCGGGTTGGGAAAGCGCAGGCCGAAGGCTTCGACCGCGAGTGCCGGATCGTCGGCGGCCGGCCGCCAGGGCGGGGCGGCCGCCAGCGCCGCGATGGTGAGCCGGTGCGCCGTCTCGGCGTCGAGCTTGTGGATCAGCGGCCGGGCGAGGCCGAACAGCGTGCCGATCACAGGACATCCTCCGGGAAACGATGCCCCTGCGGGCTGAGCGGCAGGGGGGCGATCCAGCGGACCTGCCTGGGATCGAGACCGGCATGGAGATGCGGGAACAGGGCCCCGCCGCGCGAGGGCTCGTAGCGCAGCCGCTCGCCGAGCTTTTCCGGGTCGACGGCGATCAGCAGCAGCCCGGCCTGCCCGGCAAAATGCCTTGCCGCGGTCTCGCGCGCCTGCGCTCCGGTCGAGAAATGGATGTAGCCATCGGCGAGGTCGACGGCGGCACCGGCGAAGATGCCGGCGGCCTCGGCTTCGCGCCAGAGGCTTTCGGGGCAGATCTTGTAGATCAGCGGCGGGGAGGTGAGCGGCATGGCTGCCGGCATATCGCCAGAGCCGGTGCGGCAAAAGCCCAAACCGTCCTGCCGGGGAAAATAGCCCCGGCGATTCCGGCCGGCGCGGATTTTTTCGCGCCGGCCGCTTTCTGTCCAGGCAGCGCGCCGGAGCGCGGCGAGGTGGTGTTCTGGCGGAAATCATCACAAAAATCGGATTGAAATCTCATAAGATAGGGGATATTTCCTATAGTAACCCCCGCAAGCCCGTCGGACCGTCAGGAAAGAGGCCTCCGCGATGCTGTCCCATGACCAGATCTGGAGCGCGATCGACACGCTCGCCCAGCGCTATGGCCTGACCCCGTCGGGTCTCGCGCGCAAGGCCGGGCTCGATGCCACCACCTTCAACCGCTCCAAGCGCGTCGGCGCCGACGGGCGCGAGCGCTGGCCCTCGACCGAATCGATCGCCAAGATCCTCGCCGCCACCGGCGCCTCCTTCGACCAGTTCATGAATGCGGTGCGGCGCGGCGCGGCGCCGATCCACACCATCCCGCTGATCGGCTTCGCCCAGGCCGGGTCCGGCGGTTTCTTCGACGATGGCGGCTTCCCCGTCGGCACAGGCTGGGACGAGGTCGCCTTTCCCGGCGTGCCGGACGAGAAGGCCTATGCGCTGGAGATCGCCGGCGATTCGATGCTGCCGCTCTATCGCGACGGCGACACCATCATCGTCTCGCCGGCGGCCGCGGTCCGGCGCGGCGACCGGGTCGTGGTCAAGACCGTCGATGGCGAGGTGCTGGCCAAGCAGCTCAAGCGCCAGACGGCCAAGACGGTCGAGCTCGCCTCGCTCAATCCCGAGCACCCCGAGCGGGTGCTGGCGCTGGCCGAGATCGCCTTCATGGCGCGGGTGATCTGGGCGAGCCAGTAGGGGGTGTCGTTGGCGGCGCTCAGGCCGCGGCGCGGCGGCCGGGCAGCGTCACCTTGAACACGGCGCCGATCTCGGACGCTTCGAGATGGATCATGCCGCCATGCAGCCTGACCAGCTCGGCGGCGATGGCGAGGCCGAGCCCGGTGCCGCCCGGCGTCACCGAGCCGCGGAAGGCCTGGAACAGGTTCTGGCGGGCGCGCGCCGGCACGCCCGGCCCGTTATCGGCGACGCGTAGCACCAGGTCGTCGCCCTCGAGGCCGCCGCTGATGGTCAGCATCGGCGCCCGGCCGTTCTCCTCCGCGGCGGCGTCGTCCAGCGCCCGGATCGCATTGCGCATCAGGTTGGAGAGCACGCGCGCCATCTGGTCGGGGTCGACGCTGGCGATGAGCCCGGGCGGCACCTCGTTGGCGAAGCCGACGGCGCCGTTCTCGCTCAGGCCGAGCAGCTCGGCCTGCTCGGCGACGAGCCGGCGCAGCACCACCTCGCGCAGGCTCGGCGTCGCCTCGGCGGCCCGCCCATAGGCCAGCGTCGCCTGGCAGAACTCGATCGCCCGGTCGAGCGTCGCGATCAGCCGCGGCGCGAAGCTGCGGATCTTGGCGTCGCGGGTTTCGGTCAGCCGGTCGGACATGAGCTGCGCCGCCGCCAGCATGTTGCGCAGATCATGGTTGATCTTGCTGACCGCGAGCCCGAGTTCGGCGAGGTGCTTCTTGGCGCGCAGGTCGCTGGCCAGGGTCGCCTGCATGCGCGCCAGCGCCCGCTCCGCCTCGCCGACCTCGTCGGCCCGGCTCGACGGCGTGATGATCCGGTAGGGGTTCTCCGGGTCGTTCTCGAATTCCATGACATTGGCGGCGAGATGCCGGATCGGCGTCACGATCAGCCAGTTCAGCGCAAAATAGACCACCCCGGCGCTCAGCGCCGAGATCAGCAGCGAGATCAGCAGCAGGTTGCCCGAGAACTTCAGCATCGCTCGCCGCAACGGTGCCTCGTCGATCACCAGCTCGACGAAGTCGGCGGCGCCGACGGCCTGGCCGACCACCCGGATCGGCATCCGGTAGGCTGGCCGAAACAGCATCGACACCGCTTCCCTGATCGATTGCAGCCAGCCCTGGGTGCGCAGGTCGATCGTCTGCGCCACCTCCGGCGGCATGGCGTCGATGCTCAGCAGGCGGCGCGCGCCGCCGACCCGGGCCGCGATCGCCCGCGCCCCGACGCCGGCGAGCAGGCGCTCCTCGCTGCCCTCCGGCAGCCCGTCATTCGGCGCGCCCTCGAGCACGAGCACGGCGATCTGCGCCGCCGCCAGCCGGTCGTTCAGCCAGTTGCGCCGGAAGTTCGCCACCGACGGCAGATAGACCAGCATCTCCGCCAGCATGACGAAGAGCGTGGTCAGGATCAGCAGCTTGGCCGACAGGCCAAGGCGCGTCAGCCCGCGCGGCTGGCTGATCGACAAGCTGTTGGGATCGAAGTCGTTCTTCGCCATGAAGCGCAGTCTACCCGAAGCGCCGCAGGAAGCCGATGAGCCGGCGAATGCCGGGCCTGGACGCCAGCGGCGCATGGACGGAGAGCGCCGCACGCTGCGAGATCTCCGACAGGCTGGGCGCGGGCAGGACCAGCCCGGCCACGTCCTTGACGCCGAGCCGCTTCTGCACCGCCAGGCACCAGAGCCCGATCAGCTCGCCGGCCTGCGCGCCGACGATGGTGACGCCGAGAATGCGGCCCTTCCGGTCGGTCACCAGCTTGATCAGCCCTTCGCTGCGGCACTCGGCCTGGGCCCGCTCGTTCTCGGCATAGGGCCAGCGCAGCACGCGGATCGCGCCCTGCTTGCGAGCCTCGGCCTCCGACAGGCCGAGGCTCGCCACCTCGGGCCGGCTCAGGGTCAGGCGCGGCATCGCCCGCGTCGCGACGTTGACCGGCAGGCGAAACAGGGCGTTGCGCACCACCAGCGCGGCATGGTGCTCCGCGGCATGGCTGGAGGGCGGGCTCCCGGCGGCGCAAGCGCCGATGGCGAAGATCCGGCGGTTGGGCGTGCGCAGCCCCTTGTCGACAACGATGCCGTTCTCGTCGCTACGGATGCCGGCGAGGTCGAGATCGAGGCCGTCGAGATTGGGCGTGCGCCCGCTCGCGACCAGGAGATGCGTGCCCTCGACCGTGGTTTCGGCGCCGCCTGCCTGCGGCAAGAGCACCAGCCGAGGCCGATGGCGCGAGGCCTCCGCCCGCAGGACGCCGGCGCCTTCGTGCAATTCGATGCCGTCGCGCAGCAGGGCGCGCCGGACGAGGCCGGCGGCCTCCGGATCCTCCGCCGGCAGCAGGCCGTCGCTCAGGATGAGGACGACCTCGCTGCCGAGCCGGCGTATCGCCTGGGCGATCTCGACGCCGGCCGGCTCGCCACCGAGGACGAGGAGGCGCTCCGGCCGGCGCGCCAGGGCGGCGACCGTCTCGCTGGTCAGATAGGGCAGGGCGGCGAGGCCGGGGATCGGCGGCAGGGCGGGTCGCGAGCCGGTCGCGACGACGAAGCGCCGGGCCCTGACCGTGCGCCCATCGACCGCGAGCGTATGGCGATTGAGGAAATGCGCCTTGCCCGGGAGCAGGGCGATGCCGAGCGCGGCGAGGCGCTCCTTCGAGCCATTGGGGGCAAGGGCGGCGGCGACATGACCGGCGTGATCGCGCAATTGCGCCGGATCGACCTGTGGCTCGCCGGCAAAAATGCCGAAGCGCTGCGCCTCGCGGACCGCCTGCGCCTTCTCGGCGGCGGCGACGAGGGCGATGGCCGGGGCGGGGCCGGTTCCGGCCCTGTCCGAGCCGGCCGCCGGCGCGGGCTCGACCAGCACGACCGAAACGCCGAACAGCGCTGCCGTGGTCGCGACCGCGAGCGCGCCGTGCCCGGTGCCGATGACGCAGATGTCGGGCGTCAGCGGCGCGGGGCTGGCCAATGCGCTGGCGGTATCGGTCACGCCGCTTCTCCGGACTCGTTTCCCTGCTCCTGCTGATGCGTCGCCGGGCCAGCGGAATCAAGGCCGTAGCTCTGCCGTTGCGCTGGAAACCTTCGTTTCCGGCGGCTGCGTGGCCAGTTGACGCAGGGATGGGTGGGAAAAGGGCGATGAGAGCCCGGCCCCCGGGCCGAATTCGGGCGGTTCAGGCCCGCTTGCGGGCGCTGCCCTTGAGGAAGCTCGAGACCGGCTCGGGCCGGCCGAACAGATAGCCCTGGGCCCGTTGCGCGCCGAGCAGTTGCACCGCCATGCGCTGGGCCTCGGTCTCGATGCCCTCGACCACGACATTCATCGAAAGGCGGCGGGCAAGCTGGCAGACCGCTTCGATGATCGCCTTCGAGGCCTCGTCGGCGTTGACGTTGCGGCTGAAGCTCTGGTCGATCTTCACCTGCGAGAACGGATAGGTCGAGAGATAGGCGAGCGAGGAATAACCGGTGCCGAAATCGTCGAGCGCGAACTTGATGCCGATCGCGCGCAATTCGTTGATCAGCGCCAGGGTCGCCTTGTTGTCCTCGATCAGCAGCGATTCGGTGACTTCCAGCGTCAGCCGGCCCGGCGCGAGGTTGGCCGCGAGCAGGGCGTCCTTGACGGTCTGGACCAGGCGCAGCGGCTCGCGGAACTGCAGCGGCGAGACATTGACCGAGACACCGACCTCGCTCGACCATTTCGCCGCGTCGATGCAGGCCTGGGCGATCGCCCAGTCGCCCATCGCCGCGATCAGGCCCGACTGCTCGGCGATCGGGATGAAGACGCCGGGCGGGACCATGCCGCGCGTCGGATGGCGCCAGCGCATCAGCGCTTCGCGCGTCACGGTCTCCTGCGTCCGCAGGTCGATGATCGGCTGGTAGTACAGTTCGAGCGCGCCCTCGGCGCTGGCCTGGCGCAGGTCGACCTCGATCTCGTGGCGGTCGAGCATCTCCTCGGCCATGGCCGGGTCGAAGAAGGTCGCCGTGTTGCGGCCCGCCGCCTTGGCCTTGTAGAGCGCCGTATCGGCATGGCGCAGCAGGTCGGCCGGATTGGCGCCGTCGACCGGCGCCAGCGCGATGCCGATGCTGGCGGTGACGTAGACGGTCTTGGTGTCGAGCTCGAAGGCACGCCCCATCGCCTCGATCATGCGCTGCGCGATGATCCGGACGGTGTCGACATCGGCGGCCGGCAGGATGAGCACGAACTCGTCGCCGCCGAAGCGCGCCAGCAGGTCGCTTTGCCGGATCGCTGCCTTCAGCCGGGCCGCGGTCTGGACCAGGACCTTGTCGCCGATGTCGTGGCCGAGATTGTCGTTGACCTGCTTGAAGCCGTCGAGGTCGATATAGAGCAGCGCGAAGGTCTGGCCCGTGCGTTCCTGCTTGCGGAAGGCTTCGGCGAGATGCCCGTTGAACTCGAAGCGGTTGGCGAGCCCGGTCAGTTCGTCGAAACGCGCCATCTGCTCGATCAGCGCCTCGGTCGCCTTCCGTTCGGTCGCGTCCTCGGTCAGCATCAGCACGCCGCCCTCGGCCGCCGGCGCGATGGTGACGACCAGCATCCGGCCGTTGCGCGACTGGAATTCGTAGACCGCCGCCTGCTGCGCCGCCTGGACCCGGTCCAGCGCCGCCTTGATCGCCCGGACCTGGTCGGCGGTCGCGATCTGCCGCTCGAGCAGGAAGCGGGCGATCGCGCTGATCGGCGTGCCCGGCAGGGTCAGCGTCTCGGGCATGCCGTAGAGCGCGGCATGCGGGGCGTTCGAGACGGCGAGGTCGAGCTTGCGGTCGAACATCGCCAGCCCGTGGATCATCGTGTTGAGTGCGGCGTCGAGGGTCAGGTTCTGCGAATGCAGGGCGGTGGCGAGCGCCTTCGACTGCTTGGTCGCGTCGCTCAGCGCCAGCAGGTTGCGATGCAGCGAATTGGTGATCGCGATATTGGCCGCCACGTACAGGAAGGCGAAATAGCCGATATAGTGGTAATAGGCATTCTGAGCCTGGACCAGGCCCACCGCCATCGGCACGCAGAAGGTCAGCAACTGCACGGTGACGAATTTCGGCCGGCCGGCATTGCGCGCGACATAGCCGGAGGCGAGCGCGATGGTCGAGGCGACCGAGGTGATGTGCGCCGCCGGATCGTCGGTGTGGACGAGCGCCACATAGCAGCTATAGCCGAGCACGGCGCTGAAGACGGTGGCGCCGACGAAATATTCGCGATCCCAGCGCCGCGTCTCCTCGAAGCTGTCCTCGGAGTGGTCGAGCCTGCGGTAGCGGATCACCGTCAGGATGCGCAGCGCGACCACCAGCGTCACGGTCAGCGTCAGCGTCATGAAGATCGGCGCGCCGGTGGAAAGCCAGCAGAGATAGGGCGTCAGGATGCCGGCGATGCCGCCGGGGATGATCGAGCCGGGCGAAGAGAACAGCGACGAAACCAGCAGCCGATAGTCGGCAAGATCGACCTCGCCCGCGCTGCCATTTGCACTGGCCGGTGGCTCCGTGATCTCGCCGCGCGCTTCCGCACGCTGCCGGTTCGGCGCTCCCGCCATCTACTCCTGCCCTTCGACGGTCCCGGCGAGGCGGCAACAGCTCGGTCGCTCTCCTCGTCCGCTGAAGCCTAGGGCGAGAAAGGTAAAAGTTTTGTGAGGTTTACGCGGTCGAGTCGTATGAAAGCGCGGGCTGCTCCGGGGGGGCTCAATGGGTCCCGGAGCCGGCCATCCCGGCTTCGCTGTGGCGCTGATAGACCCGCGAGAGCATGCGGTCCTGCGTCTGGGCGATGCGCTGCAGCTTCGAGATGGCGGCCGGATGCAGCCGCAGCATGCAGTCGGTCCAGATCTGGCCGAGATGCTCGAGCTCCTCGCGCAGGTCGCCGGCG
Source organism: Allobosea sp. (assembly GCF_036675845.1). GTDB lineage: Bacteria > Pseudomonadota > Alphaproteobacteria > Rhizobiales > Beijerinckiaceae > Allobosea. The sequence continues at coordinate 18,110 of NZ_JAKFED010000095.1, read as the reverse complement.
CGGCGGTTGAAGGCCGAGAACAGCGCCGTCTTGGCGGCATGCATCGGCAGCGAGTCGGCGGCGTATTTGCGGATCCAGTCCTCGCCGGTCCCGGCCGGCACGACCGCTTCCAGCCCGCCTGCCGCCATGAACTCGGCCGCGCTCATCTCCTCGCCCGAAAGCAGCATCCGTTCGGCGGTGCGCGCGCCCATGCGTCGCGACAGGATCGCCACCGCCGTGATCGGGAAATGGTTGAACTTGATCTCCGGGTAGACGAACGAGGCCTGCTCCTCGGCGATCATGACATTGCATGAGCGCGGTGCGTCGATGCCGCCGCCGATCGCCTTGGCGTGGATCGTCGAGAGCGTCACGACGAGCCCGTTCAGGCCGCTGGCATTGCGCACGGCTCCTTCGATCGACAGGCGGGCATATTCGGCCAGCGCGGGGCGGTCGTTCTTGGCCAGGCAGTCGAGATAGAAATCGAGATCGCCGCCGAGGGTGAAGAACGGGCCGGTGCCGCGGAAGGCGAGGAAGCGCACCGGCGCGGCGTGATAATCCTCCGGCGCGCCCCACAGATCCATGATCGCCTGCTGCACCTTACCGAGGCTGTCGAGCAGTTGCAGCGTGAAGACCGGCTTCAGCTCAGGCTTGATCGTGACCCAGAGCGTCCGGATTTCCGGCTCGTAGGCGAGCTGCACTTCCGGAAGGAAGCCGGCGCTGTGGCGGATCGCGCCGATGACTTCCTTGCCGGTGGGGCCAGAAGCCGCCGCGCCGCTGATTGCCGGTGCATAGCTCTGGAACATGCAAGCCTCTCCTCGCCTTTCGACCCTCCGGAACTTACGGAAAGTTAATGATCTGTAAACGCAAACCGCCGGAAATGGTTAATCTCGTTAGGATTTGTGAGTGTCCTAACGAGTTCGGCCCGCGCCGCGCCGAAGCGCCGGAGAGCCCGGTTTTGGTCCGGTGGCCCGGACTTCGTCGCTCCACGCAATGGTTGTGCCGGCCCGAGATCGCTACGGGGGCTTGTGTGGAACTTCGGGAGAAAGACCGTGGTTCCGCCGTCCTGGTCGGGGTTTTTGCCGGTATCCGCGGAGGGCCGTATACGGGCCGACTAACTGGCGCGCCGCCATCGCGCCACTGGATGGCGGGGGCGCTGTCCCGCGCTCGTGCAGATTTGGCCGCAGTTGTGCCGCAATCGGCCGGCCATGACGGAGGCGCTCCTCATGCGCCGGCTGTCTTGTCCGCCGCCGCGCGAGCGGCTAACCATTCCTGCATCCGCCGCCTCGTCGCGGCGGGGCATTCCCGACGAGCTGACGCCTTGAGCCGCCAGACCGAAGCCGATGAGCAGAAGAGGGCGCGCCTCGCGGCAGCCCTGCGCGAGAACCTGAAACGCCGCAAGGCGCAGGCTCGCGCGCGGCGCGCGAGCGAGACGGAAGCGACAGACGAACCGCCGCCCGCCCAGGCCGAATCCTCCCGGTCCTGACCCAATTCCCTCCCGCCGGCGCTCCCTGCCGGTTGCCAGCAGGACGAGCCAGATGGATCGCATCCGCATCACCGGCGGCCAACGCCTCGACGGCGTCATCCCGATCTCGGGGGCCAAGAACGCGGCCCTGCCGCTGATGATCGCGAGCCTTTTGACGGACGAGACGCTGACGCTGGCCAATGTGCCGCGCCTCTCCGATGTCAGCGCGCTCTCGCGCATCCTCTCCAATCACGGCGTCGACCGGTCGATCGCCGGCAAGCGCGCCGGCCAGACCGCCGAGACCGGCCAGACCTTCGCGCTGACCGCGCGCCAGATCGTCGACACCTGCGCCCCTTACGAGCTGGTCTCGACCATGCGGGCGAGCTTCTGGGTGATCGCGCCGATCCTGGCGCGGATGGGCGAGGCCAAGGTCTCGCTGCCGGGCGGCTGCGCCATCGGCACGCGCCCGGTCGACCTGCTGCTGATGGCGCTGGAGCGCCTCGGCGCCAAGATCGACATCGAGAACGGCTATGCGCTGGCGCGCGCGCCGAAAGGCCTGAAGGGCGGCGAGATCGTCTTCCCGAAGGTCACGGTCGGCGGCACCCACACCGCCCTGATGGCGGCCGTGCTGGCCGATGGCGTCACCACCATCGAGAACGCCGCGCGCGAGCCGGAAGTGGTCGATCTTGCCGACTGCCTGAACAAGATGGGCGCCAAGATCGAAGGGGCGGGCACCTCGCAGATCACCATTCGCGGCGTCGGGCGCCTCGGCGGCACGCATCACGCCGTGCTGCCCGACCGGATCGAGACCGGCACCTATGCGATGGCGGTGGCGATGACCGGCGGCGACGTCCTGCTCGAGGGCGCCCGCGCCGATCTGCTCCAGTCGGCCCTCGACGTCATGGTCGAGGCCGGCGTCGAGGTCTCCACCAGCAATGAAGGCGTCCGGGTTCGCCGCAACGGCGCGGCTCTCGAGCCGGTCGATGTCACCACCGACCCATTCCCGGGCTTCCCGACCGATCTGCAGGCCCAGCTGATGGCCCTCATGACCCGGGCCAATGGCACCTCGCGCATCCGCGAGACGATTTTCGAGAACCGCTTCATGCATGTGCAGGAACTCGCCCGGCTCGGCGCCAGGATCAGGCTCGATGGCGACGCCGCCTATGTCGACGGGGTCGAGAAGCTGACCGGCGCGCCGGTGATGGCGACGGATCTGCGCGCCTCGGTCTCGCTGGTCATCGGCGGGCTCGTCGCCGAGGGCGACACCATGATCAACCGCGTCTACCATCTCGATCGCGGTTTCGAGGCGCTGGAGGCCAAGCTCGGCCGCTGCGGCGCCAGGATCGAGCGCATCAGCGGTTGACGCCGGCAGGCGCCCCGGCCAGATAGGACGGATGTCCGATCCTGCCGCCGAGCCGCTGAAGCTGATCGCCCTCGACACCGACGACCTCGCGGTCGTCTCGGCGCATCTGCAGGATGCGGTGGTGCGCAAGGGCGATATCGCCTGGCTGCCGGGCGAGCAGCGCTTCGCCCTCGCCCTGCGCCGCTTCGACTGGGAGGGCGCGGTGCGCGGCCAGAAGCGCCGCCGCCTCGCCGCGCTGCATTTCGAGCGCGTCACCAGCGCCCGCAGCGTGAAGATCGAGCCCGGCGCCCATGAGGCCGTCTTCAGCCTGCTTGCCGTGACCTTCACCGAGGGCCAGAGCCCGGCGGGGGAGGTCACCCTGCATTTCTCCGATGGCGCGGCGATCCGGCTCGGCGTCGAGTGCATCGAGGCGCAGATGAAGGATCTCGGCCCGATCTGGGAGGCGGCCGCGACCCCGGCCCATCCCGACGAAGGCTGACCACTCCTCCCGTTCAGGACTTTCCATGCCGATCAGGCTTGATGCACGCGACGCCGGTTTCGAGCAGGCATTCTCCGCTTTCCTGACGACGAAGCGCGAGATCTCCGAGGACGTCGACCAGGTCGCCGCCGCGATCATCGCCGAGGTGCGGGTGCGCGGCGACGCGGCGCTGCTCGATTACACCAGCCGGTTCGACGGGCTCGACCTGACGCCGGCGACCCTGCGCGTCTCGGAAGCCGAGATCGATGCGGCGATCGCTGCCTGCACCAAGGAGCAGCTTGCCGCGCTGGAGACGGCGCGCTCGCGCATCGAGGCCTATCATCTGCGCCAGAAGCCCGCAGATTCCTGGACGCGCGACGCGCTCGGCGTCGAGAGCGGCTGGCGCTGGAGCGCGATCGAGGCGGTCGGCCTCTATGTGCCCGGCGGCACGGCGAGCTACCCGTCCTCGGTGCTGATGAACGCGGTTCCGGCCAAGGTCGCCGGCGTCGACCGCCTGGTCATGGTCGCCCCGACCCCGCGCGGGCAGAGCAACCCGCTGGTCTTCGCCGCCGCCAGGCTCGCCGGCATCGACGAGGTCTACCGTGTCGGCGGGGCGCAGGCCGTCGCCGCGCTCGCCTATGGCACGCAGACCATCGCGCCGGTCGCCAAGATCGTCGGGCCGGGCAACGCCTATGTCGCCGCCGCCAAGCGCCGCGTCTTCGGCACGGTCGGCATCGACATGATCGCCGGCCCCTCGGAGGTGCTGGTGCTCGCCGATGCGAGCGCCAATCCCGACTGGGTCGCCGCCGATCTCCTGGCCCAGGCCGAGCACGACACCGCCTCGCAATCGATCCTGATCACCGACGATGCCGCACTCGCCGCCGAGGTCGAGCGCGCGCTCGCGGCGCAATTGACGACGCTTCCGCGCGCCGAGATCGCCGGCCGCAGCTGGGCCGATTTCGGCGCGGTGATCCTGGTCGGGACGCTGGAGGCGGCGCTCCCGCTGGTCGACCGGCTGGCGCCCGAGCATCTCGAGATCGTCACCGCCGATCCCGAGGCCCTGGCCGGGCGCGTGCGCAATGCCGGCGCCATCTTCCTGGGCGGCCATACGCCGGAAGCGATCGGCGACTATGTCGGCGGCTCCAACCATGTCCTGCCGACGGCGCGTTCGGCGCGCTTCTCCTCCGGCCTCGGCGTGCCCGACTTCATGAAGCGGACCTCGCTGCTGAAATGCGACCCCGAAGCGTTGCGCGCGCTTGCCGGCGCGGCGACCGAGCTCGCCGCGGCCGAGGGCTTGCAGGCCCATGGCCGTTCCGTGACGATCAGGCTGAACTGAGGCGCCGCACGCGATTCTGTACGTTCGGCGCCGGCAGCGGAGGGCTCATGTCCGAAACCAACCGCCTGGTCGGCGTCACGCTCGACGAAGCCTCGCTCGGGCGCGGGACGCCCGATCAGGAGCATGAGCGCGCCATCGCCATCTACGACCTGATCGAGCGCAACCATTTCGCCCTGCCGGACTTCGACGGCGGGCCCTATGTCGCCCATCTCGCACTGGTCGAGCGCCGCCTCGCCTTCGAGATCAGGGACGCCGCAGGCACGGCGCTCGTCACCCACCATCTCTCGCTGACGCCGCTCAAGCGGCTGATCAAGGACTACGAGATGGTCTGCGGCAGCTACTATGCCGCGATCCGCACCGCGACGCCGGCGCAGATCGAGGCGATCGACATGGGCCGGCGCGGCCTGCATGACGAGGCGGCCGGCATTCTCGTCGACCGGTTGGCCGGCAAGGTCGATCTCGACCGCGATACGGCGCGCCGCTTCTTCACCCTGATCTACGCGCTGCACTGGAAGGGCTGAGCGCTTGGAGCCGGCCGCCCCGCGCAAGCTCCAGAGCGTGCTCTTCATGTGCGCGCTGAACGCGGTCCGTTCGCCGATGGCGGAGGCCATGGCCAAGCACTTCTTCGGCAAGTCGATCTATGTCCAGTCGGCCGGCGCGAAGAAGGGGCAGCTCGACCCTTTCGCACTCTCCGTTCTCGACGAAATCGGCATCGACGCCCACAAACACAAGCCGAAATCGATCGAGGAACTGGAGGAGTGGGAGGGGCTCAATTTCGACCTCATCATCTCGCTCTCGCCCGAGGCGCATCACAAGGCGCTCGACCTGACGCGCACCAGCGCCGCCGAGGTCGAGTATTGGCCCACCGCCGATCCGACCGCCGTGCAGGGTTCGCGCGAGCAGGTGCTCGATGCCTATCGCGAGGTGCGCGACGGCCTGATGCGCAGGATCAAGGCGCGGCTGAAGAGCTGAGGCGCGGCCGGGTTCCATCGGGGGGCTCTCGGGGCGCGTCCCGGCGCTGCCGCAGCGCTGCACGGGTCGATCTGCGCCGTGGCGGATCGTGCTTGCAGCCGCTTCCGCTTAAGCGAAATTTAATGCAACGGCTGCAAGGGATTGCCAATCGATTCCGCGCCGAACCAAGCCGAAAGCCTAAGACCTTATGCGGCAGAGCCTCAGCCCCTCAGCATCTCCACCAGGGGGGCGCGGGCGTCTGCGCGACGGCCTGGCGATCGCTGTCCTTGCAGCCTGCTCCGGCCTGGCCGCGCTGACCGGCCTGCCGGGACCGGAAGCGTCGCGCCGGCAGGAGCTGGCGGCGGTGTTCCCGCCCTGGACCAGCGGCGCCGAGGCGATGGCGAGCAGTCTCGCCGCCGGCATGCGGGTGCTGCGTGCCGGAGCCCTGCCTTTCGTGATGATCGTCGCCAGCGAGCCGGATGCCGTCAGGCCGCCCGGCGCGCTGCTGCTGCTGCGTCTCGACGGCCTGGCCGGCTGCCTTTCCGGTGGAGGCTCCGCGTGATCCTGACCCTGCCCGGATTGCGCGATCTCGCGGCGCGCTGGCTGATCGGCCTCGCCTTCGTCCATGTTCCGCTGCTGGCCGTCGTCGCGACCGTGCTGGGCGGCGCCGGCTTCGCGCCCGGTGCCAGCGGCTTCACGCTCGCGGCGGCGGCGCTGCTGGCCTATCGGCTCTGGGGAGCCGTGACCCGGACGCAGCTGGTGATCGCCACGGCCCTCATCGGCCAGGTCTCGATCCTCGTCGCGAGCTTCGCCGGCCACCCCTGGCAGCCCGACATCCACATGTATTACTTCGCGGTGCTCGCCTTGCTGGCGGGCTTCTGCGACTGGCGGCCGATCCTCATGGGCGCGGCGCTCACCGCCGCTCATCATCTCGTGCTGCAATATGTCCTGCCGGCGGCGGTGTTCTATCAGGGCGGCAACCTGCTGCGGGTGCTGCTCCATGCCGTCATCGTCGTGGTCGAAACCGCCTTCCTGACGGCGATCGCGGTCATCACTGGCCGTATCCTCGCCGAGAACGACGCCAATCTGCGCCGGGCCGAGGAACTCGTTATGCGCGAGCGGCGCGCCGGCGAGCTCGAGAAGAAGCATGCCGACGAGATCGGCGCCCGTTCCCAGGCGATCCGCGAGATCGTCGGCGGCTTCCATGGGCAGATGGACCATGCCATGGCGGTGCTCGACCGGGCGGCCGAGGCGATGCAGGCGAACGCCCGCGAACTGACCGCTGCCTCGGAGCAGGCGCGCCAGCAGAGCGCCGTCGTCGCCCATGCCTCCGGCGAGACGACGCGCAGCATCGACCAGACCGCCGCGGCGGCGCAGGAACTCGCCAGCTCGATCGCCGAGATCGGCCGCAGCGTGACGCATTCGGCCGGCAGCTCGAAGGCGGCCGCCGCGCTCGCCCGCGCCGCGAGCACCGAGATCGAAATCCTCGCCAGAACCAGTGAGAGCGTCGGCGCCGTCGTCGAGATCATCCGCGGCGTCGCCGCCCAGACGAGCATGCTCGCGCTCAACGCCACGATCGAAGCCGCGCGGGCCGGGGCCATGGGCAAGGGCTTTGCCGTCGTCGCCAGCGAGGTCAAGACACTCTCGACCCAGACCGCCAACGCCACCGAGGAGGTGGCGCGTTCGATCGGTGCCATCCAGATCGCGTCGCAGCGTTCGCTGCAGTCGGTCCGCGCGATCGTCGCGGCGATCGGCGAGGTCGAGACCGTTTCGGCCGCGATCGCCCATGCCGTCGAGGAGCAGGACCGCGCCACCTCCGAGATCGCCCATGAGGTGCAGATCTCCTCGGACGGCGCCAATCGCAGTGCGCAGGTGCTCGGCAGCTTCGGAACGGTGACGGCCCGCACCCATGAAGCGGCGGCGGAGCTGCAGCTCTCCTCCGACGATCTGGCGGAGCAGGCCTCCCGGATCCGTCGCGATGTCGCTGATTTTTGCGAGCAGGTGGCCGCCGCCTGAGGGTCTCGGGAGGGTTTCGGCCTACCAGGCCCGCCCCGGCCCGACCGGGCCGATACCCAGCCATGTGCCGAGCTTCGCGGCGATGTCGGCGAAGCTCTCGCGCCGGCCGATCGCGCCGGCCGGCAGGCCGGGGCCGAAGGCGAGGATCGGCACATGCTCGCGGGTGTGGTCGGTGCCGGGCCAGCTCGGGTCGTTGCCATGGTCGGCAGTGATGATCGCAATGTCGCCGGGCTTCAGCCCGGCCTCGAGCGCGGGCAGTTCGCGGTCGAACGCCTCCAGCGCCGCGGCATAGCCGGGGATGTCGCGGCGATGGCCGTATTCGGTGTCGAAATCGACCAGGTTGGTAAAGCAGAAGCCGCCATCCGGCAGGCTCTCCATGACCTGCAGCGCAGCGGAAAACATCGCGGCATTGCCGAACGGCTTGATCTCCTGCCCGGTGCTGCGATGGGCGAAGATGTCGCCGATCTTGCCGATGGTGACGACCGCGCGGCCCTGCTGCGCCAGGCGGTCGAGGATGGTCTCGTCCGGCGGCGGGATGGAAAAATCCTTGCGGTTGCCGGTGCGGGTGAAGCCGGTCTCGGCCGAGCCGGTGAAGGGGCGGGCGATGACGCGGCCGATCCGCAACGGATCGACCAGGGGGCGCACCTTGCGGCAGAGCTCGTAGAGCCGCTCCAGCCCGAAATGCTCCTCATGCGCGGCGATCTGCAGCACCGAGTCGACCGAGGTGTAGCAGATCGGCTTGCCGGTCGCGATGTGCTCTTCGGCCAGCTCGTCGATCACCCCGGTGCCCGAGGCGTGCTTGTTGCCGAGAATGCCGGGCAGGGCGCCCTCGCGGATGATCGCCGCGACGAGATCGGCCGGGAATGAATTCTCCAGCGCGGTGAAATAGCCCCATTTGAACGGCACCGGGCAGCCGGCGATCTCCCAATGGCCGGACGGCGTGTCCTTGCCCTGGCTGAGCTCGACGCCGTAGCCGTGCTGGCCCTGTGGCGCCTCCGGCCGCACCACGCCGGCGAGCGGCCTGCCGGTCGAGGCTTCGCAGGCATGGCTCAGGCCGAGCCGCGCCAGATTGGGCAAAGCGAGCGGCCCGCTGCGTAGTCCTTCGCGGTCGCCGCGGCCCTCGGCGCAGGCCTGCGCGATATGGCCGAGCGTGTCGGCGCCGGCATCGCCATAGGCGGCCGCATCCTCCGCCCCGCCGCAGCCGACCGAATCGAGCACGATCAGGATGGCGCGCGCCATCGTCAGTCCCGCACGGCGGCCGCTTCGGCCGGTTCGAGATTGAGCGCCGCTGCGAGCAACGCCTGGGTATAGGCCTCGCGCGGACGGGTGAATATCTCCTCGGCCGGCCCTTCCTCGACGACCTTGCCGTTCTGCATCACCACGACCCGGTGCGACAGCGCCCGGACCACCTTGAGGTCATGGCTGATGAAGAGATAGCCGAGCTTGCGCCTGGCCTGGAGCTCGCGCAGCAATTCGACGATCTGCGCCTGCACCGACATGTCGAGCGCCGAGGTCGGCTCGTCGAGCACCACGAATTTCGGGTCGAGCGCCATGGCGCGGGCGATCGCGATGCGCTGGCGCTGGCCGCCGGAGAACTCATGCGGATAGCGGTCCATGGCGGCGGGGTCGAGCCCGACATCGGCGAGCGCCTGCGCCACGATCTCGCGTTGGCGCTGGTAGCCGAGCCCGCTCTGCTGCACGGTCAGGCCCTCGGCGACGATCTCGGCCACCGACATGCGCGGTGAGAGCGAGCCATAGGGGTCCTGGAAGACGACCTGCAGGTCCTTGCGCTTGGGCCGGACGGCGGCGGCCTTAAGCCCGTCGATCCGGTCGCCGAGGAAGAGGATCGGCCCTTCGGACGCGATCAGCCGCAGGATGGCGAGCCCGAGCGTGGTCTTGCCGGAGCCGGATTCGCCGACGACGCCGAGCGTTTCGCCCTCGCGCACCTTGACCGAGATGCCGTCGACCGCCTTCACATGGCTGGTGGTGCGGCGCAGAAGCCCGGTCTTGATCGGGAACCAGATCTTCATCGGCCCGGCTTCGAGCAGCGTCGCCGCCCCTTCCGCCACCGGCGCCGGCCGGCCCCTGGGCTCGGCTGCGAGCAGGCGCCGCGTATAGTCGTGCTGCGGCCGTTCGAAGATCTCGCTGACCGGCCCCTGCTCGACGATCCTGCCCTTCAGCATCACGCAGACCCGGTCTGCGATGCGCCTGACGATGCCGAGGTCGTGCGTGATGAACAGCACGGCCATGCCGAGGCGGGTCTGCAATTCCTTGAGCAGGGTCAGGATCTGGGCCTGCACGGTGACGTCGAGCGCCGTCGTCGGCTCGTCGGCGATCAGCAAATCGGGCTCGTTGGCGAGCGCCATCGCGATCATCACGCGCTGGCGCTGGCCGCCGGAAAGCTGGTGCGGATAGGCTTCGAGCCGGCTTTCCGCATCGCGGATGCCGACCAACGCGAGCAGCTCGAGCGTGCGGGCGCGGGCCTGCTCGCCGCGCAGGCCCTTGTGCAGCTCGAGGATCTCGCCGATCTGCCGCGCGATCGTGTGCAGCGGGTTGAGCGAGGTCATCGGCTCCTGGAACACCATGGTGATGTCGTTGCCGCGGACCTTGCGCATCGCGTCCTCGTCGGCCGCGATCAGGTCCTGGCCGTTGAACAGAACCTTGCCGGAAGGGTGATGCGCCGCCGGATAGTTCAGCAGCTTCAGGATCGACAGCGCCGAGACCGATTTTCCGGAGCCGGATTCGCCGACGAGCGCCAGCGTCTCGCCCTTGGCGACATGGAAGGAGACCCGGTCGACGGCGAGCGTCTCCTGCCCGCCCTGGCGGAAGGCGACGGAAAGGTCCTGGACGGAGAGGAGGGGGGAGGGGGTCATTGATGGATGACGGATTTCTCGGCAGTTTTTACAAGTCTGTTGCCGATAAATTTGAAGTGGGTTTCGATAATCGTATCTCCGGGAGAGATCCCGTCGAGACTTTCGAGCGTGACCATCACCAGAGCTTGGGGTGAGAAGTTCGTAGAAATATCCGCCTCGAATTTCTGGGACGGGTATCCATGCACGACGCGTCGTTGAAACGGTTCTCGCATCAGGCCGTTCCTTTCGTGCTTGCCGCTCTAGCTCGGAACCGCCGCGTCATCCCGGGCGAGCGCAGCTCGACCCGGGATCCATCGTAAGGCTCCAGAACTCTATGATGGATCCCGGATCTGCGCCGCTTGCGCGGCTTGTCCAGGATGACGGCGCGCGGTTCCGAGTCAAAACAGCGTGCTGTAACGATACTGCACAAATCGAAATCGGCTCTGACGATGGTACGAAAGAGCGTCACGCGAAGGTCTTCCTCGGGTCGAAGGCATCCCTGACCGCCTCGCCGATGAAGATCAGCAGCGACAGCATCAGCGCGATCACGACGAAGCCGGCGAGTCCGAGCCAGGGCGCCTGCAGATTGGCCTTGCCTTGCGCCAGCAGCTCGCCGAGCGAGGGCGAGCCGGGCGGCAGGCCGAAGCCGAGGAAGTCGAGCGAGGTCAGCGTCGTGATCGAGCCGTTCAGGATGAAGGGCAGGAAGGTCAGCGTCGCGACCATGGCGTTGGGCAAAAGGTGCTTGATCATGATGGCGCGGTCGGTGAGGCCGAGCGCGCGCGCGGCACGGACATATTCGAAGTTGCGCGCCCGCAGGAACTCGGCGCGCACCACGCCGACCAGCGCCACCCAGGAGAACAGCAGGAGGATGCCGAGCAGCACGAAGAAGCTTGGCGTGATGATCGCCGCGACGATGATCAGCAGGTAGAGCGCCGGAATCGAGGTCCAGATCTCGATGACGCGCTGGAAGATCAGGTCGGTCCAGCCGCCGAAATAACCCTGGATCGCGCCCGCCGCGATGCCGATCACCGAGGAGATCGAAGCCAGGATCAGCCCGAACAGGATCGAGATGCGGAAGCCGTAGATCAGCCTTGCGACGACGTCGCGGCCCTGGTCGTCGGTGCCGAGCCAGTTCCATTCGAGGTCGCGGCAGCCCGTGCCGCCGCTGCGCTCGGCGATCGGGCGGCACTGCTCGTCCGTGAGCAGCCAGGTCGGCGGGGCCGGGGCCGGCACCGGCAGATCGAGATTATGGGTGGTGTAGGAATAGCGGATCGGCGGCCAGAGCGCCCAGCCATGCGCCGCGATCTCCCTGGCGATGACGGGATCGCGATAATCGGTGGTGGCAAGGAAGCCGCCGAATTTCTCCTCCGGATAGTTCACCGCGACCGGAAACAGCGTCTCGCCCTTGTAGCGCACCAGCAGCGGGCGGTCGTTGGCGATGAACTCGGCGAAGAGCGAGAGCACGAACAGGACGAGGAAGATCCACAGCGACCACCAGCCGCGCTTGTTGGCCTTGAAGCTGTTGAGCCGGCGCCGGTTGATCGGAGAGAGCTTGAGCCAGCCCTGCTGCGCTGCCGCAGGGGCGATGGCGGGCGCGGCGCTGCGCAGGGCGGGCGGCGGGACGTCGAGCAGCGTGTCGCCCATTTCAGGCCTCCCGCGATTCGAAGTCGATGCGCGGGTCGACCCAGGCATAGGTCAGGTCGGTGATCAGGTGCACGACGAGGCCGATCAGGGAGAAGATGTAGAGATTGGCGAAGACCACCGGATAGTCGCGGTTGACGATCGCCTCGAAGGACAAAAGCCCGAGCCCGTCGAGCGAGAAGATCGTCTCGATCAGGAGCGAGCCGGCGAACAGCGCGTGCACGAAGGCGCCCGGGAAGCCGGCGATGACGATCAGCATGGCGTTGCGGAAGACATGTCCGTAGAGCACGCCGCGCTCCGACAGCCCCTTCATCCGCGCGGTGAGCACATATTGCTTGCGGATCTCGTCGAGGAAGGAGTTCTTGGTCAGGAGCGTCGAGGTCGCGAAGGCCCCTAACGCCATTGCCGTCACCGGCAGGGCGATGTGCCAGAGATAATCGAGCACCTTCTCCAGTGGGCCGAGCTGCGCCCAGTTCTCCGAAGTCAGGCCGCGTAAGGGGAAGACCTGCCAGAACGAGCCGCCGGCGAAGAGCACGATCAAGAGGATCGCGAACAGGAAGCCCGGGATGGCGTATCCCACGATCACGACGGCGCTGGTCCAGGTGTCGAAGCGCGAGCCGTCCTTCACCGCCTTGCGGATGCCGAGCGGGATCGAGATCGCGTAGGAGAGCAGCGTCATCCACAGCCCGAGCGTGATCGAGACCGGCAGCTTCTCCTTGATCAGCTGCAGCACCGGCGCGTCGCGGAAATAGCTGCGGCCGAAGTCGAAGGTCGCGTAGTCCTTCAGCATCTTGAAGAAGCGCTCATGCGCCGGCTTGTCGAAGCCGAACTGCTTCTCCAGCTCCTTGATGAAGGCCGGGTCGAGCCCCTGCGCGCCGCGATAGGCCGAGCCTGCGTCCATGGCTTGCGCCCCGGCATCGCCGCCCGAGCCGCCGCCGACCCGCTGCGCCGCGCCGCTATTGGGGTTCTGCAATTGCGAGATCACGCGCTCGACCGGCCCGCCCGGCGCGAACTGCACGATGACGAAGGAGATCAGCAGGATGCCGAACAGGGTCGGCACCATCAGCGCGATGCGCCGGGCGATATAACTCAGCATGCGCAGGCGTTCCGGGGCACACACACCGTCATGCTCGCCCTTGTGGCGAGCATCCACGTCTTGGACACCGCACGCGACAAGCGAAGACGTGGATGGTCGGGACAAGCCCGACCATGACGAAAGAAGCTCCTACTGCGCACCAGCATCAGCCCTTCCCGATCCGTTTCGCCTTTTCGGGATCGTACCACCAGGTTCCCGGCGCGCCGGAACTGAATTTCGGCTTGGTCTGCGGGCGGTCGTACATGTCCCAATAGGCCAGCCATTCGCTGGCGTTCCACCACATCGGGATCCAGTAGCGCCCGGCGCGCAGCAGCCGGTCGAGGCACTTTGCCGCCACCACGACCTCGGCATAGCTGTCGGCCTGGCCGATCTTCTCGATCATCGCGTCGATCGCCGGGCTCGCTATGCCGCCGACATTGCGCGAGCCCCGCGTCTTCGCCGCTTCGGATCCGTAGACGACGCGCAGCGAGTCGCTCGGGATCGCGCTGCCGGTCATCGCCCGGCTGATGACGTCGAAGTCGAACTCGTCGAGCCGGCGCTGGTACTGCGCGCCGTCGACGATGCGCGAGGTCGCGTTGATGCCGAGCCGCTTGAGATTGGCCTGGAAGGGCTGGGTATGCGGCTGCAGCGACGGCGTCGAATCGAGGAACTCGATCTCGAAGGGCTGGCCGTTCGGCAGCTTCAGCACATTGCCGTCGCGCTTGCAGCCGGCGGCGCGCAGCATCTCGTCGGCGCGGCGCAGCAAGGCGCGGTCGCCGCCCGAGCCGTCGCTGACCGGCGGCAGGAAGGGCTCGCCGAAGACCTCCTCCGGCACCTGGCCGCGGAAGGGTTCGAGCAAGGCGAGTTCCTCCGGCGAGGGCTTGCCCGAGGCCTTCGAATCCGAGTTCTCGAAATAGGAGGTCGCCCGCGAGAAGGACGAGAACATGATGTTCTTGTTGGTCCATTCGAAGTCGAAGGCGAGGCCGAGCGCCTCGCGGATGCGCGGGTCGGCGAACTTGTCGCGGCGCAGATTGTAGATCCAGCCCTGCGAGCCGATCGGCTCGGTCCGTGGCAGCGCTTCCTTCTTGACCCTGCCTTCCGTGATCGCCGGGAAGTCGTAGCCGGTGGCCCAGATCCGCGAGGTGAACTCCTCCTGGAAGGTGATGACGCCGCTCTTGAACGCCTCGAAGGCCACCTGCCGGTCGCGGAAATACTCCCAGCGCACCCGGTCGAAGTTGTTGGTGCCGACATTCACCGGCAGATCCTTGGCCCAGTAGTCGGGCACGCGGTCGAACTCGATGAAGCGGCCCTGTTCGAAGCGCCCGACCTTGTAGCCGCCCGAGCCGAGCGGCGGCTCCAGCGTCGAGGCCTCGAAATTCCGCGTCGACCAGTATTTTTCCGAGAACACCGGCAGGCCGGCGACGATCAGGTGCAGGTCGCGGCCGCGCTTCGGCGAAAGCTTCACGACGGCGATGTCGTCGCCCTCGGCCGTGGCCGATTCCATCTCGTTCAGGATCAGCCGGTAGGTCGGATGGCCCTTGCTCTTCAAAAGGTTCAGCGAGAAGGCGACGTCGCCGGCGGTCACCCGCGAGCCGTCGTGGAATTTGGCCTCGGGGCGCATCCGGAAGCGATAGGTCAGCTTGTCGGCCGAGACCGCGACGCTTTTCGCCAGCAGGCCGTAGAGCGAGCCGGGTTCGTCGCCGGAGCCCGCCATCAGGCTGTCGAAGCAGGCGTCCATGCCGGCGGCGCCGTCGCCCTGCAGGACATAGGTGTTGAGGGTGTTGAAGGTGTCGAAGCTCTGATTGCCACCGCCGCGCTTGATCTGGATGGTGATCGAGCCGCCCTTGGGCGCCTGCGGATTGACATAGGCGAAATGCGGGAAGTCGGGCGGCAGCGCCAGCTCGCCGAAGGTCGAGAGGCCGTGCACCTCCGCCTCCTGCGCCAGGGCACGCCCGAGCCTGCCCGGCAGGCTCGCGGCGCCGGCCAGGACGCCGCCGGCCTCCAGCAGCCTGCGACGTGTGATCCGCACAGCCATTCCAGTCCCCTTGCGATTCGTGCCCTGATTATGTCGTCGTGGCGGGCCAAAGCCAGCGCCCTGCGCATTCGCCGGCATGGTGACGGCATTTGCATGGCGACAACAAGCAAAAGCCGGGCGCAGGGCCCGGCTCTGTATCGGCGTCGATGGCCGGCGGCCCGCCTCAGGGCGTCGGCAGCGGCTTCGGCGCGTCGGAAAGCGTGTTGAGATAGGCGATGACGTCGGCGCGCTGGTCGGGCTTGCTCAGGCCGGCGAAGGCCATGATGGTGCCCGGAACGTAAGCCTTCGGGCTCTTCAGGAAGTGGTCGAGCGCCTCGGCGTCCCAGGTCTTGTCGCTACGGCCCTTCATCGCGGCCGAATAGCCGAAGCCCGCGACCGAGCCCTCGTTGCGGCCATAGACGTCGAACAGATGCGGGCCGACCTTGTTGGCGCCGCCCTTTTCGAAGGTGTGGCAGGCCTTGCAGGCGCCGACGGCCTTCTCGCCCTTGGCCGGGTCGGCCTTGGCGAGGCGCACCGCGATCGGCTCCTCGGCTGCAGCCGCGGGAGCCGCGCCGCCGGCGGCCGCCGGCTCGAGGCTCGGCAGGTCGAAGCCGGGCACGGCCGGCTTGTGCGGCGCGAAGACGATGCCCGCGATCATGTTCAGGCTCATCACCACGAGCAGCGTGGAGAGGCCCGCGCCGGCGATCTTGTTCAGTTCGATATTCATCGTCTTCCGGACTCCCGGCCTCGCCGCGCGCGAAGCAAGACAGCGCTCTGGCCGGGGGCTCGCGCTCGCCGACACTCGAAGGCTGCTTAACCGCTTTGCGCGCTGCATTGCAACTCGTATAAGCACGCACCGCTTTGAGACCATTTGACGCTTCTGCCGAGCACGCCCGCCACGATGCCCAATCCGCTGATCCTGATCCCTGCCCGCATGCAGGCGACGCGCCTGCCCGGCAAGCCGCTCGCCGACATCCTCGGCGAGCCGATGATCGTTCGCGTCTGGCGCCGGGCGGTGGAATCGCGCGTCGGCGAGGTCGTGGTCGCGACCGACGAGGCTCGCATCGTCGCGGCGATCGAGCAGGCCGGCGGCCGGGCGGTGATGACCAGCCCCCGGCACCAGACCGGCTCCGACCGCATCAAGGAGGCCGCCGACATCGTCGATCCGGAGGGCCGGCACGACATCATCGTCAACGTCCAGGGCGACTTCCCGACGCTGGCACCGACCGCGATCGCCGCGGCGGTCGAGCCGCTCGCCGACCCGGCGGTCGACATCGCGACGCTGGCCGGCGTGATCACCGACGAGGAAGAGAAGACGGCGCCCAGCGTCGTCAAGCTGGTCGGCAGCGAGGTCGCGCCCGGCCGCATGCGCGCGCTCTATTTCACCCGGGCCACGGCGCCTTATGGCGAGGGGCCGCTCTACCACCATGTCGGCCTCTACGCCTATCGCCGCCGCGCGCTCGACCGCTTCGTCAGCCTGCCGCAGTCGCCGCTCGAACTGCGCGAGAAGCTCGAGCAGCTGCGGGCGCTCGAGGATGGCATGCGCATCGACGCGATGATCATCGACCACGTCCCGCGAGGCGTCGACACACCCCCTGACCTGGATCGCGCCCGCGCGTTCCTGACATCCCGCGCCGGAGCCTGAAGCCCATGCCTGTCGTCGTATCCTATCAGGGCGAGCCCGGCGCCTTCTCGTCGCAGGCCGCCCTGCAGGCGTTTCCGGACTGCGAGCTGCTGCCTTGCCCGACCTTCGAGGATGCGCTCGCCGCGGTCGTCGACGGCAATGCCCGCTACGGCATGATCCCGATCGACAACTCGATCGCCGGTCGCGTCGCCGACATCCATCATCTGCTGCCGCGCTCGGGGCTGCACATCATCGGCGAGCACTTCCTGCCGATCCGCTTCCACCTGATGGCCGTCGAGGGTGCGACGCTGGCGACGCTGAAGACGGTGCAGAGCCATATCCATGCGCTCGGCCAGTGCCGCAAGATCATCCGCAAGCTCGGCCTGAAGGCCGAGGTCGCGGCCGATACGGCGGGTTCGGCCAGGCAGGTGGCGGAGGCCGCCGACGTCACCCGCGCCGCGATCGCGCCGCATATCGCCGCCGATGTCTACGGCCTCAACATCCTGATGGAGGACATCGAGGACGAGAAGCACAACACCACCCGCTTCGTCATCCTCTCGAAATATCCCGAATTCACGCGCCAGGGCAGCGGCAAGACCGTCACCACGCTGATCTTCCAGGTCCGCAACATCCCGGCGGCGCTCTACAAGGCGCTCGGCGGCTTCGCCACCAACGGCATCAACATGACCAAGCTGGAGAGCTACATGGTCGACGGCCATTTCGCCGCGACGATGTTCTACAGCGATGTCGAGGGCCATCCCGACGATCCGGAGCTGAAGCGCGCCCTCGAGGAGCTCGCCTATTTCTCCAAGGAAATGAAGATCCTCGGCGTCTACCCGGCCCACTCCTTCCGCGAGACCTTCCCGGGCGCGGGGGAGTAGCCCCTTATCCTTCTCCCCTCGGGGGAGAAGGTGTCTGCAAAGCAGACGGATGAGGGAAGGGTCGCGTGAGCGGCCCTTTTTCTTGTTCGGTAGAGGGACTTCCCTCATCCGTCTCGGCTGCGCCGAGCCACCTTCTCCCCCGAGGGGAGAAGGACAAACGCTCCCTTACGGCTCTTCGCTGTCGACCGCCCAGGCCTTCAGGATCGTATTCGCGATCGCCATATGCGGCGGGCAGAACAGGTTGTCGGCGTGGCGCCCCTCGAGCATCTGAAGGGCCTCCTCGCGCGAGAACCAGCGCCCGGCCTCGAGTTCGGTGCCGTCGAGCACGATGTCGTCGTTCAGCGCCTCGGCCAGGCAGCCGATCATCAGCGAGCCGGGAAACGGCCAGGGCTGCGAGGCGACATAGCGGACGGTACCGGCGCGCAGGCCGGCTTCCTCCCAGGTCTCGCGGCGCACCGC
>NZ_JAKFED010000080.1:0-1642 GCF_036675845.1 Allobosea sp. | reverse complement strand
CACCTCACGACGCACTTTCAAGACAGCCGGGGAATCGCTGAGCAAGGAGGCGCTGGGGGCGCTGCAAGGCGCATTGCGACGATCGCCCGGATCGTCGACAGCTTCCGACGACCTGCCGGCGGTTCGTCTGCATGGTGCGACGGGCCGGCAGCTCCTGGACAGCGACGAGGAGGCCATCGCCAGGCAGGCCGCCGATCGCGCGATAGCGGCCGCCCAAAGGGTCGCCAACGGCGGCTCGATCGACTCCGTGGTGGCATTCGTCGAGCAGGCGGACACCGCCGCCGCCGCCGCAAGCCGGGCCGCCGCGGCCGCGACGCAGGCGGCCAGTCGAGATCCCGGCAACGCCGGCCTCGCGCGAGCGGCCCGCGAGGCCCGCGAAGTGGCAACCCGCGCGATGCTCCACGCGGGCCGGGCACAAGGCGCCCTGCTCTCGGCCTACCGTTCGGCGACTCAGGAAATCTTGTTCTACGCCTTGAGCGCTGCGGCGTCGGCCAACGCGACGGCCAACACCGCCATCGACGCCGCCGCCGACCGGCTGGCGGCCGCCGGAGCCGATCCCGCCACCGTCGCGGCCGTTCGTTCCCTGCGCTCCGACAGTGCGGCGGCGTTGCACGCCTCCGATGACGCGGCTGCCGACGCCGCGCTGGAGCAAGGCATCCAGGTCGCCCGAGCGGTAGGCGACGAGGACGCGGCATTGGCGCTGGAAGCAGCGAAATCGATCCGGGCCAACGCCGGCGAGGCCGCGGCCGCCGCCGCCGAGGCCCACGTTGCTCACCAACAGGCGCTCATGCTCGAGACCCACAACGGTCTCCTGGAAGGCCTTGCACAAAACGACGTCGCGCCGGGCGATGTGCCCGCAGCGTTCGCCTCCTGGAACCGTCGGCGGGAAGCGGCCGACCTCGGCAGCAACTATGCGCGGACAGCCGCCGAGGCCGATGGCAAAGCAGTTGGCCATGCCGCGGCGGCGGCTCGGGAAGCCCGGGACGCCGGCCTGATCCCCGTGGCCGGCCAGGCCAACCCCCTGCAAGTGGAAGAGCCTGCCGGCGAGCCGGCCGAGATCGGCCTCGGCGACACCACCGTCACGATCGAAGCCGAGAACCTGGGCAACCGCCTGTGGCGCGGCATCAAGGCGGGCCTGTCCAAGGCGCTGCCCTTTCTGGGCCCGGTGCTGCTGGCCGTGGGCACCGAAGAGTTCTTTCGCGGCCTGTACCAGGCGGTGCAGACCGACCTGAACAAGAAGGACAGCAAAGGCACGGCCACGCGCGGCTACCTGATCGACAACCTGTCCGGGCTGGGCGGCTCGCTCGCCGGAGCCGCCGCTGGCGGCAGGGGCGGCCCCATCGGCGCCATCGCGGGCGCCGTCGCCGGCTTCTTCGGGGGCCGCGCCGTCGGCCGTGGCATCGCCGCCGGGGGCGGCAACTCGGCCACCCGGGCCATCGACATGGTCCTGCAGGACGTCATCCGCCACCAGGTCGACAAGGCTTTCGAGCAGGAAGCCCGCAACGCCCTGCCGCTGCCGGCCGGCGCGCGCGTCGTGCAGGCCGGCTCGATCCACGACGCCCATGCCAACGTGACGGAGCTGCGCAAGGGGCTGGAAGCCACCGGGCTGAAGGTCAGCGCCTCCGACGAGCAGCTCGCCTGG
>NZ_JAKFED010000041.1:0-37440 GCF_036675845.1 Allobosea sp. | reverse complement strand
AGAACACGCCTTCGATGGTGTTGGTGTGCACGTCGCCGCGAGCGTATTCCTTGGCGCTGTGGCGCACAGTCTCATGGCGGGCGAACTCGGCGCCGGTCTTCGTGTAGAGCTTGCTTTCGTCGGTGTGCAGGCGGCTCTCGCGGCTGATGTTGGTGACGACAATCTCGCGGACGCTTTCAGCGTTGGCCTTATCGACATGGAAGGAACGGACGCGACCGCCGCGCTCGACCAGGGCGATAACCGCGCGCTTGCCTGACGGGCCGCCCTTGCCCTTCTTGGTGAAGGGCTGGCCGCGCGTGTTGAGCTTGGGCTGATACTCGGTCTTGCCGAAATAGGTTTCATCGGCTTCGACGATCTGGCCTTCGCCGCCCATGGGGCCGCCAACGTCATCGCGCATGGCCTCGCGAATGCGATGGCACATGAACCAAGCGGTCTTGTAGGTGACGCCGAGCATGCGGTGGAGCTGATGGGCGCTCATGCCCTTCTTGCTGGCGCACATGAGGTGCACGGCCAGCATCCACTTGTTGAGCGGGATCTTGGAGCGCTCGAACACGGTGCCGACAGTGACGGTGAACTGCTCGCGGCATTCGGCGCACTGATAGAGGCCGGGACGATGAGCCTTGCCCTTCAAGGCGGTAATCTTCTCAGGATCGGCATTGCCGCAGTGAGGGCAGGTCGCGCCGTTGGGCCAACGCTGAGCTTCAAGGTGCTCGCGGGCCTTGTCGGCGTCAGCGAAAATGGGGTTGTCGAGTGCGGCAGACATGGCGTGCTCCTGTGATTAGGAGCATAGCCCTAGGGTCTGCTTTGTCAAGTATATAATTGGGAATTAATTCTTGACATCGTGACGCTGATCGGCTAGAGATCGGGAACGCTCACGAATTGCGCCTGAGACGAAGGCCGCCGCGCTTCACCGCCGGCGGCTTTTTCGTTTCCGGGCCGAGCCGAGGTTCCCGATGACCGATGAAACGGATGACGCGCCGGTGCTGCCGGCGGCGAAGGGCAGGCGCGCGCCGGTGGCTCGCAAGCAGATGGTCACCAGGCTTTGGCGCGCGGCGAAGGCCCAGCTCGATGCCCATGAGGCGCATCTGGCCGAACTGCCGGCCGGCAAGGCCGCGAGCGAGACCGACGCCAAGACGCTGGCGACGCTGGCCCGCACCGTCCGTGAATTGCTGGCGCTGGACGCGACCACGGCAGGCCAGGGAGGCAAACCCGAAGATGACGTCACTCCCGCCGACGGATTGCGCCGGCTTGCCGGAGTTCGCCAGGAGCTTGCATGCCGTCTTGCAGGCCTTGCCGCCGAAGAGGCGGCTGCCGCTGCTGCTGCGCCTGCTGGAGACGGCGAACGCTGAGGAGGCGGAGGTCATCGCGCGCGAATGGGCGGTGTGGGCCCGGGCCGATCAACTGCCTTCGGAGGCGAAAGCCTGGTCGATCTGGCTGGTGATGGGCGGGCGTGGCGCCGGCAAGACCCGCACCGGGGCGGAATGGGTTCGCGGCCTCGCGCTCGGTCTCGCGCCCTTCGCCGCGGAGCCGGCCGCGCGCATCGCGTTGGTCGGCGAGACGCACGGGCAGGTGCGGGACGTGATGGTCGAAGGCGTCTCCGGGCTGCTTTCGATCCATCACCGGTTGGAGCGGCCGGTCTGGTCGCCTTCGCGGCGGCGTCTGGAATGGCCGAACGGCGCGATCGCGCAGGCCTTTTCGGCCGAGGATCCCGAAAGCCTGCGCGGGCCGCAATTCGCCGCCGCCTGGTCCGACGAACTGGCGAAGTGGCCGAACCTTCAGGAGAGCTGGGACATGCTGCAATTCGGGCTTCGTCTCGGCGACAGGCCGCGCCAGGTCGTGACCACGACGCCGCGCCCGCTGCCGCTGGTCAAGCGGTTGCTCGACGATCCGCGCGTCGCCGTCAGCCGCGCGGCGACGCGGGCGAACCGCTTCAACCTGGCGCCGGATTTCGTCGCCAGCGTCACCCAGGCCTATGGCGGCACCCGGCTCGGCCGGCAGGAACTCGAAGGCGAGATCGTCGAGGAGAGCGCCGATGCGCTCTGGACGCGGGCGCTGATCGAGCAGGGCCGCGAGCAGGCAGCGCCGCCGCTGGCGCGGATCGTGGTCGCGGTCGATCCGCCGGCTTCCTCGTCCAAGCGGGCCGATAGCTGCGGGCTGGTCGCCGCCGGCATAGACCGCGACGGCATCGGCCATGTGCTGGCGGATGCGACGCTTGCCGGGGCCCGGCCGCATGAATGGGCGCAAGCCGCGGTCGCGCTCTATCGCCGCTTCGAGGCCGATGCCCTCGTCGTCGAGGTCAACCAGGGCGGCGAGATGGCGGAAAGCGTGATCCGCGAGGTCGACGATAGCGTGCCGGTGACGGCCGTCCGGGCCTCGCGCGGCAAGTTCCTCCGGGCCGAGCCGGTGGCGGCGCTCTATGCGCAAGGTCGCGTCCGCCATGCCGGCGCCTTTCCGGCGCTGGAGGACGAGCTCTGCGATTTTGGCCCGACGGGCCTGAGCTCCGGCCGCTCGCCCGATCGGCTCGACGCGCTGGTCTGGGCGCTGACCCATCTGATGCTGGCGCCGAAGGGCCGGCCGCGGGTGAGGGGACTTTAGACCAAGCCGTCATTCCCGGGCGGAGCGAAGCGCGGACCCGGGAATCTCGGGACCAGATTTCTGCACGTCATGCTCGGGTCAAGCCCGAGCATGACGTGCGCCTGAACAGCGAGATCATCATGCTCAACTTCCTTCGCAGCCTGCGCGGCCCTGCCGCGCCGGAACAGAAGCGCTCGCGCATCGGGCCGCTGATCGCCCTGCACGAGGCGGGGCGACCGGTCTGGACGCCGCGCGACTATGGCGCCTTGTCGCGCGAGGGCTATCAGCGCAATCCGGTGGTGCATCGCTGCGTCCGGCTGATCGCCGAGGCGGCGGCGCAGACCCAGCTCGTCGCCAAGGTCGGCGGGCGCGAGCAGCCGGAGCATCCGGCGCTGGCGCTGATCGAGCGGCCCAATCCGCGCCAGGGCGGCATCGCCTTCCGCGAGACGCTCTATGGCCATCTCGTCGTCGCGGGCAACGCCTATGTCGAGGCAGTGAGCATCGGCCGCGAGCCGCGCGAGCTCTATGCGCTGCGGCCCGACCGGATGCGCGTCGTCCCCGGCCGCGATGGCTGGGCCGAGGCCTATGATTATACGGTGGGCGCGCAGACGATCCGCTTCCGCCAGGACGAGGGGCCGCTGCCGCCGATCCTGCATCTGTCGCAGTTCCATCCGGTCGACGATCATTACGGGCTTTCGCCGATCGAGGCGGCGGCCTGCTCGCTCGATGTCCACAATGCCGCCGGCGCCTGGCACAAGGCGCTGCTCGACAATGCGGCCAGGCCCTCGGGCGCACTGGTCTATGACGGGCCGGAAGGCGGCACGCTGACCGAGGCTCAGTTCGAGCGCCTGAAGCTGGAGCTGGAGGAGGGCTTCCAGGGCGCCCGCAATGCCGGGCGGCCGCTGCTGCTCGAAGGCGGTCTCGACTGGAAGCCGCTCTCGCTTTCGCCGGCCGAGCTCGACTTCGTCGCCGCCAAGGGCGTCGCTGCCCGCGAGATCGCGCTCGCCTTCGGCGTGCCGCCGCTGCTGCTCGGACTGCCCGGCGACAATACTCACGCCAACTACGCCGAGGCCAACCGGGCCTTCTGGCGCCAGACGTTGATACCGCTGGTCAGGCGCACCGCGCAGTCGCTGGCGCAATGGCTCGGCCCGGCCTTCGGCGACGATCTTGCGCTCGAGCCCGATCTCGATGCGGTCGAGGCGCTGGCCGAAGAGCGGGAATCGCTCTGGCGCCGGGTCTCGGCTGCCGAATTCCTCAGTGTCGACGAGAAGCGCGAGGCGGTCGGCTATGGCCGCCGGGAGGAAGCGTCATGAACCTGATCGAACAGGCGGCAGGCGGCATCGTCGCGCGCGGCGATCTCGGCCATCTCGCTTTGCTGCTCTGGGCGTTCTGCGCCTCGGGGCTCGCGCTGCTCGTCCTGCGCGAGCTCGTCGCTGCCAACCGGCGCTTCGACGATTTCGTGCGCGAGCTCGCCCGCTTCAACGCCCGCTATGAGGGAGACCAGCCATGAGCAAGACCGGTGGGAAGTCGCCGCCCCGCGCCACGTCGGCAGGGAGCCGGCCTGCTCCGGGAGCGCCGTCGCCACGCATTGCAGGCCCGCCGCGCGAAGTCTTCGGGCGCTTCTTCGAGACGCTGGGCCGGCTCGACGGCGGCGGCCGCTCCGGCAAGGAGGGCGCGCGATGAGGTTTGTCCAGGCCTCTCACCCGCTCGCCCGCGAAGCCAAGTTCCTGGCGCGGCCGCTGACCCGGATCGAGCCCGACGGCGCCTTCGAGGGCTATGCCAGCCTGTTCCGCATCGCCGATCTCGGCAAGGACGTGGTCGAGCCCGGCGCTTTCCGCGAGAGCCTCGCCCGTCGCGGCCCGGCCGGGGTCAAGCTGCTCTGGCAGCATGATCCGGCCGAGCCGATCGGCCGCTGGCTCGATCTGCGCGAGGACACGCGCGGCCTTCATGTCCGCGGCCGGCTCTCGCTGGCGGTGGCGCGGGCGCGCGAGATTCATGCGCTGATGCGCGACGGCGCCATTGACGGGCTCTCGATCGGCTTCCGCTCCGAGCGGGCCCGCACCGACCCGCGCACCGGCCTGCGCCGCCTCGCGAAGGTCGACCTCTGGGAGATCTCGCTGGTGACCTTCCCGATGCTGCCGCAGGCCCGCGTCTCGGCGGTGAAAACGGCGCGCCCGCTTTCGCCCGCTTGCCACTTCTGAACCCGCAACTGCTCTCATCCACCCGAGGAAAAACCATGCGAGGAGAAACCATGACCACGTCGAACCAGGCTCCCGAGACCAAGGCGGCCGGCGATGTCGCGCTCGCCTATGACGATCTGCGCTACACGCTCGAGGCCTATCGCGCCGCCAATGACGAGCGGCTGGCCGAGCTCGAAACCCGCATGGGCGGCGACGGCCTGACCAGCGAGAAGCTGGTGCGGCTCGACGGCGCACTCGACGAGACCCGCCGTCGCCTCGACCGGCTGACGCTCGACGCCCGCCGCCCGGCTCTTGGCGCCGAGGCGGAGCGCGATCCGGCGATCGCCGAGCACAAGGCCGCCTTCGCTTCCTATATCCGCCATGGCGAGGCGGGCGGGCTGAAGCAGCTCGAAGGCAAGGCCCTCTCCGCCGGCTCCGGGCCGGATGGCGGCTATCTCGCGCCCTCCACCGTCGAGAGCGAGATCCTGCGTCGCCTTTCCGCCGTCTCGCCGATCCGCTCGCTGGCGACGGTTCGCACCATCTCGTCCGGCACCTACAAGAAGGCGTTCTCGACCACCGGCCCGGCTTCCGGCTGGGTCGCCGAGAGCGCCAACCGGCCGCAGACCGGCACGCCGGCGCTGGCCGAGCTTTCGTTTCCGGCGATGGAACTCTACGCCATGCCGGCGGCGACGCAGACCCTGCTCGACGATGCCATCGTCGACATCGACCAGTGGATCGCCGAGGAGGTCGAGAGCGCCTTCGCCGAGCAGGAGGGCGCGGCCTTCGTCAGCGGCGACGGCGTCGACAAGCCCAAGGGCTTCCTGGCCTATCCGGCGGTCGCCGAGGCGAGCTGGAGCTGGGGCAATATCGGCACGCTGAAGACCGGCGTCGCCGGCGCCTTCGCCGCCTCCAGCCCGGCCGACATCCTCGTCGACCTCGTCTATTCGCTGAAGGCCGGCTATCGCCAGAACGCCGCCTTCGTGATGAACCGCAGGACGCAAGCCACGGTGCGCAAGTTCAAGGATGGCAACGGCCAGTATCTCTGGCAGCCGCCGGCCTCGGCCGGCGCGTCGGCGACGCTGCTCGGCTTTCCCCTCGTCGAGGCGGAGGACATGCCGAACGTCGCGACCGATTCGGTCTCGGTCGCCTTCGGCGATTTCCGCCGCGGCTATCTCGTCGTCGACCGGGCGGGCGTGCGGATCCTGCGCGATCCCTACTCCGCCAAGCCGCATGTGCTGTTCTACACGACCAAGCGGGTCGGCGGCGGCGTGCAGGACTTCGCCGCGATCAAGGGGCTGAAATTCTCCGCCTGACCGCGCGGCCAGCCCTCAGAGCCCGTTCCGATCAGCTTGCACCGCAAGCTGATCGGTGAATCCGTCTCTAGCGGCTGAACCACCAGCTGTAGCTGGCGTTCGGGCTCGCGGTCTCGCGGGCCTGCTCTGATGCTTCGCCATAGTTCAGCAGCCGCGCACTCGCCTCGCTGATCCAGGCACGATGCTCGCTGATCGGCGTGATCGCGGTGAAGCCGCCGCAGATCAGCCTGACGCGCGAGCTCAGCGGCCCGCTCGACCAGGAGATGATGCCGACGAGATCGCGCGAGCCCGGTGGGCCGCGCAGCACCGGCCCGCCGGAATCGCCACGGCAGGCACCGGCGCCCGGAACCTCGCCACGGTTCTCGGTGTCGACCGCCACCTTGACCGTATTGGCGGTGGTGTAGTTGCCGGCGTTGACCAGCGTCGCCTCGCGCAGCACCCGCGCGCTGCGCTTGTTGTTCTCGGAGGCCAGGCCGAAGCCGGCCATGGTGACCGTCTCGCCCTGCCAGAGGCCGCCGCCGAGCGTCAGCGGCTCGATATCGGCCGGCAGCGGGGTGGCGACGCGGATCAAGGCGAGATCGGCGCCCGGCTGGGTGCGCGGCGTCGTGCCGGGCACGAAGCTCGGATGCGGCAGCACGGCAGCGACGGCGTGCTTGCGGCTGCGGAAGCGCCGGTCGAGGCTGACGACGCGCACCGAGCCGCCGGTCATCAGGCAATGCGCCGCCGTCAGGATCAGCTCCGACGAGATCACGGCGCCGGAGCAGAGTTCGCCGCGGCTGGTTTCGATCCGCAGCGTCGAAGCGCGGACGCCGTTGGCGGAGCGCGAGGTCACGCCACCCACGACCGCCGCGGCCGGAGCCGCCTGCAGCGCCGCGGCAAGCAGGACAAAGGCCGCCGTCAGTCGGCGGCCTGAAAGGTTTGCGGTCGATGTCGTCGCGGCCATGGCGTCACTTTATGGTTTGCTGCGGCGCAGTCCAGTGTCCGTTCGCAGCCTGGCCCGCTCAGAGTTGGAGTGGCGTCACGAAAAACGGATCCTCGGTCTTCCTATCCCGTTCTACCGCTTCGGCGTCCAGTCGACGCTCTCGCCCCAGCCGGACAGCGTCCGGTCGATCCAGCCGCGCTGGGGCGCGACCAGGACGCCCTGGCTGAGCAGGCCGCATTGCTTGCCGGCAGGGCCTGTCGACCAGCTGGTGACGGCGACGATGCCGCCCTCGCCATCGAGGATCGGGCCGCCGGAATCGCCCTGGCAGGCGCCGGCCGCGGCCCGCTTGCCGCCGCCTGCCGGGTCGGCCGCCCAGATCAGGATCCGGCCCGGGCCATAAGGCTCGACGGTCGCCAGCGCGGCCGAACGATAGGTCCCGGTCGTCTTGGCCTCGCCTTCGCGCGAGACGCCGTAGCCGGTGAGCGTGACGGCAGCGCCGGCGCGCGGCAGCGGGCCGTCGACCAGCGCAGCCGTCGAGAAGCGCGCCGGCAGCGGCGCCGAAAGCCGCACCAGGGCCAGGTCGATCGAGCGCTTCCGCGCCGCGACGGCCTTGGCGTTGAATTCGGGATGGAGGGCGATCGCCGCCGGTTCGATCAGCACCGGCTCGCCGCCTTCACGCCAGTGGATGCGCATGTCGACCTGCCGGTCGGCGCAATGTGCAGCGGTCAGGATGGCGCGGCGCGAGAGCACGATGCCGGTGCAGACGCCGCCGCGCGCATTGAGGACCATCAGCGTGGCGCCGGCCTCCGGCCCGCCCTCGCGGCCGCCGACCACGGCTCCGGCCGGTGCCGTCAGCACGGCCGACGCGGCGAGCGCCAGACCGAGCAACCGTTTCGCTGTGCCGCTGCGCATGGCGCCCTCCGTTCGGGAGGGCGCTGGATAGCGCATCGGCCGCTCCGTTCAAACCCCGGAAAGGGAGAGGCGATGACCTCGCTCACCATGACCTCGCTCACCATGACCTCACTTGCCATGACCTCGGTCTCCATGACGCCGCTGGCGATCGCCCCGCCGGCGATCGAGCCGGTCTCGCTGGCGGAGGCCAAGGATTTCCTGCGGCTCCTGGCCGAGGACGAGGATGAACTCCTCGGCACGCTGGTCACCGCCGCCCGCCTGATGGTGGAGGCAGCGTCCGGCCGGATCCTGATCGACCAGAGCTGGCGCCTCGTGCTCGACCGCTGGCCGGCCGGCGCCGAGATACGCCTGCCGCTCTCGCCGGTCAGCAGCATTGCCGCGGCGCGCGTCTACGACGCCGGCGGCAGTCCCCAGGCCGTCGCCGTGCCCTCGCTCGTTCTGGTCGAGGGGACAGACCCGCCTCTGATCGTGCTCGCCGGGCCGGTACGGCCGCCCGGCCGCGACCGGGCGGCCATCGAGATCGACGTCGTGGCCGGCTTCGGGGCGACGCGCGATACGGTGCCCGCGCCCTTGCGCCAGGCGGTGCTGCGGCTCGCCTGCCGCTGGTTCGAGCATCGCGGCGACGTGGTTGGCCGCGACGCCGCGCGCCTGCCGGCCGAGGTCGCCGGGCTCGTCGCCCCTTTCCGACGCCTGAAGCTGTGACGGGCATGACGATGAACGAGGTCGCAAAACGCCCTCCGGTCGGCGCCATGCGGCGCCGCCTCCTGCTCGAGGAGCCGGTCGGGACACCCGACGGCATCGGCGGCGAGGTCCGTGGCCATGCGCTCGTCGCGGCCGTCTGGGCGCAGGTCGAATGGCTTTCGGGCGAGGAGCGCTGGCGTGCCGGCCGCCCGGAGCAGGCGATCAGCCACCGCATCAGCCTGCGCTGGCGCGCCGGCGTCGACGCCGGGCAGCGGCTGCGCGACGGCACGCAGATCTTCGATATCCGCGCCGTGGCCGACCCTGATGGCGGACGCCGCCGCCTGGTCTGCCTGGTCGAGGAGGTCCGCCCATGAGCGACGCGATCCTGGCGCTGCGCCTTGCCGTCCAGGCGCATCTCGAAGCCGATCCGGCTCTTGCCGCGCTGATCGGCACTGGGCGCATCCATGACGAGCCGCCGCGCGCCGCGAAGGGCGTCTATCTCGTCCATGGCGAAGTCGAGGCCGACGATTGGTCGACCGGCAGCGATGCCGGCTGCGAGCAGCGTCTGGGCCTGGTCGTCTGGGCGGACGAGAGCGCCTCCTCGCGCCAGGCGCTGGAAGCGGCGGCGGCCATCGTCGCCAGCCTGAGCGGCGCGCAGCTCTCGCTCGAGGGGCACCGGCTGATCAATCTGACCTGGCTCTCGTCGCGGCTCGCCCGCGACCCGAAGAGCCAGCTTCCCATGGTGGCGCTGCGCTTCCGCGCCGTCACCGAAACCCTCTGAAGATCGCGCGAAAGGAAAAGCCGATGTCGGCCCAGAAAGGCAAGGACCTGCTGCTCAAGGCGGCCGATTCCGGCGGCAGCCTCGTCACCGTCGCCGGGCTGCGCGCCCGCCAGATCGCCTTCAATGCCGAGGCGGTCGACGTCACCCATGCCGAGTCGGCCGGGCGCTGGCGCGAATTGCTGGCGGGCGCCGGCATGCGCCGGGCCAGCATCAGCGGCGCCGGCATCTTCAAGGACGAGGCCTCGGACGCGCTGGTGCGGCAGATCTTCTTCGATGGCGCGATCCGCGACTGGCAGGTGATCGTGCCCGATTTCGGTACGATCACCGGGCCGTTCCAGCTCTCGACGCTGGAATATCGCGGCGACCATGCCGCCGAGGTCACCTTCGAGCTGTCGCTGGAATCGGCCGGCCAGCTCGTCTTCACGCTCGCCTGAGGGGAACGCCATGGTCAATCGCTACCGGGGCGAGGTCGCCCTGCCGGTCGAGGGCAGCGCGCTGCCGATGCGGCTGACGCTGGGGGCGCTCGCCGAGCTCGAGGACGCCTTCGCCGTCGAGAGCCTGCCGGCGCTGGGCGAGCGCTTCGCCACCGGCCGACTCTCGGCGCGCGACGTCACCCGCATCCTCGCCGCCGGCCTGCGCGGCGCCGGCGGCTCGCTTGCCCATGACGAGGTCGCGGCGCTTGCCTTCGATGGCGGGCTGAACGGCGCGATCGCGGCGGCGATCGCGCTCCTCGACGCGACTTTCGCGCCGGCAGGCGAAGGCGCCGCCGCGCACCCTCCGTCGCCGTCGGCGCCGTAGCTGCGCCGGCGGCGGTTGCCCCCTTTCCCTGGCGCGAGGTCATGGCCTTCGGGCTCGGCCGCCTGCGCTGGCCACCGGAAGCCTTCTGGGCCGCGAGCCCGCGCGAAATCATCGCCGCCAGCGAGGCGTTCCGCCCGCACCGGGGCGCCGATCCGATCGCACGCGACGCGCTCGAAGCCCTGATGCGTAGCCATCCCGATGGGCCCGGCCAGGCGGCCCCGGCCTGATCTGCGACCGAAAAGAGCGTTTGCCATGTCGGAAGACGAAACCTCCTCCTTCGACCTCTCCGGGCTGAGGACGATGACCAGCCTGACGCAGAGCCTGACCAGGGCTTCCGAGGCGTTCGGAAAATCCATCACCGGCGCCTTCGCCAGGGGCGTCATCGAAGGCAGGCGCTTCGAGGACGTGCTGCGCAGCGTCGGCAGGTCGCTGACCGAGAGCCTGCTGAAATCGGCTTTGAAGCCGCTACAGAGCGGTCTCTCCAGCCTGCTCGGCTCGGGCCTGAAGAGCCTGGCGGGGCTCTTTACCGGCGGGCTCGGCGGTGGCGCGATCCCGTCGGTCTCGGTCTTCGCCGATGGCGGCGTCGTCGCGGCGCCGTCCTATTTCGCCATGGGCCGCGGCCTCGGCCTGATGGGCGAGCGCGGCGCCGAGGCGATCCTGCCCTTGTCGCGTGGTCCGGATGGCAAGCTCGGCGTCCGCGCCGGCGGCGGCGAGGGTCGGCGCCCGGTCAGCGTCACGGTCCAGGTCTCGACGCCCGATGCCGACAGCTTCCGCCGTTCGGAGGCGCAGGTCTCGGCCGCGATCGCCCGCGCCGTCGCCCGCGGCAGCCGGGCGCTGTGACGCGAGGCGTCCGCCAAATCCTCAAGCTGAAAGGAGCGCCGGCATGAGCGGCTTTCACGAAGTGCGCTTCCCGGTCGAGATCGCGCGCGGCGCCCGCGGCGGACCCGAGCGGCTGACCCAGGTGGTGACGCTGGCCTCGGGGCGCGAGGTCCGCAACAGCCGCTGGGCCCATTCGCGCCGGCGCTACGATGCCGGCTTCGGCGTGCGCACGCTCGATGCGCTCTCGACCATCGTCGCCTTCTTCGAGGAACGGCGCGGGCGGCTCTACGGCTTCCGCTGGCGCGACCGGCTCGACTGGAAGAGCTGCGCGCCCTCGGGCGTGCCGGCGGCGAGCGACCAGGAGATCGGCATCGGCGACGGGGCGACCCGCGTCTTCCAGCTCGGCAAGCTCTATGGCGGGCTGCACGCGCCTTATGTCCGGCGCATCAGCAAGCCGGTCGCCGGCACGGTGCTGGTCGCGGTCGACGGCGTCGTCCAGGCCCAGCCGGCGTCGGTTTCCTGCGACCATGCGACGGGGCTGCTGAGCTTTGCCGTCGGCCATGCCCCGGCCGCGGGCGCTGTCGTCAGCGCCGGCTTTTCCTTCGACATGCCGGTGCGTTTCGACCTCGACATGATCGAGGTCGATCTCTCGGCCTTCGAGGCCGGCGACATCCCGAAGATCCCGATCGTCGAAATCGTCGACTGAGGCTTTCCCATGCGCAACCTGCCTTCCGCGCTCGCCGGCCATCTCGCCGGCGAGGCCACCACGCTATGCCGCTGCTGGAGCCTGACCCGGCGCGACGGCGCCGTGCTCGGCTTCACCGAACATGACCGGGATATCTCCTTCGACGGCGTCGATTTCCTGGCCCGCTCGGGCCTCGAGGCGGCGGAGGCGACGGCCGAACTCGGCTTCGCCACCGGCGGCGGCGAGGTGCTCGGCGCCTTCGCCGCGAGCGGGCTGAACGAGGCGGAACTGTCGCGCGGGCTCTATGACGATGCGCGCGTCGCGCTCTGGCTGGTCAACTGGGCCGATCCCGGCCAGCGCGTGCTGCTGGAGACCGGTTTCGTCGGCGAGATCAGGCGCAGCGACAGCAATTTCAGCGCCGAGGTGAGGGGGCTGGGCAAGGCCTTCGACGAGGAGCGCGGCGGGCTCTACACGGCCTCCTGTTCCGCCGATCTCGGCGATGCCCGTTGCGGCGCGGCGGCCGACATCTCCTACGCCACTGTCGCCACCACCGACGCCCGCCTGACGATGACGGCGCCGAACCTCGCCGTCTTTCCCGACGGGCTCTATACCGGCGGCAAGCTGACCTTCATCGGCGGAGCCAGTCTCGGCTTCTCCGCCGAGGTGAAGAACCATCGCAACGCCGATGGCGTTGTCACCATCGAGCTCTGGCAGGCTGCGCCGCGGCCGATCGAGATCGGCGACGGCTTCAGCATCAGCGTCGGCTGCGACAAGAGCTTTGCCACCTGCCAGGCGAAATTCGGAAACGGAATCAACTTCCGCGGCTTTCCGCACCTGCCTGGCAATGACTTCGTCCTCGGCGGCGCCGGGCCGTCCGATCCGGGCGGCGGACCGTTCGATGGCGGGAGCCTGTTCCGATGAGCGGGCCGGAGCCGGGAGGGCAGGCCAGCCGCGCCCGGATCGTTGCGGCTGCGCGGTCCTGGCTCGGCACGCCCTATCACCATCAGGCTTCGCTGCGCGGCGTCGGCTGCGACTGCCTCGGGCTGGTCCGCGGCGTCTGGCGCGATCTCCATGGCAGCGAGCCGGAAGCGGTGCCGCCCTATGCCCAGCACTGGGCGCAGCATGGTGCCGGCGAGACGCTGGCGCTGGCGGCGCTGCGCCATCTTGCTCCTTGCGAACCGGCCGGGGCCCGCCCCGGCGATGTGCTGCTCTTCCGCTGGCGCGACCATCTGCCGGCGGCCCATTGCGCCATCCTGGTCGAGCCGGGGCGCATCCTCCATGCCCATGACGGGGCGGCCGTCAGCGAGGTCGCCTTCACCGGCTGGTGGCGCCGCCATTGCAGCCATGCCTTCTCATTCCCGGAGCTGGATCCCTGATGGCCACGCTTGTTCTCCAGGTTGCCGGCTCGGTGCTGGGCGGGATGCTCGGCGGCCCGGTCGGCGCCATCATCGGTCGCTCGCTCGGCGCCATCGCCGGCGCGGGGCTCGACCAGTCGCTGCTCGGCGGCGGCGGTGGAACGCGCGTCGTCGAAGGGCCGCGCCTGACCGAGATCGACGGCCTCGCCTCGACCGAGGGCGCGCCGATCCCGCGCGTCTACGGGCGCGCCCGGCTCGGCGGCCAGCTGATCTGGGCGACGCGTTTCGAGGAGGAGGTGACCACCACGGTCACCCGCAGCAAGAGCGGCGGCAAGGGCGGGCAGAAGGCCCAGAAGACCCACGAGACCACGTATAGCTACTACGCCAATCTCGCCATCGGCCTGTGCGAGGGGCCGATCGCCTTCGTGCGCCGGATCTGGGCCGATGGGCGCGAGATCGACTTCAACGCCGTGACGCTGCGCGTCCATCGCGGTTTCGCCAGTCAGGAGCCGGATCCGCTGATCGCCGCCAAGGAGGCCGGTGCGGCGCCGGGCTATCGCGGCACGGCCTATGTCGTGTTCGAGCGCTTTCCCTTGGCCGATTACGGCAACCGCGTGCCGCAGTTCTCGTTCGAGGTGGTGCGCGCCGTGCCCGGCCTTGGCGAGATGATCCGCGCCGTGACCCTGATTCCCGGGGCCAGCGAGTTCATCTATCAGCCGACCCTGGTCAATCAGGAGCCGGAAGCCGGGGTCAGCATCGCCGAGAACCGGCACCAATGGCACAGCACCACCGATGTCGACGGCGCGATCATGCATCTGCTGGCGCTGTGCCCCAACCTGCGGCGCATCTCGCTGGTGATGAGCTGGTTCGGCGACGATCTTCGCGCCGGCTCCTGCACGATCGCGCCGCGCGTCGAGATTTCGGAGAAGATCACAACGGGCGCCGAGTGGTCGGTCGCCGGGCTCCAGCGCAGCGGCGCGCGGCTGGTCAGCCAGTCCGGCGGCAAGCCGGCCTATGGCGGCACGCCCTCCGACGATAGCGTGATCGCGCTGATCCGCCGGCTGCGCGATGTCTACGGGCTGGAAGTCGTGCTCTATCCCTTCGTGATGATGGATATCCCGGCCGACAACGCCCTGGCCGATCCTTACACCGGCGGTGGCTCGCAGCCGCCCTATCCCTGGCGCGGCCGGGTGACCTGCGCGCCGGCGCCCGACCGGCCGGGTACCGCGGATGCGACCTCGGCCGCGGCCGCGCAGGTCGCGAGCTTCCTCGGTTCGGCCAGCGCCGGCGATTTCACTCTCGACGGCGACCGCGTCGTCTGTTCCGTGCCGGAGGATTGGGGCTTCCGCCGCGCCGTGCTGCACGCCGCGATGCTGGCCAAGGCAGCCGGCGGCGTCGCGGGCTTTATCATCGGCTCCGAGCTGGTCGGGCTGACGCGGGTGCGCAGCGCGCCGGGCGTCTATCCGATGGTCGACGGCCTGGTCGCGCTGGCGGCGGAGGTGCGCGCCTTGCTGCCGTTCCCGACCCAGCTGGTCTATGCGGCGGACTGGACCGAATACGGCGCCCATGTCCGCGATGGTGGGCTCGAAGTGCGCTTCCCGCTCGATCCGCTCTGGGCCTCGATGAACATCGACGCCATCGGCATCGACTATTACGCGCCGCTGACCGATTGGCGCGACACGCCAGGCCATGCCGATGTCGATCTGGCGCGCGGGCCGGCCGATGTCGGCCATCTCCGCGACCGGCTGACCTCGGGCGAGGGCTATGACTGGTATTACGCCTCCCTGGCCGGCCGGCAGGCCCAGACGCGCCTGCCGATCAGCGACGGCGCCTATGGCAAGTCCTGGGTTTTCCGGCCGAAGGACCTGCCGAACTGGTGGTCGAATTTCCATGTCGAGCGCTGGCTCGGCTTCGAGCTCGGTTCCGCCACCCCCTGGCTCCCCGGCTCGAAGCCGATCTGGCTGACCGAGATCGGCCTGCCGGCGGTGGACAAGGGCGGCAATTCGCCGAATGTCTTTCCCGATCCGAAATCCGTCGATGGCGGCTATCCGCATTTCTCGACCAGGGCACGTGACGACCTCGTGCAGGCGCGCGGCCTCGAGGCGATCCTTTCGGGCTTCGACCCGGCGCTGCCGGGCTTCGAGGTGCAGCGCAACCCGATCTTCGGGCCGCTGGGCCGGCGCATGGTCGATCCGGCCAATGTCTATGTCTGGACCTGGGATGCCCGGCCCTTTCCGGCCTTTCCCGATCTGCAATCGGTCTGGGCCGACGGCCCCAACTACGAGACCGGCCACTGGATCAATGGCAGGCTCGAAGGCACGACGCTGGACCGGCTGGTGCGGGCGGTGCTCGCCGATTACGGTCTGCCGGCGCCGGACGAGCTCGCCATCGACGGCTTCCTCGACGGCTATGTCCTCGACCGGCCGCTCTCGGCGCGGCAGGCGCTGGAGCCGCTCGCCCAGGCCTTCGGTTTCGACGTCGCCATGTCGGCCGGCAGGCTGTGCTTTCGCGGCCGTGCGGCGGCGGTGGCGCGCCAGCTTTCGCCCGACGACCTCGTGCTCGACCGCGACGGCCAGCCCTTTGAGTTGCGCCGGGCGGAGGAGAGCGAGCTGCCGCGCGAACTGCGCCTCGCCCATATCGACGGCGATAATGATTATCGCCGTGCCGCCGCGCGGTCCCGCCGGCTCGCCGGCGCGGCGCGGCGCGAGAGCGCGGTCGAAACCGCGATCGTCACCCGCCGGGCCGAGGGCCAGCGCCTGGCTGACCAGCGCCTCCAGGAGATCTGGGCCGGGCGCGAGACGCTCGAGCTCGAACTCTCCCCGCGCTGCATCGATCTCGAACCCGGCGACGTGGTGTCGCTGGCGGTCGACGGGCGCCCCCGCCTGTTCCGGCTGACGCGAATCAGCGACGGCATCACGCGAAGGGCCAGCGCCCGGGCGGTCGAGCCGGCGATCTATCATGGCGCCTCGTCGGCCGCCGCCCCGGATTCCCGGCCCGTGAAAGTCGCGCCGCGCGTCGCCGGTCGCCCCGACGCGCTGGTGCTCGACCTGCCGATCGCCCGCGAGACGCCGCCGGCGCTGCAGTCGCTTGCCGCCTTCGCCGATCCCTGGCCCGGTGCGCTGGCGATCTGGCGGGCAGCCGAGGGCATGTCCTTCACCCTGCACGGGTTCATCGCGGCGCCGTCGATCATGGGCGAGACCCTGACGCCGCTTCAGCCCGGCCCGCTCTGGCGCACCGACCGACAGGCCAGCGTCGATGTCCGCCTGCGCGGCGGCGCTCTTTCTTCTGTCGCGGAGAAGGCGGCCCTGGCCGGAGCCAATGCGCTCGCCCTGCTCGATCCTGCCGGCGTCGCCGAGATCCTCACCGCGGCCCGCGTCGAGCTGATCGGCCCGCGGACCTTCCGGCTCTCGCAGATGGTCCGCGGGCTGGGTGGTTCCGAGCCCGCCGCCGGGCGCCTGCTGGATGCGGGTGCGCGCCTCGTCGTGCTCGATGGCGCAGCCGAGGCCTTGACCACGCGCCTCGACGATGTCGGCCGTTCCTGGCGCTATCGGATCGGCCCGGCGAATGCCGACGTGGCCGGGGCGGCGATGCGCGAGCTTGTCGCGACGGTCGGTACCGCCGCGCTGCGGCCGCTCGCGCCGGTGCATCCTCGCGCCCGCCGTTCCGGGAGCGGCGTGACGCTGAGCTGGATCAGGCGCTCCCGGGTCGACGGCGATTCCTGGGAGGCTTTCGAAGTGCCGCTCGGCGAAGAGGGCGAACGCTATCGCCTGACCGCCCATCAGGCCGGTACGGCGAAGCGCGTCCTGGAGAGCGAGGGGCCGCAACTGCTCTACCCCGCCGCCAGCGAGATCGCGGACTTCGGCGCGGCTCAGCCGGCGCTCGACATCGGGCTGGAACAACTCAGCGTCGCTGCCGGGGCCGGGCTGCAGTGGCGTGGACTCGTCACGATTCGCTGAGCTAGGCTTGCGTCACCGGCGCCGCTACCGACATCTGGCTGGCAGGGGGTGTTCATGGCGCATTCACGCGTGCAGGACTAGCGCATGCCAATGACGCTGCTCGATCCGACCACCGCAATCCTCGCCATGCTGACTCTGGCGGCCTCGCCGGTGGCTCCGGCCGATACGTCGCAGCCGATCTCCTGCCTCTCGGCCAGCGAGACGCGCGAGGCGGTGTCCGACGGCAAGGTCATGCAGCCGGCGGCCGCATCGCGTCATGCGCGCGAGGCTGCGCCCGGCGAGGTTCTCCGCATCCGCCTGTGCCGGCTGGGCGACGACTATGTCTATGTCGTCACCACGATGAAGCGCGACGGCCGCGTCGCCCGCGTGACCCTCGACGGGCACTCGGGCAAGGTGGCGGATATCCGCTAGTTCCGCTATTCCCCGCCATGGCCCCTACAACGGAGTGACCCCGCCGTGCGATTGCTCGTCGTCGAGGACGACAAGGACCTCAACCGCCAGATCGTCAACGCGCTCGAGAATGCGGGCTATGCGGTCGACAAGGCTTTCGACGGCGAGGAGGGGCTCTATCTCGGCGAGACCGAGCCCTATGACGCCGTCATCCTCGACCTCGGCCTGCCGAAGGTCGACGGCGTCGCCGTGCTGCAGGGCTGGCGGCGGGCCGAGAAGACGATGCCGGTGCTGATCCTGACGGCGCGCGACCGCTGGAGCGACAAGGTTGCCGGTTTCGACGCCGGCGCCGACGACTATGTCGTCAAGCCCTTCCACATCGAGGAACTGCTCGCCCGCGTGCGCGCCCTGCTGCGCCGCGCCGCCGGCCATGCCACCTCGGAACTGATCTGCGGTCCGGTCCGCCTCGATACCCGCGCCAGCCGCGTCGTGGTCGACGGCAACCCGGTGAAGCTGACCTCGCATGAATACCGGCTGCTGGCCTATCTGATGCATCATCAGGGCCGCGTCGTCTCGCGCACCGAACTGGTCGAGCATCTCTACGACCAGGATTTCGACCGCGATTCGAACACCATCGAGGTCTTTGTCGGCCGCCTGCGCAAGAAGCTCGGCGTCGAGATCATCGAAACCGTGCGCGGCCTGGGTTACATCGCCGCCGCCGCCAAGGCCTGAGCCGGGCCATGCCTGCCTCGCGACAGCGTTTCTCGCTCGGTGCGCGGCTCTTCATCTCCGCCGCGGTCTGCTGTGCGCTGGTGCTGATCCTGGCTGGCTTTGGCCTCACCACCTTCTATCGCCGCTCCGCCGAGCGCGGCTTCGACGAACGCCTGAGCGTCTACATCAAGGAGCTGGTCGCCGATCTCGCCGCTCCCCCCGAGGCCGAGCGCCAGGCGATCGGCGATCTCGGCGAGCCGCGCTTCGACCTGCCGCTCTCGGGCTGGTACTGGCAGATCATCCGGCTCGACGGCGAGCGCCCCAATGTGCGCACCTCGCGCTCGCTCGTCGGCGGCCAGTTGCCGAAGCTGCTCGACCAGCCGCTGCGGCCGAACGCGCGCGGCCTGCGCGAGAGCTATGTCTCCGGGCCGGACGAGCGCCGCCTGCGCGTCCTCGAGCGCGAGATCGATGTCGGCGAGGACGGGCGCTTCACCGTGGGCGTCGCCGCGCCCGCCGACGAGATCGACGGCGACATCCGCGACTTCCGCTTCGCGCTGACCCTGACCTTCCTGTTCCTCGGCCTGGCGCTCGTCGCCTCGACGATCATCCAGGTGCGCTTCGGCCTGCGCCCGCTGGTGCGCCTGGGCGCCGCCGTCGGCACGGTCCGGACCGGCGAGAGCACCCGCATCGGCGGGCAGTACCCGCCCGATCTCGCCCCGCTCGCCGGCGAGCTCAACCAGCTCATCGACGCCAATCGCGAGATCCTGGAGCGGGCCCGCACCCAGGTCGGCAACCTCGCCCATGCGCTTAAGACGCCGCTGAGCGTCATGCAGAACGAGGCCGAGGCCGGCCGCGGCGCGCTCTCCCAGACGGTTCGGCACCAGACGGCGATCATGCGCGACCAGGTCCAGTACTATCTCGACCGGGCCCGGGCGGCGGCGCTGTCCGGCGCGCTCGGCGGCGTGACCGAGATCGCGCCCTCGCTCGACGCGTTGATCCGCACCTTCCAGAAGATCGCGCAGGGCCGGGCGATCGAGGGCAGTCATGACATTCCGGCGGGCGTCAGGTTCCGCGGCGAGAAGCAGGATCTGGAGGAGATGCTCGGGAACCTGCTCGACAATGCCTTCAAATGGGCGCGCAGCCGGGTCCGCGTCAGCCTCGCTTCGGGCAACGGTCTACCCGACGGCCGGCTGGCGCTCCAGATCGACGATGACGGTCCCGGCCTGCCGCCCGATGCGATGGTCGAGGTGCTCAAGCGCGGCCGGCGGCTCGACGAGGCGACGCCGGGCTCCGGGCTCGGGCTCTCCATCGTCGCCGATCTGTCGAAGCTCTATGGCGGTGAGCTCTCGCTCGAGCGCTCGCCGCTCGGCGGCCTGCGGGCGCGGCTCGTGCTGCCCGCCGTCTGATGCCGCGCCATTGCCCGCGTGACCCTTTGTCGCCATCTTCGCACATGAAGCGGCCCCCGCGATTGTTTATGAACGGCTGATGCTGATCTGGATCATCTTCGCGGTCATGACGGGAGCGGCGGTCATGTCGGTGCTCTGGCCGCTCGGCCGGCGCCAGCCGCCGATCTTCGCCGATACGGCGGGAGCGACGTCGCTCTACCGTGCCCAGGTGGCTGAGATCGAGCGCGATCTCGGTCGCCGCCTGATCGGCGGGGCGGAGGCGGAAGCCGCCAAGGCCGAGGCCGCGCGCCGGCTGCTGCGCGCCGCAGAGGTCGAATCGGCGCCCGCGGGCGACAGCGAGCCCTCCCTGCGCCGGCGCCGCGCCGCCTCGGCGATCGCGCTCTCCTGCGTGCCCTTGCTGGCACTCCTGGTCTACGGCGCCTATGGCTCGCCGACGGTGCCGGACCAGCCGCTCGCGGCACGCCTCGAGGCGAGCCCGGCGGGGCAGGATTTCGAAGTCGCATTGGCGCGCATCGAGGCGCATCTCGCCGCCAACCCGAGCGACGGCAAGGGCTGGTCGGTGCTGGCCCCGGTCTATCTCCGGCAAGGCCGCTTCGACGACGCCGCCAGGGCCTTCGCCGCGGCGATCCGGCATGACGGGCCGAGCGCCGAGCGCCATGCCGGACAGGGCGAGGCGCTGACCCTCGCGGCTGGCGGCGTCATCACCGCGGCGGCGCGCGCGAGCCTGGCCGAGGCGGTCAAGCTCGATCCCGCCAATCCGCGAGCCCGCTTCTTCCTGGCGATCGGCCAGGAGCAGGATGGCAATATCCCTGTCGCCATCGCTGCCCTGAAGGCGCTGCTCGCCGATGCTCCGGCCGGGGCACCCTGGGCGGCGGCGGTGCGCGATCGCCTCCGGGGGCTGGAAACACAGTCCGATCCTTCGGCCGCGATCGCCGCCTTGCCGGAGCAGGACCGGACGGCGGCGATCCGCGGCATGGTCGAAGGCCTCGCCGCCAGGCTCGCCGAAGGTGGCGGCACCCTGGCGGAATGGTCGCGCCTGATCCGCTCGCAAGCTGTCCTCGGCGAGCGGCCGGCGGCGCTCAAATCGCTGGCGACGGCGCGCGAACGGCTCGCGGCCGAGCCGGACGCCGTGACGGCGCTCGCGACGCTCGCGGGCGAACTCGGCTTGCAGGAGGCGGCGCGATGACCGCGCAGACCGGCTTTCCGCCCGCTCCGGCACGCAAGGGCATGACGCGCAAGCAGCGCCGGCTCGCGCTGATCGCCTCGGCCGGGGCGGTGCTCGTCCTCGCCGCCGCTCTCGTCGCCTATGCGCTGCGCGACAGCATCGTCTTCTTCTACGGACCGACCGAAATCGTGGAGAAAGGCCTGCAGCCGGGAACGCGGCTGCGCCTCGGCGGGCTGGTCGGGGAGGGCTCGGTCGCGCGCACGGGCGGCCAGCATGTCACCTTCACCGTGACCGATGCCAAGACGACGATGACGGTCAGCTATACCGGCCTGCTGCCGGATCTCTTCCGCGAGGGCCAGGGTGTCGTCACCGAGGGCGTGCTCGAAGGGCCCGGCCGCTTCCGGGCCGATTCCGTCCTCGCCAAGCATGACGAGAACTACATGCCGCGCGAGGTTGCCGACGCCCTGAAGAAGCAGGGTCATTGGCAGCCGGGCGATGCGAAGGCAGGCTCCGACGCGGCCGCGGCGCCGGCGCCGGCGAAATAGGGCGGGGCGATGTTCGTCGAGATCGGTCATTTCGCGCTGGCACTGGCGCTCGGTGTCGCCGCCGTCCAGACGGTCGTGCCGCTCTGGGGCGTGGCGCGTCAGGACCCCGCCCTCGCCTCGGTCGGCCCAGCGGCGGCCGTCGCCTGCTTCCTGCTCGTCGCGCTCTCCTTCGGCTGCCTGGTGTTCTCCTATGCGGTCTCGGATTTCTCGGTCGAGAATGTCGCCGCCAATTCGCATTCGGCTCAGCCCTTCATCTACAAGCTGACCTCGAGCTGGGGGAACCATGAGGGCTCGATGCTGCTCTGGGTCCTCATCCTGGTGCTGTTCGGCGCGCTGGTCGCGCTGTCGCGGCGCTCGCTGCCGGCGCGGTTGCGGGCCGGGGTTCTGGCCGCGCAGGGCAGCATCACCGTCGCCTTCCTCGCCTTCACCCTGCTGACCTCGAATCCGTTCCGGCGGCTCGTCCCGGCCCCGGCCGAGGGGCAGGACCTCAATCCGATCCTCCAGGATCTCGGTCTCGCGATCCATCCGCCGCTGCTCTATGTCGGCTATGTCGGCTTCTCGATCACCTATGCCTTCGCCGTCGCGGCACTGATCGACGGGCGCATCGACGCCGTCTGGGCCCGCGCGGTCCGGCCCTGGACGCTGCTGGCCTGGATCTTCCTGACGCTCGGCATCGCCATGGGCTCCTACTGGGCCTATTACGAGCTCGGCTGGGGCGGCTGGTGGTTCTGGGACCCGGTCGAGAACGCCTCGCTGATGCCCTGGATCGCCGGCACGGCGCTGATCCATTCGACCGTGGTGATGGAGAAGCGCGACGCGCTCAAGGTCTGGACCATCCTGCTCGCCATCCTGACCTTCTCGCTCTCGCTGCTCGGCACCTTCATCGTCCGCTCCGGCGTGCTGACCTCGGTGCATTCCTTCGCCACCGATCCGCAGCGCGGGCTCTTCATTCTCGCCATCCTGGTCTTCTTCGTCGGCGGCTCGCTGGCATTGTTCGCCTGGCGGGCGCCGCTGCTGAAGCAGGGCGGGCTGTTCGCGCCCGTCTCGCGGGAGAGCGCGCTCGTCGTCAACAATCTCTTCCTCGCCACCGCCTGCGCCACCG
The DNA here is from genome assembly GCF_036675845.1 of Allobosea sp. GTDB lineage: Bacteria > Pseudomonadota > Alphaproteobacteria > Rhizobiales > Beijerinckiaceae > Allobosea. Next base: position 15,145 of record NZ_JAKFED010000041.1, on the reverse strand, counting down.
TCTTCATCGGCACGCTCTATCCGCTGGTGCTGGAGATGGTGACCGGCGACAAGATCTCGGTCGGCCCGCCCTTCTTCAACGCCACCTTCGTGCCGCTGCTGGTACCGCTGCTGCTGCTCCTGCCGATCGGCCAGTCGCTGGCCTGGAAGCGCGGCGACCTGCTCGGCGCCGCCCAGCGCGCCCAGGTCGCCTTCGGGCTCGGCGTTGTGGTGACCATCGCGCTGCTCGCCATGACGCGTGGCGGGCCGGTGCTGGCCCCGCTCGGCATCGGGCTCGGCGTCTTCCTGGTCGCGAGCGCCCTCTGGGATGTCGGCGAGCGCGTCGTCGCCCGGGCCAGCGGCGCCGCCGCGATCTGGTCGCGGGCCCGCGGCCTGCCGCGTTCGGCCTGGGGCACGGCATTCGCCCATGCCGGCGTCGGCGTCAGCGTCATCGGCATCGCCGCGACCGCCTGGAGCACGGAGGCGATCGGCTTCCTGAAGCCGGGCGAGAGCCTGACCAGCGGCCGCTACACGGTCACGCTCGAGGCGATCGCGCCGCGTAGCGGACCGAATTTCCGCGAGGAGGTCGTCCGCTTCCGCATCCGCTCCGGCGAGCGCGAATTGCAGCCGGTGGAAGCGATGAAGCGGGTCTACACCGCCCGTGCCATGCCGACGACCGAAGCCGGCATCCGCAGCGACGGCTTCAGCCAGGCCTATGTCAGCCTCGGCGAGCGCGAGGCCGATGGCGGCATCGCGGTCAGGGTCTACGACAAGCCGCTGATCCTGCTGATCTGGATCGGTTCGCTGATCATGGCCTTCGGCGGAGCCCTGTCGCTCACCGACCGGCGCTTCCGGCTGGCTGCGCCGCGCCGCGCCGCGCCGACTCCCGCCATGCCGCAGGCAGCGGAGTGAGGCCGATGCGCCTGGCGCCGCTCCTGCTCTGCCTCGGGCTCGCCTTCGCCGGCCCGGCGATTGCCGTGCAGCCCGACGAGGTCCTGCCCGATGCGGCGCTGGAGCAGCGGGCGCGCCAGCTCTCGGGCGGGCTGCGTTGCCTGGTCTGCCAGAACCAGTCGATCGACGATTCCGACGCGCCTCTGGCGCGCGACCTGCGCATCCTGGTGCGCGAGCGGCTCGTCGCCGGCGACAGCGACCGAGCGGTCGTCGATTTCGTCGTGGCGCGCTATGGCGACTTCGTCCTGCTCAGCCCGCCGGTCAATGCGCGCACCGTTGCGCTCTGGATCGGGCCTTTCGCGATCCTGGCCTTCGGGATGCTGTTCCTCTGGCGGCGCCGTGGCCGCGCCGCCACCCCGGCCGCGGAGACGCCGGCGCTCAGCCCGGACGAGCAGCGCCGCCTCGACGAACTGACGCGCGCCGAGCGCGACTGAAGCTGGCGGCGGCGAGTGCCGCAACCTTACGAAATCGTCATGCTCGGGCGAAATCCGGGTAAGGCGCGGGCCGCCATGGTGCACCGGACGAGGCAGGGAAGTCCTGCGCTCCATACCGAGGTTCGCACCATGATGACCCCCGAGAATTCCTCCCAGACGGCCCAGCATTCGCCGGCGCCCGCCCGCTCGATCCTGAAGCGCGGCGCGCTGATCGCTGGCGCCGCCACCCTCAGCATCGGCCTGATGGCCGGTATCGCCGACAATCTGCTGACTGCGCATGGCGGCGCCAACGCGCAGCCGATCCAGCTTTCGGGCGTGCAGACGCAGCTGCCCTCCTTTGCCGACGTCGTCGAGAAGGTGAAGCCGGCCGTGGTTTCCGTCCGCGTCACCTCCCGCCTCGCCAATGCCGGCGAGGAAGGCGAGAGCGGCATCAACAGCCTGCCGCCCGGGCACCCGCTCGAGCGCTTCTTCCGTGAGTTCGACGAGCAGAATCCGCGCCGCGGCCACCGGATGCCGCAGCCGGAGCGCCGCGCCATGGCGCAGGGCTCGGGCTTCTTCGTCAGCCAGGACGGCTATGTCGTCACCAACAACCATGTCGTCGCCAATGCGGCCGAGGTCCAGCTCGTCACCGACGATGGCAAGACCCTGACGGCCAAGGTGATCGGCACCGATCCGCGCACCGATCTGGCGCTGCTCAAGGTCAACGAGTCGGGCAACTACCCCTTCGTCCAGCTCGCTGGCGCCAAGCCGCGCATCGGCGACTGGGTGGTGGCGGTCGGCAACCCGTTCGGTCTTGGCGGCTCGGTCACGGCCGGTATCGTCTCGGCCCAGGGCCGCGACATCGGCTCGGGCCCCTATGACGACTTCATCCAGATCGACGCGGCGGTGAACCGCGGCAATTCCGGCGGCCCGACCTTCAACCTCAAGGGCGAGGTCGTCGGCGTCAACACCGCGATCTTCTCGCCTTCAGGCGGCAATGTCGGCATCGCCTTCGCGATCCCGACGACGACCGTCGCCAGTGTGGTCGAGGCGCTGAAGAAGCACGGCACGGTGGCGCGCGGCTTCATCGGCGTGCAGATCCAGCCGGTCACCGCCGAGGTCGCCGATGCCATCGGTCTCAAGGACGCCAAGGGCGCCCTGATCGCCGAGGCGCAGCTGGACGGACCTGCCGCCAAGGCCGGCCTCAGGCGCGGCGACACGATTGTCGCGGTGAATGGCGAGAAGATCGCCGATGCCCGCGCCCTGTCGCGCAAGATCGCCACCTTCGCGCCGGGCACCAAGACCAACCTGACGATCTGGCGCGACGGCAAGGAGCGCGAGGTTTCCTTCGAGGTCGGTCGCCAGCCGGCGGCCTGATCGGATCCGGCTCTAGTCGGGCATGTTCCAGCGCGTAAGCGTGAGTCAACTTGCAGGAACATGTCCGGGCGGATGGTTTTCCCCGGCTGTCACGTCGCCCCCGTCGGGGAAGTCCGCCGCCTCGGCGGCAGGTCGGATCATCGCATCCGGCCTGCCGCTTTTTTTGCGCCTGTCGTTCGGCCGGCGTCGCTCGGCCCACAGGAAATCACGTCAGCTCGGTGATTTCAGCATGTCCCGATCGCGAAACTGGGCTCCACTTTGCGGAATGTGCTTTTGCCGAGGTAATCTGCCGCCATGCGACTCCTGATCGTCGAAGACGACGCCGAAGCGGCGGCCTATCTGGTCAAGGCCTTCCGCGAGGCCGGCCATGTTCCCGACCATGCCGCCGACGGGCTCGAGGGCTATGGCCTCGCCCAGGGCGGCGGTTATGACGTGCTGGTCGTCGACCGCATGCTGCCGCGCATGGACGGGCTCTCGCTGATCCGCTCGCTGCGCGAGCAGGAGGATGCGACGCCGGCCCTGATCCTCTCGGCGCTCGCCCAGGTCGACGACCGGGTCAAGGGCCTGCGCGCCGGCGGCGACGACTACCTGCCCAAGCCCTATGCCTTTTCCGAGCTGCTCGCCCGGGTCGAGGTGCTGGCGCGCCGGCGCGGGGCGCCGGCCTCGGAGCCGACCACCTACCGCGTCGGCGATCTGGTGCTCGACCGGCTGGCCCATCGCGTCACCCGCGCCGGCGGCGAGATCGTGCTGCAGCCGCGCGAGTTCCGGCTCCTCGAATATCTGATGAAGCATGCCGGGCAGGTCGTGACCCGCACCATGCTGCTGGAGAATGTCTGGGACTATCATTTCGACCCCCAGACCAATGTCATCGACGTCCATGTCTCGCGCCTGCGCGCCAAGATCGACAAGGGCTTCGAGCACGCGATGATCCACACCATCCGCGGCGCGGGATACATGGTCCGTGACACAGCCCGCTGATTCCGCGGCGCCGGCTCTCGTCAAAGAGTTGGAGCAGGATTGATGCGAAAAACCGGTTCCCACTTCTTCGCATCCAGCTCCAGCGGCCAGCGCCTGCTGCCGAACCTGTTCCGCACCACGGCGTTCAAGCTGACGGCGATCTATCTCGTCGTCTTCGTCGCCTTCGCCGGCTTCGTGCTCGGCTATGTCGCCTGGAACGCCAAGCGCCTGCTCGACGACCAGATCCGCTCGACCATCGACGCCGAGATCCAGGGCCTGGCCGAACAGCAGCGTCTCGGCGGCATAAGGCGCCTGGTCCAGACCATCGAGCGGCGTTCGCGCGGGCCGGGCGCCTCGCTCTATCTCGTGGTGACGCCGCTGGGCGAGCGGATCGCCGGCAATATCGAGGCGCTGCCGCCGGGCGCGCTCGACCGGCCGGGCGAACGCGAGATCCAGTATGCCCGCTCCTCCGAGGCGCTCGACCAGACCAACCGCGCCCTCGTCCGCGTCTTCATCCTGCCGGCCGGCTTTCGCCTGCTGGTCGGGCGCGACGTCGAGGAGCGCGAGCGCTTGCGCGTCATCATCAGGCGCGCGGCGGCCTGGTCGCTGCTGCTCGTCGTGGTGCTCGGCTGCTTCGGTGGCTGGTTCGTCGCCCGCCGCGTGCTCAAGCGCATCGACGGCATGACCGACAGCGCCCGTTCGATCATGGCCGGCGACCTGAAGGGCCGGCTCCCGATTTCAGGCTCCGGCGACGAGCTCGACCGGCTGGCGGAGAACCTCAACGCCATGCTCGACCGCATCGGCGAGCTGATGAGCGGCATGCAGCAGGTCTCGGACAATATCGCCCACGACCTGAAGACGCCGCTGACCCGCCTGCGCAACCGCGCCGAGGAGGCGCTGCGCACGGCGCAGTCGCCGGAGCAGTTGCGGAGCGCGCTCGACGGTGCCATCGACGAGGCGGACGGGCTGATCCGCATCTTCAATGCCTTGCTGATGATCGCCCGGCTCGAGACCCGCCAGGTCAGCGACAGCATGGCGACGCTCGACCTCTCGGAGATCGTCGCCGGGCTGGGCGAGCTTTACGAGCCGCTCGCCGAGGAGGCGGGGCTTTCGCTCTCCGTTGCCGTCGAGCCCGGGCTTTCCTTCATCGGCAATCGCGAGCTGATCGGCCAGGCGCTCGCCAACCTGATCGACAATGCGCTGAAATACGGCAAGCCGGAGGGCGACGGCCCGGCGACGGTCGAGGTCGCGGCGCGGCGCGTCGGCGAGATGCTCGAGCTCGGGGTCGCCGATCATGGCCCCGGCATTCCCGAAGCCGATCGCGCCCGGGTGCTGGAACGCTTCGTCCGGCTCGACCAGAGCCGCAGCAAGCCGGGCTTCGGGCTCGGCCTCGCTCTGGCCTCCGCAGTGGCGCGCCTGCATGGCGGGGCGGTGCAGCTTGCCGACAACGCGCCCGGCCTCAAGGTCGTGATGTCGCTGCCGCTGGCACCGCCCCCTGTGGACAGCCCCGATGCAGGGGAACCTGCGGGCTCGACATCGCAGCCAAAGCCGGCAGGGTTCCAGTCGGCCTGAATCGGGCCTTGGCCGGGGAGGGGACCGCGTGGGCGAGCCGCTATGCGAGCGCTTGAAGGCGGCGCCTGTGCTGCCGGCGCGGGCCAAGGCCGAGGCGCTGGTCCAGCGCGAGCTTATCGAGCGCCTGCACGATGCCGCGGCGGGCGACGCGCTCACCGGCCATTTCACGGCGCATCCGGCCTCGCAGGAGCTGGTCGCCGGCATCCTCGCGCATTCGCCCTTCCTCGCCCAGATCATGCGGCGCGATCCCGCCGGGCTGCTCGCTTCGCTGACCGCCGATCCGCAGGCGCGCTGCGACGCCTTGCTGCGCGACATTGCCGCCGGCGCCGGGCCGGAAACCGCGACGGCCGATCTGATGCGCGAGCTGCGGCGCTTCCGGCAGGCGATGGCGCTGCTCGTCGCGCTTGCCGATATCGGCGGCGCCTGGTCGGTGGAGGACGTCACCGCGGCGCTGAGCGCGACTGCCGACATCGCGGTCCGGCTCGCGACCGAACATGCCCTGCGCCAGGCGGCCGATCTCGGCCGGATCGCGCTTCCCGACCCGGCCGACCCCGGCACCGGCTCCGGCCTCGTCGTGCTGGCGCTCGGCAAGCACGGCGCCGGCGAGCTGAACTATTCCTCCGACATCGACATCGTCGTCTTCTTCGATCCGGAGATGGCCGAGGCCGCCGGCGTCGCCGAGCCGTCGAGCTTCTTCGTCAAGCTCACCCAGCAGATCGCCCGCATCATCCAGGAGCGGACGCCCGACGGCTATGTCTTCCGCGTCGACCTGCGGCTGCGGCCCGATCCCGGCTCGACCCATGTCGCGGTCGCCCTGCCGACGGCCTATTCCTATTACGAGACCGTCGGCCAGAACTGGGAACGCGCGGCGATGATCAAGGCGCGCCCGGTCGCGGGCGACCTTGCGCTGGGACGCCGCTTCCTCGTCGACCTCGCGCCCTTCATCTGGCGCAAGTATTTCGACTTCGCCGCCATCGCGGACATCCATGCGATGAAGCGGCAGATCCAGTCGGTGAAGGGCTTCGAGGCGCTCGCCGTGGCCGGCCACAACGTCAAGCTCGGACGCGGTGGCATCCGCGAGATCGAGTTCTTCGTGCAGACCCAGCAGCTCGTCTTCGGCGGCCGGCGGCCGGCGCTGCGCGGGCCGCGGACCCTCGAAATGCTGGGCGAGCTGACCAATGAGAGCTGGATCAGCCCGCAGGCACGCGACGAGCTCGCCGAGTCGTACCGCTTCCTGCGCACCATCGAGCATCGCCTGCAGATGCGCCATGACGAGCAGACGCAGACCCTGCCGACCGAGGCCAAGGACCTCGAGGCCTTCGCCCGCTTCTGCGGCTATCCTTCCACCTCCGCCTTCGGCAAGGCGCTGACCAGTCACGCCAGGCGGGTCGAGGGTCATTACGCGCTGCTGTTCGAGGATGCGCCGAGCCTTGCCAGCGAGGCCGGGGCGCTGTCCTTCACCGGCACCGAGGACGATCCGGAGACGCTGGAAACCTTGCGCAAGCTCGGTTTCCGCCAGCCCAAGGTGGCGGCCGAGACCGTGCGCGGCTGGCATTTCGGCCGTCGCGCCGCCGTCACCAGCGCCCGCGCCCGCGAGGTGCTGACCGAGCTCACCCCCGCTTTGCTGGTCGCGCTCGGGCGCACCACCGATCCCGATGGGGCGCTCGCCCATCTCGACAACGCCTTCGTGCGCATGCCGGCGGCGGTGGAACTGCTGACGCTGCTGCGCTCGCACGACTCGCTGCTTCGCCTGTTCGCCGAGATCCTCGGCAGCGCGCCGCGCCTCGCCAAGGTCGCGGCGCTCTATCCGCATGTGCTCGACGCGGTGATCGACCCGGCCTTCAGCGCACCCGGCCAGGATGCCGGGCTGGTGGCGCAGCGCGTGCGCGCGATGGTCGGCGCGCCGCCGCCCAGCGTCGAGGAAGGGCTCGACCGGATGCGCGACGCCGCGCGGCAGGAGAACTTCCTCGTCGGCGCGAGGCTGCTTTCGGGCGTGATCACGGCGGAGCAGGCCGGCCATGGCTATGCGGCAGTGGCCGAAGCCTGCCTGCGCGTCGCCTTCGACGATACCCGCGCCGCCTTCACCGCCGACCATGGCGTCATCGACGGCGCCGAGGCGGTGGTGATCGGGCTCGGCCGGCTCGGCGCCGGGGAACTGACGCCGTCGTCGGACCTCGACCTGATGCTGCTCTATGATCGGCCGGAGCATGCCGAGCCGAGCGGCGGCGGCCGCCCGCTCGATCCCGTCACCTGGCATGTCCGCTTCACCCAGCGGCTGGTCGCGGCGCTGACGGCGCCGACGCGGCGCGGCACGCTCTACCAGGTCGATCTGCGCCTGCGTCCCTCCGGCAGCAAGAGCCCGGCGGCGACGCAGTTCGAGGGTTTCATCGCCTATCATCAGGGCGAGGCCGAGATCTGGGAGGAGATGGCGCTGACCCGCGCCCGCATCGTCGCCGGCGACCCGGCGCTGAAGCTGCGCGCGGAGGGCGCGATCCGCGACGTCCTGCGGCGCAGGCGTGACCCGGCCAAGGTTGCCGCCGCCGTCTCCGAGATGCGCGCCCTGATCGCCAGGGAGAAGGGTGAGGCCGATCCCTGGGACCTCAAGCTCGCGGCCGGCGGCCTGACCGACCTCGATTTCCTTGCCCAGTTCCTGGCGCTCGCCCATGCGCATGACCACCCGCAATTGCTGGCGCAGACGACGGCCGGCGTTTTTCAGGCGGCGCGCGGCACGGGCCTGATGGCGGAGGAGGATGCGGCGCGGCTGGCAGGGGCGGCGCGGCTGCTCGGCGACGTCCAGCTCTGGCAGCGCTTCACGGTCGAGGAGCGTTTCGATCCGAAGGCCGTGCCCGAACGGGTCCTGCGCCGGATCGCGGCGGCCGTCGGCCTGCCGGATGCCAAGGTGCTGAAGGCGGAGCTCGACGAGACGCGCGGGCGGGTGCGGGCGCTGTTCCGGCAGGTGCTGGCGGCGGCGAAGGGCTGAGCTGCACTCGGCGTCCTTGCGCTCGCGATGACGATCAGGCGGCCTGCTCGAGCTCCGGCTGCACGGCGCCCTTGAGCGGCAGATGCACCATGACGATCGTGCCCGAACCCATCACGGAGCGGATGCGCAGCGAGCCGCCATGCAGCTCCGCCAGCGATCGGGCGATGGCGAGGCCCAGCCCCGAGCCCTTGTAGCTGCGCGCCATCTCGCCCTCGACCTGCTCGAAGGGCCGGCCGATCCGGCCGATCTTCTCCGGCGGGATGCCTATGCCGGAATCCTCGACATAGATGTTGAGCGCGCCTGGCGCCGGCCGGACGCGAACCGCGACCTCGCCGCCTTCCGGCGTGAATTTCACGGCATTGTCGAGCAGGTTGGCGAGGATCTGGAACAGGGCGTGCGAATCGGCCTCGAGCCGCAGTTCGCTGCCGACCTCGCTGACGAAGGAGAGCCGCTTGCGAGCGATCGCCTCCTGGTGCGTGCGGGCCGCCTCGGCGACCACGAGGTCGAGCGCGACCTCGGCCTTCTCCAGCGTGACCTTGCCGGATTCGATCTTGGCCATGTTCAGTATGTCGTTGATCACGGCGAGCAGATAGCCGCCGCTGGAGCGGATGTCGCGGACATATTCGTCATAGCGCTCGGAGCCGAGATTGCCGAAGAGCCGCGCCTCCATGATCTCGGAGAAGCCGATGATGGCGTTGAGCGGCGTGCGCAGCTCATGGCTCATATTGGCGAGGAATTCGGATTTGGCCCGGTTGGCGCTCTCGGCCGAGGCCTTCTGCTCGAGATAGAGCTCGGCGAGTTCGGCGAGTTGCTGCGCCTGCGCCTCCAGCTTCTGGCGCGAGGCCTTGAGGTCGGTGACCGTGGTGAGCAGCTGGTGCTCGGAGCGGGTCAGGCGCTCCTCCTGCTGCTTCAGGGTGGTGATGTCGGTGCCGACCGAGACCGAGCCGCCATCCTTGGTGCGGCGGCCGTTGATCTGGAGCCAGCGCCCGTCGGAGAGCTTGGCTTCATAGGAGCGGCTGCCGGGTTCGGCGCGCGCGCTGCGGACCGGCTCCCGTTCGACGCTGGGCTGGGCGCTGCAGCCCATGATCGCCTCATAGCTCGCCCCGGTGCGCACGAGCTCCGGCGGGAGCTGGTGGAGCTGCTGGTACTTGGCGTTGCAGAGCACGAGCTTGCGGTCGGCATCCCAGAGCACGAAGGCTTCCGAGATCGCCTCGACGGCATCGCGCAGGCGCATGTCGGCGGTGGCGGTGCGGGCGGCCATGCGGTGCTGCTCGGAGATGTCGACGACGATGCCGACCAGATGGCGGGCCCCGGTGCGGCGGTCGAGCACCAGCTCGGCGCGGGCCTTGAGCCAGATCCATTGGCCGCTGGCGTCGCGGACCCGGAATTCCTGGTCGAGATGGCTGGCCTCGTCGCGGCTGATCGCGTCGGCCAGCGCATAGAGATCGGCATCCTCGGGGTGGATGAAGGCGTTGACCTCGCCGAAGGACATGAACTCGCCGGTGCGGTTGTAGCCGAGCATGGCGTACATCGAATCCGACCAGTAGATGCGGCCCTTCGCCAGGTCCCAGTCCCAGAGGCCGCAATGGCCGCGGCTCAGCGCGGTGTCGATGCGCTCGCGCACGCAGTCGCAATCGTCGTCGGCGGCGCGGGCGCGCTTCGATTGCAGGACGAATGCCATGGTGATGCCGACGAGCACGATCCCGGCCGAGCCGAACAGCACCAGGATCGAGCGCTGCCGCTCGTCCCAGACCGAAAGCGCGCGCTTGACCGGCTGGAGCACGGCGACCTGGCCGAAGGGGGCGGCGAGGTTGCGCACGGTCGCCAGCGTCTCGAGGCCGCCCGGCAGCATGACCTTCATCACGCCGGCCCGTTCCGCGAAGACGGTCAGCGCCTGGGAGGGGCCGAGCAGCTCGACCAGGCTGCGGCCGCCATTGCCGATCATCGGCTCGCTGGCGATCACCATGCCGGAGGCGTCGCTGACATGGATGATGCGGCCGCGGCCGGCGATATGCTTGGTGCTCAGCGCCGCGAGGACGGTGCGGACGTCCTTTTCGTCCCGCGAGGCAAGATCCAGCTCGCGCGCCAGCAGGGCGGCGAGAATATCGAGGTCCGTTGCTGTATCGGCGAGGGCGTCGTCACGCAGGGCGTTGGTTTGAACATAGGCGCCGAGCGCCATGATCACGACAAAGGTGGCGACCAATGCCGGGATAACCTTGCGGAAAACCGGCTCCAGTTTCTCGAAGCGCTGATAGAGCGGGTGCGTCAGCGATCTTGCGACACCAAGAATTGAGCCCGCGCGCACGTTTGCGCAAGCCGCGTTTGCACGCGTCATTGCCCGTCCCCCTTCGGAAGCGATGTACCGTCAGCAGATCGGGAGACGTGCCGCATCCCCGAATCAGTTTCAGTTGAATCCTCGGGCGGCGGTTTGTCTAGCTTTGAGTTGAGTCAAACCCTCGCTTTACGCGCCAGGGTTGCAGGGGATTCGCCAATGAATCCTGTGCGCGTAATCAAATGTTAACCTTCTGGACAGGTGGCCCCGGAGCGACGGGGTTGCCGCAGCGTCAGGCGAGCGAGCGGGCGGCGATATCGGCGACGTCGCGCGACAGTCCCGGCGTCGCCGCGACCATGGCGAGCGCGCTCTTGGCCAGCTCCCGGCGGCCGTCCTCGAGCATGCGCCAGCTCTTGAACGAGCCGAGCAGGCGCGAGGCGACCTGGGGGTTGGCCCGGTCGAGCTCGATCACGATCCCGGCGATGAAGCCGTAGCCGGCGCCGTCGGCACGGTTGAACTGCGTCAGGTTGGCGGCGAAGCCGCCGATCAGCGCGCGCACCCGGTTGGGATTGCCGGGCGAGAACGCCGGGTGGCCCATCAGGCCCCGGACGCGGTCGAGCGTGCCGTCCTCCGGAATGAGTGCCTGCGCCATCAGCCATTTGTCGAGGACGAGCGGCTCGCCGGCATAGAGGCTGGCGAAGCGGGCGATCAGTTCCTCGCGGGCCTCGCCCGGGATCAGCGTCATGGCGGCGAGCGCCGCGAGCCGGTCGGTCAGGTTGTCGGCGTCGGCGAACTGCGCCTGCGTCAGCCTGCTCGCCTCGGCCGGCGCACCGAGGGCGAGCAGGCCCAGCGCCTCGTTGCGCAGCGCCCGGCGGCCGGCCGGGCCGGCCGCCGGCGAATAGGGGCCTGCCTCGCGCAGGCCGGCATGCAGGGCGGCCAGGGGCCCGGCCAGCGCCGCGCCGATTTCGCGCGCAAGCTTGCGATGCGCGGCGAAGACGGCGTCGGGGTCGACATCCTTGCCGATCTCGCGGGCGATGTCGGCCGGGCCGGGCAGGCGCAGGGCCTGGGCGGCGAAGGCCGGATCGGCCGTTGCCGGGCCGGCGAGGAAGCCTTCGAGCGCCTGCGCCAGCTCGCCGGCCTTGGCGTCGAGCCCGCCGAGATCGCCGCTCGCGCCGGCCCGCACCAGCGCCCGCGTCGCCACGGTCTGGAGAGCCTGCCAGCGGTTGAAGGAATCGCTGTCGGCGGTGAACAGGCGCAGCAGTTCGGCATCGCCGAGATCGAGCTCGAGCCGGACCGGCGCCGAGAAGCCGCGCAGCAGCGAGGGCGCCGGCGCCTCGGAAAGACCGGTGAAGGTCACGCTCAGCGAGGGCTGGTCGAGCACCACGACCCCGCCGGCCTTGAGCGCCGGCGAGATGCTGCTCAGCGGCAGGTCGCCGGATCTGCCGACGAGGCCGAGCGCGACCGGGATGACCAGCGGCACCTTCTGCGGCTGGCCCGGCGTCCGCGGCGTCGACTGGGCGAGGTCGAGCGTGTAGCTCTTCGCGGCCGCATCGTAGCGGCCCGCTGCGACGACGGTCGGCGTGCCGGCCTGCTCGTACCATTGCGCGAAATGGGCGAGGTCCTGGCCGGAAGTCTCGATGAAGCAGTCGAGGAATTCCTCGATCGTCGCCGCGGTGCCGTCGCAGCGCTCGAAATAGAGGTCCATGCCGCGCTCGAAGGCGTCGTCGCCGATCAGGACCTTGAGCATGCGGATCACCTCCGCGCCCTTCTCGTAGACCGTCGGCGTGTAGAAGTTGTTGATCTCCTTATAGGCGCGCGGCCGCACCGGATGGGCGAGGGGCCCCGCATCCTCGGAGAACTGGGTCGCGCGCAGGGTCCGGACGTCGGCGATGCGCTTTACCGGGCGCGAGCGCTCGTCGGAGGAGAATTCCTGGTCGCGGAAGACGGTGAGGCCTTCCTTCAGGCAGAGCTGGAACCAGTCGCGGCAGGTGATGCGGTTGCCGGTCCAGTTGTGGAAATACTCATGCGCGATGATCGCCTCGATCGAGGCATAGTCGCCGTCGCTGGCGGTTTGCGGATCGGCCAGCACGTATTTGTCGTTGAAGATGTTGAGGCCCTTGTTCTCCATCGCGCCCATGTTGAAGTCGGAGACGGCGACGACGTTGAACACGTCGAGATCGTAGTTGCGGCCGAAGACGCGTTCGTCCCAGCGCATGCAGCGCACCAGCGAATCCAGCGCCCAGCCGGCGCGGCCGGCCTTGCCCGGCTCGACATAGACCGCGAGCTCGACCTTGCGGCCCTCCGCGGTGACGTAAGGCTGCCGGACATGGTCGAGCTTTCCGCCGACGAGCGCGAAGAGATAGGCGGGCTTGGGATGCGGGTCGTGCCAGACGGCGAAATGGCGCTCGCCGCCCGGAAGTTCCGCCGCTGCGACGAGATTGCCGTTGGCGAGCAGCACCGGCGCCTCGGCCTTGGCCGCCTCCAGCCGCACCGTGTAGACGCTCATCACGTCGGGCCGGTCGAGGAAATAGGTGATGCGGCGGAAGCCGTCGGCCTCGCATTGCGTGCAGTAGACGCCGCTGGAGCGGTAGAGCCCCATCAGCTTGGTGTTGGCGCCGGGATCGAGCTCGGTCTCGAGCCGCAGCGAGAACGGCCGGTCCGGCGGCGAGGCCAGCGTCAGCGTCTGCGGCGTGGCGCTGTAGAGGCCGGGATCGAGCGGCACGTCGTCCAGCGCGATGGAGCCCAGCGTCAACTCGTCGCCGTCGAGCACGAGCGGCGCACCTGGCCGCCCATGCGGGTTCGGCCGCAGCTTCAGCAAGGCACGCACCCGCGTCTTCGTCGCGTCGAGCACGATGTCGAGGTCGACGGTGTCGATCAGCCAGTCGGAGGGGCGATAGTCCTCGAGACGGATCATCGGGGCGTCTTCGGCGGGCATGGCTGGTCCGATCGTTGTGAGTCGTCTTCGTCTTAGAGCACGCTCATCCGGCACGGAACCACGCCGTCATTCCGAGGCAGGCCCCTCGGGTCCGACCTTCGGTCGGCCCAAGGGTAAACTCCGGCCTGGGCCCGGAACCCATGACCACGATGCTGCTCCAGTTCGTCATGCTCGCCCTTGTGGCGAGCATCCACGTCTTGAACACCGCCCTGGCCGAAGAAAGACGTGGATGGTCGGGACAAGCCCGGCCATGACGGGTGAGGTCGTGTTCACGGGTTCCGGGCTCGACGCTGCGCGCCGCCCCCGTGACGATGTGCGTCTGGAGAAAACCGACCCGTTCTCACGGATTTTCGGCGGTGACGACCGGCTCGGCATGGCTGACCAGCCGGCAGACATCGGGACGCGCCTGGCGCACCGCCCGCTCGATGGCGTCGACGGCATGATGGACGGCGGCGATATCGAGCGCGCCGTCGGCGCGGCAGTGATAATTGACCACCAGCCCGTTGCGGGTCTCGCGCACCCGCACGCTGTGGATGTCGCGGATCGGCCCGCCGGCCCCGCTCGCGCGCGCCGCCTCCTGCGCGATCGCCTTGCCGATCGCCTCGACGGTCTCCCAGGGGGCGTTGTGGCCGCTGGGCTGGCCCGTCTCCATCGGCTCGATATGGGTCTCGACCTCGGCATCGCGGCCGAACTCGTCGCGGATCGCGCTTTCGAGCCGGGTCGCGATCTCGTGCGCCTCGGCGAGCGGCAGGCAGGCGTCGACCTCCATGTCGAGCGAGACCGAGAGCCGTTCGCCGATCGTGTGGACGCTGACATGGTGCACCGGCACCTTCATCTTCAGCGCGATCAGCAGCACGCGCTCCAGCGCCGTCTCGTCGTCGACCTGAACCGGGTTGGCGGTGACGGTGATCTCGGAACCGGGTTCGGCGACGAGCAGCGCCCGCGAGAGATCGTCCTTGATCGCGGTGACCCGGTCGAGCGGCAGGGTGCGCGAGACCAGGATGCTGATCTCGCCCTGGACCTGCCCGCCGGCCGGCCGCAGCTTCAGCCATTCCACGCCGACGACGCCGGGCACGCCTGCCGCCGCGGCCCGCAACCCATCGGCGAGCCCCTTGGGGGCGGCGTCGATCAGCGTGTCGATGGTGCGCCGCCCGAGCCGGTAGGCGGTGACGATCATGAACAGCGCCAGTGCCAGCGCGGTCGCGCTGTCGGCGAGCGGCACGCCCATCCGCGACAGCACCAGGCCGAACAGCACCAGCGCGGTGCCGACGAAGTCGGTGGCGAAATGCGTCGCCTCGGCCGCGAGCGCCTGGCTGCGGGTATCGCGCGCCACCGTGGTCAGCGTGCGCCAGCGCGTGGCATCGACCATCAGCGAGAACAGCAGCACGCCGACGACGAGCGGCGTCACCTCGATGGCCGGCTCGGTGCCGGCGCGCAGGCGGTTGGCGGCTTCCCACAGGATCGCGCCCGAGAGCCCGAACAGGATCGCGGTCTCGAGCAGCGCCGCCAGCGCCTCGACCTTGCCATGGCCGTAATGGTGCTCGTCATCGGCCGGCTTGTCGGCGGCGCGCACCGCGAACCAGGTGAACAGGGTCGAGCCGATGTCGATCAGCCCCTGCAGCGCGTCGGTCAGCAGCGCGAGCGAGCCCGAGACCAGCGCCGCCGCGAATTTGGCGAGCTTTTTTAATGATACGGCGACCACCGAGAGGG
>NZ_JAKFED010000207.1:0-1658 GCF_036675845.1 Allobosea sp. | reverse complement strand
CAAGCCGCTGATCCTGATGACGCCGAAGTCGCTGCTGCGTCACAAGGAGTGCGTCTCGACCCTGGCCGACTTCGGCCCGGGTTCGTCGTTCAAGCGCATCCTGGCCGAGACCGACCAGCTCGCCGACGGCGCCAAGGTGCGTCGCGTCGTGCTGTGCTCGGGCAAGGTCTACTTCGATCTCGTGGCCGAGCGCCGCAAGCGCAAGATCGACGACGTCGCCATCCTGCGCATCGAGCAGCTCTATCCGTTCCCGTTCACGCGGCTGAGCGTCCGGCTCGCGCAGTATCCCAACGCGGATGTCGTCTGGTGCCAGGAGGAGCCCGAGAACATGGGCGCCTGGCATTTCGCCGACCGCCGTATCGAACGCGCGCTGGCCAATATCGACGTCAAAGCCAAGCGGCCGATCTACGTCGGCCGCGCCGAGGCCGCGTCGCCGGCCACTGGCTCGGCGCGCACGCATCTCAAGGAACAGGCCGATCTGGTCGACCGCGCTCTCACTGTCGGTTGAGCGCGGGAAGAGAAGGGGTTCTAAGTCATGTCCGTCGAGATCAAGGTTCCGGCCTTGGGTGAATCGGTCACCGAGGCAACTGTCGCCAAGTGGCTGGTGAAGGCAGGCGACAGCGTCGCCGTCGATCAGCCGCTCTGTGAACTGGAGACCGACAAGGTCACGGTCGAGGTGAACGCCTCGGTGGCCGGCACGATCGCCGACCTCGCGGTGGCGGAGGGTGCCTCCGTCCAGGTGGGCGGCGTGCTCTGTCATATCGAAGCAGGCGCTGGCGGCGCCGCGGCTGCTCCAAAGCCTGCTGTCGCACCGAAGCCCGCCGCGCCGGCCCCCGCTGCAGCGCCGGCCCCTGTTGCCGCCCCGGCGCCCGCCGGCGCCAATCTCGCCGCCTCCGGTCCCGCCGCGCGCAAGCTCGCCGACGAGAAGGGTGTGCCTGCCGCCGCCATTCAGCCCTCCGGCAAGGACGGCCGCGCCACCAAGGAAGACGTGCTGGCAGCACTCGCCTCCGTTCCGGCGCCGAGCGCTGCCGCGGCGAAGCCCGCCACCCCGGCCGGCCCGCGCTCGCGCGCCGACCGCGAGGAGCGCGTGCGGATGACGCGGCTGCGCCGCACCATCGCCAACCGCCTCAAGGAAGCGCAGAACACCGCGGCCATGCTCACCACCTTCAACGAAGTGGACATGACCAACGTGATGGCGCTGCGCGAGCGGCTGAAGGAGGATTTCGAGAAGAAGCACGGCGCGCGGCTGGGCTTCATGTCGTTCTTCGTAAAAGCCTGCATCGCCGGGCTGAAGGAACTGCCGTCGGTCAATGCCGAGATCGAGGGCGACGAGCTCGTCTACAAGAACTACTACGACATCGGCGTCGCCGTCGGCACGCCGCAGGGCCTCGTGGTGCCGGTGCTGCGCGACGCCGACGGGCTCGACTTCGCCGGCATCGAGAAGGGCATCGGCGAACTCGGCCGCAAGGCGCGCGACGGCAAGCTCTCGATCGCCGACCTGACAGGCGGCACCTTCACCATCTCCAACGGTGGCGTCTACGGCTCGCTGATGTCGACGCCGATCCTCAATCCGCCGCAGTCCGGCATCCTCGGCATGCACAAGATCCAGCAGCGCCCCATGGTCGTGGGCGGCGAGATCAAGGCGCGGCCGATGATGT
>NZ_JAKFED010000007.1:0-8666 GCF_036675845.1 Allobosea sp. | reverse complement strand
CCGAGCCGGCGCCCAGGCCGGCGCTGCGAGCCGTGGCCGAAGCGCCGGCGACCGCACGCCGGGCCGCGGCGGCCGCCGTGACACCGCCCGACGAAGCCGCGGTTTCGGCGCGCGCCTTGGCGCGCGAGGCCAGGACGCTCGACGAGCTCAAGGCGGCGATGGCGGGTTTCGAGGGCTGCGCGCTGAAGGCGACGGCCAAGAACCTGGTCTTCGCCGACGGCAACCCGGCCGGCCGCGTGATGCTGGTCGGCGAGGCGCCCGGCGCCGACGAGGACCGCGCCGGCCTGCCCTTCGTCGGCCGCTCCGGGCAGTTGCTCGACCGGATGCTGGCTGCGATCGGGCTTAGCCGAGCCGAGCAGGTCTACATCGCCAATCTCCTGCCCTGGCGGCCACCGGGCAACCGCACGCCGACGCCGCAGGAGGTGGCGATCTGCCTGCCCTTCGTCCAGCGCCAGATCGAGCTCGTCGATCCCGACATCCTGGTCTGCGTCGGCCGGCCCTCCTCGATGGCGCTGCTCGACGTCAAGAGCATCATGGCCGCCCGCGGGCGCTGGCTGGAATATGACAGCGGCAAGCGCACGATCCCGGCCCTGCCGATCCTCCACCCGGCCTATCTGCTGCGCAGCCCGCTCGACAAGCGCCTGGCCTGGCGCGACCTGCGGGCCCTGAAGGCGGCGATCGAGGCGCTGTGACGGGGGGCGGCATCACGCCGCTGCGGCATCGAGCGGCGCTGCCGGCCGGCCTTGCCTTGCTTATTCAGCCCGCAGAGTAGAACCTGCGATTCGCGGGGTCTCGCGGCCATGACATGCGTGGCCGGAATGCCGGAGCGACGCGATGGAAATCGACGCCTTTCTGCTGTCCCGTATCCAGTTCGCCTTCACCATCTCGTTCCATATCGTCTTCCCGGCCTTCACCATCGGCCTATCGGCCTATATCGCGACTCTGCTGGCGCTCTGGCTGAAGACCGACGACCCGAAATTCCACCTCCTCGCCCGGTTCTGGACCAAGATCTTCGCGGTCTCCTTCGCCATGGGCGTGGTCTCGGGCATCGTGCTCTCCTACCAGTTCGGCACGAACTGGAGCCGGTTCTCGGTGGTCACCGGCAATGTGCTCGGCCCGCTGATCGGCTACGAGGTGCTGACCGCCTTCTTCCTCGAGGCCTCCTTCCTCGGCGTGCTGCTGTTCGGCTGGAAGCGCGTGCCGCCCTGGCTGCATTTTCTCTCCGCCGTCATCGTCGCCGGCGGCACGGCCCTGTCGGGCTTCTGGATCCTCTCAGCCAATAGCTGGATGCAGTATCCGGCCGGGCACGAGGTGCGCGACGGCATCGTCTACCCGGTCGACTGGATGAAGATCGTCTTCAACCCGACCTTCCCGCTGCGCTTCATGCACATGATGACGGCGGCATACCTCACCACCGCCTTCGTGGTGCTGGCCACCGGCGCGCGCCATCTGCTCGCCGGGCACCGCACCGAATCGGCCAAGACGATGGTCCGCATGGCGATCCTGATGATCGCCCTGACCGCGCCGCTGCAGGCGGTGATCGGCGATTTTCATGGCCGCGAAACCGCGATCTACCAGCCGGCCAAGCTCGCGGCGATCGAGGCGCACTGGGATTCCTCCAAGCCCGGCGCGCTCGTGCTCTTCGCCTGGCCCGACGAGCAGGCGGAGCTGAACCGCTTCGAGATCTCGATCCCCGGGCTCGCCAGCCTGTTCACCCATGGCAGCATGGACGCGCTGTTCAAGAGCCTGAAGGACTTCCCGCGCGAGGACCGGCCGCCGGTGCTGATCCCGTTCTTCGGCTTCCGGCTGATGGTCGGCATCGGCGTCTGCATGATCCTGTTCGGCTGGATCGGCGCCTGGCTCTGGTGGCGCGGCGGGATCTTCGAGGCGCGGCGCTGGCTCTGGATCGCGCAATACACCTGGCCCGCCGGCTTCGTCGCCATCCTTTCCGGCTGGTTCGTCACCGAGGTGGGCCGCCAGCCCTGGCTCGCCACCGGCATCCTGCGCTCCAAGGATGCGGTCTCGCCGGTGACGACCCTCGAGGTCGCGATCTCGCTGGCGCTGTTCGTCTGCGTCTACTGCGTCGTGTTCACCGCCGGCATCCTTCTGATCAACCGGCTGATCGACAAGGGACCGGACGAGATCAGCCATGAGGACCCGCCCGAGCAGCCCTCGAAGCGGACGCTGAAGGCGGCCCAGGCACCGGCTTCCGAACTGTTCGGCGACGGCAAGCCGGGCGACGACAAGATCCAGCCGGCGCTCTGAGGAGAACCCAGATGGAATGGTATCTCCCCGTGATCTGGGCCGGACTGATCGGCGCCGCGGTCATGCTCTATGTCGTGCTCGACGGGTTCGATCTCGGCATCGCGATCCTCTTCCCGACGACCGGGGAAGAGGCCGAGCGCGACCAGATGATGAACTCGGTCGCGCCGTTCTGGGATGGCAACGAGACCTGGCTGGTGCTCGGCGGCGCCGGCCTCTGGGTCGCGTTCCCATTGGCCTACGCGATCATCATGCCGGCCTTCTACATCCCGGTCATCCTGATGCTGCTGGCGCTGATCTTCCGCGGCGTCGCCTTCGAGTTCCGCTGGGTGGCGAAGCCGCGGCACAAGGTCTGGGATCTCGCCTTCTGGGCAGGCTCGACCGTCGCCGCCTTCTCCCAGGGCCTGATCCTCGGCGGGCTGATCCAGGGCATCAAGGTTGTCGACGGGCAGTTCGCCGGCGGCCCGTTCGACTGGCTGACGCCCTTCACCTTGATGTGCGGGGCCGGCGTCGTCGTCGGCTATGCCCTGCTCGGCGCGACCTGGCTGGTCTACAAGACGGAAGGCGTGGTCGCCGAGCGCGCCCGCCGCCAGGCCAAACTGCTGCTGCTCGGGCTCCTGGCCTTCGCGGCGTTGGTTTCGCTGTGGACTCCCTTTGCCCATCCGCGGATCGCCGAGCGCTGGTTCACGCCATCGAACCTGCTGCTGCTCTGGCCGTTCCCGGTGCTGACCGCCTATTGCGGCTACATGGTCTGGAAGCGACTGCACGGGAACCACGAGTTCACGCCCTTCGCCTTCACCATCGCGATCTTCCTGCTCTGCTTCCTCGGGCTGGCGATCTCGAACTTTCCCTATCTCGTGCCCCCTGGCCTGACGATCTGGGACACGGCGGCGGCGCCGTCCTCGCATATCTTCGTGCTGATCGGGATCAGCTTCCTCCTGCCGATGATCCTGTTCTACACCGCCTTCGTCTACTGGACCTTCCGCGGCAAGGTCAGGATCGACAGCGGCTACCATTGAGGCGCCGCTTACGCCTCGGACAGGGGCGCAGAATGAACGCTTGAGTTCAGGCTGCGCCTCGCGGAAATTGGCAGCGCTGCAGCAAGGGCCTCGCGATGCGTTGGGAAGATTACCGCCAGTCCGAAAACCTCGAGGACCGGCGTGGCGGCGGCGGCGAATTCGCCGGCCTCCCGGGTGGCCGCGGCGGCATCGGCATCGGCACCATGGTCGTGCTCGGCCTGGTCGGCTGGGCGCTCGGCATCGACCCGCGCATCCTGATCGGCGGGGCTGAGATGATCGGCGGCATCGGCGGGCGCAGCGCGCCGACGCAGGAGCAGCGCAAATCGGCCGGCCCGCCGCAGGACGAGCTGGGCCGCTTCGTCTCGGCCGTGCTGGCGCAGAACGAGGACATCTGGTCGAAGGTCCTGCCGCAGCAGGCCAACCGCAAATACACAGCTCCGCGCCTGGTGGTGTTCGACGGCGTGACCCGGTCGGGCTGCGGCACCGCCCAGTCGGCGATGGGGCCGTTCTACTGCCCGAACGACCAGCGGGTCTATCTCGACACCTCCTTCTTCCAGGAGATGCAGCGCAAGCTCGGCGGCGGCGGCGACTTCGCCTATGCCTATGTCATCGGACATGAGGTCGGTCACCATATCCAGAACCTGCTCGGCATCCTGCCCAAGGTGAACCAGATGCGCGAGCGGCTCTCCGAGCGCGAATCGAACCAGCTCTCGGTGCGCGTCGAATTGCAGGCCGACTGCTTCGCCGGCGTCTGGGCCTACAACATCAAGGCGATGGATCGCATCCAGCCCGGCGACATCGAGGAGGCGATGCGCACCGCCTCGGCGATCGGCGACGACAAGCTGCAGCAGCAGGCCGGGCGCGGCGCGGTGGTGCCCGACTCGTTCACCCACGGCTCGGCGGCGCAGCGCATGCGCTGGTTCAACGCCGGCTTCAACTCGGGCTCGATGCAGAGCTGCGACACGTTCCGGACGAACCAGCTCTAAGCGTCGACCTCAGGCTAGCGCCCGCTCCCGCCCCACGGCGAGCCGGCGCGGCGAAGCCGGCAGGCGGCCGGAGAGGAGCTGTTTCTTCGGGGCGATCAGCCCGGCCCTGACGCGGCGCGAGCGCAGCGAGACCGCGCCCCATTCGCGCAATGCCGCCAAGCCGCGCAGCGGCATCAGCGCCGGCGTCGTGGCCGCGATCAGCAGATGCCGCTCGATGCTCGCCACCCAATGCGGCTCGGGCAGATCGCCGGCTTCGAGCAGCAGAACCCAGTCGCCGCGCGCCTGGGCAACCCCGAGCGACCAGGAGGCGCCATTGCGCGCCGCGACATAGCTCGCGCCGGTCGCATCGGCGAGGCGCAGGGTCTCGGCATCGCCTTCGGCTCCGATCACCACCGCATGGCCGATGACGCCGTCCGCCACCGCCGGAATCAGCACCGACAAGGTCGCGGCCAGCGCCTCGGCGCGACCATTGGCGCGAATGACGGCGGTGAGCATGGCCCCAGTTCTATGCCGCAGCGCAACATGCCGCAATCCTGCCTCTTGCAATCTGTTCCTGTTATGTTCACATTCCTTCGTCGTGATACCGGCGATTCCGGCGAGGAGCCACCCCATGCGCCAAGCTCGACCTTCCGCGAGACCTCCGGCGACGCAGGCGCTGAAGCGCCGCGATGCCGAGCCGGCCTCGGTCTCCGCCCGGCTCGCGCCGGTCGACCCCCTCGCCTATGTCGGCAGCCGCATCGACCCGGAGCGGCGGCGCGGGCGCGGCGCGACGATCAATCCCGGCGGCCGCTTCGAGGCGGAGCAGCGCGTCAGCGAGGATGATGGCTGGGGCTCGCTCGGCGAATTGCCGTCGTTCAAGACCGAGATCTCGATCGAGAAGCCGCGCACCATCATTACGAGGAACGATTCCCCGGATATTTCCTTCGACCGCTCGATCAACCCCTATCGCGGCTGCGAGCATGGCTGCGTCTACTGTTTCGCCCGGCCGAGCCACGCCTATCTCGGGCTGTCGCCGGGCCTCGACTTCGAAACCAAGCTGACCGCCAAGCCCGACGCGGCGCTGCTTTTGGAGAAGGAGCTCTCCTCTCCCAGCTACCAGCCGCGCACCATCGCGATCGGCACCAATACCGACGCCTACCAGCCGATCGAGAAGAAGCTCCGGATCATGCGCGGGATCCTGGAGGTGCTGGCGAAGTTCAACCACCCGGTCGGGATCGTCACCAAATCGGCGCTGGTCCAGCGCGACATCGATATCCTGGCGCCGATGGCGGAGAAGGGCCTGGTCAAGGTCGCGCTCTCGGTGACGACGCTCGACCCGAAG
Source organism: Allobosea sp. (assembly GCF_036675845.1). Classification (GTDB taxonomy): domain Bacteria; phylum Pseudomonadota; class Alphaproteobacteria; order Rhizobiales; family Beijerinckiaceae; genus Allobosea. The sequence goes on along the minus strand of NZ_JAKFED010000007.1, from coordinate 3,078 downwards.
CTGTCGCGCGGCATGGAGCCGCGGGCGGCCGCCCCCGCCAAGCGGATCGAGACGATCCGCCGGCTGTCGGAGGCCGGCATCCCGGTCACCGTGCTGGTCGCGCCGATCATTCCGGCGGTGAACGAGCACGAGATCGAGCGCATCCTCGATGCCGCCAAGGCCGCCGGCGCGCGCGAGGCCGGCTATGTGCTGCTGCGCCTGCCGCTCGAGGTGAAGGACCTGGTGCAGGACTGGCTCGTCACCCATCATCCCGACAAGATGCGCCATGTCGTCTCGCTGATCCGCTCGACGCGCGGCGGCAAGGACTATGATTCGGCCTGGGGCCAGCGCCAGGTCGGCTCCGGCCCCTATGCCTGGATGATCGGGCGGCGCTTCGAGATGGCGGCCGAGCGGCTCGGCTTCAACGCGACGCGGCTGCGATTGCGCAGCGACCTGTTCGTCAGGCCGGAGAAAGAGAAGGCGCAGCTCAGCCTGTTCTGAGCGGGCGGCTCCTGCCCTTGGAGCCTGTCGTCCCGGGCGACCGCAGGGAGACCCGGGACCCATGCCTGGCCATGGCCAATAGAGGCTCGGACATGGATCCGGGCTCTGTGCTGCGCTCCGGCCGGGATGACCATCGCGTCGGGTTGAGAGTCAGATGGAAAAGCCCCTGCGCCGCGCGGCGAACTGTGGATGCGCGGCAGCCGGGGCAGACCGCACCGCCGCGATCTGGCATAGCGTGGCGCCATGTTCGCCGATTTCAGCCATGAGGCGCGCGCCATCGCGCAGGGGTGCCAGCTCGTCGCCGGGGTCGACGAGGTCGGCCGCGGCCCGCTCGCCGGCCCGGTCCTGGCAGCGGCCGTGATCCTCGATCCGCAGGCGATCCCGGAAGGCCTCGCCGATTCGAAGCTGCTGAGCGCCGCGCAACGCGATGCGCTCTTGAAGATCATCCTTCACCAGGCGCTCGGCATCGGCATCGGCAGCGCCTCGGCGGTCGAGATCGACCGGATCAACATCCGGCAGGCGACGCTGCTGGCGATGCGCCGGGCGGTGGCGGCCCTGCCCTTGCGGCCCGGCCTCGTCCTCGTCGACGGCAACGACCCGCCCCGCCTGCCCTGCCGCTGCGAGGCGATCATCGGCGGCGACGCGCTGACCTCGTCGATCGCGGCGGCCTCGATCGTCGCCAAGGTCACGCGCGACCGGATGATGGCGCGGCTCGGCCAGCTCTATCCGGCCTATGGCTTTGCCGGCCATGTCGGCTATGGCACGGCTCGGCACCGCGCCGCGCTCAAGGAGCACGGCCCCTGCCCGGCGCACCGATATTCCTTCGCCCCGGTGAAGGGCGTCTGGACGCGGGCGGAATCGCTTCCATAGCGCGGCCCGTCATTCTCGGGCGGAGCGCCGCGAAGACCCGAGAGCCCCGTGAAGGAAGGGTTCTGGAACGTGCCTCCTCCGGCCCGAGATGCTCGGGTCAAGCCCGAGCATGACGCCTCTCACGGCACCGCCCCGCGCTTACCATTCCTTAACTTCCGTTTCGAATTCCCTAACCTTGTCAAAGAGCTAGGCAAATTCTGCAGCCCCAGAATGGCACGCATTTTTTTCAACCCGGAAACCCGGCCTTTACCCTGACCGCCCCAAGATCGCGACTGTTGAAGTTGCGTAACGGTCTGGGCGTCATGAGTATCTCGCGTACCGGGACCGCCAGTGCCGCCGTCCGGATCCAAGTCTCGCGTACCGGACGGCCTGCACTGGAGTCCCGGATGAAGGCCAAGAGCCTTCCACCCGCAACGGGCCTTCTCCCGGCACTCCCCCTCGATCAGGTCATCGTCGGCGACTGCGTCGCGGCGATCGAGGCGCTGCCGCCGGCCAGCGTCGACCTCGTCTTCGCCGACCCGCCCTATAATCTGCAGCTCGGCGGCGACCTGCGCCGGCCGGACGACAGCCTCGTCGACGCCGTCGACGACGACTGGGACAAGTTCTCGTCCTTCGCCGAATACGACGCCTTCACCCGCGCCTGGCTGACCGCCTGCCGCCGCGTGCTCAAGCCCGACGGCGCGCTCTGGGTGATCGGCTCCTATCACAACATCTTCCGCGTCGGCTCGATCCTGCAGGATCTCGGCTTCTGGATGCTGAACGACATCGTCTGGCGCAAGGCCAACCCGATGCCGAACTTCCGCGGCCGGCGCTTCACCAATGCGCATGAGACGCTGATCTGGGCGGCGCGCGGCGCGAGCTCGAAATACACCTTCCATTACGAGGCGCTGAAGGGTGGCAATGACGACCTGCAGATGCGCTCCGACTGGTATCTGCCGCTGTGCACCGGCGACGAGCGCCTGAAGGACAGCGCCGGCACCAAGGTCCATCCGACGCAGAAGCCCGAAGCCCTGCTCGCCCGCGTGCTGCTCTCGGCCAGCAATCCCGGCGACGTCGTGCTCGACCCGTTCTTCGGCACCGGCACGACCGGCGCCGTCGCCAAGGCCCTCGGCCGGCATTTCATCGGCATCGAGCGCGAGCAGACCTATGCCAGGGCGGCGCGCGCCCGCATCGAGGCCGTCAAGCCCTTGCCACCGGAAGCCTTCGCCACTGCCCCGTCGAAGCGCAGCGAACCGCGCGTGCCCTTCCTCAGCCTGGTCGAAGCCGGGCTGGTCAAGGCGGGCGAGGCCGTCTTCGACGAGAAGCGCCGCCACAGCGCGCTCGTTCGCGCCGACGGCACGTTGAATCTCGGACCCGCCGTCGGCTCGATCCACAAGGTCGGTGCGCTGGCGCAGGGCCTGCCGGCCTGCAATGGCTGGACCTTCTGGCATGTCGAGCGCGAGGGTGCGCCGGTGCTGCTCGACGCCCTGCGCGGCGAGATCCGGGCGCAGCTCGCGGCGGCCTGACCCGCGGACCGAGCCACATCGTCATTGCGAACGAAGCGAAGCAATCCCGGGACCGCAGCGCGAACCCTTCTGGATTGCTTCGCTTCACTCGCAATGACGGCTTGAGGTGCCGGAACGGGTTTTAACCCGGCCGCAGCGCCTCCAGCCCGGCTTCCAGCGCCTTGAGGAAGACGCTCGGGAACGCCTCCTGCTTCAGCCGGGCGAAGGGCGTGAAGCGCATGCC
>NZ_JAKFED010000136.1:0-8723 GCF_036675845.1 Allobosea sp. | reverse complement strand
CGATCTCAAGGGTCGCGAGCTTTCCCGCGACAAGGCGCTCGCCTGCGCCGCCGCGATCATCGACCGCTGCCATATCCGCGTCGGCAACGAGGTCTATGCCCGCAGCCATGGCAGCCATGGTGCCTCGACCCTGCTCAAGCGCCATGTCGCCCTCTCCGGCAGGCAGGTCGCGCTCGCCTTTCGCGGCAAGGGCGGCAAGGACATCGCCTGCGCCCGCGACGACGCCCCGCTCGCCCGGGCCCTGACGCAGCTGAAGACCCTGCCGGGCCGGCGCCTGTTCCAGTATCGCGACGAGAACGGCTCGATCGCGATCATCAGCGCCGCCGACATCAACGCCTATCTGCGCGAGGCTGCCGGCCTGCCGGTCTCGAGCAAGGATCTGCGCATGCTCGCCGCCAATGCGGCGGCGGCCGAACTCCTGCTCGCGGCCGACATCGCCACCAGCGAGCGCGGCCGCAAGCGCCAGCTCGCCGACATCATGCGTGCCATCTCCGAGCGGCTGGTCAACACGCCGGCGGTGGTGCGCAAGAGCTATGTCCACGAGATCGTGGTCAGCTCCTATGCCAGCGGCAGGCTCCGGCGGGTCTACCGCCAGGCCAGGGCGCGCGGCGGCTGCTCGCGCATCGAGCGGGCATTGGGACTGCTCGCGGCCTGAGCGGGGTGCATGGCTGCCTGCTTGGGGGCGGCGGGTTCGGGGGTTGCGGTGAAGGCCGCATTGGTGAACCTCAGCGCAAAGCAGCCCGGAGGAAGCGCCAGCATGTTTCTCACCAATTCCGACATGGTCGAGCTGATCGAGCTGCGGCACGGCCTGCATCGCGCCCCGGAGATATCGGGCGAGGAGCGCGAGACGGCGCAGATGATCGTTCGCTTCCTCTCGCCGAGCGCGCCCGACCGGGTCGTCACCGGCCTCGGCGGCCATGGCGTCGCGGCGATCTACGAGGGCAGCGAGCCGGGGCCGACGGTGATGGTGCGGGCCGAGCTCGATGCGCTGCCGATCGAGGAGCTTTCCGGCGCGCCGCACTCATCGCAGGTGCCGGGCAAGGGCCATCTCTGCGGCCATGATGGCCATATGACCATCCTCGCGGCGCTCTCGCGCGGGCTCGGGCGGCAGCGGCCGCAGCGCGGCAGGGCCATCCTGATGTTCCAGCCGGCCGAGGAGACCGGCGCCGGCGCCGCGGCCGTGATCGCCGATTCGAGGTTCGGGGAGCTCACGCCGGACTTCTCCTTCTCGCTGCACAACAAGCCCGGCCTGCCGCTCGGCGCCGTCAGGCTCTCGGAGGGGCCGGCCAACTGCGCCTCGCGCGGCCTGAAGATCGTGCTCTCCGGCCGGACCTCGCATGCTGCGACGCCGGAGCATGCGATCTCGCCGATGCGGGCGCTGGCCCGCCTGCTGCCGGAGCTGACGGCGCTTGGGCCGGGCGGCGCGCTCGACGCGAACTACCGCCTCGTCACCGTGACCCATGCCAGCATGGGCGAGCCCGCCTTCGGCATCACGCCCGGCCGCGCCGAGATCTGGGTGACGCTGCGGACGCTGAACGACGGGCTGATGGGCTCGCTCTGCGCGGAGGCCGAGGCGCTGGCGCGCGAGGCGGCCTCCACCGGCGGGCTCTCGGTCGCGATGGATTATTTCGACGTCTTCCATCATTGCGAGAACGATGCCGAGGCGGTGGCGCAGCTGCGCCGCGCGCTCGACGACGAGAAGATCGGCCATGACGAGACCGCGCCGCAGCGCGGCTCCGAGGATTTCGGCCTCTTCGGCCGAAGCTCCAAATCGGCGATGTTCCTGCTCGGCTCCGGCGAGGCGACGCCGCCGCTGCACAACCCGGACTATGATTTCCCCAACGCGCTGATCGCGCCCGGTGCCCGCGTCTTCATGCGCACGATCCGGAACCTGCTGGGGTAGGGAGCGCACCCAAGCGTCATTCTCGGGCGAAGCGAAGCGCAGACCCGAGAATCTCCCGCAAGGGATGCTCGGGTCGAGCCCGAGCATGACGCGCAGCCACGGGTTCGTGCTAAGCGCGGCGCATCACTCGGCCCAGCCGCGAGGAACCCATGCGCAGGATCAGGATCATCGGCATCGGTGCCGGCAACCCGGAGCATCTGACGCTCCAGGCGGTCAGGGCGCTGAACGAGGTCGATGTCTTCTTCGTGCCGGACAAGGGCGCGGAAAAGGCGGCGCTGCGCGAACTGCGCGAGGAGATCTGCCGGCGCTTCATCGAGCGGCCGGGCTATCGCATGGTCCCGCTCCGCATCCCGCAGCGCGCCCCGGCCGGCTCGGATTATCGCGGCAGCGTCGACGACTGGCATGCCGAGCTCGCGCAGGCCTATGAGCGCCTGTTCGCCGAGGAACTCGGCGAAAGCGAGGTCGGCGGCCTGCTCGTCTGGGGCGATCCGGCGCTCTACGACAGCACGCTGCGGATCGTCGAGGCGGTCCGCGCCCGCGGCTTTGCGCTGGACTACGATGTCGTCCCCGGCATCAGCAGCGTCCAGGCCCTGGCGGCGGCGCATCGTGTCGTGCTCAACCGCATCGGCGAGCCGGTGCTGATCACCACCGGCAGGAAGCTGGTCGAAGCCGGCTTTCCGGAGGATCAGGGCAGCGTCGTCGTCATGCTCGATGGCGAGCAGGCCTTCGCCGGGATCGCGCCCGAGGGCTTCGACATCTACTGGGGCGCCTATCTCGGTGCAAAGAACGAGATCCTCGCCTCCGGCCGGCTCTCCGAGGTCGCCGAGGAGATCAAGCGGCTCCGTGCCGAGGCGCGCGCCGCCAATGGCTGGATCATGGACGCCTATCTCCTGCGCCGCCGCGATTGATCCACCCGAGAACCGGAGCTCGCGGCCCCGGTTCCGGAGCCGTCTCTGCATCCTCGATCGGTCGCGACGGCTTCGCATCGGGTTCGAATTGAGCTAGCTTGTCTAAAATCTGAGATTCTAGAGCAGGATGCGAAAAAGTGGAAACCGGTTTTTCGCAAGAATCCTGCTCTAACCCTTTGATGAGAGACGGATTCAGATGTCAGATGGGATCATTCCATGATTCCATCTGACATCTGAATCCGTCTCTAAGGACGACAGGGCCGATCCGATGGCTATTAGCTTCGACGAGATCGGCAGTAGGCTGAAGGCCTACCGGCTCGGGCGCGGGCTCCTGGCCGAGGAGGTCGCCGAGCGGCTCGGCATTTCGCGCGCCGCGGTCTACCGCATCGAGAGTGGCGGCGTCGTCAAGATCGAGACGCTGGAGCGGCTGGCGAGCGTGCTGGAGACGACCGTCGCCTCGCTGCTCGGGGCGGGCGTCGAGTACTATGCCAGCCCCGTCGCCTATTTCGAGCGCATGCGGCAGATCGAGGAACAGGCGGACCAGGTCGTCGCCCATTTCCCGCCGCTCTCCTATCTGCTCACCTCCGGCGACTATGCCGGCTATCTCCGGCGGACGCTGGTCGAGGCGCTGCCGCCGCATATCGACGACCGGGAGAAGGCCGAGGGCGAGATCGACGCGGTCATCGCCATCCTCGACGAGCGCCGCAAGGCGCGCCAGCGCCGGCGGCTGAGCGTCGTCAACTTCGTCAACGTCCTCGAGATCGAGCGCTGGCTGAAGCTCGGCATCGTCGGCCGCTTCAATCTCTCCGAGGCCGAACTCGCCCGGCGGCGCCTGGCGGCGCGGGCGGAGGTCGAGCATCTGCTGGTCCTGATCGAGAGCGAGCCGATGGGCATCCAGATCGGGCTGATCGAGGAGACGCTGCCGAACATGAACTTCCAGCTCTTCCGGACCTCGGAGAAGACGCTGCTCGGCCTCAGCCCGTTCCGGCTCGGCGGCGAACTGCCGAACATCCGCTCCGGCATCGCCATGCTCACCGCCGACGAGCAGCCGGTCCGGCTCTATGAGGCGCTGGCCGAGGATCTCTGGCGCCGGGCGCTGAAGAGCAGCGATGCCGGCGCGGTGCTGCGCGCCGTGCTGGCGCGCTCCGGCGCCACGGCCGAGCGCCCGCCGAAGGCAGCCTCAAGGCGCGTCTGAGGCCGGCAGGCGCAGAACGGTGCGGGCGACGCATTCGAGGGCTTCGTCCGGGTTCGCACAATTCGTGGCTCCCGCCACCGCCGGCGCGCCTTCCAGCAGGAAGACCGACCGCCCGAACTGCAGCGCGAAGGCGATCTCCGAGAGCGTGCCGTAGCCGCCGCCGATCGCGATCAGGCAATGCGCCGCCCGCGCGATCAGCGCGTTGCGGGCGACGCCGATTCCGGTCGCGAGCGGAACGGTGACGTGAGCATTGGCCGCCTCGGGCTCGGTGTCGGGCAAAAGCCCGATCGAGAGGCCGCCGCCGGCAGCGACGCCGCGGCAGACATCCTCCATCACGCCGGAACGGCCGCCGCACAGCACCGTGACGCCATGCCGGGCGAGCAGGAGGCCGGTTTGCTCAGCGGCCTGCGACTGGGCCGACGTCGGCGTCCTGGTGCCGATCACCGCCACCGGCGTGCGCAGCGGCCGGCCGCTCTCGCGCTGGAGCCAGAGCAGCGCCTGCAGCGGTGAGGCCGGCTCGCCGCCCGCGGCTTCGGCAGCCGGCTGCCATTGCCGCGTGGCGGGGTCGAAGCTCCCGCCACGGTCGTCGCCGAGGCGACCGCGCGCGCGGTCGAGGAGCAGGCGCATCGGCCCGCTCGCTCAGGCCTGCTTGGCCTGGCCGAAATCGGAGATGCCACCATGCGCGGCCGACCATTTGGCCGGCTCGTTCAGGAAGCTTTCGACCTCGTCGAGAATCTTGGCCTCGAAATGCCCGCTCGCCTTGGCGACCTTGAGCACGTCCCACCAGGTGGTGAGGTAGTGCAGGTTGACGCCGAGCTCCTGCATCAGCTCGCGGCTCTTCGGGAAGATGTCGTAGTAGAACAGCACGAAGCAATGATCGACCGTCGCGCCGGCATCGCGCAGCGCCTGGCAGAAATTGACCTTGCTGCGGCCGTCGGTGGCGAGATCCTCGACGAGCAGGGTGCGCGCCCCGGCGACGACCTCGCCCTCGATCTGGGCATTGCGGCCGAAGCCCTTGGCCTTTTTGCGCACATACTGCATCGGCAGCATCATCCGGTCGGAGATCCAGGCCGCGAAGGGGATGCCGGCCGTCTCGCCGCCGGCGACATTGTCGATCGATTCGTAGCCGATATCGCGCACGATCGTCGCCACCGCGAAATCCATCAGGGCGGCGCGCAGGCGGGGGTACGAGATGATCTTGCGGCAGTCGATATAGACCGGGCTCGCCCAGCCGGAGGTGAAGAAGAAGGGCTTGTCGCTGTAGAAGTGGACCGCCTTGATCTCCAGCAGCATCTTCGCCGCTTCCTGGGCGATGGCGGCCCTGTCGACCGGCGTATAGAGGTTCGGCATGGTCTCGTTCTCCAGGGCTGAGCGCCATCGTTCGCCGGCTTCGGCGTTCGGGCGGGGCAATGTCGGGCTCGCAAACGGCCCCTTCTCAGCGTGTTGACGGTCGAGGTCAATCCCTGAATCGGGCCGGCCGGGGCTGATCCCGTGGAAATTCCGGGCTTGCCAAAAGTGTCGCAAAATTGAGATTTGATATTGCAAATGAGATAGGAGCGTGACAATCATGCAGCCGTGCGGCGCGGAGGGCTATGTCCTGCGCTGCGGCGAGCTTCTCGCGGCGGGCCCAGGAGGCCGGTCGTCAAGTGACGCAGAAGCGTCCGGAGAAGATGGGTGCGCGCCCAAACTCCAGGACCGGCAGGCAGTGGCACGCGCCATGCGTGCCCTGATGCTTTTGCGTTCCAGTGCACATCGTCAAAAGCAAGACAGGGGAACTCAGCCGTGAGTGACAACCAGGCCGCAACCGCCGGCTCCATCGCCTATTCCGCTCCAACCGTGGTCGACAGCAAGGCCAGGAAGGCCCTTTGGGGCTCGGCCATCGGCTACGCCATGGACGGCTTCGATCTGCTGATCCTCGGCTTCATGCTGCGGGCGATCTCGGCCGATCTGAACCTGACCCCGGCGCAGGGCGCCTCGCTGGTCACCGCGACGCTGATCGGCGCCGTCATCGGCGGCATCGGCTTCGGCATGCTGTCCGACCGGCTCGGCCGCGTGCGCGTGCTGACCTGGACCATCGTGCTCTTCGCCGTCTTCACCGGCATGTGCGCTCTCGCGCAGGGCTATTGGGACCTGCTGGCCTACCGCACCATCGCCGGCCTCGGCCTCGGCGGCGAATTCGGCATCGGCATGGCGCTGGTCGCCGAGGCCTGGCCGGCCTCGAAGCGCGCCCGCGCCTCCTCCTATGTCGGCCTCGGCTGGCAGCTCGGCGTGCTCGCCGCCGCGATCGCGACGCCGCTGCTGCTGCCGACGATCGGCTGGCGCGGCATGTTCGCCATCGGCATCCTGCCGGCGGTCGCCGCCTACTTCATCCGTCATTCGCTGCATGAGCCCGAGGTCTTCGTCGCCCGCACCAAGGACAAGCCCAAGGAGTCCTCGCTGCGCACGCTGGTCAAGGACTGGGACACCACCAAGCTCAGCCTCGGCATGGTCATCCTCTGCTCGGTCCAGAACTTCGGCTATTACGGGGTGATGATCTGGTTGCCGAACTATCTGGCGACCCGCTTCGGCTTCGCCCTGACGCAGTCGGCCGTCTGGACCTCGGTGACCATCGCCGGCATGGCGCTCGGCATCTTCGCCTTCGGCCATATCGCCGATCGCATCGGCAGGCGTCCGGCCTTCTTCGGCTACATGCTCGGCGCGGCGGTGATGGTCGTGGTCTATTCGCGGCTGGTCGACCCGATCCAGCTGCTGATCGGCGGCGCCGTGATGGGCTTCTTCGTCAACGGCATGCTCGGCGGCTATGGCGCGCTGATCAGCGAGCTGTTCCCGACCACGGCCCGCGCCACCGCCCAGAACGTGCTGTTCAATATCGGGCGCGGCGTCGGCGGCTTCGGCCCGGTGGTCGTGGGTGCGATCGCGGCGGCCTACAGCTTCGAGCTCGCGATCGGCCTGCTGGCGACACTCTACGTGCTCGACATCATCGCCATGTGGCTGCTGATCCCCGAGCGCCGCGGCGCCGAGCTCGACTGAGCGGCCAAGGGAACGAAGCCATGGAGCGAGCCATGTCGATGCAACCGCTTCATCAAAGCGCGCTCGCCGCTCCGTCCGGCAGCGCGGGAGCCTCCGGCTCCTGCGCTTCCTGGAAGGCCAGCGTGGTCGCCGAACTGGCCGAAATCGTCTCGCATGAGGCGGTCAATGGCGAATACCGGCACCTCGTCGTCGGCTGCAGCGCCGAAGCTGCGGCGGCGCAGCCCGGGCAGTTCTTCCAGCTGCTCTGCCCGCAGCCGGCCGGCGAGCAGCCCTTCCTGCGCCGGCCGATGAGCCTCTACGGGGCCGATCCGGAAAAGCGCCGGGTCGAGTTCCTCTACAAGGTGGCCGGCGCCGGCACGCGCGGCCTCGATACGCTGCGGGTCGGCGACCGGCTCGACATCATGGGGCCGCTCGGCTCGGGCTTTTCGCTCGATCCGGCCTGGCGCAGCATCGTCGCGGTCGGGCGTGGCGCCGGGCTGGCGACGCTCGCGCCGCTGGCCAAGGCGGCCAAGGCCAACGGAACGCGCGTCACCGCGATCTTCAGCGCCCGCCGGCCCGACCTGATGGTCTCGGTCGACCTGTTCCACCGTCACGGTGCCGACGTCATCGCCGTCACCGATTCCGAATCGACCAGCGGCCCGGCCAATGTCGAGCGCATCCTGCGCCGCCTCATCGCCGACGGGGCCTGCGATGCCTTCTTCACCTGCGGCTCGAGCCGGCTGATGCGCGTCCAGCAGCGGCTGGCGCAGGAGTTCGGCCTGCCCGGACAGGTCGCGATGGAGCAGCAGATGGCCTGCGGAATCGGGCTTTGCTACTGCTGCGTGCGCGACTTCAACGTCAATGGCGAGATCGTCCACCGGCGCGTCTGCTGGGACGGGCCGGTCTTCGACCTGATGGAGGCGCTGCCATGAGTGCTGCCATGAGTACGAACTCCGAGGTCGACCTCTCCGTCGCCATCGGCGGCCTGACCCTGCGCAATCCGGTCATGCCGGCGTCCGGCACCTTCGCCGAGGGGCTGGAGAAGGTGATGGACTTCAACCGGCTCGGCGCCTTCGTCACCAAGACGATCACGCGCGAGCTGCGCGCCGGCAACCCGCTGCCGCGGGTGGTCGAGCGGCCGGGCGGGCTGATCAACGCCATCGGCATCCCGTCCCGGGGCGTGCGCTATTTCGTCGAGGAGACGATGCCGCATTACGCCGCCTACGACACGCCGCTGGTGGTCAGCATCTCGGCGCCGACGGCGGAGGGCTTCGCCAGCCTGGCGGCCGAGCTCTCGATCCCCGGCATCGCAGCGATCGAGGCCAACATCTCCTGCCCGAACATCGAGGAGGACGGCAAGGCCTTCGCCATGCGCGCCGAATCGACCGAAAAGGTGACGCGCCAGCTCCGCGAGGCGACGAACCTGCCGCTCTGGGTCAAGCTCACGCCCAATACCGGAGACGTGCCCGAGGTGGCGCGCGCCGCCGAGGCAGCCGGGGCCGATGCGGTCGTCGTCGCCAACACCATCCTGTCGATGGCGATCGACCTGAAGACCTTCAAGCCCTGCCTCGGCAACATCATGGGTGGGCTCTCGGGACCGGCGATCAAGCCGATCGTGCTGCGCCAGGTCTTCCAATGCGCCAAGGCGGTGAAGATCCCGGTGATCGGCTGCGGCGGCATCTCCACCGCCGAGGACGCGATCGAATAC
>NZ_JAKFED010000167.1:0-1687 GCF_036675845.1 Allobosea sp. | reverse complement strand
TGACGGTTTGGGTGTCGGTCAAGTCGATGGTCGCGATGCGGTGGGCGGCGAAGAAGACGCCGTAGCGTCCATCGGTTGAGCGGGGGCGGATGGCGAGGCGTTCGCCGCAGAAGGCCTGGGGGACTTTCCAGAGGCGGCCCTTGAAGCTGACATAGGCTTTGGTCGAGGAGACGGTGCGGACGATCTCGTGCGTGTCATAGGCGATCTCGGGCGTGCGGTCGGGCATGGCCCTGCTGCTCGGCCGGTAGCGGCTGGCGGGCACCGCGAGGCCCAGCGCCTCATGGGGGCGCTCGAGATTGTAGACATCGCGCCAGCGCTCGAGGGCGCGCTGGGCGCCGGCGAGGTTTTGGAAGCGGGCGCAGGCGAAGACCTCGGCCTTGAGCGAGCGGTGGAAGCGTTCGTTCTTGCCGCGGCTCTGGGGATGATAGGGCCTGGCGTGGATCACGCCGACGCCATGCTTGAGCAGCCAGACGCCGAGCCTGGTCCAGGGCTCGGCCTGGGTGTAGCCCCAGGGCCCGCCATTGTCGACGAAGAGCGCTTCGGGCAGGCCATAGCGGCGAAAGACCCGCTCCAGATGCGCCTGGACCGTGGCGCCGCGCTCGTCGGCGCAGGCGGCCAGGCACAGGGCGAAGCGCGAATGATCGTCGATCACCGTCAGCGGATGGCAGGCCTGGCCGTCGCCGAGCCCGACATGGCCCTTGAAGTCCATCTGCCAGAGCAGGTTCGGCGCCGCCATCTCGAAGCGCCGATAGGGCTGGCCCGGCTGGCCGGCGGGCGGTGCGACCAGCCCATGCCGGCGCAGGATCGCATGCACCGTCGAGACCGCCGGAACCGCATGCCCGGCCCGCGCCAGGCAGCGCGCGATCTTGCGGGCGCCCCAGGCCGGATGGGCCTCGCGCAGCCCGACCACCCGCGCCTCGATCGCCGCCGCGCTGCGCCCCGGGCTCGTCTGCGGCCGGCGCGAGCGGTCGGCCAGCTCCTCGTCGCCCGCCGCGTGCCGGCGCAGCCATTTGTACCCGGTCTGCGCACTGATCCCGAACCGCCGGCACAGCTCCCGCCGGTTCACGCCCTCCTGCTGCGCAAGCCGCACGAACTCGCGGCGCTGATCCATGGACGATACCTCCAGCCACGGCATGGACGGCCCTCCAAAAGGCCCATCCAAAACCCCTCAAAAGGTGTCATCCATCTCCCCGAACAGCTGTAAGCGATCTCCCCGGACTGAACAGTAAGCGAAGCAATCCAGAAGGGCTCGCTCGACGTCCCCCTGGATTGCTTCGTCGCTTCGCTCCTCGCAATGACGATGGAGCGGTGTCGAGGGGCTCCGCGCTACTCGACGACGATGCGCGGCGCCGCGCGCGCCGGTCCGCTCAAGCCCGCCTGAACCTGACGCGCGATCGCGAGATAGGCCTTGGCATGGGCGCTGTCGGGGTCGCTGGCGACGATCGGCCGGCCGCCATCGGAGGTCTCGCGGATCGGCATCGCCAGCGGAATCTCGCCGAGGAAGGGCACGCCCTGCCGCTCCGCCTCGTGCCGCGCCCCGCCATGGGCGAAGATGTCGGAGCGATGGCCGCATTCCGGGCAGACGAAATAGCTCATGTTCTCGACGATGCCGAGGATCGGCACCTCGACCTTCCTGAACATGGCGACGCCGCGGCGGGCATCGAGCAGGGCCAGGTCCTGCGGCGTC
>NZ_JAKFED010000130.1:0-38295 GCF_036675845.1 Allobosea sp. | reverse complement strand
CAGCTCAACGCCATCGCGGTGCGCGAACGCAGCAATGCGCTCGCCGTGCTGGTGACGCATATCCTTTCCGCCTATCAGCGCCTCAAGGCGCAGCGCTCGCTGCTCGACTATGACGATCTGATCGGCAAGACGCGCTCGCTGCTCGACCGGGTCGACCCGGCCTGGGCGCTCTACAAGCTCGACGCCGGCATCGACCACATCCTGCTCGACGAGGCGCAGGACACCAGCGCGGCGCAATGGGCGATCCTGCGCCGCCTCGCCGAGGAATTCTCGGCCGGCGAAGGCGCGCGCGAGCTCAGGCGGCCGCGCACCGTCTTCGTCGTCGGCGACGAGAAGCAGTCGATCTACGGCTTCCAGGGCGCCGCGCCACGGCATTTCGGCGAGGAGCGGGCGAGGCTCGGCCAGCGCCTGCGCGAAGCCAAGCAGCGCTTCGCGCCGATCAGCCTCAACACCTCCTTCCGCTCGGCGCCCGACATCATGCAGGCGGTCGATGCCGTCTTCGCGCCGGAAGCGCATTGGCGCGGGCTGGTCTTCGATGGCGGGGCCGGCCCCGAGCGGCACGACACGGTCAGGCAGGCGGCGATCGGCGCCGTCGATCTCTGGCCGATCTCCGCCGACGATGCCGGCGAAAAGCCCGATGCCTGGACGACGCCGGTCGACGCGCCGGAGCGCCGCGCCGGGCTGGTCAAGCTCGCCGCCCGCATCGCCGAGGTGCTGAAGCGCTGGCAGGATGCCGGCCGCGACGATCTCGGCCGGCCGTTCAAGCCGGGCGATGTGATGATCCTGCTGCGCCAGCGCGGCGCGCTGTTCGAGGCGATCGTCAAGGCGCTGAAGGATCGCAACGTGCCCGTCGCCGGGCGCGACCGACTGACGCTCGCCGAGCACCCGGCCGTCGAGGACCTGGTCGCGCTCGGCCGCGCCATCCTGCTGCCGCAGGACGATCTTTCGCTGGCGATCACGCTGAAGACGCCGCTTTTCGGCCTCGCCGACGACGACCTGCTGCGCTTCGCCCCGGAACGGAAGGGATCGCTGCGCGAGGCCTTCCAGGCCGCGGCGGAGAACGAGCCGCGCTATGCGGCGATCGAGGCAAGGCTGACCGAACTCGCCGAGGATGCCGGACGCAACGGCCCGTTCCGCTTCTTCGCCGGCCTGCTCGGTCCCGGAGGCGGGCGCAGCCTGGCACTGGCAAGACTGGGGCCGGAAGCCGGCGACGCGCTCGACGCTTTCCTCAGCGCCGCGCTCGACCATGAGCGGCGCTACGGGCCTTCGCTCGCCGGCTTCCTGCACCATATCGGTGCCGTCGCGACGCAGGTGAAGCGCGACCTCTCGGCCAGCGCCGGCGAGGTCCGGGTGATGACGGTGCACGGCTCGAAGGGGCTGGAGGCGCCGGTGGTGATCCTCGCCGATCTCGGCCCGGTTCCCGGCGAGCGGCGGCTGCCGAAGCTGATCGGCGTCGAAGCGCCGGGCAGCGTGCCGGTGCCGATCTGGGCGCCGGCAAAAGCCGGCGATTCGGCTGCGACGCGCGGCGCGAAGGATGAAATCGTCGCGCAAATGATCGAGGAGCATCACCGTCTGCTCTATGTCGCGATGACGCGGGCCGAGGAGCGGCTGATCCTGTGCGGCGTGCAGGCCAAGGGCGAGGCGCCGGAGGGCTCCTGGTACGCCATGGCCGCGCTCGGGCTCGCCGCCTCCGCAAGCGGCCTAAGCGAGGTCGCCGCGCCCGATGGCGAGGGCATGGTCCGGCGCTTCATGGTCTCGCAGCCGCAGGCGCAGGCGGCGCCGGAAGCGCAGGCCGCGCCGGCTCGCGCCGCGGCACCGGGCTGGCTCGCCCGCACGGCCTTGGCCGAGCACGACGCCTTGCCGCCGCTGCGGCCCTCCAACGCGCTCGGCGCCGCCGACGCGGCCGCGCGGCCGGCCGACGGACCGTTCCTCGCCGAAGCCGCCGCGGCCGGGCGGCTGGCGCATCTGCTGCTCCAGCTCCTGCCCGAGATGCCGGCCGAAAGGCGCCGCGACACCGCGCGGGCCCTGGCGGAAGCGCGCGGCAGCAACCTTTCGGCCGAGCGGCGTCAGCGCATCTGCGCCGACGCCCTGGCCCTGATCGAGCAGCCGGAACTGGCGGCGCTGTTTGCAGCGGGCAGTCTCGCCGAAGCGCCGCTTGCCGGCGAAGTCACCCTGCCGGGCGGGCAGAGGCGGCCGGTCATCGGCCGGATCGACCGGTTGGCAGCGACGCCGGACGAGGTGCTGATCGCCGATTTCAAGACCGCGGCGCGCCCGCCGAAGGACGCTGCCGCCTTGCCGGCGACCACGCTGGCGCAGCTTGCCGTCTATCGCCGGCTGATCGGCGAGATCTATCCCGGCCGGCGCGTCCGGGCGCTGGCGATCTACACCGCGACCCTGACCGTGCTCGAGCCGACGGCCGCCGAACTCGACGCCGCCCTGGCGGCATTGGCAGGGTAGCCCTGCTTCACCGTGAGGTGAGCCAGCCTTGACCCTGCCTGCGCCCGTTCATAGCTTCGCAGGCGAATGGCGGCGCGCAAGCCGCCTCGCGAATCGAAAGGCGATGGCCATGGCGACGACGAAAGTGACCGATGCGAGCTTCGAGGCCGATGTCCTCAACGCGACCGAGCCGGTGGTGGTGGATTTCTGGGCCGAATGGTGCGGCCCCTGCCGGATGATCGGCCCGGCGCTCGAGGAGATCGCCGGCGAGCTCGGCGGCAAGGTCAAGATCGTGAAGATGAACGTCGACGAGAACCAGGCGATCCCGGCCCAGTTCGGCATCCGCTCGATCCCGACCCTGATGCTGTTCAAGGACGGCAAGCTGGCCTCGCAGAAGGTCGGCGCGGCGCCCAAGAGCGATCTCTCGCGCTGGATCTCGGCCGCGGTCTGAGCATCTCGACCTGAAACGACGAAAAGCCCGCCCTCCGCGAGGAGGGCGGGCTTTTTCTGTTTCTCGGCGCCTTCATTCCGGACAAGCCGCGCAGCAGCGCCGCTCCGGAATGACGAGCCTCAATAGGGAGGCGAAGCCGCTTCAGCCCTTCGAGCGGTTGTCGAGCGCCCAGGCGCCAGCGCCGGCGAAGACGAGGTAGAGGAAGATGAAGCAGTAGAGGATGGCCGCATCGCCGCCGTTCAGCAGCGGATAGACGCTGCGCGGGGCATGGAACAACCAGTAGGCATAGGCCATCTGGCCCGAAAGGATGAAGGCGACCGGGCGTGTCCACAGCCCGACCAGGATCAGGAGCCCGCCGAACGCCTCCAGGATCGCGCCGAACCAGAACAGCGTGAACATCGCGGGCAGCCCGCTGGCCGGCGCAGCCGGGAAGCCGAACAGCTTTTGCGTGCCATGTGCGATGAAGATCAGTGCCGTGACGATGCGCAGCAGAGCAAGGGTTTGTGGCGCGTAACGGCCGAGGGAGTTCAGGGCTTGCATGCGAGAATGACTTTCCGGTTCAGGCTAGAATTGGAGTAATTTGTTCCAAGCGCTTGTCTTTGCTGGCAAAGAAGCAGAGTTCCTGCTCCGGGGTTGTTGTCGGCTCGCCGTGGACAATCAATTCACATTCTCGTTTGCAGGGCGGTAGGGGCTGGGGGCGGCAAATCCGCCACACGCCGGAAACTTCGCCCCTCGCTCGAGCAGGATGCGAAAAAGTGGGAACCGGTTTTTCGCATGAATCCTGCTCCAAGCTTTTGATAAGAGACGGATTCAGATTTCAGATGGAAGCGCTTCGCGATTCCATCTGAAATCATCCGGCTCTAGCGATGCTGCGACTGGCGCTTAACCCCCCCTTAAAAGCGCCATGTTTGAATCCTGTCTGGAAATTGGCCGGCTCAACTGTCACGAGCCTGCCATGGGGCCTGAACGGGGCGGAATGAACGACCGGACGAGACGGAGCGGAGAGCGGCGCGAGCCCTCATTCGAACCCGCGCGCGACGATTACGAGCGCGACGACGACGAACTGCGCCTGTCAGCCGAGGACCGCCCCTATCGCGGAGGAACGAACCGGGTGGCACCGCGCCAGCAACCGCGCCGCCAGAAGACCGAAGGGCGCGGTGGCCGCCAGCAGCGTCGCAAGCGCGGCTCCTTCTTCGGCCGGCTGTTCTACTGGGGCATCGTCTGCGGGCTCTGGGCCGTGCTCGGGCTCGGCGGGCTGGTCGCCTATCACGCCGCGCAATTGCCGCCGATCCACCAGCTCACCGTGCCGAAGCGGCCGCCGAACATCGCGATCCTGGCGGCGGATGGATCGCTGCTGGCCAATCGCGGCGAGACCGGCGGGCGCACCATCACGCTCGGCGAGGTGCCGCCCTACCTGCCGAACGCCTTCGTCGCCATCGAGGACAAGCGCTTCTACGAGCATTTCGGCATCGACCCGATCGGCCTCACCCGCGCCATGGTCAACAACTTGTCGCGGAGCGGCGGCGTGCAGGGCGGCTCGACCCTGACCCAGCAGCTCGCCAAGAACCTGTTCCTGACCCAGGAACGCACCGCGGCGCGCAAGATCCAGGAAGCGATCCTCTCGCTCTGGCTGGAGCGGACCTACAGCAAGGACCAGATCCTCGAGCTCTATCTCAACCGGGTCTATTTCGGCTCCGGCGCCTATGGCGTCGAGGCGGCCGCCCAGCGCTATTTCAACAAGTCGGCGCGCTCGGTCACCATCGCCGAGGCGGCGATGCTGGCCGGCCTCGTCCAGGCACCCTCGCGCCTGGCGCCCAACCGTAACCCCGAAGCGGCGGAGAAACGAGCCCATCTCGTCATTTCGGCCATGGCCGACCAAGGCCTGATCTCGCAGGCCGCCGCCAAGAGCGCACTGGTCGCGCCGGCCGAGGCGGCCGAGCGCGTCGGCGCCGGCTCGGTCAACTACGCCGCCGACTACGTCATGGACGTGCTCGACGATTTCATCGGCGCGATCGAGGGCGACGTCACCGTCCTCACCACCCTCGACCCGAAGCTGCAGGCCAATGCCGAGACCATGCTGGTCGAGGCGCTGAACGCGCAGGGCGCCAAGCAGAACGTCAGCCAGGGCGCGGTCGTCTCGATGGCGCCGGACGGGGCGCTGCGCGCGCTGATCGGCGGGCGCGACTACACCAAGAGCCAGTTCAACCGCGCCGCGGCGGCCAAGCGCCAGCCGGGCTCGGCCTTCAAGCCCTTCGTCTATCTGGCGGCGCTGGAGAGCGGCCTGACGCCCGACGCGATCCGCGACGATTCGCCGGTCTCGATCAAGGGCTGGCAGCCGGAGAACAACAGCCGCACCTATCGCGGCCCGGTGACGCTGCAGACCGCCTTCGCCCTGTCGCTCAACACCATCGCCGTCAAGCTCAACCAGGAGGTCGGCCCCCGGGAGGTGGTGCGCGTCGCCCAGCGCCTCGGCATCAATTCGGCGCTGCAGGCCAACCCCTCGCTGGCGCTCGGCACCTCGGAGGTGACGCCGATCGAGCTGACCAGCGCCTTTGCGACCTTCGCCAATGGCGGCAACGGCGTGCTGCCCTATGTCATCCGCGAAGTGAAGACGCTCACCGGCAAGGTGCTCTACGCCCGCAAGGGCTCGGGCTTCGGCGAGGTGGTGAAGCCGCAGATCCTCTCGATGATGAACACCATGTTCCACGAGACCATGGTGCGCGGCACCGGCAGCAAGGCCAATCTGCCGGGCTGGGAGATGGGTGGCAAATCGGGCACGACGCAGGATTTCCGCGATGCCTGGTTCGTCGGCTTCAGCGCCCGGCTGGTGACCGCGGTCTGGCTGGGCAATGACGACAACAGCGCGATGAAGCGGGTCTATGGCAGCGGCCTGCCGGGCGAGATCTGGAGCCGGTTCATGAAGGCCGCCCATGCCGGCCAGCAGCCGGCACCGCTGCCGGGCGGGCTCTGGCATAGCGGCCCGAAATCGATCTTCGAGCAAGGCGAGCCTGTCGCCGGGGTCGCGCCGCGTCCGTCGCAGCCCGCGCCCCAAGGCGACCGCGCCTGGGTCCCGCCGCCGCCGCAGGAGAAGAACTTCCTGGAGCGCCTGTTCGGCGGCTGACGCCGAACAGGCGCGTCATTCCCGGGGCTTCGCGCAGCGAAGAGCCTGGAACCCATGAACACGTTGCCTCCAGCGTTTCCCTCGTCATTGCGAGCGCAGCGAAGCAATCTAGGGGGACCTGCCGCCGCGACCTGCCGCTCCTGGATTGCTTCGCCGGCTGAAGCCACCTCGCAATGACGGCAAGCGTCGTGGTCATGGCTTCCGGGCTCAGGCCTTTCGGCCCGCCCCGGAATGACGCGTGGCGCCTTCACGTCCCGCGCGGCTTGGCGCGCATCGTCGGTGGCGCGGCCGCCGGATCGTCCGGCCAGGGATGGCGCGGATAGCGCCCCTTCATCTGCGCCTTCACCTCCGCCCAGGAGCCGCGCCAGAAGCCCGGCAGATCGCGAGTCACCTGGATCGGCCGATGCGCCGGCGAGAGCAGCTCCAGCACCAGCGGCACGCGCCCGCCGGCAAGCGCCGGATGCCGCGCCAGGCCAAACAGCTCCTGTACCCGAACCGAGATCGTCGGCCCGGCCTCGGCGCCATAGTCGACGGCAAGCTGCGAGCCGGTCGGCGCGGAAAAATGCGTCGGCGCCTCGGCGTCGAGCCGGCGCTTCAGATCCCAGGGCAGCAGCGCGGCCAGCGCGCCGTCGAGATCGGCCGGCGTGATCGCGGCAAGCGAGGTGCGGCCGACGATGTGCGGTGCGAGCCAGTCGGCCGCGCCTTCCGCCAGCCCTTGATCGGAAAGGTCCGGCCAGCCGCCGTCCGGCCCCTCGGCTGCGCGCAGGAAGGCGACGCGCTCGCGCAACTGCGCCTGCGCCCGGCTCCAGGGCAGGGCGTCGATGCCGATGGCGGCGATGCCTTTGGCGAGCACCGCGGCGTTCTCGGCCGAAGCCTCGACCGGCAGGGGCCGCTCGGCCAGGACCAGCGCGCCGAAGCGGCGGCTGGCGCGGGCGCGCAGCGCCTTCGCCGTGCGGTCGAACACCGTCTCCGCCTGTTCGGACAGAACCGTGCGAATCAGGCCGGACGCGGCGAGCTCGACGATCTCGGCCTCGGCGATGGCGACGGCGCTCAGGACGCGTGCCTGCGCCGCGCTGCCGGTCATCTCGCCGATGACGAGGAAGGGTTCGCGTGCCAGCCTCTGGCCCGGCTCCAGCGCCGCGCCGCGACCATTGGCGAGCAGGTACTGGCCGGAGCCCGGCTGGCGCGCCTTGGCGACGCGATCGGGGAAGGCGAGCGCCAGCAGGAAACCGGGCGAGAGCGCGCGCTCGCCGCCCTTCGGCACTTTCGCCGTCGCCTGCCGGGCCCAGCCCTCGGCGAGGCGGCGCATCTCGCCGGCGCGGCCGCCGCGCTCGCGCTCGAAGCGTTCGAGCCGCTCGGCGAGATCGAGCGCCTCGCCGCCGAGCCCGCGCTCGACCAGCAGCGCCGCCAGCAGCGCCGCCCGCCCGGCCTCGCCGAAGGCCGCGGCGCCGGTCACCATATGGGCGAGGCGCGGCGGCAAGGGCAGCGCCTGCAACGCCGTTCCGGCGGCGGTGATACGGCCATCGGGGTCGAGCCCGCCGAGATCGGCGAGCAGGGTGCGGGCCTCCTTCAGCGCCGGCGCCGGCGGCGTGTCGAGGAAGGCGAGGGTGGCGGGGTCGGTGACGCCCCAGGCGGCACAGTCGAGCAGCAGCGGCGCGAGGTCGGCCGAGAGGATTTCGGGCCGGGCGAAGGCCTCGAGCGCACCATTGCCGGCCTCCTCCCAGAGCCGGTAGCAGATGCCTGCTTCAGTCCGCCCGGCGCGGCCGCGGCGCTGGTCGCAGGCGGCGCGGCTGGCGCGCTGGGTGACGAGGCGGGTGACGCCGATATCGGGCTCGTAAAGCGGCACCCGCGCCAGGCCTGAATCGATCACCACGCGCACGCCCTCGATGGTCAGCGAGGTCTCGGCGATGGCCGTGGCGAGCACGACCTTGCGCCGGCCGGGCGGCGCCGGCAGCACGGCCCGGTCCTGCTCGGCCTGGTCGAGCGCACCGTAGAGCGGCGCGATCTCGACAGCGGGATCGCGTATCTTCTCGCGCAGCCGCTCCTCGACGCGCCTGATCTCGCCCTGCCCCGGCAGGAAGACGAGAAGCGAGCCTTTCTGCTCGTTCAGCGCCAGCAATGCCGCTGCGGTGACCTGATCCTCGATGCGCTTCAGCGGATCGCGGCCGAGATAGCGCGTCTCGACGGGAAAAGCGCGGCCCTGGCTCTCGACCACCGGCGCCTGCCCGAGCAGGCGCGCGACGCGGGCGCCGTCGAGCGTCGCCGACATCACCAGGATGCGCAGATCCTCGCGCAGGCCGCTCTGGGCGTCGAGCGCCAGCGCCAGACCGAAATCGGCATCGAGCGAACGCTCGTGGAACTCGTCGAAGAGCACGGCGGCAACGCCCTCCAGCGCCGGATCGTCGAGGATCATCCGGGCGAAGACGCCCTCGGTGACGACTTCGATGCGCGTCTTCGGGCCGATCTTCGAGCCGAGCCGGACCCTTAGGCCGACGGTCTCGCCGACGCGCTCGCCCAGCGTCTGCGCCATGCGGGCGGCGGCGCCACGGGCAGCGAGCCGGCGCGGTTCGAGCACGACCAGCTTGCCGCCCTTGCCGCCGTCCTTGTCGCCGTTCTTGGCCCAGGGCTCGTCGAGCAGAGCGAGCGGCACGCGCGTCGTCTTGCCGGCGCCGGGCGGGGCGACGAGTACGGCGTTCGGGCGCTCGCGCAGCGTCGCCGCGAGGCGCTCGAGGACGGCATCGATCGGCAGAGGGGTGTCGAAGCGGCGCATGGACGGCATGTGGACCGCAGGCCCGGCCTTGTGCAAGCGTCCGGCCGGCGCGACCGTAAAGGCGGCGGCCTCAGGCGGCCTGACGCAGCCCGATCTCGAAGGGCGTGACCGTCACCGCCCCGGCCTTGACCGAGACCAGCGTGTTGCAGGGCAGCGCCTGCCAGCATTCGCGCGCCGCATCGACCGGCTCGGAGGCGATCACCACGGCGTCGCCGCGGTCGCAGAGATAGAGCGTCGGCGGCTTCTCGTCGGAGGACCAGCGCACCGCATGGATGGAATCGCCATCGGCGAGCGCTGCGGCGCAGCGCAGCGGCTCGCGGATTCCGGCCTCCTGCATCAGGGCAAACGCGTCGCCGAGCGCGCCTGCCAAAGCCTCGCCGGGAGCGGCCCCTTCGCCCATCCGCGCCAGCGCCAGCAGGAACAGCGCCTCCGAATCGGTGGTGCCGACGCGCGCGCTGTAGAGCGCATCCGGGATCAGGCTCTCGAGCCGGCGCCGGATCAGCGCGTAACCGCCGATCTGGCCATTGTGCATGAAGAGATGCCGGCCATGGACGAAAGGGTGGCAATTGGCCCGCGTCGTCGCCGTGCCGGTCGCGGCGCGGACATGCGCGAAGAACAGATGCGAGCGCACCAGCCGGGCGATCGAGAGCAGATTCTCGTCCGACCAGGCCGGGCGGATCTCGCGATACTGGCCGGGCTCGGGCCGCTCGCCATACCAGCCGACGCCGAAGCCGTCGCCATTGGTGCCGGTCTTGGCCTCCTCGGCGTGCAGCGACTGGTGGATCAGCGAATGGCAGGGCGCGGCGACGAGATCCTCCAGGAACACCGGAGCGCCGGCATAGGCGAGGAAGCGGCACATGGTCGGTCCCGAATCAGGCGCGGCGGGACGCCGCGGGAGGAGAATGTGCGACAAGCATGAATGCCGCCATAACGGCCTCCGGGCGCGGCGGTTGCGACCCCTCCGGGCATCGTTTAACCAGCAAGGCGATCCGATGCAGACAGTCCCGCGCCAAGCGGGCGGGGGGAAGCCTTGAAAGCGATGATGTCGGTAGCGGGCGCGGCCCTCGTCCTCGGGCTCGTTCCGGAAAGCGCGCTGGCCGCCTCAGATATCGGCGGCGCGACGATGAGCCTCGCCTGGGCCCTGCCCTTCGCCGGCATGCTGCTCTCGATCGCGCTCGGGCCGATCCTGTTCCCGCATTTCTGGGAGCATCATTACGGCAAGTTCGCCGCCTTCTGGTCGCTCATCCTGCTGGTGCCGCTGATGCTGCTGCGCGGCTTCGACCCGGCGCTGGGCGCGCTGCTGCACACCGCGCTGCTCGAATACATCCCCTTCATCATCCTGCTGTTCTCGCTGTTCACCATCGCCGGCGGCATCCTGGTGATGGGCAATCTGCGCGGCACGCCGGCGACCAATACGGCGCTGCTCGCCATCGGCACGCTGATGGCGAGCTTCGTCGGGACCACGGGTGCCTCGATCATCATGATCCGCCCGTTGCTGCGCGCCAATGACGACCGACGCCACAATGTCCATGTCGTGGTCTTCTTCATCTTCCTGGTCTCGAATATCGGCGGCTCGCTGACCCCGCTCGGCGACCCGCCGCTCTTCCTCGGCTTCCTGCGCGGCATCAGCTTCTTCTGGACGACGACGCATCTGCTGCCGGAAACCAGCTTCGCGGTCGCGATCCTGCTGGTGCTGTTCTATGGGCTCGACAGCTACCTGTTCCGCAAGGAAGGCGGCCTGCCGCCGCTGAAGGACCCGACCCCGGACCGCGCCATCAAGCTCTATGGCCGGGTCAACTTCCCGCTGCTCGGCGGCGTCATCCTCGCCATCCTGATGTCGGCGACCTGGAAGCCGGGGATCGTCTTCGACATCCACGGCGTCCATGTCGAGCTCCAGAACCTCGTGCGCGACGTCGCGCTGCTCGGGCTCGCCTTCCTCTCGCTCATGCTGACGCCGAAGCCGGTGCGCGCCGGGAACGAATTCAGCTGGGGGCCGATCAAGGAGGTCGCCAAGCTCTTCGCCGGAATCTTCGCCTGCATCATCCCGGTGCTGGCGATGCTGCAGGCCGGCAAGGACGGCGCTTTCGCGCCGCTGGTCGCGCTGGTCAGCAATCCCGACGGCAGCCCCAACAACGTCGCCTATTTCTGGCTAACCGGCGGCCTCTCTTCCTTCCTCGACAATGCCCCGACTTATCTGGTGTTCTTCGAGCTCGCCGGCGGCGACGCCCAGAAGCTGATGACGACGGGGGCGCTGACGCTGACCGCGATCTCGGCCGGCGCGGTCTTCATGGGCGCCAACACCTATATCGGCAACGCGCCCAACTTCATGGTCTACGCCATCGCCAAGGACCGGAAGGTCGCGATGCCGAGCTTCTTCGGCTACATGCTCTGGTCCGGCGCGATCCTGATCCCGATCTTCCTGCTGCAGACGCTGATCTTCTTCCGCTGAGATGCCCGACGGTCATTCCGGGACGCCGCGCAGCGGCGGGCCCGGAACCCAAAGCCGCAGAGACGGGCAAGTTTGGCGCGACGCTCGTCTTCTTCCGGTCACCGTCGTGGTCATGGGTTCCAGGCTCGGCCTTCGGCCGCCCCGGAATGACCGTGTGGTTCCGTCGCGAACCGACATGCTCTAAACGAGCGGCGTTCGAGAAAAGAGACGCCGCCCCTATGACCTTGCGCCCCGACACGCTGGCGATGACCGCCGTCCTCGCCATGCTGACGGCGCTCGGGCCGCTCTCGACCGATTTCTACCTGCCCTCGCTGCCGGAAATCGTCCGTGCGCTCGGCACCGATGTCGCCGGCGCGCAAGCGACGCTCTCGGCCTTCCTGTTCGGCTTCGCCGCCGGGCAGCTCGTCTGGGGGCCGCTCTCGGACCGGCTCGGCCGCCGGCCGGTGCTGCTGATCGGGCTTTGCCTGTTCCTCGTCACCACGCTCGCCTGCGCGCT
This sequence comes from Allobosea sp., assembly GCF_036675845.1. Lineage (GTDB taxonomy): Bacteria > Pseudomonadota > Alphaproteobacteria > Rhizobiales > Beijerinckiaceae > Allobosea. Next base: position 26,572 of record NZ_JAKFED010000130.1, on the reverse strand, counting down.
CGCGCCTTCGATCGAGGCGCTGATCGGCGCGCGCTTCGCCCAAGCGCTCGGGGCGTCGGGGCCGATCGTGCTCGGCCGCGCCATGGTGCGCGATCTCTATGACGGGCCGCGCGCCGGCCGCGAACTGGCGCGGATGGGCATGATCATGGGCCTCGTGCCGGCCGTCGCCCCGCTCGCCGGCGGGCTGCTGCAGGACGCCTTCGGCTGGCGCTCGACCTTCCTCGCCAGCCTCGCCTTCGGGCTGGTCATCCTGGCGGTGGTGATCACGATCATGCCGGAGACGATTCGCCAGCGCTCGCCGGAGCGGCTGTCCTTCTTGGCGATCTTCCGCAGTTTCGGCGTGCTGCTGCAGAATCCGGCCTACCGGGTCTATGTCAGCCTGACCTCGCTCGCCTATGCCGGGCTCTTCGCCTTCATCTCCGGCTCGTCCTTCGTGCTGATCGGGATCTACGGGCTGTCGCCCCCGGCCTTTGGCCTGTCCTTCGGCTTCGCCGTGCTCGGCTATATCCTCGGCACCATCCTGGCCCAGCGCCTGGTCGGCCGGCGTGGTCTCGACGGCGTGATCGCGCTCGGCGTCGCCTGTCTCGCCGGTGGCGGCCTGTCGATGCTCGCCTGCGTCGCCAGCGGCTTCGGCGGGGCGCTCGGCGTCGTCGGCCCGATGGCGCTCTATGCCTGCGGCGTCGGGCTGACCATGCCGCAATCGCAGGCCGCGGCGATGATGCCGTTCCCCGACCGGGCGGGGGCGGCCTCTTCCTTCACCGGGCTCTGCCAGATGCTGCTCTCGGGCTGCGTCGGCCTGCTGGTCGGCCATCTGCTCGAGGCCTCGGCGCTGCCCCTGCCGCTGGTGATGTCGGCGATCGGCGTCGCGGCGCTGGTGCTGTTCCGCGCCAGCGCCGCGGCCCGCGCCGCCAAGCCCTGAGCGACCGCGGCCGTCAGTTGCCCATCCGGTCGCGCCATTGCCGCTCGCCGGCGAGGCAGCCGACCCGGGGCGGGCGGGACTGCGCCTTCTCGATCCGCTCCTGCGGCGGCGCCTCGGCGATCTCGCGCACCAGCTTGGTCCGGGTGGCGTCGACGAACTGGTGGCGCTCGCGGATCGGGATGACGAAGGCACCGATGCCGGTGACGACGCAGTCCTCGTAGTAGACGTCGAGATTGTCGATGTCGAAATAGCTCGCCGCCTTCAGCATCACCGGCAGGCCATTGATGCTGATGCCCTTGTCGCGCGCCTCGTCGCGCGCCTGCGTCACCGGCCGGCCGTCATTGTTGGCGCCGTCGCCGGAGATGTCGATGACCCGGCGCAGGGCGGCGACATTGCTCTTCTCCAGCAGGTCGACCCCGAGGTCGATCGCCCCCGAGATCGAGGTGCGCCGGCCGCGCCGCGTCGGGGCCTCGCCCAGTTCCTCGGCGAAGGCGATCGCCGATTGCGGCGTCTCGATCACGGTCCAGGGCTTGACGACGTGCTGGAAGTCGCCACCCGCCCACTCGAAATAGGTGACCGCGATCTTGCCGAGCGAGCCCTTGGCGATGGCCTCGTGGAGCTGGCGCGAGCGGAAGGCCTCGATATAGCCGTTGCGCTGCAAGGCGAGCTCGTCGAGATCCATCGAGTAGGAGACGTCGACCGCCAGGACCAGCGCGACATCGACCTCCTCCGGCGGGGCAGCTGCCGGCTGCGCATCGGCGGCCGCGGCCGGCCAGAGGGCGGCAGCCGAGAGACCCAAGAGACCGAACAACCAAGGCCGCATCGCCACCTCCGTCACCTGTCGTCGAAGCGTGACGCCGGAAAGCGGGGCAATTCGGGCGAAGGCGGGCTTCAAACGAATATCGCGGAAGTCTGCGCCCAGTTTCGGGCCGCGCCAAGAGCGAATGCGGCGCAGGTCAGGGCATGTTCCGCAAAAGTGAAAACCACTTTTGCGATCAGAACATGCTCAAGATATTGATCCGGCTCGAATTCTTGTCGGCCGGCCGATTCCGGCCGAACGGAAGCGCGCTACACGAAGCGGCGCTTTTCCACGATGGAGAGCGCCGCCGCGAAGGCCTCGTCCACGCCGAGCGCCGAGGTATCGAGCAGAATCGCGTCCTCGGCCGCCTTCAGCGGTGCGTCGCCGCGACCGCTGTCCCTGGCGTCGCGCCGGCGGATATCGGCGAGGATGCCCTCGAATGCGGCAACCTCGCCGCGGGCTGAGAGCTCCTTGTGCCGCCGCGCCGCGCGCACCTCCGGCGTCGCGGTGACGAAGAGCTTCACGGTGGCGTCGGGGCAGATCACCGTGCCGATGTCGCGCCCGTCCAGCACCGCCCCGGACGGCGCCGCGGCGAAATCACGCTGCCGGTCGATGAGGGCGCGCCGCACGGCGGGAATCGCGGCGACGACGGAGGCGGCCTCGCCGATCTCGCGGCCGCGCAGGCCGGCCTCGTCGAACGCCTTCTCGTCGAAGCCTGCGGCGGCGGCCGCCGCGGCCTGCGCATCGTCGAGCCCGAGGCCGGCATCGAGCATGGCGCGCGCCACCATCCGGTAGAGCAGGCCGGTATCGAGATAGGGCAGGCGGTAATGCGCCGCGAGCCGGCGCGCCAGCGTGCCCTTGCCCGAGGCCGCCGGCCCGTCGACGGCGATGACGAGGCGTCCGGTCTTCGCTGTCGGGGTTTGTTGCGGAGGGACCACGGGCATCTCTGGGCTGTCGGCAGGGCGGCGAACCTTTAGCGCGCTTTCCGTTCGGCTGGAATCGGCCGAACGGAAAGAATTCGCGCCGGAGAGCATGTCCCGATCGCAAAGCCGGTTTCCAGTTTTGCGGAACATGCTCAAGAGCATGACGCGAGGAAGCGGGTGCGGGTTTTCGCGGCATGCCAAGCGGCGGGGCGGCAGCGGGTTTTTCGCCTTCGGGCGCGACCGTCCGATGACGGCCCGACGCGGCGCGGCGCCCCGGCAAGGGGAGGCGGCTTTCCCGGCGAAGGGGCCGACATCCGCCGCCGCGCAAATCAGCATTTGACAGGCGCGTCACGCCCGACTAACGGACGCCCCTGCTTTTCAGAACCCTCCGCACGAAACTCGAAGGTCCGACGCCGTGGCGAAAACGGAACTTGGTACCAAGCGCGTTTGTCCCGTGACAGGCCGCAAATTCTACGATCTCGACAAGGATCCGATCGTCTCGCCCTATACCGGCCAATCCTATCCGCGCTCGGTGTTCGAGCCGCAGGCCAAGGCCGCGGCCGCCCCCAAGCCGGCCGATGACGAGGAAGAGGCCGAGGTCGCCGACAGCGCGGTCGAGCTCGTCTCGCTCGACGAGGCCGATGCCGATACGGCCGAGAAGCAGCCGGTCGTCACCAGCGACGACGACATCGAGATCGAGGATGACGGCGCCGCTACCGACGACGACACCTTCCTGGAAGAGGACGAGGAAGGCGACGACGATGTCGCCGACCTGATCGACGGCGACATCGAGGGCGACGAGGACGCCTGAGCCCATGCCGACGCCGAATGTCGATAAGCGACATTCGGCTCACATTGGTGCTTGAGTCTTGGCGCAAGCCTGCCTATAGAGCGCTTCGCCGCTGCCGCGGCGGACCGCGACAGGCTCCAAGGAGCCCGCGATCTTCAAGGAATACCGGCCACTCCCCAAGGCGGCCGGGCCAGTGGGGCCATAGCTCAGTTGGGAGAGCGCTTGAATGGCATTCAAGAGGTCGGCGGTTCGATTCCGCCTGGCTCCACCATCTCCTTCCAAGTCATCGACATTCTGAAAAATCGTTAGATTGCAGCGTCTTGGCGCGCTGTTCGGTACACATGCGCGGTCCATGACGGCATGCGAACCACGGCCAACTGTTCGTTGAGCGGTCGTTCGGCAGCATCGGCCAGCCACCAACCGGCCGCGCAACAATGCGCAGCGCTCGAACACTCGGCGCGCTTCATTGTGATGTGCTCGGGGCCATGCGAAGCTTACGCTGGACCAACGCGTGGGCTGGCGTCGCTTTGTGATCCTGGCCGTACATGAACAGGCGCTCATGGCGAAACAAGCAAATCGAGGGCTCGACCAGTCGAAGCGCGCCCCGAGAGCGAGGCGCGAGCGTATCGACGAGACAGCCGATGCCAATCCCGCTCCTGCGATGACCATCCCTGTCGTCGGTATCGGCGCCTCGGCAGGTGGCATCGAGGCGCTGGGCAGCTTCTTCGATGCCATGGCGGCCGACAGCGGCTGCGCCTTCGTCGTGGTGCTGCATCTCGATCCGAAGCGCGAGAGCGAGATGGCCCGGATCCTGAGTGCCCGCACGCAAATGCCCGTCGTGCAGGTCGAGGACGGAATGGCGCTCGCGCCCGACCACGTCTACGTCATCGCTCCCGACACCGACCTCAAATTGTCGGGGGGCGGATTGAAGGTGTCGAGACCGTCGGAACCACGCGGTCAGCGGCACCCGGTCGATGTTCTGTTTGCCTCGATCGCGGCGGAGCAGCGCGAGCGGTCTGTCGCGATCGTGCTTTCCGGAACCGGAAGCAACGGCACCGATGGGTTGAAGGAGATCCGCGCCGAAGGCGGCATGAGCCTGGTGCAGGCGCCGGAAACGGCCAAGTTCGACGGCATGCCGAGGAGCGCAATCACGGCGGGACTCGCCGACCAGGTGCTCCCGCCGGAAAAGATGCCGGAGGCGCTCCTCGCCTATCTCCAGCACGACTATGTCTCCGCTCCTGCCGCAGTCGAGCCCAGCCCTTCGCGAAGCGAAGCAACGATCGAGCAGGTCCTGGAGGTCTTGCGCGCCCGCAACGGACATGATTTCGGCAGCTACAAGCGCAACACGCTCAGGCGGCGCATTCATCGCCGGATGGGGCTCCGGAACATCGAGACCCTCGCCGACTATCTCCACGACCTACGGAACAATCCGGACGAGGTCGCCACGCTGGTCGCCGATCTGATGATCAGCGTCACCGGGTTCTTCCGTGACCCGGAGGCATGGAAGGCGCTCGGCGAGCTGGTGATCTCGCCCCTCGTCGCCGAGCGGGAGAATGGCGGATCGGTTCGGGTCTGGGTTCCGGCCTGCGCGACGGGAGAGGAAGCCTATTCCATCGCCATGTTGGTGACCGAGCAGGCGGAAGCGGCCGGAAAGCGCTTCGACCTGAAGGTGTTCGCCACGGATGCGCAGGAGGATAACCTGCGCAAGGCGCGCGACGGCATCTATCCAGCCGCTGCGCTCGCCGGCTTTCCCCCCGAACGGGTCCGGCGCTTCTTCGAAAAGCTCGACGGCTCCTTTCAGGTCAGCAAGGAGCTTCGCGATATGGTGGTCTTCGCGGCGCATAACCTGCTCCGCGATCCGCCGTTCTCGCGCCTCGACATCGTTTCATGCCGCAATTTCCTGATCTATCTGGAGCCGGAGGCGCAACGGCGCATCATCGCCCAATGCCATTTCGCCCTGCGTCCGGATGGGCATCTGTTTCTCGGCAACGCCGAGACGATCGGGCGCCATGACGACCTCTTCGAAACGGTTTCGAAGAAATGGCGCATATACGGCCGGACCGGGCCGACGCGGCATGATCTCATCGATTATCGGCTGCCGCGAGGATCGGCCGGAACGGCAATCGGCGAACCAATGCCACTGCCTTCCGAAATCGCCTCCGCGCCCGTCGCCGACATCGCAAGGCGGGCCCTGCTGGAGCGCTACGCCCCCGCCTCCGTGCTGATCGACCAGAAGGGCCGCGTCGTCTACTTCCACGGCACGACGCACGACTATCTGGAGCATCCGTCAGGGGAGCCGACCAGGGACCTGCTGGCCATGGCGCGCGACGGATTGGCCCTGAATCTTCGTGGCGCGATACGTGAGGCTACAAAAGGCGACAAGAGCGTCACGGCCTATGGCCGCCTGCATCGGAACGGATCGTCTCAGGACGTCGCCATGACGGTGATGCCGCTGCCCGCCTCGCCGCAAGGCGGCAAACTCGTTCTGGTCAGTTTCGCATCGGGGGGACCGACCAGCGCTTCCAACCCGCCGCCCAGCGGGAATGATGCCGGGGAAACCAACTCCGGCGAGCGCGCACTTCAGGAGGAACTGGACTCGATGCGCGCCGAGTTGCGCAACACGATCGAGCATCTGGAGACCGCCAACGAGGAGCTAAAAGCGTCGAACGAGGAAGCCACCTCGATGAACGAGGAGCTCCAGTCCACCAACGAGGAACTGGAGACATCGAAGGAAGAGATGCAGTCCTTCAACGAGGAATTGACCACCGTCAACAGCCAGCTTCAGCACAAGATCTCCGAACTGGAACGAACCGGCAACGACCTGAACAACCTGCTGGCAGGGTCGGAGACGGCGACGCTGTTTCTGGACAGCAAGCTTGCGATCAACTGGTTCGCGCCGGCGACGAAGGAGCTTTTCGATCTCGTAACGACGGATATCGGCCGGCCGATCGCGCATTTCGCGCGGAAATTCTCCGACGTGAACCTGCTCTCGGATGCCGAGACGGTGCTCAAGAAACTCACCACCATCGAAGCCGAGGTCTTAAGCGATGCCGGGCGCTGGTACCTGCGGCGCATGCTCCCCTACCGCACGCGCGACAACCACATCGCGGGTGTCGTCGTCAGCTTCAGCGACATCACCGAGCGCCGGAGCGCCGCCGAAGCGGTCGACAACGCGCGGGTCTATGCCGAAGCCATCGTCGGGACCGTCCGGCAGCCCCTGCTCGTCCTCGACAGCGGACTGCGCGTCCAGTCGGTCAATCCGGCCTTCTGCGAGCTGTTCGGCGTCGCTGCGAAGGAAGCCGAAAATCGCCTCCTCTATGACCTCGGCAACGGGCAATGGGACATTCCTTCCCTGCGGGCCCTTCTCGACAAGGTGCTGTCGAAGAACAAGGAGGTGATCGGCTACGAGGTCGAGCACGAATTTCGCGACCTCGGCCGACGCCGCATGGTGCTCAACGCCCGCAAGCTCACGCAAGGCGATGGTCGCGACGAACTGATCCTGCTTGCCATCGAGGACATCACGGAGCGCAAGGAACGCGAGAATGCCAACCGCGCAAGCGAGCAGCGCCTGAAGGACCTTATCGAAGCGCTCCCAGGCGCGGTCTACACCACCGATGCCGAAGGCCGGATCACGTCCTACAATCCGGCCGCCGCCGAGTTGTGGGGCCGAGATCCGGAATTGGGTACGGATGAATGGTGCGGGTCCTGGCGCATGTTTTGGCCGGACGGCACGCCTTTGCCGCATGGCGAATGCCCGATGGCGATTGCCCTGAAAGAGGACAGAGCGATGCGGGGGGTGGAAGCCGTCGCCGAACGACCAGATGGCGTCCGAGTTCCGTTCCTTGCCTATCCGTCCCCCTTGCGCGACGACTCGGGCAAGCTCACTGGCGCGGTCAACATGCTGGTGGACATTACCGAACGAAAGCGGGCCGAAGAACTTGCGGGCCGTCTCGTCGCAATCGTCGAGTCATCCGACGACGCCATCATCAGCAAGACCCTCGATGGCATCGTCACGACATGGAACAGCGGGGCGGAGCGGCTGTTCGGGTATGGCGCCGATGAGATGATCGGCAAATCGATCATGACCCTGGTGCCGGCGGACCGCCGCGACGAGGAGCTGGACATCCTCGACCGCCTCAGCAGGGCCGAACACATCCAGCACTACGAAACGGTCCGCCAGCGCAAGGACGCGAGCCAGGTCTGGGTCTCCTTGACGCTGTCGCCGCTGGGCAATTCCAGGGGGCGGGTCGTCGGCGCGTCCACGATCGCGCGGGACATGACCGAGCGCCGGCGTGCGGACGAGCATCGGAAAACGCTGATGGCCGAGCTCAACCATCGCGTCAAGAATACGATGGCGGTCATCCAGTCCATCGCTTCGCAAACGCTCGGCCACGCATCGTCGCTGGACGAGGCGCGCGATACATTCAGGGCCAGGCTGATCAACCTGGCGCAGGCGCATGACGTGCTGACTCGCGAAAGCTGGCAGAGCGCAAAGCTGGCGGAGATCATGACCGACACGCTCAGGCCGCATGCGGGCGGAGAAGGCCGGTTTCAGGTCGCCGGCCCGGAGATTCGACTTGCACCGAAAGCCGCGCTGGCGATCTCCATGGCGGTGCACGAACTCAGCACCAATGCTGCGAAGTACGGCGCGCTTTCCTGCGAGAGCGGCCAGGTCACGATCAATTGGCTGATCGAGGGGGAACAGGCCGGCCGCCGGTTCATCCTGCATTGGCGAGAGACCGACGGGCCTCCCGTCACCCCGCCAACGCGCAAGGGCTTCGGCTCCCGCCTGATCGAGCGTGCCCTGGCGGCGGAACTTGGTGGCGAAGTAAGCGTTGAGTACGAGCCCTCCGGCCTTGTGTGCACGATCGTCGCGCCGCTGCCCGCCGGGCGGGAGTTGCTGGGGGAACAGCGTGACGAAGCAGGGGACGAGACAGATTCTGATCGTCGAGGATGAAGCCCTCATCGCCATGCATCTTGAAGACCTGCTGTCGGAGATGGGACACCATGTGGTCGCCTGCCTCGCACGGGTCGATGAGGCAACGACGTGCGCGGAGCAGGCAGACATCGACTTCGCGATCCTCGACATCAACCTGGGTGGGGCGAAGTCCTTCCCCGTGGCAGAGGTTCTGCGCCGGCGCCGCATTCCATTCGTATTCGCCAGCGGCTATGGCAGCGACGGCCTCGCGGAGGAATTCCGCGACGAAGTCACCCTGCAAAAGCCCTACGAGCCTCGACAACTGGAGCGGGTGATCACCGAGGCGTGCGCGCGCGCCAGCGGTTGAGCACACCCCCGCTCACTTGCCGGCCTTTTCAACCTGCCGCTTCCGGCGTGATCCAATCCTGCTCGACCAGATTCCGCAATTTATAGGCGCGGTCGAGCGCCTGCCGGCTCGCCGCCTGCCAGGAGGCCGAGAGGCAAGGCTCCGCCGTATAGGTGTGCTCGGCCATCTGCAGGCAGAACTCGGCCCGTTCGTTGAGAAACCTCACGGCAGAGCGCATCACCCGTTCCATCTTGTCGAACTGCGCGAGTGCCATGGTTTCGGCGGTGTAGCTGTGGCCGATATGGCAGCCGAATTTGGTTATCGGGCCGACCGCGGAGCTGCGCAGGGCGCCGCCGCATTCGGGACAGGTGATCGCGGTGGGCCGTTCGAACGGTCCGCCCTCGATCTGGGGTGCGTGTTCGATCTCCGATTGCAATGGTCTGATCGGCATGGCCTCCTCCTTTCCTTCCTTTCCGGCGGCCAGTTCAGCGAGCAGTTCGGGCATATCCGCAAGGCACAGGCAGTAGTCGAGCGCGACATGCTCTGCGGCACTTTTCGGCATGCCCGGATAGGCGGCGTCGTTCGGGTCCTGGGCGACCGCGATGCCGCCGCGCCGGGCGATCTCGAAAAGGCCGAGCGTTCCGTCGTTGAGGTTCCCGGTCAGGATAACGCCCACGGCGACCCGGCCGAAGCTTTCGGCGACGCTCCGGAAGAGCGGGTCGATGGCCGGTCGCGCGCAGTTCACCTTCGGGCCGCGCGATAGTCGCAGCCGCCCGTCCACGACGATCATGTGGCGGTCCGGAGGCGCTACGTGGATATGCCCCGGCAGGATTGGTTGGCCGTCTTCAGCATGCTCGGCAGGAAGCGGCCCGGCCGCGCTCAGGAGCCGCGGCAGTTCGCTCGGCTGCGCCCCGATATGCAGCACGACGAGGATCGGCGCGGGGAATGTTTCCGATAGCCCGGAGACCAGGCTGCGCAACGCGCTCACCCCGCCAGCCGATGCGCCGATTGCGATGATAGACGAGCGTGCCATGACGAACTCACGCGGATCACGCCCTCAACGCATCGCAGCGAGAGAAGTTCGCCATCGCCCGCAACAGATTGGCCGCCTGCCTCCGCCAGCCGCGCGGACTGGTCCCTATTCGCGGTGCATCGCTGCGTACTCTGCTAACCGCGAACCCCGATCCTTTGCCCGATCTGCCGGCACGGCGGCGACAAAATGGCGATTCCGTGTCAAACGGCCCCAAGCGCCGGAAGCGGCACCGGTCAACGATCGGCGGCGCGTTCATGCTCGTGTCACCGGCGGGGGCGCACTTGACGCGTATCCGCTCCACGGCTTTTGTGGCCATCTATCTACAGGGAAAGGATTTTTCATGCGCGCCCTCATCATCGCCGGCGTCCTCGCCGCCGGGCTCGCCGGCTGCCAGACCGTCGAGCAATCGGCGGCGGAAGCCGACACCGTCTGTATCGACGCCGGCCATCGCCCCGGCACGCGCGCCTTCGAGCGTTGCCGCAGCGATGTCTTCCAGAGTTTCCGCCGCTCCAACGCGCAGGCCAGCAACGCGGTCGCGGCCGGCGTCGTCGCCGGCGCGGTCGGTGGTGCGGTCATCGCGGCCTCGTCGCGCTCGCGCTATTACGGCTATGGCTACGGCTGCGGCTATTACGGCTGCTGGTAGGCCCTTCACGGCGCCGCGCGGGGGCAGCCGGCGCGGCGCCGTTCCACCTTCCCCGAGAATGTTGCGCATGCCGGCTTGCGGGGCCCGCCACCGCCCGGCTATATCGACGGGCGCGCGGGCGTAGTTCAGTGGTAGAACGTCAGCTTCCCAAGCTGAATGTCGTCGGTTCGATCCCGATCGCCCGCTCCAAATACCCTTCAGGATGCCAAGGGCCTCAGCGCCGGCTCTAGCAGAAGTCGAAATCGACCCCTTCGTCGGCCTGGAGGACATGCTCGTCATAGAGCCGGTCATAGCCGCGGCGTTGCACAGGGACCGGGGTCGGCAGGGCCTGCCGGCGCGCTTCCAGCTCCGTCTCGTCGACCAGCAGGTCGAGGCGACGCTCGGCGACGCTGAGCCTGATCCGGTCGCCGTCGCGAACCAGCGCCAGCGGGCCGCCGATCGCCGCTTCCGGCGCGACATGCAGCACGATCGCGCCATAGGCGGTGCCGGACATGCGCGCATCCGATATCCGGACCATGTCCTTGACGCCCTGCTGCGCGAGCTTGCGCGGGATCGGCAGATAGCCGGCTTCCGGCATCGCCGCGGCGCTTTTCGGCCCGGCGTTCTGCAGGACGAGGATGTCGTCGGGCCCGACATCGAGGTCCGGGCTGTCGATGCGGGCGGCAAGATCCTCCAGCGAGGCGAAGACCACGGCGCGGCCTTCATGCTCGAGCAGGCGCTTCTCGGCGGCCGCGCGCTTGACGATGGCGCCGCGCGGGGCGAGCGAGCCGAACACCGCGACCAGTCCGCCATCGGGATCGACCGGGTCCTGGCGGGTGCGCACGATGGTGCGGTCGACCTGGTCGGCGAGCGGCGCGTCGATCAGCTCGCCCAGCGTCCTGCCGGTCACGGTCAGGCAGTCGAGATGCATGAGGTCGCGCAGTTCCTTCAGCACGGCCGGCACGCCGCCGCCGGCGAAGAAATCCTCCATGTAATTGGCGCCGACCGGCTTCAGGTTGACCAGCACCGGCGTCTCGTCGGAAAGCGCGTTCAGCCGGTCGAGATCGACCTTCACCCCGGCCCGGCGGGCGATCGCGGTCAGGTGGACAACGGCATTGGTCGAGCCCGAGATCGCCAGCAACATGCGCCAGGCGTTCTCGATCGCCTTTGCGGTGACGATCTGCCGGGGCAGCAGGGTCTGCGTTCCGATCAGCGCGACGGCGCGCTTGCCGCTCTCCTCGGCGCAGCGCAGGCGGTCGGCATGGACGGCGGGAATCGCGGCGGAGCGCGGCAAGGCGAGGCCCAGCGTCTCGGCGATGCAGGCCATGGTCGAGGCAGTGCCCATCACGGCGCAGGTGCCGGCCGTGGTCGCGAGCCGTCCCTCGACGGCGTCGATCTCCTCCCGGTCGATCTCGCCGGCGCGGAAGCGGGCCCAGAAGCGCCGGCAATCGGTGCAGGCGCCGAGTCGCTCGCCCTTGTGGCGTCCGGTCGACATCGGCCCGGCGACGAGCTGCACGGCCGGCACATTGGCCGAGAGCGCCGCCATCAGCTGGGCCGGCACGGTCTTGTCGCAGCCGCCCATCAGCACGACCGCGTCGATCGGCTGGGCCCGGATCATCTCCTCGGTGCCCATCGCCATCAGGTTGCGGAATTTCAGGCTGGTCGGGTTGAGGAAGACCTCGCCGAGCGAGATCGTCGGGAACTCGACGGGGAGGCCGCCGGCCATCAGCACGCCGCGCTTCACCGCCTCGAGCAGTTCCGGGAAATGCCGGTGGCAGTTGTTGAAGCCGCTATAGGTGTTGGCGATGCCGACGATCGGCCGTGCCAGCGCCTCGTCGGAATAGCCCATGGAGCGGGCGAAGGAGCGGCGCAGATAGGCGGAAAATTCGGGGTCGCCGTAATTGGTCAGCCCACCGGCGATGCCGTGTCGCTTCGGTTCGGTCTCGCTCATTCCGCTGCACCATCATCCGTCGAGGGGGCGTGCTGCCCATGCGGCGCCGGCGGTCGCCGGGCCAGCTCGGGCATTGTGCACGGATTCGTCCCGAGGTGTTCGCCCGCGCCTGCTGCCCGCCCTCGCGCCCGGAGCAACGCCGTCTGCTGCCGGCGCGTGCCGCTGCGGCGTGATGCCGGCTTCCAGCAGGCGCCGCGCGGCGCTAGATTGCAGGCCATGAACCCAGCGCCGCAGACCCAGGTACAGGATGAGCCGCCGGCATCCAGGGCCGGAATCTGGCTGCTTGTCGGCGGGGCCGGGCTGCTGCTGCTTGCCGGGCTCCTGCTCTGGTGGCGCGAGGGCGACCGGCTGTTCACCGACGGGCTGATCGCCGCCATCCTCGCCTGCTTCTGACCGGCCTGTCCCGCCCGACCGAGGATTTCGCCTTGAACCGCCGCCTGATCCTGCCGCTCGCCGTGTTCGTCCTCGGCGCCGCCGCGCTCGCCGCAGCGGCCTTCATCACCTTCGCCCCGGCCGGCAGGCAGGGGGGCCAGAGCCTGGCATCCGCCGTCGGCGGGCCGTTCGCGCTGACCACGGCCGAGGGCAAGACGCTGACCGACAAGGACCTGCGCGGCGCGCCCTTCCTGGTCTTCTTCGGCTTCACCCACTGCCCCGACATCTGCCCGACCAAGCTGTTCGAGATTTCCGAGGTGCTGCGCGCCGCGGGCCCGAAGGGCGAGAAGCTCAAGGCGCTCTTCGTCACGGTCGACCCCGAGCGCGATACCGCCGAGACGCTGAAGAGCTATCTCGGCTCCTTCGACCCGCGCATCATCGGGCTGACCGGCGAGCGCGCCGCGGTCGACGCCACGATCAAGGCCTATCGCGGCTACGCCAAGAAGGTGCCGCTGAAGGATGGCGACTACACCATGGACCACACCGCGCTGGTCTATCTGATGGACAGGAATGGCGGCTTCGTCGGCGCCTTCAACATCGAGCGGCCACCGGCGGAAGCCGCGAAGGAGTGGCTGCGGCACCTCTAGCAGTTTCCGATCGCCGGGCCAGCCCGGCCGCGGGAAAGCGCTATTCCGGCAATTTGCGATAGCGCGATGAGCGGGCGAGGCCGTGCTCGGTCTTGTTCCAGGCGAAGCGCCGGTTGCTGTATTCGACCAGCGCCAGCCAGGCGGCGAGCGAGACCAGCAGATAGTAGATCGGCAAGAGCGGCAGCCAGCGCCAGAGGTCGATCGCGCCGCGCCGCCAGGCGCCCAGCGCCGGCACCAGGAAGACCACGCCGATTCCGGCGCCGGTCAGCGTCAGGGCGAGCGAGGACAGCACCAGCTCGAACGGGCCGCTGGGCGCCAGCAGCGAGCCGTCCAGCCAGGCGAGGATCGTGCCGAGCAGGAAGAACGGGTAGCCGAGCGTGCTGAGCAGCGTGCCGAGCGCCAGCACCATGAAGGTCGCCGTCGCGACCAAGCCAGCCTCGCGCAGCAGGTGATGCGGCATCAGGAGATGGCTGATCAGCGTCTGCAGATAGCCCTTCAGCCAGCGCGTGCGCTGCTTCAGCCAGGCCTGCCGCGTGAGCGGCGCCTCTTCGAGCGTGCGCGAGGGCAGGTCTGCCATGCGCCCGCCCGAGCGCATCAGCCGGAAGCCGATATCGGCATCCTCGGTCACGTTCCACGGGTCCCAGCCGCCGATCCGGCGCAGCGCCTCGGTGCGGAAATGGTTCGAGGTGCCACCGAGCATGATCGGCAGGCCGCAGCGCAGCAGGCCCGGATTGAAGACGTCGAAGAGCCCGGCATATTCAAGCGCGAAGGAGCCGGCGAGCCAGCCATCCTCGGGGTTGTCGATGACGAGCCGCGCCTGCAGGCAGACCAGGTCCTCTCCGGCGCGCAGGAAGCGCGCGGCGGCGAGGCGCAGCTGCTGCGGATCGGGCACGTCCTCGGCGTCGAAGATCGTGAACAGCTCGCCCTGCGCCTCGGCCAAGGCGATGTTGAGCGCCCGCGGCTTGGTCTGCGGAACGCCGCGCGGGACGAGCACGACCTGCATGAAGGGCCGCAGCGTCCGCGCCGCCAGAGCGCGCCGCATGCCCCGGTCGCTCTCCTCGACGAGGATGCGGATGTCGAGCTTGGACGGCGGATAGTCGAGCGCCGACAGCGCGGCGACGATCTGGTCCAGCACCGCCTCCTCGCCGAACAGCGGCACGGCGACGGTGTAGACCGGCAGGCGGCTGTCATCGACGCGCCAGCGATGGTCGCGCCAGAGGTCGATGGCCGGCTTCTCCATCAGGGCGGCCAGGCGCAGCACGACGGCGCCGAGGAAGACCGGCCCCAACGCCAGCGCCACGCCGATCAGCGTGCCGACCGGCGCCAGCGTCGCCAGGCAGGCGAGCAGGCCGGCGAGGAGGAGAACCAGCCCCTTCTGCGGCAGGCTGGAGCCGGTGCGGGCGCTGAAGCGAGCGAGACCGGGCTCGTCGAGCCAGGCGGCGTGGCGGGCCAGCGCCGGGGCATTGCTGGCGCGCAGTCCTGCGGCCAGCGCCGAGGGCGTCACGATGACCAGATCGTCGCGGCGATGCAGCTTGCCGGCGAGGAAACGACGCAAGGGCGCGCCGGCCGGCGGCGCATAGGCGAAGCGGATATCGCTTCCCGGCCTGTCGGCGACCTGCGCCGCGCCCTCGCGCAGGATCGCCGTGAGAACGCCGCCGGGCCGAAGCGGCGGCGCCTCCGGCGAAAAGCGCAGGCCGCATTCGGCGGCCAGGGCCCGGTAGAACGCCGCTTCGCCGACAAGGCCGGAGGCGAGGACCTGCCTGGCAGGCGGAACCCCGAGCCGGGCGGCGGCGGCCGCAGCCTGGCGGAGCTCCTCGGGCGGCACGCCATGGCTCGCAAGGAAAGCGATCTCGATCGGCAGGCCGGCTCCGGCCACGCCGCTCACGCAAACACACGGTCACAAGACCGCGCTCCCATTGCCGCCCCCCAGCGCCGGCGGGCAGTTTCACCATCGCCGGCAACCTATGGTTGCCGTTTCGGCGCGGAGAGTCGAGCGGAATTGCAGGGCGCGCGAAGCGGCCTCGGCTGCGCTGGCGGGCGGCGGCCTGTTTCAGCGCCGGCTTCCAGCCAGCCCGCCTTCGTGATGAGCGCATTGCGTGTGGTCGGCGAGCGCCTCGATGATGGCGCAATCGCAGGCGCTGACCCCGCCGGAACAGGTCGAGGCGATCCGCTCCAGCTCCTTCTCGAGCGAGCGCAGCCGCGCGATCTTGTGACGGACGTCGCCGAGGTGCGCGACCGAGATCGCATGCGCCTGGTCGCAGGGCAGATCGGGGCTGTCCGAGAGCTTCAGCAGGGTGCGGATGCTCTCGACGGAGAAGCCGAGATCGCGCGCATGCTTGATGAAGGCCAGCCGCTCGACATGGCGCCTGCCATAGCGGCGCTGGTTGCCCTCGGTCCGTTCCGGTGGCGGCAGCAGATCGACCTGCTCGTAATAGCGGATGGTCTCGACCCTGACGCCGGTCTGTTCCGCCAGGGCGCCGATCGGGACGAGGCGTTCCAGCTTCTTTCGGTCGAGCATGGATTTCCCCTTGAACCTCTAGTCGCTTCAGCTTGTAGGTAGAGAGCCCCTGAACGACTTCAAGTGGAGACAGCTCATGTCCGGCCAGTTGAGAGGGCCTTTGCGATGAGCGGGATGGAGATCGCCAGCTATCTGATGGTCGTGGTCTATGTGATCAGCTTCCTGGCGATGAGCGCGATCCTCGCCAGGGAGGCGGGCCGGCCGGTCTGGCTCTTCGGCAAGGGCGGCGAGCCGCAGGCGCTACCGGCCATGCTCTTCAAGCTCGCCTTCGCCGGCGCCGTGATCTGGCCGCTCCTGCTGGGCGCTTTCGGCAATCCCGTCGCCAGGGATCCGCTCTCGGCGGCGCTCGATGGCCCGTGGCTCGACGTGCTCGGCCATCTCCTCGTCGTCGTCGGGGCCTGCCTCGCCATACTGGCCCAGCGCCAGATGGGCGTCTCCTGGCGGATCGGCGCGGCCGAGGGCGAGCTCGGGCCGATCGTCGACAGCGGCCCTTTCGCGATCTCGCGCAATCCGGTCTTCCTCGGCCAGGCCGTGCTCTTCATCGGCCTGCTGGTGGTGCTGCCGAGCCTGGTTCAGGCCGGGTTGACGCTGGCGCTCCTCGTCGCGATCCGGCTGCAGGTCGCGATCGAGGAACGCGTGCTCGCCGCTTCCCTCGGCCAGCCCTATCTCGACTACCGCGCCCGCGTGCGCCGCTGGCTCGGCACGGTGCGACCGGGCCTCGGACGCCCGGCCTGACCGGGCGTTCAGCCACCGGCACATGCGCGCGCCGGCTCCCGTTCACCAGCTATTAGGGCTGCACCCCGACAATCCCCCGATGTCGATCAGCCATCTCGTCCAGGGTTTCCGCCGCCTCGCGCTGCTCTTCGCCGGCGCCGCGGTGCTGTCCTCTTGCGTCGGAATGGAGGGCGACGACCGGCATCTGCAGCCGCTGCCGGTCGCCCTCGTCTCGCAGATGTCGGCCAGGGGCATGGCGCCGGGCGACCCGATCCTGGTCCGCATCTTCAAGAAGGAGAGCGAGCTCGAGATCTGGAAGCGCGACCGTTCAGGGCGCTATGCGCTGCTCAAGACCTATCCAATGTGCCGCTGGTCGGGCCAGCTCGGGCCGAAGCGGCGCGAGGGCGACCGCCAGGCGCCGGAGGGCTTCTATACCGTCACGGCCGAGCTGATGAACCCGAAATCGCAATACTACCTCTCGTTCAACCTCGGCTATCCCAACGCGCTGGAGCAGGCACAGGGCTTCACCGGCTCGGCGCTGATGGTGCATGGCGCCTGCAGCTCGGCGGGCTGCTATGCGATGACCGACGAGGGCGTCACCGAGATCTACGGCCTCGCCCGCGAGGCCTTCGCCGGCGGCCAGCGGAGCTTCCAGGTCCAGGCCCTGCCCTTCAGGATGACGCCGGAGAACATGGCCGCCCATCGCGCCAACCCGAACATCGCCTTCTGGCGCAACCTCAAGGAAGGCTACGATCATTTCGAGGCGACCCGCCGGCCGCCCAAGCTGGCCTATTGCGAGCAGCGCTATGTCTTCGATCCGGCCGAGGGGGCCGGCCCCTTCGTTCCGGGCGCGGCCTGCCCGGCCTACGAAGCCGAGCCGGAGAGTCGCGATCTCATCGTCCAAAAGCGCGTTCAGGACGAGGAGCGCACCGCCGGGCTGATCGCGTCGGGGGCGCCGGCGATGAGCTATGCGCTGCGCGACGGCGGCATGCATGAGAGCTTCCGGACGCTGCTGAGGAAGATCGGGCCGGAGCGGATGCAGGCCATGGTCGCCGGCAAGGTCGCGATCAGCAATCCCGAGGCCGCGCTCGCCGACCCCTTCGGTTCCGATGCGGGAGAACGGGCCCAGTTCACCGGCTCCTTGCCGGCCCGGTGACGGCCCGGCGCCGCCTGCGGCGCCGGCGCGACCATTTGCCTCCCGCGGCACCATGCGGCTTTGCTTTCGCTGCGGGCTCTGCCGAGAAGCGGGCCAGATTCGAGCCGATGCCCAGGAAAGCCCGATGCCGCTGCTTCGCTGGATACGTTACACCGCCTGGGCGGCACTCGCCGTCGTCGCCTTCGCCGCCGCGGCCATTGCGCTGGGCTGGTGGCGGGTCGATGGGCCGGGCGCACCGGCGCGGCCGGCCGCGACGGCGACCGCACCGCTCGATGTCGGCGGCCCGTTCAGCCTGGTCGACCATCACGGGCGCGCGGTCACCGAGGCGGATTTCCGCGGCAAGCCGATGCTGGTCTTCTTCGGCTTCACCCATTGCCCGGAGGTCTGCCCCACCACGCTGCTGGAGACCACGAACCGGCTGAAGGCCCTTGGCGCCGAAGCGGACCGCCTGCAGGTGCTGTTCATCACCGTCGATCCGGAGCGCGACACGCCGGCGCAGCTCGCGCTCTATCTCCAGTCCTTCGACCCGCGCATCGTCGGCCTGTCCGGCACGACCCAGCAGGTCGAAGCGGCGGTCAAGGCGTACAAGGCCTATGCGAAGAAGATCCCGGCCGCTGGCGGCTACACCATGGACCATACCGCGTCGGTCTATGTGATGGATGCGCAAGGGCGCTACCGCACCCTGATCGACTATCACGAGGACGAGCAGGCGGCGCTGGCCAAGATGCGGCTGGTCCTGAACTAGAGCTCCGGCATCCGCGGCTTTGTGCGTCCTTGCCGGACGGGCTAGGCTCGCCGGCATGCCTTCGCTCAGCCTGCGCATCGACGTCGATCCCGAGACCCGCATCGGACCCGGCAAGGTCGAACTCCTGGAGAAGATCGCGGCGTTCGGCTCGATCTCCGCGGCAGGGCGGGCGATGGGCATGTCCTATCGTCGCGCCTGGGACCTGGTCGAGGAGCTCAACGGCATCTTCGGCAAACCGATGGTCGAACGCCAGGTCGGCGGCAAAAGCGGCGGCGGAGCCAGCCTGACGGCGCTCGGCCTCGCCCTGGTTTCGCATTATCGCGCCATCGAGCAGGCGGCGGCCGAGGCGGCGAGGCCGCATCTCGCGGCGCTCCAGGTCGAGGTCGACAAGCCGGTCGAGGCGCAGGCCGGTGAAGCCGGGCCCGCGGCCGGCGGAGCTACGGGCCGGGGCCGGCTGTAGCGGGGAGTCAGCCGGCAGCGTCGCGCGCGAAGCTCGCGGCCGCCGCCCCGGCGATCCGGCCGCTGAAGCAGGACGGGCCGACCATCATGCCTTCCAGGGGCTTCAGCCCGCCGATATGGCCGCCGGCCATGCCGGCGGTTTCGCCGGCGGCATAGAGCCCGGGCAGGCAGGCGCCGTTTTCCAGCAGCGCGCGGCAGGCCTTGTCGGTCTGGACGCCGCCCATCGCCTTCCGCCCGATCGGGAAGAACTGCACGGCGTGGAAGGGCGGCGTCTGCAAGGCCTGCAGCCCGGCGAGCGGCCGGCCCGTCGCCGGATCATGCATCACGCCCGAGGCGAGCAGTTCATGCCAGGCGGCGATGGTCGCGCCCGCCCCTTCCGGCGCGATGCCGGCGAGGCGCCAGAGTTCCTCCAGCGTCTGCGCCCGCCAGGCATGGGCCGAATGGGCGAGATGGCGGCGGGCGGCCTCGGCTGCGGTCTCCGAACCGGGCGGAACGTGATGGTCGTCGACCGTCACCGCCGCCAGCATGGCATCGTCGAACACCGCCCAGCCGGTCGCCTGCGGCTGTTCGAGCAGGCGCGGCACCGCGACATTGCCGCTGGTCGCCTGGCTCTCGTCATGGAAGCGGGCGCCGTCGCGATTGAGCCAGAGCCAGCCGGTCGCGCCGCGCAGGACGACGCCGCGCTCGCCGCTTGGATCGCGATAGTCCGGCACGCCGGTGGCATAGCAATAGAGATCGCCGAGATGGCCGAAACGCACGCCGTGCCGCCCCAGCATCGCGATCGCCTCGCCCTGTGCGCCGGGGCCGCCACCGGCCAGCACGCGCGGCGCGCCGTCGAGCCAGCGCGCATGACGTCGGATCAGCACGGCATTGGCGGCAAAGCCGCCGATGGCGACGATGACGGTGGGGGCCAGGAACTCCTCGGTCTGCCCCTCGGCATTGCGGCAAGTGACGCCCCGGACTGCCCCATCGGCGACGAGCAGATCGGTCATCCGCAGGCCGAAGCGCCAGGCCCGGTCGAGCCCGAGGCCGGCGCCATGCCGCCAGAGGCCGGCCATCAGCCCGGCGCCGCCATCCAGCGGCCGGTGGAAGCGCGGCACGCTGTCGCCTTCGAAATGCTTCAGGTCCGGGAAGGCGATGCCCAGCCCGGAAAGCCAGGCGAAGACCTCGGCATTGGCGCGCTCGAAATAGGCCTTAGCCCAGTCGCGGTCGAAATCATGACCGCCGGCCGCGAGATCGCGGAAGGCGAGCTCGGGCGAATCCGCGACGCCTCGCTCCTTCTGCATCGCGGTTCCGGGCACGCAGGCGCCGCCGCCGGCCAGCCGCGCCGTGCCGCCGAAACCGGCCGCGGCGTCGATGCCGATGACGCGCGCCCCTTGCGTCGCTGCCTCGATCGCCGCCGAGGCGCCGGCGATCCCGGCCCCGACGACGATGACGTCCGCGCTGCTGCCTGCTGTCATGGCTGCCTCTCTCCTGCGAGCGGCGTGGCGATCAGGTCGGCACCGATCTCGTCGAGCTTCCGGCACCCGGTCAGTGCCATCGTCCGATCGAGCTCGGAGCGCAGCAATTCGAGCGCGTGCAAGGCGCCTGCCTCGCCGCCGGCCGCGACACCATAGAGCGGCGCACGCCCGACCAGCACGCCACTCGCGCCGAGCGCCAATGCCTTGAGGATGTCGCTGCCGCGCCTGACGCCGCTGTCGAGCAGCACGGTGGCGCGCCCGCCGACTGCGGCGACCATCGAAGGCAGCAGGTCGATCGGGCTCGCGGCGCTGTCGAGATTGCGCCCGCCATGATTGGAGACGACGATACCGTCGCAGCCGAGCGCGACGGCGCGCTCGGCTTCCTCCGGCCGCAATATGCCCTTGATCACCAGCGCCCGCGGCCAGGCCTGCCGCAATCGCGCGATGTCGTCCCAGGTCACCGACTGGCTGAGGCCCGTCCGGCGCGCCATCTCGGCCTGTGCTGCGGCGTCCGGTCCAGGCAGCGGCATGTTGACGACCCGCGGCAGGCCGCCGTTGGCGAGATAGCGCAGCGCCACGCCGAGCAGCCAGCGCGGATGCAGCGTGGCCTCCGCCATGGCGCCGAGCGAAGGCCCCCAGGGCGGCATGAAGCGGTCGCGCTGCAGATATTCGCGCTGGCCCAGCACCGGCGTGTCGACGGTGACGATGAGCGCCTGGAATTCCAGCTCCCGGGCCCGCGCCACGATCGCGTCGGTCAGCGAGCGGTCGTTCCAGAGATAGAGCTGCTGCCAGATCGCCGCCCCGCTCTCGGCGATCTCGGCCATCTCGGTGGTGGAATAGGTCGAGATGGTGAAGGGCACGCGGGCCGCCGCCGCCGCCCGCGCCAGCGCCGCCTCGCCCTTGTACCAGAACAGCCCGGCCGGCCCCGCCGGGGCGACCGCGAGCGGCATGGCGTGCCGGTGGCCGAAGAGCAACGCCTCGGTCGAACGCTCCGCGACGTCGACCAGCGTCCGCGGCAGCAGGCGCAGGCTACGGAAGCCCTCGCGGTTGCGGTCGCGGGCGAGGTCGTCCTCGGTCGCCCGGTCGATGAAGGCAAACAGCCCATGCGGCAGGCGCCGCTTTGCCGCCTGCCTCAGATCCTCGATGTTGAAGCAACGGTCGAGGCGCATGGCTCACAGCTTGGACATCGAGGTTTCCTGGGCGGTGATGAATTCGAGCAGGACCGGCTGGCCCTCCTTGGTCTTGGCGATGCCGCGCTCGATGGCGGCGCGGATTTCCTGCGGCTCGGTGATCCGCTCGGCATAGGCGCCGAAGGAACGGGCCATGTCGCAATAATGCCCGGTGATCCTGTGCGCGTCATAGAGCTTGATGGCGCTCGGCATGTTCTTCAGCTCGGTGGCCATGCCGCCATTGTTGAACAGGATGGTCAGGATCGGGATGCGCTCGCGCGCCGCGGTCTCGATGTCCATGCCGGTGAAGCCGATGGCGGCATCGCCCCAGACATTGATGCAGAGATGGTCGGGACAGGCGAGCTTGGCGCCCATCGCGATGCCGAGCCCGTAGCCGAGCTGCGTGGTCTTGCCCCAGCCGATGAAGCTGAGCGGCTCGCGCGAAATCCAGAACGGCGTCAGCTGGTCGCGCGGCCGGCCGGCATCGTTGGTGACGATGGTGCGCTCGTCCTTCGTCGCCTGCATCAGCTCCCAGATGATGCGATAGGGCGAGAGCGGCGCCTCGTTTGAGGTCAGCTTCGGCATCCATTCGGCGAGCCAGGCCTCGCGCGCCTGCTTGATCCGGGCCGCGGTCTCCACCCCCTTGGTCGCGCTGAAGCCGCGTGCCCGCAATTCGTCGATCAGCGCCCGCAAGGCGAGCTTGGCATCGCCGATCACCCCGATTTCGGCAGCGACGTCCTTGTTGAGATGCGCCGGATCGAGCGTCAGATGGACGATGCGCTTGCCGCTCGGCACCGGCACGGCGAACAGCGTCTCTGTGAAGCTGCAGCCGATGCCGAGGATGACGTCGGCCGCATCGAGGAAGGTCTTGACCGGGATCGGATAGGTCAGGCCGCCGGAGCCGAGCGAGAGCGGGTGGTCTTCCGGAAAGCTGCTCTTGCCCGGCAGCGTCGTCGCGACCGGGGCTGCGATCAGCTCGGCCAGCTCCTTCAGCTCGTCCCAGGCCTTCGCATAATGCACGCCCTGGCCGGCATGGATGACGGGATTGGCGGCAGCGACGATGACATCGGCCGCCTTGGCGACATCGGCCGGGTCGGGCCCGTAGCGGCTGACCGAGACCGGCGAATAATTCTCCGGTTCCGGCAACTCGGCCGCCCAGAGGTCGTTCGGCACCTCGACGATCACCGGCCCGCCGCGGCCATTGCGGACCTGGCTGAAGGCGCGGCGCATGATGTTGGTGACCTCGGCCGGAATGCCGAGCGCCTCGGCCGACTTGGCGACGTCGCGCATGCTGACCGCCGAGCTGAAGTTCGGCTTGATGCCGGCGACACGCTGCGGATAGCCCTGCGGGATGACCAGCACGGGAACCGAATCGGCATAGGCCTGCGCCACGCTGCCATAGGAATTCTCGGCGCCGGGGCCGTGCTGCATCGCGAAGACGCCGATCTTGCGGCCTGAGCTCAGCCGCGAATAGGCATCGGCCATATGCAGCCCGGTACGCTCCTGGCGCACCACGATCGGCCGGATGCCGAGCAGGGCGGCCTCGTCGATGACCTTGTTGGACGGATAGCAGAACAAGAGCTCGACGCCCTCCTTCTTCAGGATCGAAGCCATGGCCTGGGCAACGTTCATCGAGGAGGTCTCCGAGTCGGGGCGTAAGGATGCGGCAGGCGCCGGGCTGGCCGGCGGAGCGCAGGGAAGGGTGCGGGCGCCGGCGGTGGGGCCGTGCGCCCCAGCGACTGTATTGCATAAAAATACTATTTATTATGTGAAACCGGATCGCCCGGCTTGTCAACGGCCGCGATGGCCGGCACGGCGGACGGCTCATCGCCGCAGCCGGAGGGCGAAGGCGCACCTGGCCGCCGCGCCGGAGCGCGACGCGAACGGGGTAACGCTTTGAAAAATCTAATTAATCTGGTTTCAGGCCGGGATCGAGCGCGACGCTTCCATGACCAGCGGCGCCAGCTTGCGTTCGGCTTCCTCGAGGGAGAGGCGGGCGCTCGACAGAGCGAGCGTCACCGCGGCGACGGGCGCGCCGCGCGCGTCGCGGACCGCGGCGCCGAGCGAGATATCGCTGTAGTACTCGCCATTGGTGACTGAATAGCCCTTGTCGGCGGTCCGCTTGAGCTTGTCCAGCAATTCGGGAAGCCGATAGGTGGTGTTGGCGGTATAGGGCCTGAGGTCGGAGCGCTCGAGAATGTCGCGCGCCACGGCGGGATCGAGATAGGCCAGCATCGCAATTCCGGCCGCGGTGCAGAAGGCCGGCAGACGGGTGCCGATCACCACGTTCTCGTTGAAGACGTGCCGGCTGACGATGCGCTGGACGAAGACGATCTCGGTATCGTCGAGAATGCCCAGGTTCACCGTTTCGTCGGTCAGCGTATTCAGATGCGTCAGATAGGTCGAGGCGCCGCGAACGATCTGGTTCGAGCGCAGGTAATTATGCCCGATATCGAGCGTCTTCACGGTCAGCTGCAGCGACTTGGTGATCGGGTCCTTCCGGAGATAGCCGAGCTCCGTCAGGGTGAAGACAAACCGTTGCGCTTCGCTCTTGTCGATGCCGAGATGGCTGGCAAGCTGCGTCAGGCCCATCGAGGGCCGCACCGGGCTGAAGGCGTCGAGCACGCGAAAAGCCTTCTCGACCGAACGGACATGCAGCGGCGACGGCCGCGCGGGGCTCGCCGCATCCTCTGGTTCCATTTCGGGGCGCGTTCGACGTGCCATGCAGACCTCCGCTCTCCCCGTAGATTTCCGGTTGACAGATGGCAATGCCGGTCCCAACATTAATAATAAGTATTGCATAGACATACAATCTAATCAAGGTGCGCTGCACACCGGCTCGGGAGGGCTGGGCCGCGGCCATGGAGCGAGAAGAGGAGACCGGCGAAGGGCCTCGAAGGCCTGGGCGGAAAAAGGCCTGGGCGGAAACGAGTGCAGCCGCCTTCTTCGCAGAAAAGCCCGGCCGGATATCGGCGGGCCGGCAAGTCTGGCTACCCTTGACCAATGAACAGAACGGGGAACGTGACCATGGGTTCGAAAGATCTGCTCCACCTCTCGCGACGGCGCCTCCTGCTGACCGGCGGCGTGATGGCTTCCGGCCTCGCCGCTCCGGCGGTCTGGACCTCGGCGAATGCGCAGTCGCGGCGCATCGTCGTGCGCGATCCCGGCGGGCCGTTCTCCAACGCCTTCAAGGTCGCCTTCTTCGAGCCCTTCAAGAAGGAGACCGGCGTCGAGGTCGTCGGCGTCAGCTCGGCCAACGAGCCGGTGAGCCAGATCAAGGGCATCGTCCAGTCCGGCGCCAAGACCTGGGACATCGCCGGCGGCATCAGCATGGCGACGGTGCATCAGCTGAAGACGGATGGCGACTATGTCGAGCCGCACCGGCTCGACGACGATCCGGTGATCAAGGAGATCCCGGCCGAATTCCGCAACGAGCTGGCGATCGGCGTCGAGGTCTACACCACGGCGCTCGGCTATCGCACCGACAAGTACAAGGACAAGGCGCCGAAGACCTGGGCCGATTTCTTCAACGTCACCGAGTTTCCCGGCCGGCGCGCCATGCGCAAGAACCCGGCGGACACCATGGAGATCGCCCTGTTCGCCGACGGCGTCACCAAGGAGCAGATGTATCCGCTCGACATCGAGCGCGCCTTCAGGAAGCTCGCCACGATCAAGCCGCATGTCAGCGCCTGGTGGACCTCGGGCGCGCAGGCGACGCAGATGCTCGCGACCGGCGAGGTCGACATGATCCCGACCTGGTCGTCGCGCTCGGCCGCCGCAGCCGAGCAGGGCGCTCCGATCGCGATCTCCTATGACAACAACATCTGGGGCACCGACGTCTGGGCGATCCTCAAGGGCGGCGCCAATATCGAGATCTGCCGCGAGTTCATCCGCTTCGCCTCGGATGCCAAGCGACAGGCGGCGCTCGCGCCCTTCATCGTCAACGGGCCGACCAATCCCAATGCCTACAAGCATATCGACGAGGCGCGCGCCAAGCACCTGACGACCAACCCCGCCTATCGCGCCAACAGCCTGCAGATCAACGACGCCTTCTGGGCGGCCAATCGCGACAAGGTCGCGGAGCGCTTCAACGCCTGGCTGCTGACCTGAGCGAGCAGGGCGCGGCCGGGCTGCCGGTCGCGCTCGGTCCGCCGGCCGGCCCTTCCGACGAGAGCGGCGGCTCGCGCAAGGCACGCGCCCGCCGCCGCCGCGCAGACGCGATCCGCGTCCAACCGACCCAGGGGCGATGACGAGCGAAAAGAGCATTTCGGCCGGCGCGATGCCGGCCCAGGAAAAGCCGGCCGAGAAGCCGGTCGAGAAACTGGTCGTCGAGGGCCTGACCAAGCGCTATGGCGACTTCACGGCGCTGCATCCGACCGATCTGACGGTTCGCGCCGGCGAGTTCATGACGCTGCTCGGCCCGTCCGGCTCCGGCAAGACGACGCTGCTCCTGATGGTCGCCGGCCTGCTGCAGCCCGATGGCGGCCGCCTCGCCATCGACGGCCGTAACGCCACCTATGCCCCGCCCTGGGAGCGCGGCATCGGCATGGTCTTCCAGAATTATGCCCTGTTCCCGCATCTCAGCGTCTTCGAGAACATCGCCTTTCCGCTGCGCATGCGCCGCGTCGCCGAGGCGGAGGTCAAGGCCGCCGTCGGCCGGGCGCTCGATGTCGTGCGCCTGCCCCATGTCGCCGACCGCCTGCCTCGCGCCCTCTCCGGTGGCCAGCAGCAGCGTATCGCGCTCGCCCGCTGCCTGGTCTTCGAGCCCAGCCTGATCCTGATGGACGAGCCGCTCGGCGCGCTCGACAAGAAGCTGCGCGACCAACTCCAGATCGAGATCAAGCACCTGCACCGCCAGATCGGCACGACCATCCTCTATGTCACTCACGACCAGCAGGAGGCGCTGACCATGTCGGACCGCGTCTGCCTGATGAATGGCGGGCGCATCGAACAGCTGGGCGCGCCGCAGGAGTTGTATTTCAGGCCGCGCACCCATTTCGCCGCCGATTTCCTCGGCGAATCCAATTTCAT
>NZ_JAKFED010000063.1:0-38954 GCF_036675845.1 Allobosea sp. | reverse complement strand
GGCCGGCGACCAGGGTGCGGGTCAGCAGGTCGCGGCCATTGGCGTCGGTGCCGAACAGGAAATGCCGGCGCTTGATCGGGACTTCGAGCGCGAGCCGGCGGCCTTCCTGCTCGTTCGCCGTGATCCGCGGCGTGCCGAACTGGTCGGAGCGGTCGAAATAGACCAGCAGGCGCTGGTCGATCGGCCTCGGCGAGGTCAGCACCAGCCGGACTTGGGTTGCCTCCAGCACGATCTCGCCAGGCGTCGCCCGGATGCGCGAGGCGATGCGCTGCACCGCGGCTGGCAGCGCCTCGGCCCTGGGATAGGAGGAAAGGCTCGCCGGGACTCGGACATAGTCCTGGTAGACCCGGTCGTAAGGGTGGCCGGTGAACCAGGGACCGAAGGCGCAGAGGAGCGTCATCAGCGCCAGCACCACGAGACTGGCCACCGCGGCGCGGTTGCGCAGCAGGCGGATGCGGGCGTCCTGCCAGAGCGAGCGGCCGGCGGGCGGGGCGGGAAGGGCGGCGGCTTCACTCATCGCCTCAATCCAGCCTGACGCGTGGGTCGAGCAGCGCGTAGAGGATGTCGACCACGAGGTTGAAGGCGAGCACGAAAATGGCGACGACGACGACCGTGCCCATGACCAGCGTATAGTCGCGGTTGAGCGCGCCCTCGACGAAATAGCGGCCGATGCCGGGAATGGCGAAGATCGTCTCAACCACCACCGAGCCGGTGAGCAGATGCGCCGCTGCCGGGCCGAGATAGGAGACGACCGGCAAGGCAGCGGCGCGCCCGGCATGCAGCGCGATGGTCGCACCCGAAAGCCCTTGTGCTCGCAAGGTGCGGATATGGTTGGCGCGCAGGGTCTCGATCATCGCGGCCCGCGTCATCCTGGCGATCACCGCGATCTGCGGCAAGGCGAGCGTCAGGATCGGCAGGATGGTGTTGCGCGTCGCGCCGCCGTTCCAGCCGCCGACCGGCAGCCAGGCCAGGCTCAAGCCGAAGACGATCTGCAGCACCGGCGCGACGACGAAGTTCGGGATGGTGATGCCGGCGGTGGCGAAGCCCATCACCGCATGGTCGGCGCCGCCGTTCTGGCGGAAGGCGGCGAGCATGCCGAGCGGTCCGCCGACGACGAGCGCGAGCAGGAGCGCGCAGGCGCCGAGCCGCATCGAGACCGGCAGCCCCTGGGCGAGCAGCTCGGCGATCGAGAAATCGCGAAAATAGAAGGAGGGGCCGAAATCGCCGCGCAGCAGCGCACCGAGATAGGTCAGGTACTGGGCGTGCAGCGACTGGTCGAGCTGGTAGATCCGCCGCAGATTCTCCATCACCTTGGCCTCGAGCGGCTGTTCGAGGTCGAACGGGCCGCCCGGCGCAAGGCGCATCAGGAAGAACGAGATCGTCACGATCACGAACAGGGTCGGGATCGCGGCAGCGAGGCGGCGCAGGATATAGGGGAACATCAGATTTCGCCGGGACTTGCTGCGTCATGCTCGGGCTTGACCCGAGCATCTCCTGACGAGCGGGGCTGCCCTTCTCGGCCTGAGATGGTCGGGTCAAGCCCAACCATGACGTGCGTGTTCACTCACGGCTTCAAGCTCATGAAGCGCGTGGGCAGCGCCCCGCGCAAGTTCTGCTGGAAGCCGACGAGCTTCGGCGAGACCAGGTTCTTCGAGGAATAGTACATCAGCGGGATCCACGGCATGTCGACCGCGAGGATGCTGTCGGCCTCGCGCAGGATCGCGGCGCGCTTGGCAAGATCGAGCTCATCGGCGCCCTGCTGCAGCAGCGCGTCGAACTTCGGATTGTCGTATTTGCCGGAGTTGAAGCCCCTGTTGTCGCTGAGGAAGAGGAACAGGAAGTTCTGCGGGTCGGAATAGTCGCCGATCCAGCCATAGCGGGCGATGTCGAAGTCGCCGCCGTCGCGCAGCAGGGCGAAATGGGTCTTGCCGTCGGTATTGATGAAGCTGGTCTCGACGCCGAGTACCTTCCACTGCTCGGCGATCGCGATCATCGTGCGGCGGTTGTTGTCGGTGGTGTTGTAGCGCAGCTGCAGGCGCAGCGGCGTGCCGGGGCCGTATCCGGCGGCGGCGAGCAGGCGCTTTGCCTCCTCCTCGCGGTCGAGCGGGGAGGCGCCCTTGAAATCGGCTTCGGCGCGCTCGCCGTAATTGCCGATATTGGGCGGGATCACGCCATAGGCCGGCAGCATGGTGCCGCCCCAGATCTCCTCGGCGATGAACTCGCGGTCGATCACCAGCGACAGCGCCCGGCGCACGCGCACGTCGTCGAACGGCTTCTTCGCCGTGTTGACGATCAGGAAATAGGTGCCGAGATAGGGCGCGACCCTGACCTGGCTGCCGAGCTTCTCGCGCAATTGCTGGATCTGGTCGGCCGGGATGTCGGTCGTCATGTGCAGTTCGCCGGCCTGGAAACGGCGCGCGGCGGCGGCGAGGTCGGACGCGGGATAGTACAGCACCGTGTCGATCTGCACGTTCGCCGCATCGTGGAAGTTCTTGTTCTTCTCCATCTTGATGTGGGAGTTGGGTACGAACTCCTTCAGCGCATAGGCGCCGTTGGAGACCCAGTTCTCCGGCTTGACGAAGTCCTTGCCGAATTTCTCGACCGAGGGCGGATGCACCGGCAACCCGGTCTGATGCGTCAGCAGCTCGAGGAAATACGGCGTCGGCCGCTCCAGGCTGATTTCCAGCGTGCCGTCGTCCAGCGCCTTGACGCCGAGCTCGTCGAGGCTGGCGCCTTCGCCGCTCTTGTTGATCTTCTCGGCATTGCGGATGGGGTAGAGGATGTTGGCGTATTTCGCGCCGGTCGCGGGATTGATGATCCGCCGCAGCGAATAGACGAAGTCGCCGGCCTTGACCGGCTCGCCATTCGACCATCTGGCATTGGCGCGCAGCTTGAAGGTGTAGGTCTTGCCGTCGGCGCTCATCGTCCAGCTTTCGGCGACGCCGGGCACGACGCTGCCGTCGATGTGATGGATGACCAGCCCTTCGGAGAGGTCGCGCAGCAGATGCGCCTCGCTCACCGTCGAGGTCTTGTGGGCATCGAGCGTTTCCGGATCGCCGTCATTGCCGCGATGGAAGACGACCTGCGCCAGGGCGGCGCTGCCGAGGCTGCAGACGAGCCCCGCGGCCAGGATGAGCGGCCGCAGCCGTGGCAGCCTTGGCGACCGGCGATCGAACCCCTTCATGCGCGCTCTCCGAAGCCTGGTCGGCGGGGAAGCCTGGTCGGACGGGCCCCTTTCCCGCTCGCACGCGAAGTATGGGCCGATCCCGTCGCCGGAGCCAAGGACGAAAAGCGGGTTTCAACCTATCTCCGCCCGCCTGCCGGCCGCCACGCAGGAAGCGGCCGCGGGCGGCGGGGAAGGAGCCGGGGCGCGCCCGGCGGGAGCGCGCTTTTCCCGCGACTCAGCCCTTCGGCGTCCGCCCCTGCGCCTCGACCACGGCGACCGCCGTCATGTTGACGACGCCGCGTGCCGTGACCGAGCCGGTCAGGATATGGACGGGCTTGGCCGCGCCGATCAGGATCGGCCCGACCGGCAGCGCGTCGGCCAGCACCTTGGCGAACTGGTAGGCGATGTTGGCGGCGTCCAGGTTCGGGAAGACCAGCACATTGGCGACGCCCTTCAGCCGCGAGGACGGCAGGACGCGCTCGCGGATCGCCGCCACCAGCGCGGTGTCGGCCTCCATCTCGCCGTCGCATTCGAGTTCCGGCGCGCGCTCGCGGATCAGCCCCAGCGCCTTGCGCATCTTCAGCGAGGACGGCGTGTCGGCCGCACCGAAATCGGAATGCGAGAGCAGGGCGATCTTCGGCGCGATGCCGAAGCGCTCGACATGGCCGGCCGCGAGCACCGTCATGTCGGCGATCTCCTCCGCCGTCGGATCATGCCGGACATGGGTGTCGGCCATGAAGAAGGCACCCTTGTTGGTGATGATCAGCGTCATCGCGGCAAGGTCGCAGACCCCGGGCTCGAGCCCGATGATGTCGCGGATATGGCGCAGCCGCGAGAGGAAGCGGCCTTCCAGCCCGGTGATCATCGCATCGGCCTCGCCACGCACCACGGCGAGCGCGGCGATCACCGTATTGTTGGTGCGCACCAGCGAGCGCGCCGCCTCCGGCGTGATGCCGCGGCGGCCGGCGATGTCGAGATAGGTCTGGACATAGTCGCGGTAGCGCGGATCGTCTTCCGGGTTGATCAGCTCGAAGTCGGTGCCGGGGCGGATCGACAGGCCGAAGCGCTGGATGCGGGCCTCGATCACGCTGGGCCGGCCGATCAGGATCGGCACTGCCAGGCCCTCCTCGAGCGCCACCTGCGCGGCGCGCAGGACGCGCTCGTCCTCGCCCTCGGCATAGATCACCCGCTTCGGGTCGGCCTTGGCCTTGGCGAAGAGCGGCTTCATCAGGAAGCCCGAGCGGAAGACGAAGCGCGACAGGTCCTCGCGATAGGCCTCGAGGTCGATCAATGGCTTCTTGGCGACGCCGGTGACCATGGCGGCTTCGGCGACGGCCGGCGCGATGCGCAGGATCAGGCGCGGATCGAACGGGTTGGGGATCAGCGAGGTCGCGCCGAAGGTCTGGGCCTCGCCGCCATAGGCGCGCGCCGCGATGTCCGAGGTCGCCTCGCGGGCGAGGGCGGCGATGGCACGCACCGCCGCGAGCTTCATCGCCTCGTTGATCGTCGTCGCCTGCACGTCGAGCGCGCCGCGGAAGATGTAGGGGAAGCACAGCACATTGTTGACCTGGTTCGGATAGTCCGAACGGCCGGTACAGATCATCGCGTCGGGCCGGGCCGCGAGCGCGTCCTCCGGCGTGATCTCCGGATTGGGATTGGCGAGCGCCAGGATCAGGGGCTTGGGGCCCATGCGCTTGGCCATCTCGGGCTTGAGCACGCCGGCGGCGGAGAGGCCGAGGAAGATGTCCGCCCCGTCGATGACGTCGTCGAGCGTGCGCGCCTTTGTGTCCTGCGCATAGACTTCCTTCCAGCGGTCCATCAGGGTGTTGCGGCCCTTGTAGACGACGCCGTCGAGATCGCTGATCCAGATGTTCTGCCGGCGCGCGCCGAGCTCGACCAGGAGATTGACGCAGGCCAGCGCCGCGGCGCCGGCGCCGGAGACGACGATCTTGACGTCGGCGATCTTCTTGCCCGCGAGGTCGAGCCCGTTGAGGACGGCGGCCGAGACGATGATCGCGGTGCCGTGCTGGTCGTCATGGAAGACCGGGATCTGCATCCGGGCCTTGAGCTGCTCCTCGATCTCGAAGCATTCGGGGCCCTTGATGTCCTCGAGGTTGATGCCGCCGAAGGTCGGCTCCAGCGCCGCGACGACCTCGACGAACTTCTCGATGTTCTTCTGGTCGACCTCGATGTCGAAGCAGTCGATGCCGGCGAATTTCTTGAAGAGGACGGCCTTGCCCTCCATCACCGGCTTGGAGGCGAGCGGGCCGATGTCGCCCAGCCCGAGCACGGCGGTGCCGTTGGTGATGACGGCGACGAGGTTCTGGCGCGAGGTCAGCTCGGCCGCCTCGCTGGGATCGTCGACGATCGCCTCGCAGGCGGCGGCGACGCCGGGCGAATAGGCGAGCGCCAGGTCACGCTGGTTGCCGAGCGGCTTGATCGCCTGGATCTCGAGTTTTCCCGGCCGCGGCTGGCGATGATAGACGAGGGCGCCCGCGCGAAGATCGGCCGACAAGGTGCTCTTCATGGTTCCGCTTCCCCCAGCGCGCTCGGCCGACGCAACCGGCGTCACCCACCTCCGAGGTCGCGCGTAAGCCCGCCCGCGTCAAGCTTGGAACCGGCAATAATCCTTGTTCAGAAGCGAAGCTCAGGCCGCCAGCGAGCCGACCCCGCCATCGTGCAGATGACAGGCGGCGACATGGCCGGAGCCGATCTCTTTCAGCACCGGGCGCTCCACGCGGCAGCGCGGTCCGGCGTGCGGGCAGCGCGGATGGAAATGGCAGCCCGGGGGCGGATGCAGCGGCGAGGGGATTTCGCCCTTCAGCGGGGCGAAGCGCTTCTTGCGCGCCGCGATCGACGGCACGTTGGCAAGGAGCGCCTGGGCGTAGGGGTGCTGCGGCCCCTTGAACAGTTCGGCCGCCGGCGCCGACTCGACGACGCGGCCGAGATACATGATCACCACCCGGTCGGAGAGGTGCCGGACCACCGAGAGATCGTGGCTGATGAATAGATAAGTCAGGTTAAGTTCGTCGCGCAGCTTCATGAAAAGATTCAGGACCTGGGCCTGAATCGATACATCAAGTGCGGCCACGCTCTCGTCGCAGACCAGGAATTGCGGCCGCACCGCCAGCGCCCGGGCGATGCCGATGCGGGCCCGCTGCCCGCCCGAGAACTGGTGCGGGTAGCGCCTGCGATAGCTCGGGTCGAGACCGACCCGCTCCAGCATCTCGACGACATAGGCGTCCTGCTGCGCCTTGCCGACCAGGCCGTGCACGACCGGGGCCTCGCCGACGATGTCGGTGACGCGCAGGCGCGGATTGAGCGAGGACATCGGGTCCTGGAAGATCATCTGGATCGCCAGGGTGGCGGCGCGGCGCTGCTGCGCGTCCATCGCGTCGGTGAACTGTCCGCGCCAGGAGACGCGGCCGGCGCTCGGGCGGTGGATGCCCGCGACGACGCGCCCGAGCGTCGACTTGCCGCAACCGGATTCGCCGACCAGGCCGACGACCTCGCCCTCGCGCACCGAAAGGTCGACCCCGTCGACGGCATGGACCACCTGTTCGGTGTAGCCGGCGCCCATCCAGTTGGCGAATTTGGAAGCCGCGTCGAGCGGCTTGACGAAGCGCTTGGAGACGTCGTCGAGGGTCAGGATCGGCGCGCTCATGCCGCGACTCCGGCGAGGTTCAGCGGGTGGTGGCAGCGCACGCCGCGTCCGCCGGGGAAGGGGGTGACCGCCGGCGCCAGCGCGAGGCAGTCGGCCTGCGCGTAATCGCAGCGCGGCGCGAAGGCGCAGCCCTGCGGCAGCCGGGCCAGCGACGGCGTCGAGCCGCGGATCTGGCGCAAGGGCGCGCCGGGTTCGCCCTCGGCGGGCAGCGAGCCGAGCAGGCCGCTGGTATAGGGATGCAGCGGTGTATCGAGGACCGGGTCGACCGCGCCGGTCTCGACGATGCGCCCGGCATACATCACCGCGATCCGGTCGGCGAGGCCGGCGACGACGCCGAGATCATGGGTGATCCAGACCAGCGCCGTGCCGGTCTCGGCACAGAGCGACTGCATCTCGGCGAGGATCTGGCTCTGGATGGTGACGTCGAGCGCCGTGGTCGGCTCGTCGCAGATGATCAGGGGCGGGCGGTGCAGCAGCGCGATGGCGATGGCGACGCGCTGGCGCATGCCGCCGGAGAACTGGTGCGGATAGGCCGAGAGCCGTTCCTCGGGCGAGGGGATGCCGACCTTGGCGAGCGCGTCGCGGGCGCGCTCGCGCGCCGCCTTGTGCGAGACCTTGTCATGGGCGGTGACGGCCTCGATCATCTGCGTGTCGACGCGCAGCACCGGGTTCAGCGTCATCATCGGATCCTGGAAGATCATCGCGACCTCCCGGCCGCGGACCTTCCGGAAGCCGTCCTCGTCGAGCCCGACCAGTTCCTTGCCGTTGAGCTTGATCGAGCCCTCGACGATCCGGCCGGGCGGGTCGATCAGCCCCATGATCGAGAAGCCGGTCACCGACTTTCCGGAGCCGGATTCACCGACGAGGCCGAGCACCTCGCCGCGCTCGACATGGAAGTCGACGCCGTCGACCGACTTCACCGTGCCGGCGCGTGTGAAGAAATGCGTCTTCAGGCCGGCGACTTCGAGGACGGAGGTCATGGAGTACCGCCTTTCCCATCGCCAGGAGCCTGGCCAGGACCTTCGCCGGACAGGGCGCGGGAGCCCTCCCCCCTGGTGGGGGAGGGTTGGGAGGGGGGCATGCAGATCTCAGGTGCGAAGAGCAGTCCTTGCGCCGCTGCTGCAATCGTCCGTACCACGCTCTCGAATTCGTTCATCACCTGCCAATTGCTGAAGCGAAGCGTCTGGTAGCCTTGCTCGGCGAACCATCGATCGCGACGTGTGTCCGAGGCTTGTTGCCGGCCGCTGCCATGCTGGTCGCCATCGACTTCGACGATCAGCTTGGCATGGTGGCAGGCGAAATCGGCGATGTAGGGGCCAAGCGGAACCTGCCTTCGGAAATGCGCGCCGCCCGCACGATGAGCCTTTAGCTCGTGCCAGAGCTTCTTTTCCGGCCCGGTCATTTCCTTGCGAAGCTGCTTTGCGCGACGGCGTTGGGCTGGTCCGATGTCAGCGTGCGGCATACCCCCCTCCCAAACCCTCCCCCACAAGGGGAGAGGGCTTCGCGTCGCGGCTCCGGCGAAACCTGGAACGGCGCCCATGCTCACTTCTCCAGCCGCGGGTTGAGCACGTCGCGCAGGCGGTCGCCGACCAGGTTGATCGAGACGATCGTCAAGAGCAGCGCGAAGCCGGGGAAGACCGAGATCCAGTATTTGCCGGAGAGCATGTACTGGAAGCCGTTGGCGATCAGCACGCCGAGCGAGGGTTCGGTCTGCGGCAGGCCGACGCCGAGGAAGGACAGCGTCGCCTCCAGCGAGATCGCATGCGCGGTCTGCACCGTGACGATGACGATCACCGGCGCCAGGCAGTTCGGCAGGATGTGGCGGAAGACCGTGCGGGCATGGGAGAGGCCGAGGGATTGAGCCGCCTCGACATATTCCTTGCGCCGCTCGACCAGGGCCGAGCCGCGCACGGTGCGGGCGTAATAGGCCCATTGCACCATCACCAGCGCGATGATGATCTTGTCGACGCCCTTGCCGAGCCCGGCGACCAGGATCAGCGCCACCAGCACCGAGGGCAGCGAGAGCTGCAGGTCGACGATGCGCATGATCGCGTTCTCGACGCGCCCGCCGGCATAGGCCGCGATCAGGCCGATCGCCGTGCCCAGGCTGGCGGCGAGGATGCCGGAGAAGGCGCCGACCATCAGCGAGATGCGCAGGCCGTAAAGGATGCCGGATAGAAGGTCGCGGCCGACGCCGTCGGAACCGAGCCACATGGTGAAGCCGGCTCCGGCGACCTCGCCCGGCGGCAGGCGCGAATCCATCAGGTCGACGCTGGCGAGGTCGTAAGGGTTCTGCGGCGCGATCAGCGGCGCGACCAGCGCCAGCAGGACGATCAGGGCGAGCAGGCCGAGGCCGAAGACGGCGAGCTTGTCCTCGAGGAAGGACCGGGCGAAGCGCCGGAACGGCGTCTCCTCCTTCGCCTGCGCCGGCGGAGGGGCTGCTGCGGTGGCGGGCAGGGCGGCCTCGCTCATGATGTGGCCTCCGTCAGGCGCACGCGCGGATCGAGCGCGGAATAGATCAGGTCGACCAGCAGGTTGATCGCGACGAACAGCACCACGACGACCATGACATAGGCGACGATCACCGGCCGATCGAGCCGCGTGATCGCCTCGAGCAGCAGGCGGCCCATGCCCGGCCAGGCGAAGATCGTCTCGGTCACCACCGAGAAGGCGACCAGCGAGCCGAATTCGAGCCCGAGCACGGTGACGATCGGGATCATGATGTTCTTCAGGATGTGGACGCCGATGATGCGCCGCTGCGACAGGCCCTTGGCGCGGGCGAACTTGACATAGTCCATCAGCGCCGCCTCGCGGGCGCCGGCCCGGGCCAGGCGGATCACCAGCGAGATCTTGAGCAGGGCGAGGTTGAGCGCCGGCAGCGCGACATGCTGCCAGCCGTCGAGGGAGAGCAGCGAGGTCTCGATGCCGAGGATCGAGACGGTCGGCCCGCGCCCGGTCGCCGGCAGCCAGCCGAGCCCGACGGCGAAGGTCAGGATCAGCATCAGCCCGACCCAGAAGGTCGGCAGGGAGAAGCCGAGGATCGAGACTGCCATGATCAGCCGCGAGCTGCGGCTCTCCGGCTTCAGGCCGGCATAGAGACCGAGCGGCAGGCCGATCAGGATCGCCATGAAGAGGGCGACGAAGGCGAGCTCGAGCGTTGCCGGCATGCGCTGGAGGATCAGCTTGATCGCCGATTCGCCATGCACGAAGGAGCGGCCGAGATCGCCCTGCGCGGCGTTCTTGAGGAAGATCAGGAACTGTTCCCAGATCGGCCGGTCGAGCCCGAACGCGCGTGCCGTCTCGGCGATCTGGGCCTGGTCCATGTCGGGCGAGATCAGCATGTAGATCGGATCGCCGACGACGTTGACGCCGAAGAAGACGATCACGAGCATCGCCGCGATGACGAATAGAGCTTGCGCGAGGCGGCGCAGGACGAATGCCAGCATGACCCGGTTCCTTCGCGGAGAAGAGCGGCGCTGGCAGGCCTTTCAGCCTGCCGGCGCCGATCCGCTCACTCCTTCCGGATGCCGGTGGCGAGCGTGTACTCGTCCGTCCGGGCCTGCACCTTGATGCCCTTGCGCGAGGCCCAGGTGTTGAGCTGGTAGTGCGTCGGGATCAGGCCGACATCCTCCATGCCGATCTCCATCGCCGCCGCCAGCGTCAGGTCGCGCTTGGCGTCGTCGACCGTGCGCAGCGCCTCCTCCAGCTTGGCGTCGAAGGCCGGATTGGAATAGCGGCCGCGATTGGTCGCGCCCATGCCCTTCTTCGGGTCGAAGGTGGCGAGCAGTGCCTTGAGCGAGTCGGAGGATTCGCCCGTGCCGGCGCCCCAGCCGACGAGGATGAAGGAGAATTCCGGCAGGTTGCCCGGCGCGCCCTGCGAGGCGCGGGTGAAGAAGTTCGCCGAAGGCAGCGTCTCGACCTCGGTCTCGATGCCGAGGCGCGAGAACATCTGCGCCACCGCCTCGATGATCTTGGTGTCATTGAGGTAGCGGCCGTTGGGGCCGTGCAGCTTCATCTTGAAGCCGTTCGGGAAGCCGGCCTCGGCCAGCAGCTTCTTGGCGCCATTGAGATCGTAAGTGACGGGCTTGAGCTTCTTCGAGGTGCCGAAGAAGCCGTCGGGCAGGAGCTGGCCGGCGGGGATCGCCTCCTTCTCCATGATGCGGTCGACGATCGCCGGCCGGTTGATCGCCATCGACAGCGCCTTGCGGACGCGCAGGTCCTTGAGCGGGTTCTTGATCTCCGAGCCGTCCTTGGCCGTGATAAAGGGCGAGACGTCGCGGAACGTGTCGAAGTGGAAATAGATCACGCGGTTCGAGACCGTGCTGGTCACGTTGAGCTTGGCGTCGCCCTTGAGCCGGGCGACGTCCGAGGTCGGGACGTTCTCGATCACGTCGACATCGCCGGCCAGCAGCGCGGCGACGCGCGTCGGCGCTGAGGTGATCATCTTGAAGGTGACCTTGGACCAGGGCTCCTTGCCGCCCCAGTAGTTTTCGTTCGGCGTCAGCACGACGCGGTCGCCCGCGACATATTCGGCCTGCTTGTAGGCGCCGGTGCCGCCGGCCGTGCACTTGCCAAGGTTGAACTCCTCGGTCGTGGTGTCCTTGCACTTGGCCGAGATGATGCCGAAGGTCGAAAGGTCGGTCGGCACCAGCGGCGCCGGCGTGGCGGTCTTGATCCGGATGGTGTGGTCGTCGACCTTGGTCAGCTCCTTGCCGCGGACATAGGCGTTGAAGCTCGACGGGCTCTTCGGCACGTTCGGCGCACGCTGGAAGGTCGCGATCACGTCGTCGGCGGTGAAGGGCGAGCCGTCATGGAACTTGACGTTCTTGCGCAGCTTGAATTCCCAGGTCGTGTCGTCGATCGCCTTCCAGCTTTCCGCCAGCCGAGGCGTCAGAGCCTGCTTCTCGTCCTGCCCGACCAGCGGCTCGTAGATGTGCCGGGCCATCATGTTGTTGGGGGTGAGGTTGTGATAATGTGGATCGAGCGCGCTGAGCTCGGCCGAGATGCCGATTCGCAGTTCCTGGGCCGATGCCAACCCCGCGATCGCCATGATGGGCGCCGCCAGAATTGCGACCTTCAGGCCTTTCAGCCCGGTTTTGCTGATCATTTCCATTATACCCCTCCCGATGGCTTGGACTGCCATCTTGAACAACTGAACCATGGCTGGCGAGTCGCCGCTGGTTCGACCTTATCCCTTTTCCCGCCTTGGCGGCGACCCTAACGGCGTTTTCTATGCTTGTAAATTATAGCCGATCGTCAATCATATAACGGCTGTGCATAGAGAAATGCGGCGCGCTGATAGCGCCGCGGGGGGGGCGCCATGACGAGCAAGTCCGGGGTCCGGCAGCCGCCGAGCCTGCGCGAACTCGAGATTCTCCAGGCGATGATCGCGACCCGCAAGACGGTCGCGGCGGCGCAGATGCTCGGCATCTCGCAGCCGGCGGTCTCGCGTGCGCTCTCGTCGCTGGAGGCGCATGTTGGCCGGCCGCTGTTCGTGCGCGAGAGCGGACGGCTCGTGCCGACGGGGGACGCCTTCGCGCTCGAGGCCGAGGCGCAGCCGATCTTCGCGGCGCTGGAGCGCCTCGCTGCCTGGCCCGGCCAGACGGCGCGGGCGAGCGTGCTGCGCATAGCCACCCCGCCGACCCTGGCGCAGTTCGTGCTGCCGCCGATACTGGCGCTGTTCCGGCGGCAAGAACCCGATGTCGCCGCCAATGTCGAGATCGGCACCAGTTCGAGCGTCATCGCCCAGGTCGCCGATCGGGCCGCCGATCTCGGCCTGGTCGATATCCCGGTCCCGCATCTCGGCGTGCGGGGCGAGCCGCTGCGCGACGCGGTGGGGCATGTCTTCATGCCGGCCGACCATCCGCTGGCGGCGCGCGAGGTGCTCGGCCCGCGCGACCTCGCCGACGAGCCGATCGTCGCGCTGGCGCGGCGTTTCCCGGTACGCGTCGAGACCGACCGCGCCTTCGCCGATGCCGGCATCGCGCCCCGGATCGTCGCCGAGGGCACGACCTCGGCCTTCGCCGCCGAAATGGTGCGCCAGCGCGTCGGACTCGCCTTGCTGAACCCGTTTCCGCTGACGCTCGGCGGCATGGACGGGCTCGTCGCACGGCGCTTCGAGCCGGTCGTTTCCTACCGGACCATGCTGCTCTTCCCGTCGTCGGGGCCGATCGCGCCCGCGGCGCGGCGCTTTGCCGATCTCCTGCGCGCCTCGCAGCCGGAGGACGGGCTGACCACGCCGATCAGGTGAGGCCCGGAAGGCCTTGCAAGCTCAGAAGGTCTTGCAAAGCTGAGAAGGCCTTGGAAACTCAGAAGGCCTTGAAGGTGATGATGGTGTGGGTATCGGCGATCTCGGGGATCGACTGCACCTTCTCGGCGACGAAATGGCCGATGTCGACATCGGCCGCGACATGGAACTTGGCCAGGATGTCGTAATTGCCCGCGGTCGAATAGATCTCCGAGGCGATCTCGCGGTCGGCGAGTTCGCTGGCGACCTCATAGGTCTTGCCGAGCCTGCACTTGATCTCGACGAAGAAGGTCTGCATCGCGCACTCCGGAACGCTGTCCCCTGAATCGCTTCTGGCATAGAGCATGGCGCGAAGAAGTGGGAACCGCTTTTTCGCTGAAGCCATGCTCAAATTTTGAGTCGGCTCGCGCCGGAGGATCAAGCGCCGGCGAGTTCGGCCAGCCGTCGGCACATGGCGCTCTCTGGGTCGGGCAGCGTCGCCAACACGGTGAAATGATTGGCTCCGTCGATTTCTTCGTAACGCGTCCTGACGCCGCCGAGGTCCCAGACATCGGTGATGCGCCGGCTCTGCTTGAGATATTCGTCGCTTTCAGCCCCACCGACCACGGCGTCCATGAGCAGCCCGGACGGCGCCGGCCAGAACAGCGGGCTTTCCCGCTCGGCTTCCTCCATCGTCAGGCCCAGGGCCCTGTTGAGGCTGGTTTCGGTCAGCGGTTTCAGGTTGTAGAGGCCGGAAATGCCATAGGCGGCATGGACCAGATGCTCCGGCAGGTCGGAGTCGACATTCTTCCAGTCGGTAGCGAGCAGGCAGGCGGAAAGCTGGCCGCCGGCCGAATGCCCCGCCGCCACCACCGGAAGGCGGTAGTGCCGCCAGAGCGCCGCTGCCGCCTGCTGCATCTCCCAGACGATATGGCCGACCTCGACTTGCGGGCAGAGATCATAGCCGGCGATGGCTACGGGAACGCCGCGCCGGTTCAGCCCGCGCGCCATATGGGAGAAGAAGCTGGGGTCGAGCGCCTGCCAGTAGCCGCCATGGATGAACAGCACGATGGCGTTGCCCTGCACCGCCTCCGGCTTGAACAGGTCGTAATACTGGCGCGGGCTCTCGCCATAGCTGACGCCGAGCTCGCAGACGGCCTCGCTGCGATAGGCCGCGGCATCGGCCTGCCAGCCGGCGATCAGCGCGGGATGCTCGGGCACGCGGGCACGGTTGTTGTATTCGGTCTCGTAGTCCTGGGCCATGTCGTCTCGAGAAATGTCGTTGCGGTGGCGGACGCGGCCGCGCAGCGCGATCCTGTTCCTGCCACTTTGCGTCATGGCTCTCGTGCACGCCATGGCTTTTGACAGGTCGAGAGACAAACGCGACAAGGCGAGCGCCAGTTCCGCCGGAGACGCCCATGGATACTCCCGTTCTCGCCGAGGTGACGCGTGGGGGCGTCGTCGAATCACGCCATCGCGGCGCGGCGATCGTCATCGACGCCGACGGCGCCGTGGTGCTGACACTGGGCGATGTCGAGCGTCCGGTCTTCCCGCGTTCGGCGGTCAAGGCGTTGCAGGCGCTGCCGCTACTGGAGAGCGGCGCGGCCGACCGCTATGGCTTGACGCCGGCCGAGATCGCGCTCGCCGTCGCCTCGCATTCCGGTGAGGAGGCGCACGCGCAGACCTCGCTCGCCATGCTGAAGAAGGCCGGCCGCGATGTCGGCTGCCTCGAATGCGGCGTGCAATGGCCGATGGGCGAGGCGGCGGCGCGGGCGCTGGCAAAAGCCGGCAGGGAGCCGACCGCGCTGAACAACAACTGCTCGGGCAAGCATGCCGGCTTCATCTGCCTCTCCTGCGGCATGGATGAGGACCCGGCCGGCTATGTGAAGGCGGACCATGCCGTGCAGCGGGCGGTGCGCGAGGCGCTGGAGGAGACAACCGGTGCCGCCCATAAGCCCGAGCTTTCCGGCATCGATGGCTGCTCGATCCCGACCTATGCCGTGCCCTTGAAGGCGCTGGCGCTCGGCTTCGCCCGCTTCGGCACCGGCCATGGCTTCGGACAAAAGCGCGCCGAGGCGGCGCGGCGCATCCGCGAGGCGGTGGCGGCACATCCCTTCATGGTCGCCGGCACGGGCCGCTTCGACACCCGCTTCATGGAGAGGTTCGGGGCGCGGGCCTTCATCAAGACCGGGGCCGAGGGCGTCTATTGCGGCGCCCTGCCGGAGCTCGGCTACGGCATCGCCCTGAAATGCGATGACGGTGCCGGCCGCGCCGCCGAGGTCGCGATGGCGGCGCTGATCGAGCGCTTCCTGCCGCTTGACGATGACGGCAAGGCGGCCTTCTCGGGTTTTCGCGAAACCGTGCTGAAGAACTGGAACGGCATCGAGGTTGGCCGGGTGCGGGCGGCGGGGATTTGACCGGCGAAAGGTCACGCACTACCTTTCAGCGAGGAGATCCGTCATGCCGCGCCCTGCGATCAAGGATGGCCTCAGCAAGCAGGCCCGGTACCGCGCCGCGAAGATGGCGGCCGGGCTGAAGGAAGTGCGGCTGTGGGTGCTCGACACGAGCACGCCCG
Organism: Allobosea sp.; assembly: GCF_036675845.1. Taxonomy (GTDB): domain Bacteria; phylum Pseudomonadota; class Alphaproteobacteria; order Rhizobiales; family Beijerinckiaceae; genus Allobosea. The sequence continues at coordinate 23,323 of NZ_JAKFED010000063.1, read as the reverse complement.
AGTTCAGGGCGCAGCTTGAGCGCGACATGAAAGCTGTCCGTGAAAGCGAAAGTGAAGCGGAGGTGATGGCCTTTGTCGAGGCGATCACCGATTGGCCGCCATCCGAAGAATGAAGCGTGGCGACATCGTCACGATTGCCGTAGCCGGGGATTTTGGTAAGCCTCGGCCCGCCATCATCGTGCAAAATGATGTACTGGTCGGGATCGATACGGTTCTTGTCGCTATGTTGACGACACATGATCATCAGGTGCTGACTTTTCGCCTCCGGCTTGAACCGACAGAACGCAACGGCCTGAAAACGCGCAGCATTGTCATGCTCGATAAGATCATGGTCGTCTGGCGCGTCAAATGCGGCCCTGTGATCGGCTCCCTGACCGAGAGTGAACTCGCCGATATCGATCAGATCCTGCCTTTCGTGTTTGGCCTCACGCTAACATCGGCCGAGGCAGCGCGGTGATCGGTCGAACACTCACCCCACCGCGTTGCTCTCAACCCTGACGCCGGCGGCGCGCTTGTCCTCGGCCCGGGTCAGGTCGCCGGTGACGGGCTTGCCGTATTCGGTGCCGACGACGGCGCCGAGCTTCGCCTCGGCGATGACGTTGTTGGCGATCAGGGCGTTGCGCTCCTTCGGCACCAGCGAGACCGAGATGCCGATGCCGGTCCTGCGCACCATGTTGCCGGTGGCGACGAGGTTGCGCATGCCCCAGGACCAGCCGAGCGAGATGCCGACCTCGCTCGCGTCCTCGATGACATTGCCGGTGACCGCCGCTTCCGCCTCGACATGCACGCCCATGCCGCCGACCAGTTCCTTGCCCTTCGGCGCCAGGCCCTTCTGGGCATTACGCACGATGTTGTTGGCGAAGACGCTGAGCCTTCCACCATGGTCGAGATTGGTGATGTTGGCGCCCTGCGCGCAATCCTCGACCAGGTTGTTGGCGATGATCGCACCCTCGAAGGCGAATTCCGAATAGAGCGCGACCTCGCCGCAGCGCCTGCCCTGATTGCCGAGGATCTGCACGCTCGAGCCGGAATTGTTGCGGATGAAGGTCAGCGCGCAGTCGCGCAGGCTGTTGCCCTCGATGATGACGCCGCCGGCCCGGTAGAGGCTGATGCCGTTGCCGTTGGGGCCGTCGCCGCCGGCATCGGAGCGGATGCGGTTGAGCCGGTTGCCGCGGACCAGGCTCTGCTCGTCGCCGGCCTGGCTGCGCCAGAGCTGGATGCCGTTATTGCCGCAATCCTCGACGGCGTTGGCCTCGATCGAAAGCCCGCGCGAATCCAGCGAGAACAGGGCCGAGTCGCGCATGCTGCGGAAGCGGCTGCGCTCGATGCGCCCGCCGGTCCGGTTGAGGGTCAGACCGACCGAGCCGGCATTGGCGAACTCGCATTCGGAAAGCGCGAGTTCGAGCACCTCGTCGGCCGCCAGCAGCCCGCCGCGCTGGCCGATGCGGATATCCAGCCCGTCGAGGCCGATCCCCGTGACGGCGGCCCGCTTGATCCGGCGCGCGACGAGGAGGGGGCCGGCCTTCGCCGCGATGAACTGCGTCGCACCGGGCACGCCGACGAGCCGCGCACCCTCCGGCAGCACGACATTGGCGATCCGGTAGCGCCCGGGCGCGACCAGCAGCGGCGTATCGCGCTTGACCGCCTCGACCAGCGCGTCCTGCAGGGCGCGCGACTGGTCGTCGGTCGAGCCGGGCCGCAGGCCGTATTGCGTCGCCTCCAGGCCCAGCGAGCCGAGCGGGGTCGGCGCCGCACCACGCCGCACCGACTGCGCCAGAACGGGAGCTGCCGCACTCGCAACTGTGCCGAAAAGGGCCGTTCGCAGCAGGTTTCGGCGCGAGATCGTCATGAAATCCTCCGTGAAGCCGGAGTGCTTCAAGCCTCGTGCCGCGTCAGCCGGTCCGCGCTCGCAGGTTGCGCCGCCCGGCGATGGCGAGGTCGCGACCGAGCGCCGCCAGCGCTGCTGCGAGCGGTGGCGAGCCCGGCCTGAACCGCGCCACCCGGCCTGCCGGTTTGATGCCGGCGCTCGGCCGCAGCCACGGCACATGGATGAAGATCACCGGTACTCCGGCGCCGCTTCCGGCGAGGGTTGCGGCATAGCAGGCGTCGCAGAGATAGCGCCCGGCCGAAGGCGAGAGCCTGACACGGATGCCGCTGCGGCGGATGGCACCGAGCGCGGCACTTGCCGCAGCGGTGGTACGCCGCGGCAAGCCGCGCGAAGGCGAGGGCACTTCTGCCGGGGTCGCGCCGCGCGCATCGGTATGCAGCGCGCTCGAACGGCCGCGCGCGAAGAGCTCGACGCGGACGAAGCGAGCCCGGGCGGCAAGGCCGAGCATCAGCACCGCCCGCGGACGCATCTCGTCGAGATGGTCGCGCAGCGCCGGCAGGCCGCCGGCATAGCTGGTCTCGAGGACGAGCGCCCTGGCGTCGAAACCGGCCCGTACCAGCCGGCGTGCCACCTCTCGGGCGAGCGCCGCGGTCGGGTTGACCCTGACATGCGGAAAGGGGCCGAAGCCGGTGACGAGCAGGTCCATGCCCGCTGCCGCCGTCACAGGCCGAGCGCCCGAGCGATCTGGTCGGCGGCCAGCGTCGGCGCCATCTCGCCGGCCGCGACCGCCGCCTCCAGCTTCGGCGCGCGCGCCTTCAGTGCCGGATCGTGCCGGAGCTTCGCCTGGAGCCGGTCCTGGACCATCGCCCACATCCATTTCACGTCCTGCAGCCGCCGCTTCTCGGCGATCAGGCCCTTGGGCTCGAAGCGGGCGCGGTGCTCCTCGATCTTCGCCCAGAGCTCGTCGAGGCCGGCGCCGGTCAGCCCCGACACGGTGATGACCGGCGTCGACCACAGCGCGGAGGCCGGCGCCAGGATATGCAGGGCCGCCCTGTACTGCGCTGCCGCGATGCGGGCCGACCGGGCGCCGTCGCCATCGGCCTTATTGACGGCGATCATGTCGGCGAGCTCGATGATGCCCTTCTTGATGCCCTGCAATTCGTCGCCGGCATTGGGCAGCATCAGCACCAGGAAGAAATCGGTGAGGTCGGCGACGGCGGTTTCCGACTGGCCGACGCCGACGGTCTCGACCAGCACCACGTCGAAGCCGGCGGCCTCGCAGAGCAGCATGGTCTCGCGGGTCTTCGCCGCGACGCCGCCGAGCGTGCCGGAGGAAGGCGAGGGCCGGATATAGGCGTTCGGATCGACGGCGAGCTGCGCCATCCGCGTCTTGTCGCCGAGGATCGAGCCGCCGGTGCGGGTGGAGGAGGGGTCGACCGCCAGCACCGCGACCTTGTGGCCCCGGCCGGTGAGATAGGAGCCGAGCGCGTCGATCGTCGTCGACTTGCCGACGCCGGGCACGCCGGTAATGCCGACCCGGATCGCCTTGCCGGCATGCGGCAGGAGTTTTTGCAGCAGGGCCTGCGCCAGTTCGCGATGGTCGGCGCGGCGGCTCTCGGCCAGGGTGATCGCGCGCGCCAGCGCCGCGCGCTCGCCCGCCAGAATCGCTTCGCCGAGTGCGCCGATGTCGATCATCCGCTGCTGGTAGCAAGACGGCGGCCGCGGCGGAAGCGCGCGATTATGCGGTGCCCATGTCGTCGTCGGGACGTTCGGCTCCACGGTCGAGCTTGTCGTGACGGCGCCCGCCGCCATTGCCGGCCGCTGACCGGCCGCCTCTGCGCCGCATTCTGGCCGCGTTGATTTGGCTTTAAGGCTTCGCCGACCAGAAAGCGTCGCGCTCCCCAGTCCCGGATCTGCCCATGTCAGCCTCGCGGCTCGCCGTGTCTCGTCGTTCTTTCGCCGTTGTCGCGCTCTCCGGGCTCGCGCTTGCCGCCTGCGCCCAGAGCGAAGCCGTGGTTTCGCCGTTCACCGGTCCGGCCGACGCCTCCGGGTTCGGCAAGGAGCCGCAGCTGCTCGTCGCCACGACGCGCAAGCCGACGGGCGACAAGGAGCCCTATTTCGGCTCGGATCGCGGCAGCGGGCTGGTCTTCGCCGAGGCCCGCCTGTCGCCGCCCGGCCGCGGCGTCGCGGCGCGGGTGAGCTCCGTCGTCAGCGGCGACTGGGCGGTGCTCGGCGTCAAGCGGCGGGCCTCGGTCGATGCGGCGCGCGCCTTCGCCGAGGCCGCCAATGGCCGCGATGTCCTGCTCTATGTCCATGGCTTCAACGAGACCTTCGAATCGGCCGCCCGCAGCGCCGGCCAACTCTCGCACAGCCTCGCCTTTGAAGGCCGCACAGCGCTCTTCACCTGGCCCTCGGGCGGCGGGCTGCTCGCCTATGCCTATGATCGCGAGAGCGCACTCTGGTCGCGGGACGGCTTCGTCCAGACCCTGAAGGCGCTGGTCGACAACCCGATCGCCGGCCGCGTCCATATCGTCGCCCATTCGATGGGGACTTTCCTGGCGCTCGAGGGCCTGCGCGAACTGCGCGACCTGCCGGGCTTCTCCGGCCGGATCGGTTCCGTCGTCTTCGCCTCGCCCGACATCGACATCGACGCCTTCGAGCAGACGGTGTCGAAGCTCGGGCCGATTGCGCGGCGCATGACCGTGATCATCGATCCCGGCGACAAGGCGCTCGCCGTCTCCTCGCGCATCGCCGGCGGCGTCGCCCGGGCGGGCGCGGCCGACCGCGAGCGGCTGGAGAGGCTGGGCGTGCGCGTCGCCGACACCGCCGGCCGCGGCTGGAGCATGCTCCGCCACGATCTCTTCCTCTCGGACAGCGAGGTCACGCAGGTGGTGAAGCGCGCCATCGACCGTTCGGGCTCGTAAGGCTTCAGAGCGCGGGCAGGCCGATCCGCTTCTTGATCGTCGCCAGGGCGAAATTCGACTCGACCGACTGGATGCATTTCAGCCGGGTCACCTTCTGCTTCAGGAAGCGCTCATAGCCCTCGATGCCGTCGGTCAGCACGCGCAGCAGATAGTCCTGCGAGCCGGTCATCAGATAGCACTCGGCGACCTCCGGCCAGGTTTCGACCGCCTTCTCGAATTCGGCGATGTGCTCCTGCGTCTGCTGGCTCAGCCGCACCGAGACGAAGACGCTGAAGGGCAGGCCATAGGCCTTCGGGTCGACGATCGCCGAATAGCCCTTGATGACGCCGGTCTCTTCCAGCCGCTTCAGCCGGCGCAGGCAGGGCGTCGGCGACAGCCCGATCTTCTGCGACAGGTCGTGATTGGTGATCCGGCCGTCCTCCTGGAGCAGGGCGAGTATGCGGCGATCGGTCGTGTCGAGCATGATCTGCTCCCTGGCTGTGAGGATCGAGCGGAAGATTGCTCAGGCGACCCTTAGAATGCCGATGATCGTTCATGCAATGGCGGCCGGATCGTCATAGGCTGGCGCCTCGAACACGGTGCGACGCACCGGCCACGGAGCCGAGCCATGAGCCAAGACGACTACCACAAGGACCGGATCGCCAATCGCCGGCTCCACCCCGAGACCCTGATGATGGGCTTCGGCTATTCCCCCGCGATGTCGGAGGGTTCGCTCAAGCCGCCGGTCTTCCTGACCTCGACCTTCGTTTTCGAGAATGCCCAGCAGGGCAAGGACTTCTTCGACCTGACCTCGGGCCGCCGCCAGCTCAAGCCGGGCGAGAAGTCCGGCCTGGTCTATTCCCGCTTCAACCACCCGAACATGGAGATCCTCGAGGATCGCCTGGCGATCTGGGACGAGGCCGAGAAATGCGCCGTCTTCGCCAGCGGCATGGCGGCGATCGCGACGACCTGCTTCGCCTTCCTCAGGCCCGGCGACACCATCATCCACAGCCGCCCGCTCTATGGCGGCACCGAGACGCTGCTGAAGAACCAGATGGGCGCCTTCGGCGTCATCCCCTTCGGCTTCACCGACGGCGTCGATGTCGCCCAGATGCGCGCGGTCGCGCAGGCCGCGGCCGCCAAGGGGCGTGTCGCGATGATCCTGGTCGAGACCCCGGCCAACCCGACTAATGGCCTCGTCGATCTCGCCGCCTGCGCCGCCATCGCCGACGAACTGGAGAAGTCGCAGGGCCATCGCCCGCCGGTGGTGGTCGACAACACCATGCTCGGGCCGATGTTCCAGAAGCCGCTGAAGCATGGCGCCGATCTCTCGCTGCTCTCGCTGACCAAATATGTCGGCGGCCACAGCGATCTCGTCGGCGGCTCGATCAGCGGCTCCGAGAAGCTCGTCCGGCAGGTCAAGGCCTGGCGCGGCTCGCTCGGCACGCAGCTCGATCCGAACTCCTGCTGGATGCTGATGCGCTCGCTCGAGACGCTCGACATCCGCATGAGCCGCTCGAACGAGAACGGCCGCAAGGTCGCGGAATACCTCGCCGCGCATCCGAAGGTCGCCAAGGTGCATTATCTCGGCAATCTCCAGGAGGGCGACCCGAGAAAGGCCGTGTTCGACCGGCAATGCAGCGAGCCCGGCTCGACCTTCGCCTTCGATGTGAAGGGCGGCGAGAAGGAAGCCTTCGCGGTCCTCGACAATCTCCAGATCATGAAGCTCGCGGTCAGCTTAGGCGGCACCGAGACGCTGGTTTCGCACCCGGCCGCGATGACGCATTCCGGCGTCGCCCGCGAATTGCGCGAGGAGATCGGCCTCACCGACGCGCTGATCCGGATCTCGGTCGGCATCGAGAATATCGAGGACCTGATCTCCGACCTGGCGCAGGCGCTGGAAGCTGCGTGAAGGGCGGCCGGCGCCACGCTCTCGCGGCGGCCCTGGCCGCGGCGCTGTCGGGTGGCCCGGCGCTGGCCGAGCCGCAGCAGGAGAGCGTGGCCCAGACCATCTGCCGCCTCATCGAGGCGGCGGCGAAGAAGCACGATCTGCCTGTCGCCTTCTTCACCCGGCTGATCTGGCGCGAAAGCAGCTTCCGCCCCCATGTCACCAGCTCGGCCGGGGCCCAGGGCATCGCCCAGTTCATGCCGGCGACGGCCGGTGAGCGTGGCCTTGCCGACCCGTTCGACCCGGAAGCGGCGATCCCGCATTCGGCAAGCTTCCTCGCCGCGCTGAAGAACCAGTTCGGCAATCTCGGCCTCGCCGCCGCAGCCTATAATGCCGGCCCGACGCGGGTTGCGCGCTGGGTCGAGCGCGGCGGCTCGCTGCCTTATGAAACGCAGGCCTATATCCGCTTCATCACCGGCCGCTCGGTCGAGGAGTGGCGCCTTGGCCCCGGCGAACAGCCGCCACCGGCGACGAGCCGGGACACGGACTGCCTCGCGGCCGTCGCCTCGATCCGCACCACTGCGCCGGCGACCCTGATCGAAGGCGCCTATGGCCCGTTCGGCGTGCAGCTTGCCGGCAACCCCTCGAAGGCCCGCGCCATTGCCGCCTATCAGCGGGTCGCCGCCCGGTTCGCCGCGCTGCTCGCCGGCAAGCCGACCATGGTGCTGGGCTCGGCCGTGCCGGGGCGCGGCAGGGCGCGCTTCTACCGTGTCAGGCTGCCGGCCCAGAGCCTGCGCGAGGCGACCGCGACCTGCAATCGCCTGCGGCAGGCGGGGGGAGCCTGTCTGGTGTTGCGGAATTGATGAAAAGCCGCGTCATTCTCGGGCGGAGCCCTCGGGTCTGACCTTCGGTCGGCCAAGGATTAACTCCGCGTAGACCCGAGAAACCCCTGACGAGAAGGCGCTGAAGGGCACCTCATCCTGCCTGAGACGCTCGGGTCGAGCCCGAACATGACGGCCTCGTCTTCACAACCCTACGCGCCCCCAGCCCGGCAGCTTCAGCGCCGGCTGGCGCAAATCGATGCCGGCGACGAGCCCGAGCAGGTTGACCTCGACGCCCTCGACCCAGCCGAGCGTGATCCCGGCGAGCCCGAAGAGCGAGGCCTGCAGGCCGGTGCGGCTCGGCGTGAAGCCGGCATAGAGCCCGTCGTCACGCCAGTCCTTGCCGATCGCGGTCGGCGGCAGGGCATGGCCGAGTTCGGGCACCTCGGCCAGGACATGCTGGACGAAGCTGTTCGAGTTCGGCCCCGGCCAGGCGGAATAGGAGCCGTTGGTGCTGTAGCTGTAGCTCTTCACCGCCGCGCGGATGCGCGGGATCAGCGCGGTCGCGGCCGGGCCCTTTATTTCCGCGACGAGCTCGGGGACATTGCCGAACCAGCGCCCGTCGGCCACGCGATGGTTGACGCGTACCGGATTGCCCCAGCCGACCACGTCGAAACGGGTATAGGCGCTGGCGCCGGCCTCCTTCACCACGATCCAGGAGTGATGCGCGAAGACGCCGCGCCAGCGGCCGACGCGCGCAGCGAAGACATGGACGCTCGCCTCGGGCTCGATCGCCGCGGCGGGCAAGAGGGCTGCACTCGACCAGTCGGCCCGGCGCCAGTCGGCCGCCAGCGGCTGCCACGACCACCAGGCGGCATGGCTGGCGAGCGGCAGCAGGAAGAGTACGGAAAAGAGGATCAGGAACCGGCGGATCATAGGCTCGCAAAAGATAGGGCCGCCATGCTGCGCCGCAAGCTGTGGCGGCAGGCCCGCGATCACGAAATCGAGGTTGAGCGTTTTCGGCAAGCTGATAGCGTGCCGCCGCTGGAGCACGTTCCGGTCAGCTTGCGGCGCAAGCGGGCGGGAACGTGCTCTATCTCAAATGCGAGAGGCGGATTCGCCGATCAGGTTGATTAGACCCGATCGGATCCGGCTCTGGCGCAGCATGTCCTGTGAGGAGGGGCAGATTGAGTGATTTGACGTCGGTTCTGAAATGCATGGCGACCGGTGCGGCCCTGGGCCTGGCACTGCTCGCGGGAACCCCGGCCCAGGCGCAGGAAAGCAAGGAACTGCGCATCTACAACTGGTCCGACTACGTCAATCCGGAGGTGCTAGACGCCTTCAAGAAGGAAACCGGCATCACGGTCGTCTACGACACCTTCGACCAGATGGAGACGGTCGAGACCAAGCTGCTCGCCGGCAAGACCGGCTACGACCTCGTCGTCGTCACCGCCTCCTTCCTGCCCCGGCATATCCCGCTGGGGCTCTATACGCCGATCGACGCCGCCCAGGTGCCGAACCTGAAGCACGCCTGGCCCGAGATCCAGCAGCGGCTCTCGAAATACGACCCCGGCAACAAGTTCGCCGTGAACTACATGTGGGGCACCACCGGGATCGGCTACAACGTCGCCAAGATCAAGGAGCGGCTCGGCGCCGATGCGGTGATCGATTCGTGGAGCATCCTGTTCGACCCGGAGAAGCTGAAGAAGCTCTCGAACTGCGGCGTCCACGTCCTCGATGCGGTCGAGGAGATGTTCCCGGCGGCGCTGCGCTATCTCGGCCTCGATCCCGATTCGAAGAAGGAGGCCGACCTCAACAAGGCCGGCGAATTGCTGCGCAAGATGCGGCCGCATATCCAGAAATTCCACTCGTCGGAATACATCAACGCCCTCGCCAATGGCGATATTTGCCTCGCCGTCGGCTATTCCGGCGACATCCTGCAGGCCAGGAAGCGTGCCGAGGAGGCCAAGAACAAGGTCGAGGTCGCCTATGCGATCCCCAAGGAGGGCGCGCTGATGTGGTTCGATTCCTTCGTGATCCCGAAGGACGCGGCCAATCAGGAGGCGGCGCTGAAGTTCATCGACTTCGTCAACCGCCCGGAAATGGCAGCGAAGAACTCGGACTTCATCCAGTACGCCAACGGCAACATCGCCTCCAAGCCGCTGCTCTCGGCCGAGGTGCGCGACAATCCCGGCATCTATCCGCCGGATGCCGTGATGGCGCGGCTCTACACGATCACCCCTTACGACCAGAAGATGCAGCGGGTGGTCAACCGGCTCTGGACCCGCGTCAAGAGCGGGCGGTGACCGCGCCGCCCGGCGCCGCGGCGCGGCGCGCCTCGCCAGGCAGCGTCCGGCGCGACTTCCAGCCCTGGAACGATCCGGGCGCCAGGCCGCTGGTCGAATTCCGCAATGTCACCAAGCGTTTCGGCAAGGTGACGGCGGTCGACGGGCTGTCGCTTTCGATCCATGCGCGCGAGTTCTTCGCGCTGCTGGGACCGTCCGGCTGCGGCAAGACCACGCTGATGCGCATGCTCGCCGGCTTCGAGCAGCCGGATGAGGGCGAGATCCTGCTCGACGGCGTCGACATCACCGCCGTGCCGCCGCATCGGCGGCCGGTGAACATGATGTTCCAGTCCTATGCGCTGTTTCCGCATCTCTCGGTCGGCGACAACATCGCCTATGGGTTGAAGCGCGAGGGGCTGCCGAAGGCGCAGGTCCGCGAGCGGGTCGACGCCATGCTGAAGCGCGTCAGGCTGAGCGGCCTGGAGGGCCGGCGCCCGGACCAGCTCTCCGGCGGCCAGCGGCAGCGCGTGGCGCTGGCTCGCGCTTTGGTGAAGCAGCCCAAGCTGCTGCTGCTCGACGAGCCGCTGGGCGCGCTCGACCGCAAGCTGCGCGAGGCGACGCAATACGAGCTGATGGACCTCCAGGCCGATCTCGGCCTGACCTTCATGGTGGTCACCCACGACCAGGACGAGGCCATGACCATGGCCGACCGCATGGCGGTGATGGACCATGGAAGGCTGCTGCAGATCGCGCCGCCGGACGTGATCTACGAGGCGCCGGCGAGCCGGACGGTCGCCGAGTTCGTCGGCGACATCAACCTGATCGAGGGCAAGGTGATCGCCGTCGACGGCGATCTCGTCCGGGTCGACAGCGCTCGCCTCGGCGAAATCGAGCTCGACGAGGACGAGCCCGGCCTCCGGCCCGGCGAGCCGGTCTGCGTCGGCCTGCGTCCCGAGAAGATCACGCTCAGCCATGACGAGCCGGCGCAACAGCTCAACCGGGCGCAAGGCGAGGTCTGGGACATCGGCTATCTCGGCGACATCACCATGGTGCAGGTCATGGTCGGGGGCGATGACGGGCAATTGCTCAAGGTCTCGCTCGCCAACCGCACCCGCCGCAACGAACGGCCGCTGGCCTGGGAGGACAAGGTCTGGCTCTCCTGGGATGTCGAGGCCGGCATGGTGCTGGCGCCGTGAACGCGCGCAACCTCCGTCATTCCAGGGTATGCCGCCGGCGTGAGCCCGGAACCCATGACCACGGCGGTGCCGGCGAAATCGCCGTCTTTGCGAGCGGAGCGAAGCAATCCAGGCAGGCTCGCGCTGCCGCCCCTGGATTGCTGCGTCGGCCGACGCCTCCTCGCAATGACGGCTGCCGTCATGTTCATGAGTTCTGGGCTCGGCCCTGCGGGCTGCCCTGGCATGACGGCGGAGCGGTGTCATGAGCGCTGGGGTCTCTTCCGGCTCCAGCCGGCGCGGCCTCCTGGTCGCCGCCTTGCCCTATCTCTGGCTGCTCGCCTTCTTCCTGGTGCCCTTCGCCATCGTGCTGCGGATGGCGCTGTCGGATGCCGCGACCGACCAGCCGCCCTACGCGCCGCATTTTCCGGGCTTCGACGCGCTCGGCGAATTCCTCGCCGGGCTCGATCTCGAGAACTTCCGGCTGCTCGGCGAGGATCCGCTCTACTGGCAGAGCTATCTCTCCTCGCTGCGCATCGCCGGGCTGACCACGCTGATCGCACTGGGGCTCGGCTATCCGCTGGCCTACGCCATGGCGCGGGCGCCCAGGCGCTGGCAGGGCATCCTCGTCGTCCTCGTCATCCTGCCGTTCTGGACCTCCTTCCTGATCCGCGTCTACGCCTGGATCGGCATCCTGCGGCCGGATGGTCTGCTCGACATGGCGCTGACCGGGCTCGCGCTGACGAGCGAGCCGCTGCGCCTGCTCAATACCGACGCCGCCGTGCTGATCGGCATGGTCTATTCCTACCTGCCCTTCATGGTGCTGCCGCTCTATTCGACGCTGCAGAAGCTCGACGGCAGCTTGCTGGAGGCTTCCGCCGATCTCGGCGCGCCGCCGCTCACCACCTTCCTGACCGTGACGCTGCCGCTCTCCCTGCCGGGCATCCTCGCCGGCTCGGCGCTGGTCTTCATCCCGGCCATCGGCGAATTCGTGATTCCCGACCTGCTTGGCGGCCCCGATACGCTGATGGTCGGCAAGGTGCTGTGGAACGAGTTCTTCTCGAACCGCGACTGGCCGCTGGCCTCGGCGGTGGCGATCGTCCTGCTCGTCGTGCTGGTGCTGCCGCTCGTCCTGCTCCAGCGGGCGCGAGGAGAGGGCAGCCTGCGATGAAGCGGTTCGGCGCCTTCCATCTCGCCGCGCTCGTCCTCGGCTTCGCCTTTCTCTATCTGCCGATCGTCGCGCTGATCGCCTATTCCTTCAACGCCTCGCGGCTGGTCACGGTCTGGGGCGGGTTCTCGACGCATTGGTATGGCGCCCTGTTCAGAAATCAGCCGCTGCTCGACGCCGCCTGGCTGACGATCCGCGTCGCGCTGGTCTCGGCAACGCTTGCCGCGGCGCTCGGCACGCTGGCGGCGCTGGCGCTCGCCCGATATCGCGCCTTCGCCGGGCGCATGCTGTTTTCCGGCATGGTGCTGGCGCCGCTGGTGATGCCGGAAGTGATCACCGGCCTGTCGCTGCTGCTGCTCTTCGTCGCCGGCGATGTCGAGCGCGGCTACTGGACCGTGGTCATCGCCCACGCCACCTTCAGCCTCGGCTTCGCCTGCATCGTCGTGCAGGCGCGGCTGGCGGGCTTCGACCGGTCGCTGGAGGAAGCGGCCCGCGACCTCGGCGCGACACCGCTCGCCACCTTCATGACCGTGACGCTGCCTTTGATCTGGCCTGCCGTTCTCGCCGCCTGGATGCTCGCCTTCACGCTCTCGCTCGACGATCTGGTGATCGCGAGCTTCACCACCGGCCCCGGCGCGACCACGCTGCCGATGCGGCTCTATTCGGCGATCCGCCTCGGCGTCTCGCCGGAGATCAACGCCGCCTGCACGATCCTGATCGGGGCGGTGGCGCTCGCCGTCATCGCCGCCTCGCTGCTGCTCAAGCGCGAGGCTCTGGCCGGAAACGGCTAAACGCCGGCTGAACGGCGGGCTCAAGCAGCGTTCAGGCGAGCGATGCGAAGGTCCTGCGCAGGACGGGGAATGCCTCCGGCCATTGCACAGGACAGGGATCATGTTCCGCAAGCTCGCCACCGCCGGCCTAGCCGCTCTCACGCTCGGCACCACCGTATTCGCCGCCACGAGCCTCGTCGGCAGCGGTTCGGCACAGGCCTATGATCGCCATGAGCGTCAATACGAGCGCCGCGCTTATGGCTGGCGCCCGGCGCCGCCGGCCTTTCACGGCTATTGGGGTCAGCGCCGCTGGCAGCGCTGGAACGAGGAGAGGCGGGATTACGGCTATGGCTACGGCCGGCGCTATTGGCGCTAGGCGCTTCCTGGGCGGCGCGGCCTCTGGCCGTGCCGCCGTCGAGCGCTATTCCGCCGCGCTGCGCTGACTGTAGCCGAGCCGCTGGTTGAGTTCTTCCAGCAGCTTCTCGGCAGCGTCGGCGATCACGGTACCGGGCGGGAAGATCGCGCTGGCGCCGGCCTGCAGCAGGGTCTCGAAATCCTGCGGCGGGATCACGCCGCCGACCACGATCATGATGTCGGGCCGGCCGGCCTGGGCGAGCGCGCCCTTCAACTCCGGCACGAGTGTCAGGTGACCGGCCGCCAGCGAGGAGACGCCGACGATATGGACGTCGTTCTCGACCGCCTGGCGGGCCGCCTCGTCCGGCGTCGCGAAGAGCGGGCCGATATCGACGTCGAAGCCGAGATCGGCGAAGGCCGAGGCGATCACCTTCTGGCCGCGATCATGCCCGTCCTGCCCCATCTTGGCGACGAGGATGCGCGGCCGGCGGCCATCGGCCTCCTCGAAGGCTTCCGTCATCATCTGCACGCGCATGACCGCCGGGTTCATCGTGCCGACCTCCCGCTTGTAGACGCCCGAAATCGCCTTGATCTCGGCGCGGTGCCGCCCGAAGACCTTCTCCATCGCCATCGAGATCTCCCCGACGGTGGCCTTGGCCCGCGCCGCCTTGACCGCGAGATCGAGCAGGTTGGCGTCGCCGGCGGCGCCGTTGGTCAGCGCCGTCAGCGCGGCTTGCGTCTCGGCTTCATTGCGTTCGGCCTTCAGCCGCTTCAGCTTGTCGAGCTGCTGCGCCCGCACCGAGGCGTTGTCGACCTTGAGCACGTCGATCGCCGCCTCATTGTCGGGCTTGAAGCAGTTGACGCCGATGATCGCCTGCTGGTTGCCGTCGATGCGCGCCTGGGTCTTGGCGGCGGCCTCCTCGATGCGCAGCTTCGGGATGCCGGCCTCGATCGCCTTGGCCATGCCGCCGAGCGCCTCGACCTCCTGGATATGCGCCCAGGCCTTGGCGGCGAGTTCGGCCGTCAGGCGCTCGACATAATAGGAACCGCCCCAGGGGTCGATGATCCGGCTCGTGCCGCTCTCCTGTTGCAGCAGGATCTGGGTGTTGCGGGCGATGCGGGCCGAGAAGTCGGTCGGCAGAGCCAGCGCCTCGTCGAGCGCGTTGGTGTGCAGTGACTGGGTGTGCCCCTGCGTCGCCGCCATCGCCTCGATCATCGTGCGCGGCACGTTGTTGAATACGTCCTGCGCCGTCAGCGACCAGCCGGAAGTCTGGCAATGGGTCCGCAGCGGCAGCGATTTCTCGTTCTGCGCGCCGAAATCCTTGACCAGCTTGGCCCAGATCAGCCGGCCGGCCCTGAGCTTTGCCACCTCCATGAAGAAGTTCATGCCGATGGCCCAGAAGAAGGAAAGCCGCGGTGCGAACACGTCGACGCCGAGGCCCGCCCGCTGGCCGGCGCGGATATATTCGACGCCGTCGGCGAGCGTGTAGCCGAGCTCGAGGTCCTGCGTCGCCCCGGCCTCCTGCATGTGGTAGCCGGAGATCGAGATCGAGTTGAATTTCGGCATGTTCGCCGAAGTATAGGCGAAGATGTCGCCGATGATCCGCATCGAGGGCGAGGGCGGGTAGATATAGGTGTTGCGGACCATGAACTCCTTGAGGATGTCGTTCTGGATGGTCCCCGAGAGTTTGGCCGCCGGCACGCCCTGTTCTTCCGCCGCGACGATGAAGAGCGCCAGCACCGGCAGCACGGCGCCGTTCATCGTCATCGAGACGCTCATCTGGTCGAGCGGGATGCCGGAGAACAGGGTCCGCATGTCGTAGATCGAGTCGATCGCGACGCCGGCCATGCCGACATCGCCGCCGACGCGCGGATGGTCGCTGTCATAGCCTCGATGGGTGGCGAGGTCGAAGGCGACCGAGAGCCCCTTCTGGCCCGCCGCGAGGTTGCGCCGGTAGAAGGCGTTCGAATCCTCGGCGGTGGAGAAGCCGGCATATTGCCGGATCGTCCAGGGCTGGTTGACATACATGGTCGGATAGGGGCCGCGCAGATAAGGCGCGATGCCCGGCAGCGTGTCGACGAAGGGCAGGCCGTCGCGATCGGCGGCGGTGTAGAGCGGCTTGACCGGGATGTCCTCAGGCGTCAGCCAGGGCCCGCCGGCAATCGCCGCGGCAGGGCCGGACGCGGCGGCCGTATCGGCGAAGGCGAGCTTCGTGAAATCCGGGATGGCGGTCATGGCTGTCTCCCGTCTGGACGGTCCCACCAATGGTGGAAATGATGCACCGGTCCGTGGCCGTGGCCAACCCGGACCTCGTCGGAGGCGGCGATCGCCGCCGAGATATAGCGCTTCGCCAGCGCCACCGCCTCGGTCAGCGCGATGCCATGGGCGAGGCCGGATGCGATCGCCGAAGACAGCGTGCAGCCGGTGCCATGGGTGTTCTGGGTCTCGATGCGCGGCGCCACGAAGCGCTGGCGCTGGCCGCCCTTCGACACCAGGATATCGACGCTGTCGGAACCGGCGGCATGGCCACCCTTGATCAGGACATGGCCCGGGCCGAGCGCGACCAGCGCTTCGGCCTGCCCGGCGACGGCCTCTTCGGTCTCCGCCATCGCGGTGCCGAGCAGGGCCGCCGCTTCCGGCAGGTTCGGCGTGACGATGGTCGCCAGCGGCAGCAGGCGGCGCTTCAGCGCCTCGATCGCGTCCTCCCGCAGCAGGCGCCCGCCCGAGGCCGCGATCATCACGGGGTCGAGCACGATGTTCTTGGCGCCACAGCGCTCCAGCCCGTCGGCGACGGTTTCGATCAGTTCGGCGGTGGCGAGCATGCCGATCTTCACCGCTGCGACATCGAGGTCGTCGAACACGGCGTCGAGCTGGGCGCTGACGAAATCGGCCGGAACCGGATGGATCGCGGTCACGGCCTTCGTGTTCTGCGCCGTCAGCGCAACGATGACGCTGGCGCCATAGACCTGATGCGCCGCGAAGGTCTTGAGATCGGCCTGGATCCCGGCCCCGCCGCTCGAATCGGAGCCGGCGATGGTGAGGGCGATCGGCATGGTCATCCCTTGGTTGCCTTCCCGGCAGATATGGTGATCGCGAGCGCGTCCTGCAGGATCGCGACCACGTCAGCACCGGCGAAGACGAAATTCTCGACGCCGGCCTCGCGCAGCGCGGCCTCCAACTCGCCCGGCCGGCCGGCCAGCCACAGCGTCGCGCCGGCGCGCTTCAGCGCCGCTGCTGCGGCAGCAGCCTCGGCGGCATAGCTTTCATCCGAGCCGCAAAGGCAGGCGAGCTGTGCGCCAGCGGTCCGGAAGGCGGCGACGAGCGCTTCGAGATCGGTCGCCCCGTCCTCGGCAAAGCCGTTTCCGGAGGTGGCGGCGATGCCGCCGGCCTCGAACAGGTTGCGGGCGAAGCCGGCGCGGGCGGTGAAGCCGGCGATGCTGCCGAGGGTCGCCAGGAACACAGCCGGGCGCACGCCGGCGGCGGCTGCGACATCGGCCTGCGCCCGCAGCGCCTCGTAAGGCTCGGCCAGGCGGATGCTGGGCAGCGCCTCGATCCGGATCGCCGCATCGGTGGTGTCCGGGCGCGCAGCCCTCGCCGGCGGGGGCGCCAGCACTGAAACCGTCGCTTCCGCCAGGTTCGGGAATTCGCTCGTGCCGGTGATCGGCTCGCGCCGCGTCGCCGCCGCCTTGGCCCGGCTCGCCCGCTCGCGCGCCAGCCCCAGCTGGACATGGCCATTGGCGAGCGCCGCGATGATGCCGGAAAGCCCGTCGGCGCTCTCGGCCTCGAGATCCTGGAATTTTTGCCAGCCCTGCTCGCAGAGCGCCTGCGTCAGCGCCTCGAAGCCGCCGGCGCCGGCCGCCGGATCGGCGACGCGCCAGAGATTGGCTTCTTCGAGCAGAACCAGCTGCGTATTCCGGGCCACCCGGCGGGCGAATCCGTCGGGCAGGCCGAGCGCCGCGGTGAAGGGCTGGACGCTGACCGAATCGGCGCCGCCGACCCCGGCCGAGAAGGTGGCGATCGTGCCGCGCAGCAGGTTGACCCAGGGATCGCGCCTGGTCAGCGAGCGCCAGGCGGTCTCGGCATGG
This sequence comes from Allobosea sp., assembly GCF_036675845.1. Lineage (GTDB taxonomy): Bacteria > Pseudomonadota > Alphaproteobacteria > Rhizobiales > Beijerinckiaceae > Allobosea. Next base: position 6,048 of record NZ_JAKFED010000063.1, on the reverse strand, counting down.
ATGAAGACCGGCTTCGCCTCGAGGCCGCAGGCGCGCTGCACGCGGTCCCAGAGCAGGCGCGCGGCGCGCAGCTTGGCGACGGTGAGGAATTCGTCGGTGTCGGCGACGAGCGTGAAGGAGATCGCATCGCGCGCTTCGGCGAGCGGCAATCCTTGCGCCTCCAGCAGCCGCAGATGGGTGACGGCGGTGGCGAGCACGGCCCCGAGTTCCTGCGCTTCGCTGGCCCCGGCCTCATGCCAGGGTCGCCCATCGGCGGCGAGGAAGGGGCCGCGGAAGCCGCGTGCCTTCAGGGCGGCGATCGTCTCGGCGAGACGCTGCCCCAGTTCCGGCGGGGAGACCGAAAGCGTGCCCGAGCTGGCGAGTGCGCCGACCGGGTCCATGCCGAAATCGATATCGACGGCGTCGCCCGAAAGGCCGCGGCTTTCGACGAGGTCGGCCAGGAGCAGGGCGTTGCGGCGCCCGCGGGGGGCCGGATCGACCCGGAGGCGAACCAGATCGAACATGACGCCGGAGAGGGCGGCGTCGAGATCCTCGACGCTCTTCGCGGCGAGTCCGAAACCGCGCGCCGCGGCGGCGCCGGCGAAGGCGAGGCTGAGGCAGTCGGCGCCGCCTTCCAGCTCGGCCAGGGCCAGCCGGTTGGCCTCGGCCGCCTCCGGATGGTCGACCCGCGCCGCCACGCGCCAGCGCCCGGCCCGCGCCCTGAGCGGCCGGGCGGCATTGCCGGCCGCTGCCGGATAGAGCGGCTCGATGCGGATGCCGTCGGCGCTGCGCCCGACCAGCTTCTTCTCGAAGTCGGCGCCCTTCAGCACCTTGTCGACGGCCAGGCGCCATTGTTCGCCACCGGGCGTGGCGAAGGCCTCCATGAAGGGCAGGTCGGCAAGCGAGGTCGAGGTCATGCGCGGCGAACTCCTGACGGTTGATTTTGCAACCGCGAAGCTCTCATTGCCATGGCGAACTGCGAACGCAAGTCCCTGGCGGCCGGATCGGCCGTGTTGAAACGCCAGTGCTCGACAGCAAAACGCCGCCCGGCCGGGCGGCGCTTCCTGGCAAAAACCGTTCGGCCGAGCTTCAGACGAACTGGCCGAGCCCGGGGATCGCGCCGACGATCGCGCCCATCGTGTCCTCGCCCGCCTGCTCGCGGCCGACCGCGAACATCTCCTTCGAGACGGTCTGAATCTGGCCCATGGAGAGGCCGGCGCCCATCAGCTGGCCGCCGAGCGCCATGACGCCGCCGCCACCGCCCATCATGCCGCCGATCGTGCCCATCAGCCCGCCCTTGGCGCCGCCTTCGGCATCGGCGAGTTCCTGCCCTCCCGGCAGTGCCGCCATGAGCTGGCCGATCTCGGCCGGGGGGCCTTCCTTCTGCAGGAAGGCGAGGATGATGCCGATCGCCTTCTTCGCCAGCGCCTCGTCGATGCCGGAAGCGGCCATGATGCGGGAGATCAGCTCGTCCATCGTTCAATCCTCAGCGGCCTGGCGGCCATGCGTTGCTCGGAGAAGGTCCTCAAAATAGTTTACATATTTACTATCTCGAGGGAAGCGATCTTCGCGCTTCCGCCTGCCGGCTGGTTTCGCTAAACCGCTGGTTCGACCTTACGGCAACGGATGCAGGCGCGACATGGCGGATGACGGGACGATCCTGATCGGCAAGAGCGTGAAGCCGGAGATGCTGCTGCTCAAGCTCGCCAATCGGCACGGGCTGGTCACGGGCGCGACCGGCACCGGCAAGACCGTGACGCTGCAGGTTCTCGCCGAGGGTTTCGCCAAGCATGGCGTGCCGGTCTTCGCGGCCGACATCAAGGGCGACCTCTCGGGCGTCGCCGCACCGGGCGACTCCAAGCCGCCCTTCGTCAAGCGAGCCGAGGAGCTGGGCCTGAAATACCAGCCGGACCAGTTCACCACCGTGTTCTGGGACGTCTTCGGCGAGCAGGGCCATCCCGTTCGCGCCACCATCTCCGAGATGGGGCCGCTGCTGCTCTCGCGCCTGCTCGACCTCAACGACACGCAGGAGGGCGTGCTCAACATCGCCTTCCGCATCGCCGACGAGCAGAAGCTGCTGCTGCTCGATCTCAAGGACCTGCGCGCGATCTTGAGCTTCATCGCCGAGAACGCTTCCGAGCTGACGACGAAATACGGCAACGTCTCGTCCCAGTCCGTCGGCACGATCCAGCGCGCGCTGCTGGTTCTCGAAAACCAGAAGGGCGAGAAATTCTTCGGCGAGCCCGGGCTCGAGATCAGCGACCTGATGAAGACCGACCGCGACGGTCGCGGCGTCATCAACATGCTCGCCGCCGACAAGCTGATGGCCAATCCCAGGCTCTACGCGACCTTCCTGCTCTGGCTGCTCTCGGAACTGTTCGAGCAGCTGCCCGAGGTCGGCGACCTCGACAAGCCGAAGCTCGTCTTCTTCTTCGACGAGGCGCACCTGCTCTTCAACGGCGCGCCGAAGGTCCTGCTGACCGCGGTCGAGCAGGTCGTCCGCCTGATCCGCTCCAAGGGCGTCGGCGTCTATTTCGTCACCCAGAACCCGCTCGACATCCCCGACACCGTGCTCGCCCAGCTCGGCAACCGCGTCCAGCATGCGCTGCGCGCCTTCACGCCGCGCGACCAGAAGGCAGTGCGCGCCGCGGCCGAGACCTTCCGCCAGAACCCCAAATTCAAGACCGAGGAGGCGATCACCCAGCTCGCCGTCGGCGAGGCGCTGACCTCGACGCTGGAGGGAAAGGGCACGCCGACCATGGTCGAACGGACGCTGATTGCCCCGCCGATGGCGCAGGTCGGGCCGATCACGCCGCAGCAGCGCGCCGAGTGCCTGCGGGCCTCCGGATTCGCCGGCAAATACGACACGATGATCGACCGCGATTCGGCCTATGAGGAGCTGATGAAGCGCAAGGGGCTGAACGCCGACGGTTCGGCCGTCGAGGCCTCGGCGGATGGCGGCGGCGGCATCCTCGACACGATCGGCGGCTGGCTCGGCAATGGCGGTGGCGGCGAGCGCCCGAAGACCGGCCCGGGCAGCCGCGGCGGTCGCGTGCCGCCGAGCATGACCGAGAAGATCATCACCTCGGCGGCGCGCTCGGCCGCGACCTCGATCGGCCGCCAGGTCGGCACCGCGATCCTGCGCGGCGTGCTCGGGAGCATGATGGGCGGGAAACGGTAGGCGCTACCGGCGTCGGCCGGCCTGCCTTTCCGGCGGGCACGCCACAGCTGCCATGCCGCCGCCGCACTGGCGCATGGCGCTGGGCTTGTCATGATGGCGCCACCGGAATCAGCCCCTGTGAGCGCCCATGTCCAAGCTTCCCGCCATCCTCTCCCGGCTCGATGCCGATCTCGACGCCTCGCTGGCCCGGCTCTCGACCTGGCTCGAAATCCCCTCGATCTCGACCGATTCGGCCTATGCCGGCGACAGCCGCCGCGCCGCCGATTGGCTGCGGGCCGATCTTCAGTCGCTCGGCTTCGAGGCTTCGCTGCGCGAGACGCCCGGCCACCCGGTCGTGTTCGGCCATCGCCCCAAGCCGGGCGCGCCGCATGTGCTGTTCTACGGCCATTACGACGTCCAGCCGGTCGATCCGCTGAACCTCTGGGAGAGCGACCCGTTCAAGCCGGTGATCAGGGAGATCGAGCCGGGCCGCAAGATCATCGTCGCGCGCGGCGCCTGCGACGACAAGGGCCAGGTCATGACCTTCGTCGAGGCGATGCGGGCGACGCTCGCCGAGACCGGCGATCTGCCGATCGGCATCACCGTCATCGTCGAGGGCGAGGAGGAATCCGGCTCGGTCAACCTGCCGGCCTTCGTCAAGGCCAATGCTGCCGAGCTCAAGGCCGATCTCGCTCTGGTCTGCGACACCGGCATGTGGGACCGGCAGACCCCGGCGATCACCGCCTCGCTGCGCGGCATGGTCTACCAGGAGGTGACGATCACCTGCGCCGACCGCGATTTGCATTCCGGCCTGTTCGGCGGCGCGGCGGGGAACCCGATCCATGTGCTGGCGCGGATCATCGCCGAACTGAAGGACGCCGAGGGCCGCATCACCATTCCCGGCTTCTATGACGGCGTCGAGGAGCCGTCGGCGCAGCAGAAGCTCGACTGGGCCGAGCTCGGCCTGACCGAGACCGAATTCCTCGGCCAGATCGGCCTTAAAGCTTCGGTCGGCGAGAAGGGCCGCATGCTGATCGAGCAGATCCAGTCGCGCCCGACCTGCGACGTCAACGGCATCTGGGGCGGCTATACCGGCGAGGGCACCAAGACGGTGATCGCCGCGAAGGCCCACGCCAAGATCTCCTTCCGCCTCGTCGGAGAGCAGGACCCGGAGAAGATCGCCGCCGCCTTCCAGGCCTTCGTGCGCGAGCGCCTGCCGGCCGACGCGACGGCCGAGTTCATCGCCCATGGCGCCTCGCCCGCCATCGCCGTGCCGCCCGAACTGCCGGCGCTGCTCAAGGCCCAGGCCGCGCTGAGTGAGGAATGGGGCCGCAAGGCGGTCTCGATCGGCTCGGGCGGCTCGGTGCCGGTGGTCGGCGACTTCAAGCGCCTGCTCGGCATGGACACGCTGCTGGTCGGCTTCGGCCTCGACGATGACCGCCTGCATTCGCCCAACGAGAAATACGACCTCTCCTCCTTCCACAAGGGCCAGCGTTCCTGGGCCCGCATCCTGCAGGCATTGGCCTCATGAAATCCGTCTGCGTCTTCTGCGGCTCGAGCCCGGGCCATGACCCGATCCATGCCGCAGGTGCCCGCGCCATGGGCGCCGAGATCGCCCGGCGCGGCCTCACCCTCGTCTATGGCGGCGGCGCCGTCGGGCTGATGGGCATGGTTGCCGATGCGGCGCTCGCCGCTGGCGGCGAGGTCCATGGCGTCATTCCCCGGGCGCTGCGCGAGAAGGAGGTCGGCCATCACGGGCTGACCCGGCTCGAAGTGGTCGAGACCATGCATCTGCGCAAGGCGCGCATGGCCGAGCTCTCGGACGGCTTCATCGCCATGTCGGGCGGCATCGGCACCTTCGAGGAGATCTTCGAGATCTGGACCTGGGGCCAGCTCGGCATCCACGGCAAGCCGCTCGGCTTCCTCAACATCGCCGGTTTCTACGACCCGCTCGCCGCCTTCCTCGACAACACGACCAAGGCCGGCTTCATGTGGCAGGCCCATCGCGACATGGCGATGATGGAGACCGATCCGGCGGCATTGCTCGATCAGATGGAGGCCTACAAGCCGCAGGCGCAGATCAAATGGGTGGAGAAGGAGGAGGTCTAAGCTCTCATCTCCACTTGACGATCATAGGAATTAATTCCCAATTATATACGTGACAAAGCAGATTCGATGTGTTGTGATTCTCAGCGAGAGGCCGGCACATTGAAGTAGAGCGCAAGCGCGCGAGACGGGGCAAGGTCACCGGAACCGGGGTCGCAAGGCCGGGCCGGCCGGGGCCTTGCCCCGTCTCAGATTTCATGAAACCAGCGAAACCGTTCGGATTTGAATACGCCAGTCGGCATGGGCCAAAGCTTAATGCCATAGCCCTTGTGCGAGCCGTTTACCCGCATGACCCGAGGCGCCAACTGCCGCACATAGCTGCATTCAGTCATATCGTGCTCATTGTGCTCAAGCGCTTTGCCAACCGCACTTGCGAAGCAGTCGGCCATCTGAAGGCCGATGTAGGTGCGATTAGGGACGCATTCGACATCATAGGGCGCCACGGCGCTCCAATCGACGTAGTCACGCTTAACGAAGGGGCTGCCCCGGATCGTGTCCATGTAGTCCTCAAAGGCCTCGGTCGAGAGGCCCTTGCGAGATGAAAACACGATCTTGAAGCGCTCTTTCGCCAAGTCAGGGCGCGGCTTCGTGAATGCCTCCAGCAGGAGGCGCACGGCGTAGAAATAAAGGAAGTACCGTTTCTTGAAATTATCGGGCGTGTGGATTGACGGTTTGTGGATTGCGACTGCGGCCAGCTCATAATCGAGGTCGAGCATGTGCTTGATGAAGCCGCGGCGCTCATTGGCCTGCTGCCGGTTCTGTGGACGGTGAGTTAAGCTAATCCGACCTTCTTTTCGAACTCG
>NZ_JAKFED010000108.1:0-9016 GCF_036675845.1 Allobosea sp. | reverse complement strand
ATGCTGGCCTGGAACAACTCCTTCCTGATCGCGGCGGCCCGCGACGACCGCGCGCCCGACCGGCGCTGCGCCGACGGCACGCCGCTGGAGCTGCCGGTGGTGCCGGCCGGCTGCCGGCCATCGAGCTGGACCGCCCGCGTCGCCCAGACCACCGATCTCGCCGCGCCGCTCAACACCATGCCGGGCGCCGTACCGCCGCCGCGCGATTTCTCCGATTTCGCCACCCGCCGCGCCAACCAGCTCTCCGACTGGGCGCTGTTCGGACCCTTACGCGAGCGCGACGACAGGCTCGCTTTGTCGACCCGCCTGCCGGCCGGCGGGCGGCGCATCACCGTCGACATGATTCTGGAGCCGACACGCATCGTCGTCGGCAATGAGCGGGTCAATCTCGACCCGAAGCGCGACCAGCAGACCGTGCGCATCGCCGGGCTGAGCATCGCCGCCGAGCGCATCTGCTCCGACAGCGACGACTTCGCGACCTGCGCCGAAGAAGCGGCGCAGGGCCTGCCGCATGGCTGGCGTTTTGCGATTTCCGGCCAGCGCCGGCGTGAGACCGAGATCACGGTCGAAGGTTCGCCGGTGCGCGCCGTGCCGCCGCGGGCCCGCGAGATCCTCGGCGGCTCGGGCGTGCAGGCCGAGGACGGCAAGGTCAAGCTCTGGCGCTCCTCGCATATCGAGGCCGATTGCGAGCGGGCCAAGGCCAGGCTGGTGTGCGAGCTCGGCTGGCGCGGCGCCGTCACGCAGCGGCGCAGCGGCGCCGGCCGGGCGCTTTCCTTCGCCGACGGCACCCCGGCGCTCGACGCCAATGGCGTGCCGCTGCCGATCGTCGACGAGCTCGGCCTGACCGCGATGATCGGCTACGGCGCCGGCGATGTCGGCTCGCTCTCGGCCGCGCTCGGCCGCGCCCGGACCCGCGAGAACCTCGTGCTGACCATCGAGCCACGCCTGCAGAAGCTGGTGCAGGAAGCGGTCTACACCCAGATGGGCGAGCGCATCGCCCGCGGCAAGCGCCCGCGCAAGCCCGGCCCGCTGCCGGTCAACCTGCCGCCCGAGCAGGAGCCGCCGGACCAGGGCGACGGCCGCGCCGTCGTGCTGCTGATGGATGCCGGCGACGAGCCCGGCTCGGTGCTCGGCATGGCGAGCTGGCCGGATTTCGTGCCCGGCATGCACAGCTGGGACATCCAGGCGCTCTCGACCGGCCGCGACAGCGACTCACCGCTCGCCGGCCATGGCTGGCGCGCCGGCGACGTCCACACCATGCCGGGCTCGACCTTCAAGCTCGTCACCGGGCTTGCCGGCATCCTCGCCCTGAAAGAGCAGCCGCGGCTCGCCGACATCATCATGGGCCGGACGCCACCGGGCCAGCAGGCGCAGATATTCGGCATGGGCGGCGGCGGTCTCAACGTCGACGGCGTCCAGATCGCCAATTATGGCGGCGCCGGCTTCAATGTCGGCATCCTGGCGGCATCGCAGACGGGCTGCCCCGATGGCGGCCGCGGCGCGCAGATCGGCTTCTGCGAGGCGCTGATCAAGTCGTCGAACCTGTGGTTCGCCGGCCTGGCGCTGACCATGGACGGCCGGAAGGTCGGCGGCCGGCCGTCCACCGTTCCGGGCCGCACCGGCACGATCCTGGCGCAGATGACCGAGCATCTCTACCCGATCACCCAGCCGGGCCAGCTCGCGCAACCCGGCGTCGACCTGACGCGCGGCATCGTGCCGGGCGCCCAGCGCCTGACCGGCGAGGCCCTCGACCTCGCTGTCGAGGACAAGCGTAACGCCCGGCGCATCGACCTTGCTACCAACTCCTACGGCCAGGGCGTGCGGGCGACGCCGATCGCCATGGCCTCGATCTACGGCTCGCTCGGGGCGCGCAAGGTGATCCGCCCGCGCGTGCTGAAGCCGGTCGGCGACGTCGCCGAGACGCCGCAGCCGAACGAAGGCCAGCCGATCATCCCCGGCATGGACCCGCGCGCGGCCGAGCCCTTCCTCGACGCCGCCCAGCGCGGCCTGTTCGGCGTGGTCAACGCGCCGGGCGGCACCGCGGCCGGCGTCATGGCGAGCCTGCCGCCGGAGATCCGGCGCCGCATCTTCGGCAAGACCGGCACCGCCGACACCACCGACGGCATGAACTCGGCCTGGTTCGCCGGCTGGATGAACGATGTCGCAGGCCATAAGCGCGTCGCCTTCACCTGTCTGGTCTCGCATACGCGGGAGACCGGCGGACGCGCCTGCGGCCGGCTGATGGCCGGCGTCCTCGGCAAGCTCGCCGCGCTCGGAGACAAGAAGTGAGCCGGGCCGGGAACCGCGACCTGTCCTCTCCCCCCTTGTGGGGGAGAGTTAGAGAGGGGGGCATGCCACCCTCGACATGCGTCGCGCTTAGCGCGGAGAGGTCTGCGGGTGCGATACCCCCCTCCCAACCCTCCCCCACAAGGGGGGAGGGCTTGCGCCCCGCCGCAAGCGCAAGACGATGGTTTAGGCAGTCGCCTAGGACACTAACCCGGCGAGACCTGGCATGAGCGAGACGACCGCGCTGCGCCAGCTCCTCAGCCGCTGGCTCACCTTCCGCCCCTTCCGCCTGCCGCGGATCCGCGTCGGCTCGACGGGTGGGGCGCTGACCGGGCTTGTCCTGCTCGCCGCCTGCCTCGCCGTGCTCGCCTTCTGGTGGCACAACACCAGCTATCTGATCGCGACGGCGCGGCCGGTGGTCAGCCTCGAGCGGCTCGACCTGGCCCTGGCGCGTGGCGAGACCGTCGCCATCGGCCGGCGCGAACTGCTGCAGCCGCAGCGCTTCGACGCGGCCGAGACGCGCCATGTCGCCTTCACCCGTCTGCCCGACGGGCGGGTCAATATCCGCAACGTCGCCAATAGCCGCCGGCTCTGGCTCGACTACGCCAACGGCTCGGGCAGCTTCTCGTCGCGCTGGCGCTTCCAGCCCGGCGACCGCATCGCCGCCGGCGCGCTCGCGATCACCGTCGACGAGGCCAAACCGGGCAGCCTGCAGCTGACCCTGACCGAGGCCGGCAAGCCCGGCCCCGGGCGCAAGCTGACGGTCGAGAGCACCGGCCCGGTCTCGACGCTGCGGCTCGACGGCAATCCTCTGCCGGTCTGCCAGCCGCGCAGCCCGGCCGACCGCATCCGCCAGATCGTCACCGGCCTGATCGCCACCGACGAGCGCGGCGAGGACCGCATCGTCCAGATCGGCGGCCGCCTGACCTGCTCGGTCAAGGAGGAGGCGCATGTCGCCGCCAGCGCCCTGCCCTTCAAGGCGCTGACCATCGTGGCGCGCGGCGGCGGCTTCTTCCTGGCGCCGGGCGACGCCGTCGACGCGCCGCGTCCCCCGGTCGTCTTCGCGCGCGGCAACCAGCGCGTCACCGATTTCGGAGACATCGCCTGGGAACTCGACCCGGACGGGCCGGCACGGCTCAGCCACATGATCATCGGCCGCACGCGCTATGCCGTCGATATCGGCCAGGAAGCCGGCGGGCGCCTGCCGCTGCGGCTGACGCCGCTCAGCAAGACCCACCGCTTCGACCCGGCCGATGCCGAGCAACTGCGCCAGGCCTCGACCACCGACAGCGTCAGGCCGGTGGTGACGCCGCCGCGCCAGCCGATGTCGGGCGAGGAGATCGGCAATCCGCTCGGCTCCCTCAACGGCGTCGAGCGGGTGGTCCGCCTGCTGCTGACGCTGGGCCTCGCCGTCTTCGGCGTGCTTTCGGCGATGCATCAGGCCAGCGCCTTCCGGCGCAGCGCCATCCTGGTCAGGCTCGTCGGCGCGCTCGGCGCCACCGCCTTCATCGCCTCGACCACCATGCTGGTGCTGGCGCCGGAGCTGTCCCGGCTCGGCGGCACCGCGATCTCCTTTGAAGGGGCGCTGCACGCCACCATCCTGGCCTATGCCATCGCCTGCCTGCTGCTGATGGTCGGGCCGCGCTTCACCACGCCGATGCGGCTCGCCTGGCTCGGGCTGGTCGGCCTGTGCTGCCTCGGCAGCCTGACGCTGCTGGCGCTCGGCATCGACGCCGAGAAGACCGACTTCACCATCCATGCCGAGAAGAACAAGCTCCTGTTCTTCGACCTGATCCCGGTCGTCGCCGTCGTCGTCGCCCTGCAGCCGCAGCGCGCCATCGCGGCGCTGCCGCGCTCCTTCTTCATGGGCGTCGGCTTCAAGGACCAGCTGCTGCGCGCCATTCCGGCCTTGCTGATCCTGATCGCCTTCATCGCCTGGGGCGTGCTCGGCACCGAGACCGGCGTCGCCGGCTTCCAGCCCGTCGAGCTCGGCAAGATCGCGCTCGTGCTGGTGCTGGCGCATATCTTCCTCGGCTTCTCGCGGATCGACTTCTTCTACAACCAGCGCCACTACATCTCCTGGCTCGGCGTCAGCCTGGCGACGGTGCTGGTCTTCATCCTGTTCCTGACCGCGATTCCCTTCCTGAAGAGCGACTATTCGCCGGCCCTGATCATCATCGTCACCACCGTGGTGCTGGCCTTCGCCTTCCTGCTGCCGAGCACCCTGAAGCGCCTGTTCGAGATCATGCGCGTCTTCCTGCGCCGGGCCGACGCGCCGCAGCGCAAGGTCCGCAAGCTCGGCTGGCCGCGCGGCGGCGTTCTGGCGCTGGTTCTGGTGATCCTGCTCGGCATCAATGCGGCGCTGATCTATGCCTTCCCCGGCCTCGTCACTTACGCCATTTCCGGGCAATGGAGCCTGCCCAAGGAGCGGATCGCCGCGATCGACGTGCTCGAGAAGGCGCGCGGCGGCCTGTTCCGCGTGCCGGCCGAACGGCTCCTGACCTGGTACGATCTCGACCATGCCAAGCTGCGCAGCGCCCAAGCCGGCGAGGCCCGCAACCCCGACGTCATCCACCGCGATCTCGGCTTCCAGCTGCTGCAGTCGAAGGTGGCGCTGGCCGAGATGCCGTGCACGCTGGCGCGGCTCGATCTCGGCCTCGACCGCACGCCGCCGGAGCTGCGCCGGGCGCTCGACGAGCTGTCGCCCTCGCCCGTCTCGCTCTGCGCCATGCTGCCGGGCGCGCGGGCGACGCCGATCGCCGAGCGCAAGGGCGAGATCGAGGACGAGACGGCGAGCCGCTTCACCGTCAGCGACCTGGTACGCGTTCCGGTGGTACAGAACGACTTCATCGCCACCTTCCTGATGGTGCGCTTCGGCCTGCCGGCGGGGCTCGCCTTGCTGGCGGCGCAGATCGTCACGGCCTTCGGCCTGCTCGCACTGGCCGTCGGGCTGATGCGCGAGCGCGCCATGGGCTCGGCCCAGGAAGGCGCCAACAAGGGCATGGCGATCGTGCTGGTCGGCATCGTCACCATCTTCGCGCTGCACTGGAGCATTTCCTGGGGCAATGCGCTCGGCCTGCTGCCGGTGATGGGCCAGCCGATGACCTTCATCGCGGCCGCGACCTCGCATCACATGCTGATGGCGCTGCCCTCGATCGCGATCGCACTGATCGCCGGGCGGCTGGCCGCGATCCGCCAGCTCTCGCCGACCAGCGACCCGCCGCCCTGGGGCCTATGGCGCGGTTTGACGCGAGCGGGGCTGTGAGGCCCGCTCACTGAAGCGGCCGTCATTCTCGGGCGACGCGCAGCGCAGGCCCGAGAATCTCGCGAAGATGCGGCTCGGAACCTCCTCCGGCCTGAGGTGCTCGGGGCAAGCCCGAGCATGAGCTAAGCCGGTCTCAGCGGCGCTTGATCTCGATCGCCAGCGCCTTCGGCTCCTCGATCTGGATCACCGGGAAGCTGGCGATGCCGGCCCTGGTCGCGGTCGGATTGAAGACGAGGCGGGTCGCACTCGATTTCGAGGCGACGACGGCGGGACCGGTACCGGCCTGGAACCGGGCCTTGGTCGTGCCCGGCAAATCGAGCGCCAGCCCGCAGATTTCCTGCCCCTCGATCGCGACGCTGGCCGCCTCCGGCACGTCGACCGCGGCCTCGCTATAGCGCGGCCGCAATTCATAGATCTGCGCCTCGCAGCTGCTGCCCGCCGGCGGCGACAGGGTCAGGAGCCGGGCCAGGGCCGGGCCACCGGTGCCGGCGGAGCCGCCGACGGCTTGCGTCCGCTGGCCCGGCGACACGGTGAGCGTCGGCTGCGTCGTGGTCGAGGCGGTTCCGGGCTGCGTCAGCGCCGGGCCGGGTTGATAAGGATCTTCCGTTCCCGGGCCCCGCGTCGCGAACCAGGCGGCCACCGCGGCGCCGCCGATCAGCACCGCGGCAGCGCCGGCGATTAGCGGCAGCCGCAGCGAGGACGAGGAGGCGGGGCCCGGCGGGTTGTCGCCGAGCACCGAGCGGCGGGTGCGCGGCGTCCTGAGGACATCGGCGAGCGCGGGCTCGGGCGTCTCGCCCGACCGCGGCGTCACGATCGTCTGGTCCGCCGGCAGGGTGGCGGCAGGGTGCTGCGGCTCGGCAGGCTGTTGCGGCTCGGGCCTGGGCGCTTCGAACGGCTTCAGCGCCATCGAGGCGGAGACCGGAGCGCTGGGCTGGGCCGGCTCCGGCGCCACGGCCTGCGGCTCGAACGAGCCGGAGCGCAGGAACAGCTCGACCGGCGCGGCGATGTCGGCGAGCGAGGAAACGATGGCGATATGGTGCGGCTGCCCGCTGAGGATCTTGGCGAGGATGCCGGCGGCACGCTCCGCCTCCTCGCCATGCGGCACCAGCGCCAGAACCGGCGTGGCGGCATGCGCGGCCTCGGCGAAGAGATGGCGCGAGCGGTCGATCTTGGTGGTGAGGTGGTATTCCTGCGCCGTCACCCGCGCCTCGGCGGCGGTGTCGGCGACGGAGACGTCGATCGCACCCGTGCCCCAGACCAGGAGCCGCGCCTCGGACGCCTTGTGGGTGATCGCCTCGCCATGGGCGAGGCCGCAATGGGCCGCCATCACCGGGACCATCCAGCTTTTGCCCTGGTCGATCGAGCCCGAGGCGGCGAGGCGATAGCTGCCGCCATCGGGCAGGCCGAGGATCTGGCGCAGCGGCTCGCCGGGGCGCAGCAGGTTGCTGTACTGCGTGCTCCAAGGTTCGCAGACCTCGGAGCTCTCGGTCGCGAGCACGACGCGCGAGACCGGCACCCTTGCCGACCAGGCGAGCTTCTTCAGGATGATGGGCTGGTCGGTGGTGGGCACGACGACGAAGACGCCGGAACGCCTGACGTTCTGATCTCCTGAAGCCATTTCCCTCTCTCGCCAGACACTGCCGTTCCGGAAGCCAAGCCGGTCCTGGCCGCCACGGGCGGCCTCTGCTTGACGTTACAGCAGATAAACGCCCGCGAGCGGGTTGGCGAGCATCAATCGCAGCAGATCGCGCTCGGCGTCCTGGCGCGGCAGGTCGATGACGATGTGCTTGTCGACCGGCGCCGGCAGCGGCAGCCGGACCACGCCCTCGATCGAGACGACCTCGATCATGGTCGGTGCCGGCACGCTGTCCGACAGGCACTGGATGACCAGGGCCGGCGGGGCGTCGTCCTCCTCGATCACGTCGAGCTCGAAGGAGCCGATGCGCCGATGCGTCGCGCTGCTGTCATAGGCGGCCGCGGCGAGTTCGCTGCGCGCCACCGCCTGGAAGGAAAGCAGCCGGCGATAGAGCCTTGCCGCCTCGGGATCGGTGCGGATGGCGCGCTCGGCGGCGAAGTTGACCGGATCGCCCTTGACCCGACGGGCATGGGCCCAGAGATCGGCGCGGCTGATGCTCGCCGCGACCGTCTCTTCCGGCTCGGTGCTGGCGAGGGCGGCCAGAACCAGCCGCGCCGCAGCGCGCCCGATGCGCGGGTCGTCTTCGATCGGGCCCTGGGTAGCGAAATCTGTCATGGCCGTTTCAACCGCCCCTGATAGCGCTGCGAAAAGACTTCGGTGAAGCGCGCCTCGTCGAGGGCGGCCTGGGCTGCCAGGTCCGCCGTTTCGCCGAAGCGCCTTTGTTGCCTGATGATCCGTTGCAGGGCTCCTGCCACGGTTCTCAGTGCTCCCCCATGCCTTGCAAAGATCAGAGCGAGTTTCGCATCATCGACCCGGAAGCTGGCACGATCATGGCGCCAGCGCCGCAGCACCTTCTGCCCCTCGGCCAGAACCGCCGCATTGGCAGGCCCCTCCAGCGCCTCGAGGGCGACGCCGATCAGCAGCAATTCCTCGAAGCGCTTGCCGAGGACTGCCAGCGCCTGGGCAATGCCGGGATAGTCGAACGGCTCGGGGCTTTGGTCGACCTGGCCGCGATTGGAGCCGGCGACGCGCCGGCTGGCCTCGACCAGCCGGTTCTCCCAGGGGGCGACCGCCCGCGAGCGCGCCAGGGTCAAGGGCTGCTCATGCGCGATCGGCAGCAAGGCGAGCGCCCGACCGACGGATTCGCGCTCCTCCTTGTTGAGGAATTTCGGATCGGCGGGCAGGCGCATCAGCGCGGCGTAGACCCGCTCGCGCACGACGCCATCCTCGTCCTCATCCTCCTCCGGCTCGTCGTCGGCCTCCTCGTCGACATCCTCGGGCTCGAGCTCGCCGAGCACCGCCTGGTGGTCGAGCCAGGCGATCAGGGCTTCCTCCGGGTTCTCGGAAGGCTGGCGCGCCATCAGCGCATCCATCGAGGCCGGCGCCATGAAATCGCGCCGGCCAACGCTGGAACGCTCTTCGCGCATCAGCGCGCTGAAGCGCTCGGCGAAGCGCGCGAAGCTCCAGGTCTCGCCATGCAGCAGGGCGAAGCTCCAGAGCGAGACGAGATCGTCGGGATCGAACTCGCGCTGGCGCTCGCGCCGGCCGCTGGCGTTGAGGAAGGCCTCGCGCTGGCGGATCAGGTCGGCGAAGGCGAGCAGCGGCAGATGGCGCCGGCGCCAGGCGCGCATGAAGCGCGCCGGCTCCTGCACCGCCCGCTTCAGCCCGTCCTCGTCGAAGACAGCGAGCGCGAAGATCGCGTCGAGTGCGCTGCGCAGGGCCGTGAGCCCGCCTTCGGAGCGCTCGTCAGCCTCGGCCGCGAACAGGAAATCGGCCAGCCCCAATGCGCGCCGGACCCGGTTCCAGGAGAAGGAGCGGGTCTTGCCGGC
>NZ_JAKFED010000211.1:0-39313 GCF_036675845.1 Allobosea sp. | reverse complement strand
TTCTACCGAGACCCTCCATGACTGACCGGCGTAGAGTCCTTCAAACTCTCGCCGGTCTTTTTCTGTCCGCCTTCGGGCTGGGCAGCTATGCCTATGCCTGGGAACCGACCCATCAGGGCGTGACGCGCTATCGGCTGAAGCCGGCCGGCTGGCCGGGCGGCAAGACCCTGCGCCTCGCCGTGATCGCCGATCTGCATGTCGGCGGCCCGCATGTGCCGGTATCGCGGGTCCGCGAGATCGTCGACCAGACCAACCGGCTGCGGCCCGACCTCGTTCTGCTGCTCGGGGATTTCATCGCCAGCCGCGCCAAGCGGCAAGACGATCCGCTGCCTGCCGCGTGGGCTGCCGAGCTCGCCCGGCTGGAGGCCGCCAATGGCCGCTTCGCCGTGCTCGGCAACCATGACTGGTGGCATGACGACAAGGCGCAGCGGGAGTATCGCGGCCCGACCGAGGTCAGGCTCGCCCTCGAGGCGGTCGGCATCCCGGTCCTCGAGAACGATGCGCTCAGGCTCGAGACCGCCGCCGGGCCGCTCTGGATCGCCGGGCTCGGCGACCAGCAGGCTTTTTTGTGGCCGCGCCCCGGCCGCCGCCGCGGCATCGACGATCTCGCGGCGACGCTCGGCAAGGTCAGCGACGAGGCTCCCCTCATCCTGATGGCGCATGAGCCGGACATCTTCGCGCGCCTGCCCGCTCGCGTCGGCCTGATGCTCGCCGGGCATACCCATGGCGGCCAGGTCCGGATCCTCGGCTGGTCGCCGATCGTGCCCTCGCGCTATGGCAACCGCTACGCCTATGGCCATGTCGTCGAGAACGGCCGCAACCTGATCGTCTCGGCCGGGCTGGGCACGAGCAAGCTGCCGTTCAGGCTCGGCGCCCCGCCGGAGATCGTCCTGGTGGAGCTGGGCTGAAAGCGGCGCTGGAGCGCCGCCGGAAACCTGTCGTCCGGAACCCCGCCGTCATTGCGAGGAGCGATAGCGACGAACCAATCCAGGAGGGCGCGCCCTGCCGCCCCTGGATTGCTTCGCTTGCGCTCGCAATGACGAGTACGGGCGTCGCCTTACCGGACGACGACTTTGCCGCCGACCTCGGCCCTGTTGTAGAGGTCGATCGCATCGATATTGCGCATCCGGATGCAGCCCGAGGAGGCCGAGCGGCCGATCGTCTCGGGCTCGTTGGTGCCGTGGATGCGGTACAGCGTGTCCTTGCCGTTCTGATAGAGATAGAGAGCGCGCGCGCCGAGCGGGTTGTCCGGCCCGCCTTCCATGCCGCCGGCGCGCGGCGCCAGATGTGGCCAGCGCGCGATCATCTCGGCCGGCGGCGTCCAGCGCGGCCATTCCGCCTTGCGCTGCATCACCGCCGTGCCGGTCCAGCCGAAGGCCTCGTCGCCGGTGGCGACGCCGTAGCGAATCGCCTTCTTGTTGGGCAGCACGAAGTAGAGGAACTTCTCGGTGGTATTGACCACGATCGTGCCTGGCGCTTCGCCGGTCGGATCGGTGATCTCATAGGGAAGATGCGTGATCTGCGTCTCGAAATTCGGCACCAGCGCCATGTATTCGGCGTCGCGCGCCGAGAGCGAGGGCGCGTGAACCGTCTTGTATTGGCAGGCGCCCAGAAGGACGGACATGCCGAGCACAGCAACGAAAGACCGCTTCATGACTTCCACCGACTGCGCCAGGAATGGCGCCTGTTATAATGAATGAATCGTTAATATTCGATGACCCGGCAGACGCCGACCGGGTCCGGAACTGCGCCGAGATTTACGGCGCAAACAGGAGGCGCGCAACGAAGTTCCGGGTTCCGGGCGCGATTTGGCTTCTTGCTGCGTTGCAGTGACAATATGGTCACGCTCCGAACTGCATCGATCCGGCCGCAAGCCCAGCCCCCTGGCAAACCAGCCCCTGGAGAGACCCGCGCGTGACCACGCTTCTGATCAGCCATCCTTCCGGCCTGCAGCATGCGACGCCGGCCGGCCACCCCGAACGCGCCGACCGGATCCGTGCCGTCGAGCGCGCCTTGGAGGACGAGCGCTTCGCCACCCTGCAGCGCGTCACCGCCCCGCAGGGCACGATGGCGCAGGTCGAGCTCTGCCATCCGGCGGCCTATGCGCAGGCCATCGCCGCCGCCTCGCCGGAGCAGGGTCTGGTCGCGATCGACGCCGACACGACGATGTCGCCGGGCACGCTTTCAGCCGTGCTGCATGGCGTCGGCGCCGCGGTGCATGCCGTCGACGAGGTCATGACCGGCCGGGCGGCCAACGCCTTCAGCGCCATGCGCCCGCCCGGCCACCATGCCGAGACCGACCGGGCGATGGGCTTCTGCTTCTTCAACAACGCCGCCATCGCCGCCCGGCATGCGCAGCAGGCCCATGGCGCCGAGCGGGTCGCGATCCTCGACTGGGACGTGCATCACGGCAACGGCACGCAGGAAATCTTCTGGAGCGACGCCAGCGTGCTCTACGCCTCGCTTCACGAGATGCCGCTCTTTCCCGGCACCGGCGCGGCCTCCGAGCGCGGCGAGCATGGCACCATCGTCAACGCCCCCTTGCGCGCCGGCGACGGCAGCGATGTCTTCCGCGACGCCTTCGAGAGCGCGGTCCTGCCGCGCCTCGCGGCCTTCCGGCCCGATCTCGTCATCATCTCCGCCGGCTTCGACGCGCATTGGCGCGACCCGCTCGCCAACCTCAACCTGAAGGAGCCGGATTTCGCCTGGGCGACGCAGAAGCTGATGGAGCTGGCCGACCGCCATGCCGGCGGCCGCCTCGTCTCGATCCTGGAGGGCGGCTACGATCTCGAGGGCCTGTCGAAATCCGTCGCGGCGCATGTCATGGCGCTGATGCGGGGCTGAGGCGAGTTGGCGGCTCCGCTGAACATCGCCATGCGCCGGCCGGCTGCTGCCGGGCGCAGCGGCGCGCCCGCAAGCCTTCTCCCCGGCGCCCGCACCGCCCGTGCAGATTTCTGTCGCAGACGGGTGGACAGGGCCGGGGGCGTTTGCTACATCGCCGGCCTGCCTGGACGCGCTCCGCGCCTCCAGGCAACGTCTTCGTGGCGTATGGGTGATTAGCTCAGTTGGTAGAGCAGCTGACTCTTAATCAGCGGGTCGAAGGTTCGAGCCCTTCATCACCCACCACGGAACTCCTTGAAATCGCTGCGGTTTGACATTCGGGGCGGGCCGCGCCCGGAATAATCCTCGGCCGGCCGGGTGCGTGTCGCGGACAAGGGCGCAGTGCGCGCGGTTACGAGCGGCGCGCCATGGCGGGAATCGAAGGCGGCGAGGCCGATTGCCGGCGCATGGCAGCGGTGGCAGAGGCCAACTCACTTATCGCGTGAAATCTCGCGCAAGGCGAAGCGCGACCGCACCCGCTTCACGCCGGGCAACTGCGTCAGATGCCGATTGCTGAGCTGCTCGAAGGCCGCGAGGCTTTCGGTGAAGATCTCGAGCATGTAGTCCCAGCCGCCGGAGGTCACATAGCACCGTGCCACCTCGGGGATCGTCGCCACCATCTTCTCGAACTCGTCCATGGCATGGGCCGCGGTCGCCAGCCTGCTCGCGACGGAGGAGGCCAAGGCGCTCGGCCACACCCAGGTGCTATGGCTCGATTCCGTCGAGCGGCGCTTCATCGAGGAAGTCGGCACGATGAACGTCATGCTCCGGATCGGTGATGAGATCGTGACCCCGCCGCTGAGCGATTCGATCCTTCCCGGCGTGACCCGCCTGACGGCTCTCGCTCTGCTGCGGGAATGGGGCGAGCGCGTCAGCGAGCACCCGGTCGACATCAACGATGTCATCGCCGGAGTTGAGAGCGGCGCCATCCAGGAGATCTGGGGCCTCGGCACTGCAGCCGTCGTCTCGCCGATCGGATCGCTGACCTATCGCGGCAGGACGCTGGCGATCGGCGACGGCAAGACCGGCCCGACGACGCCGCGGCTCTATCGCGCCATCACCAGGTTGCACACCCAGCCGGGCCCGGACCCTTATGGTTGGCGCGTCGACGTGCATTGACGATAAGGGCCTCCGCGCCTGGGGAGATGTCTAGAGCCGGATGACTTCAGCTGGAACCACGCCGTCATCCTGGGCGAAGCGCAGCTTCGTCCCGGGATCCATCATCGAGCGTCGTCGATCCCTATGATGGATCCCGGAGTTGCGCCGCTTCGCGGCTTGTCCAGGATGACGCCGCGGTTCCCAAGCAAAATCATCAGACTCTAGCGGGAGGCCTGGAATGACGAAGCTGGCGGGCAGGACGGCTCTGGTGACCGGAGCCGGCAAGGGTCTCGGGCTCGAAATCGCGCGCGGCCTGGCCGAGAACGGCGCTCATGTCGTCCTGCACGGGCGCAGGCCGGACGAACTCGACGAGGCAAAGCGCGCTCTCGACGCCGGCGGCGCCAGCACCTCGGTGCTCGTGGCGGACCTGGCGGACGAAGCGGCAACCGCCGACGCCTGCCGGGCGCTCGTCGCCAGCAGGGGCGGCATCGACTTTCTCGTCAACAACGCGGGCACGCGCGACCGCCGCCCCCTCGACGCGCTGAACCGCAGCGCCTTCAGGGCGCTGCTGGAGGTCAATCTCGTGGCGCCCTTCGATCTCGTGCGCCAGCTCTCGCCCCACATGCCGGATGGCGGGCGCATCGTGAACATCACCTCGATCGCCGGTTCGATCGCTCGGGCGGGCGATGCAGGCTATATCGCCACCAAGGGCGGGCTGGAGGCGCTGACGCGCGCGCTCGCCGCCGAATTGGGCCATCGCGGGATCACCGTCAACGCCGTCGCGCCGGGCTTCTTCGCCACCGATGCAAACGCCGCCATGGTGGCAGACCGCGCCATCGCCGACCATCTTTCGCGCCGCACCTCCCTGGGCCGCTGGGGCGTGCCGACAGAACTGGTCGGCGCGGTCGTTTTCCTGTGCTCGCCCGAGGCCTCCTTCATCACCGGCGTCACGCTGCCTGTCGACGGCGGCTACCTGGCCCATTTCTAGAGCCTGCCGTTTTTCGGCGGGACCACCCCGTCATCCCAACGGCCTTCGCGGTTGACCGGTGCGGCACCCTCCCCGTCATTGCGAGCGCAGCGAAGCAATCCGGGGGGCGTCGAGCGAGCCCTTCTGGATTGCTTCGCTTACGCTCGCAATGACCGCTGCTTCCGAGGGAAAGCAGCAGGCTCCAGGAGGAGACGTGTCCCGCCTCAGAGTTTCTTGCCGTCCTTGCCGAACTGCTTGAGGAAAGCGGTCAGGTCGGCGATCTCCTTCTCGTTCTTGATGCCGGCGAAGACCATCTTGGTTCCCGGAATCTTCGCCTTCGGATCCTTGATGTATTCGGCGAAGACGGCCTCGTCCCAGGTGATGTCGGCGCCCTTGTTGGCGGCCGAGTAGCTGTAGCCATCCACCGCGCCGGTATGGCGGCCGAACAGGCCGTTCAGATTCGGGCCGACGCCGTTCCTGGCGGTCTCGCCGACCTGATGGCAGGCGCGGCACTTGTTGAAGGAACGCTCGCCTGCGGCGATGTCCTGGGCGTTCGCCGAGGTGGCGGCGAGTGCCGCGGCGATCAGGGTGGCGCTGGTCAGAAGTCGCATGCGTGGTCCTCGCTGCTGGCGTGACTGGTACAAGGAGGCCGCGCCCGGCGCGGCCCGGTGGTCGGCGCCGCGCGGGAGGCGGCGCAGGGTGATCCGTCAGCTGAACATGTCGGCGGTGATCCCGGCATACCAGCCCATGTTCTCCGCCTGGTTCTCCTTGCGCAACGCGTCGCTCTCGTCGGGCTGGGAGATGAAGGTCTCGGTCGCGGCGATCTTGCCGTCCCTGGGCTCGTAGCGGCCGCCGACCTTGATGGCGTCGTCGGTGTCGACCATCGACCAGCAGGTGTTGATGTAGCGCGCCGGGAAGGTGCGGGCATTGGTCAGTTCGCCGCGGATCACCATGGCGGCGACCTTGGCCTGGCTATTGGCGGAGAAGGCCGATTTCGGCATTTCGCCGGCGATGCAGGCATCGCCGAGCACGAAGATGTCGGCGTCCGCCGTGGATTTCATCGTCGCGGGGTCGATGGTGCAGTAGCCGCCCTCGGGCGCCAGCCCCGAGATGCGGGCGATCTCGCCGGCCATCTGCGCCGGAATGACGTTGACGAAGGCGCAGTTCTTGTAGGTCTCGAAGCCGGTGACGACGGTATTGGTCTTCGGATCGACCGATCTCACGCCGTCATGGACCTTCGGACCGAGCCACTCGATCATCGAGCCATAGCGTTTCTCCCAGTCGGCCTGGAAGACGCCCTGCTTGGAGAACGATGTCTTCGGATCGAGGATGATGATCTTGGCATTGCTCTTGCCGGTTTTCTTCAGCACATGCGCGAACATCGAGGCCCGCTCGTAAGGGCCGGGCGGGCAGCGATAGGGATTCGGAGGGGTGATCATCAGGATGGTGCCGCCATCGGGCACCGCGTCGAGCTTCTGCTTGATCAGCTGCGTCTGATGCCCGGGCTTCCAGCCATGCGGCATCTGCTCCTCGGCCTCCTGCGACCAGCCGGGCACGGAATCGTATTTCAGGTCGATCCCGGGCGAGACGACCAGGCGGTCATAGGGCAGGCGCTGTCCGCTCGAGAGCACGACTTCCTTCTTGTCGCGGTCGATCCGGGTCGCCCGGGCCCGCGCAAGCGTGATGCCGTGGTTCTTCGCCAGGGCGTCGTAGCGATGGACGATTTCCTCATACTTCTTGAAGCCGCCGACATAGAGGTTGGAGTGGAAGCAGGTCTGGTAGGTCTCGTTCTCCTCGACCAGCGTCACGGCGATGGCGCCCTGGCTGTCCTTGGCGATGTATCGCGCCGCCGTCGCGCCGCCGGCGCCGCCGCCGATCACCACCACGCGCGGTTTGGCCTGGCCGAGGACGGCAGGAGCTCCGAGCCCCAGCGTGCCGGCTGCCGACAAGCCCGTCAGGACGAAGGAACGGCGATCGATCTGCATGTCTCTCTCCCGATTTTCATTCGCGATCTTCCTGGCCGGGTCCCCTTGGCCTCTTGGCCTCTTGCGGGCCTATCCGACCTTCAGATAGGCGAAGCCCTTCGCCTGCAGCGCCGCGACGGTGGCGACGCCGGAGGGCACGAAGCTGACGAATTCGGCCTCGCGCACCTTCGCCTTGTCGAGCTTGAGGCGGCTGAAGGTGATCTCGCAAAGATGGACCTTCAGGCCGTTCTTGGCGACGTCGTCGATCTGCCTGGCGATGTCGGGCGGAATCGTCTCGTCCTTCCAGGGCGTGCCGGCAAGCTCGTCGAGGAAGAATTTGACGCTGGGACCATGCGCCACCAGCGCGATCTGCAGCGCGAACGGATCGGCGCCATAGGCCGAGTAGTGGTTGGAGATGTTGGTCAGGGTCTGCGCGAAGCGCGCCGGAGCGCCATAGTCGCAGTGATAGACGCAGGCGACATCGGCCTCCTTCTTGAGGTCCGCCAGCTTGAGCTCGCGCGGTGCTGCCGCAACGGGTGCAGCGACCGTGACCAAGCTCGCCGCGGCGGCCAGCATCAGCGTCCGCCGCGACGCGTCTTCCGATGGCAACGTCATGTCGGCCGCTCCTTTATCTCGGGGTCTCGTATTTCGCGAAGGCGTCTTGGTTTCGTGAGGGCGTCTTGGTTCCGTGAATATCCTGGCTCAGCGGCTCGGCTTGAGGCTCTCGTAATAGGCCGCCAGCGCCTGCAGTTCTTCCGGCGTCAGCCGTCCGGCGATGGTCTGCATGACGTGATTGCCGCGCTGCTTGTCCCGGTAGGCGACCATCAACGCGACGAACTGCCCCGCCGGATGCCCGATGATCGCTGGAATGCCGCCGACCTGCCGGCCGCTGGTCTGGTGGCAGCTCGTGCATTCGGAGGAGAGATGCTCCCCGAGCGCCTTGTCTCCGGCGGCGCTGGCCGGCCCCGCCGCGAACGCCATGGTGGCCGCGGCGAGGCTGAACCAGGCGGGTGCCGGAAAGGCGCTCGCCATCAGTCGACCTTCGGCGCCGATTTCGAATCCGGCGTGACGTCCAGGACGGCCGCGCGCCCGGTGATCTTCACCTCCGTCTTGCAATCCTTCATGCAGGGCTCCTTGCCCCAGAACGCCTTCTCGGTGGTCTCGCGATCATCGTCGTAGAATGCGGCAGCGTTAGGCAACTTCACCGAGGTGAAGTTCTTGTCCGACAATTCGAACGCCTCGTCCTTCACGATGTCGTTCAGGTAGAGCAGATAGGCCGTCAGGGCGTAGGTCTCGTCGGCGCTCAGCGACTGGGCGTTGCCATAGGGCATGGCGCGCCGGATGTAGTCGTAGACCGTCGAGAGATCGGGCCAGAACGAGCCGATGGTCTTCTCGGGCCGGTCGGCCTTGAGCGAGCCCTGGCCGCCGGCCAGCACCGGCCAGCGACCATTGCCCTGGCCGAATTCGCCATGGCAGGCCGCGCATTGCGCCTGGAAGATCTCGTCGCCCTGCTTGACCGTGCCCTTGCCGGGCGGCAGCCCCTTGCCATCGGGCCGGATGGCGATGTCCCAGGCCTTGATCTCCTCGGGCAGGGCCGGGCGGCCGAGGCCGAGCTTCGCGTGGACGTCGGTCGTCGCCGCTTGCTGCGGCTTGGCTGGCGCCTGCTTCGCGGTCTGGGCGATCAGCGGGCCGGCGCCGATCACGACGAGACCGGCCAAGCCTGCCAGGAGAACGGGCTTAAGCGATCTCGACATTCTCGGTCTCCCCGTTCGGCCGGACCTGCCAGGTCTGGATGCCGTTATTATGGTAGATGGAATTGACGCCGCGGACCTTGCGCAGTTCCCCCTTTGTGGGCTGGACATAGCCGGTCGAATCGATGGCACGGGACTGGATCAAGAGCTCCTGCCCTGCCCAGTCGAAATCGACATAGAAGCGCGTCAGCGACTTTTCGAGGACGGGCCCGTCGATCCTGGCCGATTGCCAGTTTTTGCCGCCGTCGAGCGTGACGTCGACCCGGCTGATCGTGCCGCGCCCCGACCAGGCGAGGCCCGACAGGACATTGCGGCCCTTGTGCTTCAGCGGTGCCTGCGGCGAGGGATTGGTCACCACCGACTTGGCGTCCATGATGAAGGTGTAGCGCCGCGAGCGGCCATCGGCGAGCAGGTCGGTGTATTTCGAGGTTTCCTCGCGAGCCTGCCAGGGCATGTCGCCGGCCTCGATCCGGCGCAGCCATTTCACCCAGATATTGCCTTCCCAGCCGGGCACGACGGCGCGCAGCGGATAGCCCTGCTCGGGCCGCAGCGCCTCGCCATTCATCGCGAAGGCGATCAGCACGTCGTCGAGCGCCTTCATCACCGGCAGCGAGCGGTTCATGCCCGAGGAATCGGCGCCTTCCAGCATCAGCCATTTGGCGTTGGCTTTCAGCCCGGCCTCGGCCAGCAGCAGCTTCAGCGGCACGCCGGTATACATGACGTTGTGGACCATGCCGTGGGTGAACTGGCAGCCATTCAGCTGCGCGCCGCGCCATTCCATGCCGGAATTGGCGGCGCATTCGAGGAAGTGGATATGGTTCTGGCGCGGCATGCGCTTGAGGTCTTCCATGGTGAAGACCAGAGGTTTTTCGACCAGGCCGTGGATCATCAGCCGGTGATTGGCCGGATCGATATCGGCGATGCCGCCATGATGGCGCTCGAAGCACAGCCCCGAGGGCGTGATGATGCCGTCGAGCTCATGCAGCGGCGTGAAATTCACCGAGGATTCGGGCGATGCCGTCAGCCAGGAGACGTCGCGCCGGACGATGTGCTTCTCGAAGCGCGAGGGCGTGCCATAGGGTCGCTTGTCGACACCTTCGCCGAGATAGCGGTTCCAGTCCTGGACCTCGGTGATCAGCGGATCGGGCGCAGGCGCCTCGGCGCGCAGCGGCAGGGTCGTGGCGGCGAGGCCCGCGCCGGCGACACCGGCCGCGCCGAGGAAGCGGCGGCGGCTGAGAGGCCCGGCCTGGTTTTCAGAGCTCATCGGCATTCGTCCTAGTGGTAATCTGCAAGCGGGCCGGGCGTCGCGTCACGCTCCGGTGACCTTCACGGCATCGTTCTGCTTGATGGAAACCGTCTTCGCCGCGGCGACGTGGTCGCGCACCACGTCCCAGATCGGCGGGCCTTGCGTGCCTTCGTTGACGCTCGCCCAGCCGGAAACCACGTATTTCTTGGTCGCCTCGATCGGCTGGCCGGATTTCAGATGCGTGAGGCCCGAGATGCGGCTGCCCATCGGCTTGCCGACATCGATGGCGTAGCCCATGCCGCCGACCCGGACCATGTCGCCACCGCCCTGGAAATAGGGATCCGGGTGGAAGATGTTGTCGGCGACGTCCTCGAGGATGTCCTTGAGCTGGGCGCCGGTCATCTCGTTGCGGTAGCAGTTCGGATAGGTGATCGCGGTGGCGTTGGTGATCGCCTCCCAGGTGATCGCGTCGCCCGGCAGCAAGGTGCCGCCCCAGCGGAAGCCGGGCGAGAGCGCGATCTCGGCGTCACGCTGGCTCAGCATCGCGTCGCAGATCAGGTCGTCGAAGGTGCCGTTGAAGTTGCCGCGCCGATAGAGCAGCGAGTCGGTGCGGCCGATCTCCTTCGCCAGATCGGCGGCGAAGGGCTCCCTGACCTTCCTGACCAGCGCCGCCATCTCGGCATCGGGCGCTATCGCGTCGGAGAAGACCGGCATCAGCTTGAAGCGGATGTCGGAGACCTTGCCGTCCCTGGTCGCGATGTCGAGCCGCGACAGGAACTTGCCGTGCGAGCCGGAGGCGACGAGCACCGTTTCGCCGACGCGGATCATGCCCGGCATCGCGTCATGGGTATGGGCGGTCAGGATGATGTCGAGGCCCTCGACCCGCGAGGCCAGCTTCTTGTCGACGTCGAAACCGTCATGGGAGAGCAGGACGACGACGGCGGCGCCCTCGGCCCGCGCTTCCTCGACCTGCTTCTGGATCTCCTCCTCGCGGATGCCGAACTCCCAGTTCGGGAACATCCAGCGCGGATTGGCGACGGCGGTGCGCGGCAGGGCCTGGCCGATCACGGCGACCTTGACGCCACCCCTCTCGAAGACCTTGCGGGGCGGGAAGACCGGCTCGTTCCACTCGGTGTCGCGGATGTTCTGGGCGAGGAAGGCGAAGGAGGCGCTGTCCGCGATCTCCTTCACCCGGTCGGCGCCGAGGGTGAATTCCCAATGCCCGACCATGGCGTCGGTCTTCAGCGCCGACATGACATCGACCATGTCCTGGCCCTTGGTCTGGAGCGACGACCAGCTGCCCTGCCAGGTGTCGCCGCCATCGAGCAGCAGGACCTTGTCGTCGCCGCGCTCGGCCCGGATCGCCTTGACCAGCGTCGCGATGCGGTCGATGCCGCCCATCCTGCCATAGGTCCTGGCCAGCGCGGTGAAGTCGTCCGCCGTCAGCGCGAAGGCGTCGGCCGAGCCGTTGGCGATCTTGAAATGCGCGCGGAACTCCGCATCGACGAGATGAGGCGGCTGGCCCCTGGCCGGGCCGACGCCGAGATTGACCGACGGCTCGCGGAAATGCAGCGGCATCAGCTGGGCATGGATGTCGGTGACATAAAGCAGCGTCACCGTGCCCAGCGGATCGAAGCGCAGGATGTCGGCCTGCGAGAGCTTCTGCTGGGCCGCAGCCCGCCCGAGCGGGCCGAGGCCGGAGGCCGTGGCGATCGTCGCCGCAGCCGCTGTGGCCTGAAGGAATTCGCGTCGTGAGACCATGCTTCGCCCTCTGAGCGAACGCGCGCGCGTCGCCCATGCGCGATGTCCAGCGACATCGCGCCTTAAGTGATCAGGTGGTGGCCGGCGCTGCGGCCGGCAGCGGCTCAGCCGACCGTGAGCTTGTTCTTCGCGGTGTATTCGGAGCCGTCATCATCCTTCCAGGTGAAGGTGAACTCGCCCGATTCCGCCGCCTTGAAGAAGAAGGACTGGTAGGGATTGGCCGAAATCGCCGGGTGCCAGTCGGCCGAGAAGACCGGCTTGCCGTTGAAGCTGGCGCTGAACTTGTTGAGGATCTTGCGCGGGATCGTCTTGCCTTGCGCATCCTTGCGCTGACCCGATTCCATCTCGTGCGAGATCAGCGTCTTGATCTCGATCAGTTCGCCGGCGGCGGCCTTGGCCGGCACGCGCACGCGCGGGGTTGGCTTGGTCGTCATGGGAGCATCCTCACCTTGAAGCGTCTTTTCTCGTCGAACCGGCGGGGCTGACCTCAGCCGCCGCAGCCGCCGATCGTGACCTTGATGTTGGCCTTGGCCATGTGCAGCGAGCCGTTCGACATCTCGGCGACGCAGACGATGTTCTGCGTCTGGGCGAGGCGCATGCGGGTCGCGGCCGAGGCTTTTCCGCTGGCCGGCGTGAAGGTGTAGCTGACGATGCCGGGCTGCGGATTGCCGTCGGCGTAGATGTGCACCGACTTGACGAAGTCGGCGTCGGTCATCGGGCTCTCGACCTCGATATTGACCGGCACGACCAGGCCGTTCTCGGCGATCTCCGGCACGTCGAGCTTGATCTTGCCCTGCGCCATCGGCTTGTCGCCATAGAGCTTCTTGATCTCGGCCATCACCATCGTCTCGTCGGCGAAGGCGAGGCGCGAGCCCAGCACGCCGGCAAAGGCGGCGAAGGCGCCGGCCGTGATCGTGCTGCGGCGGGTAAGCCCTGAAGACATCGGATTTCCTCCTTCGAAATGTTCTTGTTTCGCTCTTGACGGCAAGCCTGCGTCGCGATCATTCTCACGTATCGTGATATTGTTTTCTATGAATGTAAAGTCCCTCCACCAGAGTGGGACACACAGCCAAGGTCGCAAGACAGCGGCCGCATGAGGAAACGAAAGGGCATGGGATGAAGCTCCCCACCATCGGGGCGGCCGTACTGGCCGCCGCCATGACGCTGGCCGCCGGCCACCTGACCGCGCAGTCGCCGCCGCAGGACGATAGCGAGAAGGAAATCGAGCGCTACCGCCAGATGCTGTCGGACCCGTTCTCGAATCCCGGATTCCTCGCGGTCGACCGCGGCGAGGTGCTCTGGGCCGAGAAGCGCGGCACCAGGAATGCCTCGCTCGAGGCCTGCGATCTCGGCGAGGGGCCGGGCAAGCTCGAGGGGGCCTTTGCCAGGCTGCCGCGCTATTTCGCCGACGCCGACCGCGTCATGGACACCGAGCAGCGCCTGCTCTGGTGCATGGACAAGCTCCAGGGGCTCGATACCAAGGAGGTGGTCGCCCGCCGCTTCTCCGGGCCTGGCCGCGCTTCCGACCTCCAGGACCTGACCGCCTTCATCTCCAACAAGTCGAGCGGCATGAAGCTCGAGCCGCAGCTCAAGCACGCCAAGGAGCTGGAGATGGCGGCGGTCGGCGAGGAGCTGTTCTTCCGCCGCGGCGGCGTGATGGATTTCTCCTGCGCCACCTGCCATGCCGAAGAGGGCAAGCGCATCCGCCTGCAGGGCCTGCCGAACCTCGCCACGCCAGGGCCGGCGGCGCAGCAGACGATGGCGTCCTGGCCGACCTACCGCGTCTCGCAAAGCGCGGTGCGGACCATGCAGCACCGGCTCTGGGACTGCTATCGCCAGCAGCGCTGGCCCGTGCCCGAATTCGGCTCTGATGCCCTGACCGCGCTGACCGTCTTCCTGAACAAGCAGGCGGCGGGCGGCGAGATCAATGTGCCTTCGATCAAGCGCTGAGAGGACGGGAACGATGACCAGAACCGCTTTCGTCACCGCGGCCTGCGCTGCGCTCCTGCTCGGCAGCGCGGCCGTCGCGCAGCAGAAGCCGAGCCAGGCCACCGTCGAGGCCTATGTGAAATCGACCTTTGGCAAGGCCTCGCCCGAATGGCAGGCGCGCATCACGCCGGACGAGTCGCTGGCCGCCTGCAATATCCAGCGCAACAATGTCTCGTCGGCCGATTCCGACGCGATCATCAAGCGCGAGCTCGCCAGGGTGTCCTATCCGGCCGACGGCAAGCTGCTCGGCGACTGGAAGAAGGGCTACAAGGTAGCCAATAACGGGCGCGGCGGCCAGTTCTCGGATGCGCCGGGCACGGTCTCCGGCGGCAACTGCTTCGCCTGCCACCAGCTCGATCCGAAGGAGGTCAGCTATGGCACGCTCGGCCCGAGTCTGGCGGCCTATGGCAAGGATCGCAAATACGATCCCGCCGCGATGAAGGACGCCTACACCAAGATCTACAACTCGATGGCGGTGGTGCCCTGCTCCAACATGCCGCGCTTCGGCACCAACAAGGTGCTCGACGAGCAGCAGATCAAGGACGTCATGGCCTATCTGTTCGATCCGGAATCGCCGGTGAACAAATAGGCCCTTCGCTCGCCCCGGCCCGGATCGGGCCGGGGTCGCGACCGGGCAAGCGGGACAGCACCCTCAAACTGCACTGATGACGCCGTAAATTCGCGGCCGGGCGCCGCGCGAGGCCGTCTCTCACTCCAGCGGCTCGGTTTCCGCGATCTCGATGCCGAAGCCGCTCAGCCCGACGAAGGCGCGGGTCGACGAAGCCAGGTTGACGATCGAGGCGACGCCGAGATCGCGCAGGATCTGGGCGCCCAGCCCGATCTCGCGCCATTGCTGGAAGCGCACCGCATCCGAGCCCTCCTCGACGCTCTTGATCGGCACCCCGGCCGAGCCGTCGCGCAGATAGACCAGCACGCCCCGCCCCTCCTTCTGGAAGCGGCGCAGCGCGCACTGGATCGACGAGGCGCCGCCGAGCACATCGGCGACGACATTGGCGCGATGCAGCCGCGCCGGCACCTTCTCGCCATCGCCGAGCTTGCCCATGACGAAGGCGAAGTGCTGGGTGTCGTCGAAGGGGGTGACATAGACATGGCCGGTCATCTCGCCGAACTCGGTCTTGACCGGGAAGGAATGGACACGCTCGACCAGCTTCTCGCGCGCCTGGCGATAGGCGATCAGGTCTGCGACGGTAATCTGCTTGAGATTATGCTTCTGGGCGAAGGCGGTGATCTGCGCGCCCTTCATCACCGTGCCGTCATCGTTCGCCAGCTCGCAGATCACGCCGACCTGCGGCAGGTCGGCGAGCTTGCACAGGTCGACGGCGGCCTCTGTATGGCCGGAGCGCATCAGCACGCCGCCATCCTTGGCGATCAGCGGGAAGACATGGCCCGGGCGGACGAAATCGGCGGCGCCCATATTGCCGTTGGCGAGCGCCCTCACCGTATTGGTGCGCTGCTCGGCCGAGATGCCGGTGGTCAGCCCGTGCTTGACGTCGACCGTGATGGTGAAGGCCGTGCCGAGCGGCGCGTCGTTGGAGGAGACCATCGGGTCGAGCCGCAGCCGGCGCGCCTCCTCGCCGGTCAGCGGCGCGCAGACGATGCCGCAGGTGTTGCGGATGATGAAGGCCATCTTCTCCGGCGTGCACAGCGAGGCGGCGATGATCAGATCGCCCTCGTTCTCGCGGTCGTCGTCATCGGTGACGATGACGATCTCGCCGCGCGCGAAGGCTTCGATGGCATCAGTGACATTGCTCTGGGTCATGGCGGCCTCGCGCGGGCCCTGCAGGCCCAGGAAATCATTCGGGGTAACGGCGCCGCCGGTCGCGGCAGCGATGCGCTCGGCGCTCTCGCGCGAGATCCAGGCCTCCGGATCGTTGCAGAGCGCGGTCACGCTCGCGGGTGACAGGCCGGCCTGGCGCGCAAAGGCGCTGCGGCCGGTCTTCTGCTGCTGGAGCCAGGCGTCGAGTTTCATCCGGGCAAGCTAATACGCCGGCGCTTCAACCGCAATGAAGGAGTCAAAAGTTTTCAGTGATACTGAAATAAATCATCACCGTCATGCTCGGGCTTGACCCGAGCATCTCGGAAACCAGCTAGCTGGTCATGAGATTCTCGGGTCTGCGCTACGCTTCGCCCGAGAATGACGCGTGTCCTCACCCCCCGAACGGCCAGCGCGGCTCGATCACGCCGACTTGCGCCCGGTGGCGCAGATACTGGTCGGCCAGCACGCAGGCGACCATCGCCTCGCCGACCGGCACGGCGCGGATGCCGACGCAGGGGTCGTGGCGGCCCTTGGTGAACATCTCGGTCTCGCCGCCGGTGCGGTTCACCGTGGCGCGGGGCGACAGGATCGAGGAGGTCGGCTTCACCGCGAAGCGCGCCACCACCGGCTGTCCGGTCGCGATGCCGCCGAGAATGCCGCCGGCATGGTTGGAGAGGAACAGCGGCCGGCCATCATTGCCGGCGCGCATCTCGTCGGCATTGTCCTCGCCGGAGAGCTCGGCCGCGGCAAAACCCTCGCCGATCTCGACGCCCTTGACCGCGTTGATGCTCATCAGCGCCGCCGCGATCTCGGCGTCGAGCTTGCCGTAGATCGGCGCACCCAGGCCCGCCGGCACGCCCTCGGCGACGATCTCCAGCACGGCGCCGATCGAGGAGCCGGATTTGCGGATGCCGTCGAGATAATCGGCGAACAGGGCTGCCGCCTTGGCATCCGGGCAGAAGAACGGATTGCGGGCGACCTCGTCCCAGTCCCAGTTGTCGCGGTCGATCCTGTGCGGCCCCATCTGCACCAGGGCGCCGCGTACCGTCATGCCGGGCACGACCTTGCGCGCGATCGCGCCGGCCGCGACCCGCATCGCCGTCTCGCGCGCCGAGGACCGGCCGCCGCCGCGATAGTCGCGGATGCCGTATTTCACGTCATAGGTGAAATCGGCATGGCCCGGCCGGTACTTGTCCTTGATCTCGGAATAGTCCTTCGAGCGCTGGTCGACATTGTCGATCATCAGCCCGATCGAGGTGCCGGTGGTGACCTGCTCGCCGCTTTTTTCGTCGGTGAAGACGCCGGAGACGATGCGGACCTCGTCCGGCTCCTGGCGCTGCGTGGTGTAGCGCGACTGGCCCGGCCGGCGCCGATCGAGCTCGAGCTGGATCTCCTCCTCGGTGATCGGGATCAGCGGCGGGCAGCCGTCGACGACGCAGCCGATGGCCGGGCCATGGCTCTCGCCGAAGGTGGTGACGCGGAAGAGGTGACCGAATGTGTTGTGCGACATGGGAGCCCGATGAATGCGGAGGCGCTGGCTTCTTACCGGGTTTCCGGCAGCGGCGGCAGCCCCTGAAACGGATCGAGCACCCGAACACCCAAAGGCTCGAAATGCCGCAGGTTTCTGGTCAGCACGGTCAAGCCATGCGCCTCGGCCGTCGCAGCGATGGCGATGTCTTCGAAGCCGGGCCGATGAGCCCGCGCCTGGTCGAGCAGGCGTCCTGCGACATGCGCACAGCGCAGATCAAAGGCCAGAACCTTCATCGCGTAGAAGTGCTCGACCGCCTGCCACCACTCGGCAAGCATGCCCGCTTTGGCCCCGGCGCCCTCCCGTTCGACCTTCGCGACACCGGCTGCCACCTCGGCCGCCGTGATCACGGAGAGGAACAGATGAGGGCTCGCCCGGTCGAGCCAGGCGGCCAGTTCTCCCACGCGCGCCCGATTGGAAGGGGCGAGCGCCGAGATCACATTGGTGTCGAGCAGGAACATCAGAGATCGACGGGCCGGCGCAACTCCCTGCTTCGCTGGGGAATATCCTCCGCCTCAGCCGGAAAGGCGGCGAGCAGGCGCCCGAGGCTCGGAGCGCGCGCGAGCCGCTCGTAATCCTCGAATGATAGGATGACTGCATCCTTGCGGCCATGGCGCGTGATGATCGACGGCGTCCCGCTGACCGCCTGATCCACCACCGCCGACAACGTCGCCTTCGCGTCCTTGAGCTGGATCTCCCGCATCGCCACCCCCAATATGACCACTCTGGTTATTTATTGTCGGCATGGACCGGAAGCAATGGGCCAGCCGGGTCGGTTGGGCGATTTGTCAGTCGCTCGAACTCAATGCGCCGGCGCCGGCACTGCCGGCGCGCCTTCCCAGCGCGTGTTCGCCGGGATGTTCTCGCCCTTCATGATCACGGTGAGCAGGCCGATCTGGGCATAGTCGCCGACATGGGTGTCGTAGAGCACGGTCGCGCCGGCGCCGACGCAGACGCCCTTGCCGAGATGGACCCGCCCGACCTTCATCACCCGGTCCTCATAGAGATGGGTCTGCAGCGCCGAATGGGCGTTGACGGTGCAGAAATCGCCGACCTTGATGCAGTCGAACTCGGTGATGTCGGTCGAATCGAGCCAGACGCCCTGGCCGTATTGCGCGCCGAACAGGCGCAGGAACCAGGGCAGGAACGGCGTGCCGCGCAGATAGTCGAACAGCACCTTGCCGCCGAGCCCCCAATAGAGCACCGAGACCGCTTCTGTGCGCATCGCCCAGAACGACCACATCGGCTTCATCACCGGCTTGTAGACGCCCATCAGCAACCATTTCATCAAGGCGCAGATCAGCGCCTGGGTGATGGCGATGACGACCGCGCAGCCCATGAAGGCCAGCGCCAGCCCGGTCCAGTCGCGGTCGAAGATCTTCTGCTGCAGTGCGAGGTCGACGGCGATGGTGCCGAAGGTGATGAACAGCATCGCCGGGAAGGAGGTGTGCAGCGCCTCGAAGCCGGCGCGCGCCAGCTTCTTGCCGAGCGAGGGCTTGTAGGTCCAGTCGGCGCCGAGATCGACCTTCTGGCGCGTCGGCAGCTTGATCGGCGGCGAGCCGAACCAGGTGTCGCCGGGCGACATGAGCTCGTTGGCCGGCGGCTTCGACTTGATGCCGATCAGCACCTTGTCGGGGATGACGGCGCCGGGCGGCACCACCGCGTCGTTGCCGACGAAGACCTGGTCGCCGGTCCGCGTCAGGTCGAGACGCATATAGCCGCGGCGCAGATCCTCGTCGCCGAAGATCACCTCGTCGGCGATGAAATTGCCGGCGCCGATGCCGGTGATGTCGTAGCGGCCGGAGAGATTGGTCGAGATCTCGGAGCCCTGGCCGATGCCGGCGCCCATCAGCCTGTACCAGAAGCGCATATAGATCGTGGCGAACAGCGAGGAGAGCGTCTCCAGCGTCACCTCCGTCGCCAGCGCCACCGTCCATTTGCGGGCGTAGAAGGCCGAGTGGATCGAATAGGAGCCGGAGCTGACGCGCGGCAGGATCACCCAGCGCAGCGCGATGATCAGGAAGACCGTGATCGAGATCAGGCCGATCGCCGTCGGCCAGGTCAGGATCGGCAGGTACCAGAGATAGCTGAGCTCGGACCAGGTCGCGATCCAGTTGTCAATCCTGTCGAACAGCCAGAAGGCCGGGAAGATCGGCAAAAGGCTGATCGGCGGCAGCACGATCAGCATCAGGACGTAGAAGGCCGTCATCGCAGCGCGGCGGCGCGGGCTCGCCTGCGCCTGTTCCGGCAGCGCCGCGACATCGACGGTGCCGGTCCGGCGCGCCGGCGAGCCGTCCCAGATCTCGGCCTCGCCGATCTTCATTCCGGGCGCGATCGCCGTCAGGTCGCCGATCTCGGCATGGTCGCCGACGGCGCAGTCATGGCCGAAGACCACCGAGGAGCCGGCATAGACGTCCTTGCCGAGCGTGATCCGCCCGATCACCAGATTGGCGCCGATCGCCTCGGCATTGGCGAAGGTGGTCTTCGAGCCGAGCGTCGTATGGTCGCCGATCTCGATCAGGTCGACCGCGCCGGCCTCGTAGTCGGAGATGATGACGTCGCGCCCGACTCTGGCGCCGAGCAGGCGCCAGTAGCAGCGCATCACCGGCGTGCCCTGGAGCCATTTGATGTGGACGAGCCCGGCGATGCGCGAGGCGAACCACCAGCGGAAATAATAGACGCCCCAGAGCGGGTAGACGCCCGGCCTGGTGCGGCCGAGCACCAGCCATTTCAGCCCGATCGAGAGGAAGCCGGTGACGATGGTGATCGCGACATAGATGCCGAGCAGCGCGAAGACCTGGCCGGCGAGCGAGAGCTCCTCGCCCGAGAGCAGCATGTAGCTGACGAAGATGCCGAGCCATTGCGCCGTCGACAGGCTGATGATGATCGGCAGCGCCAGCGCCTGCGCCAGCCCGCAGAGGAAGCGGCGCAGCAAGGGCGGCGGCGTGAAGGAGAGGTCGAGCGTCGCCTGCGCCCCGCGGCCGTCGAGCAGCGCCGCCATCGCCCGCAGGGTGCGCGCGCCATAGACGTCCTGCAAGGTGATGCCGGCCAGCGCCGGCGTCTCGCGCACGATCGAGATGAAACGCGCCGCCAACAGCGAATGGCCGCCGAGATCGACGAAGAAGTCCGCCTCCAGCGGCAGCGCCTGGGCGCCGAGCACGCGCGTGGCGGCGTCGAGCAGTGCGGCCTCCGTGGCGTTGCGCGGCGGTTCCTGCTCGCCGCTCGCCGCCGGCGCGGTCAGCGGCGCCGCCTTCAGCATCTTGCGGTCGACCTTGCCGGAGACCATGCGCGGCAGCGAGCCGACCGGCTCGAAATGCGCCGGGATCATGTAGGGCGGCAGCTTCTCGCGCAGCGAGGCGCGCAGCACCGCGCCCTCGAACTGCACGCCGGGCTCGCCGACCAGGAAGGCGACCAGCCGCTCGATGCCATCGTCGGTCCGCAGCACCACCGCGGCCTGGCCGATGCCGGCCTCGTCCGACAGCGCCGTCTCGATCTCGCCGAGCTCGACGCGGAAGCCGCGGATCTTGACCTGGTCGTCGATGCGGCCGTGGAAGGCGATGTTGCCGGCCGCGTCCAGGCTGACGGCGTCGCCGGAGCGATAGAGCACTGGATCGTCGCTGCCGCCGAACGGGTTGACGATGAACTTCTCGGCGGTCAGCTCGGGCCTTAAGTGATAACCCTTGGCGACGCCGGGCCCGCCGATCAGCAACTCGCCCTGCTGGCCGACGCCGGTCGGCTTCATCTCCTCGTCGACGATATAGGCGGTGTAGTTCGGGATCGGCCGGCCGATGGTCACGCTCTCGCCGGGCTCCACCTCGGCCGCGGTCGCGACCACCGTCGCCTCGGTCGGCCCATAGGTGTTGAGGATGCGCCGGCCCGGCTTCGACCATTTCTGCACGATCGCCGGCGGCAGCGCCTCGCCGCCGAGCAGGATCAGCTTCAGCGACGGGATGTCGGCCGGCAGGATGCCGAGCAGCGTCGGCACCGTGTCGATCACCGTGACGCCCGCCTCGCTCAGCAGCGCCGGCAGCTTCTCGGCATCGCCCATCATCTCCGGCGAGGCGACGAACAGGCTCGCCCCGACGAGATAGGGCGTCCAGATCTCTTCCATGGAGAGATCGAAGGCGACCGAGGCGCCCTGGAAGACGATATCCTCCGGACCCATGCCGTAGAGCGCGTTCCCCGCGCGCAGGAAATGGCAGATATTGCGATGGCTGATGACGATCGCCTTGGGCACGCCCGTCGAGCCCGAGGTGTAGATCAGATAGGCGGGGTGGTCCGGCGTCAGCCCGGCCGGGCGGGCCGGCGGCAGGGTGCCGTCGCTCAGCCCGGCGAGCTCCTGCGGCGACCAGACGGTGCGGTTCGTCGCCGCCGCCCGCGCCTTCCAGCCGGTCTGCGTCACCAGCCCCTTGGCGCTGGCATCGTCGAGGCAGGTCGCGATGCGCTCGACCGGCGCCTCGGCATCGAAGGGCAGCCAGGCGGCGCCGGAAAGCGTGATCGCGATCTGCGCCACCAAGAGCTCGATGCCGCGCGGCATCCACAGCCCGACCATGTCGCCGGGGCCGATGCCGGCAAGCGCCAGCCCACGCGCCTGCGCCTGCGCCTCTGCCCACACCTGCGCATAGCTGAGCTTGAGCGTACCGGCGATCATCGCCGGATGGTCGGGACGGCTTGCGACGGTCGCGGCAAAAATCTCCGCCAGGACCTCGTCGCGGATCAGGTCGGGCCGCTTCTCGCCCGCCAGCATGGCGAGCGGCGCCACACCCCTGTCGGGATCGCCGGCCGAAATTGCGCTGAACTCGTTCATCCTGCCCCGCAGCGGCAACCGCCGGCGCCGTGCGGTCGGGCCCCGGAAAACCCGCTGCGCATCCCGGCCTCCGGCGGCAAAGCCGCACCTTCACCATGCCGGTGCGGACGGAAATCCCCTCCGCGCCCGCGCCGACCAGACCCTTGACCGTGCAGACCCTTGACGGTGAACGCCGCAGCCGCGCGGCTACCCGTCTGGCGTAACTGCTCAGATTGCGATGAATGCCCCATGAACGCCGGCGGGACAAGCCGCGATGCGGTCAAGGGCTCCTGACGGGCCCTGCCCGGCCGTTACTTCCAGGTCGCTTGCATCCCTTCGACGACGAGGATCTTGCCTTGCCAGATCTCGATCCTGGCCGCCTCGCCCGGGTCGACCGCCCCGATCAGCGCCAGCACCGCGCGCGCCACCCCGCCATGGCTGACCATCACGGTATCGGGCGCCATCGCTTCCAGCGCCGGGCGGATCCGCTCAGCCAGCATGCGATAGCTCTCGCCGCCGGGCGGCACGAAGCCCCATTTGTCGCGCTCGCGCATCTGGGCGAGCTCGCGCTCGCTCTTGCGGATCTCGCGCCAGGTAAAGCCTTCCCACTCGCCGAAGGTCAGTTCGCGCAGGCTGTCCTCGACGCGGAATTCCTCGGGCGGCAGGGCAAGCTCGCGCCGCAGGATCTTCATCGTCTCGCGGGCGCGCTGCATCGGCGAGGCGACATAGTCGCTCGTGGCGAAGGCCGGCGTCAGCGCCCGCAGCCGGTCCGCGACTTCCTCCGCCTGCATCCGGCCGAGCGCGTTCAGCGGGATGTCCTGGCCGCCCTGCAGGCGGCCCTCGCGATTCCAGTCGGTCTCGCCATGGCGAACGAGGAAGAGGCGGCCGGGAATCGACAAGGTTTTCATCGACA
Organism: Allobosea sp.; assembly: GCF_036675845.1. Classification (GTDB taxonomy): domain Bacteria; phylum Pseudomonadota; class Alphaproteobacteria; order Rhizobiales; family Beijerinckiaceae; genus Allobosea. Next base: position 16,653 of record NZ_JAKFED010000211.1, on the reverse strand, counting down.
AGGTCTTCATGGCCAGCCTCATGCACGCTGGCGCCCGCGGGGTCAAAGCGGCGAAAGCGCCGCAGGGCCGGCGATGCGGCAGGCGAGCTTTCCGGTGGCCGGCCGGGCGCAGCCTGTGTATAGGCGGCTCTCGCCCTTCCAGATCGCCGCATGAACCCTGCTCTCACCTTGCCGGACGGCCGCAGGCTCAGCCTCGGCGCCACGCCCCTGCTGATGGGCGTGGTCAATGTCACACCCGATTCCTTTTCGGACGGCGGATTGTTCGCCGATCCGGGCGTCGCCATCGCCCATGGCCTGAAGCTGGCGCAGCAGGGCGCCGACATCGTCGATATCGGCGGGGAATCGACCAGGCCCGGCCATCAGCGCCTCGATGCCGCGACCGAGCTCGCCCGCGTCCTGCCGGTGATCGCCGGCGTCGCCGCCGGAAGCTCCGTGCCGATCTCGATCGACACCTACAAGGCGGAGGTCGCGCAGGCGGCACTGAAGGCGGGCGCTGCGATCGTCAACGACGTCTGGGGTTGCCAGCGCGAACCCGCCATCGCCGCGGTCGCCGCCCGCTTCGGCGCGCCGATGGTGCTGATGCACAACCGCGACAGCATCGATGCCGGGCTCGACATCCTCGCCGAGGTGCTGCGCTTCCTGGAAAAGTCGATCGCGATCGCGACCGCGGCCGGCGTCCCGCTCGGCCAGCTCGTCGTCGACCCCGGCATCGGCTTCGGCAAGTCGCCGGCGCAGAACCTCGCCTTGATCGAAAAGCTCGACCGACTGCCGGCCGCGCTCGGCTGCCCGGTGCTGCTCGGCGCCTCGCGCAAGTCGACGCTCGGCCTCGTCACCGGCAGGACGGTCGCGGCCGAGCGCGTCGCCGCCAGCATCAGCGCCCATCTCTACGGGGTGATGCGCGGCGCCGCGATCATCCGGGCCCATGACATCGACGAACATGCCGACGCCCTCAAGGTCTGGGCGGCCATCCAGGGGACGAAATGAGCGCCACCGGCCAGATCCTGATCGAGGGGCTCGACCTCTACGCCTATCACGGCCATTTCGCCGAGGAGGAGCGCCTCGGCCAGCGCTTCGTCATCGACCTCGTGCTCGACTGCGACCTGTGCGCCTCCTCGTTCAGCGACGCGCTCGCCGACACGGTCGACTATGGCGAGATCGTCGCCCTCGTCACCCGCACCTTCTCGGCCAGGCGCTTCAAGCTGCTGGAGGCGGCGGCACGCGCCCTCGCCGACGCGATCCTGGCGCAATATCCGCCGATCACGCGCGTCAGCGTCACCCTGCGCAAGCCGGCGCCGCCGATCCCCGGGCGGATGGACGCGGTCGGCGTCAGGCTGGACTTCGATCGTGGCGATTGAGGCGGCGCTCGGCCTCGGCGGCAATCTCGGCGATCCCGTAGCGGCCTTCGCCATCGCGCTGCAGCGGCTCGAGGCCGAGCCCACGATCAGGCTGAAGGCATTGTCCTCGGTCTGGCGCACCGCCCCCTGGGGCAAGCTCGACCAGCCGGAATTCCGCAACCTGGCCGTCCTGATCGAGACCTCGCTCTCGGCCGAGGATCTGCTCGCGCTCTGCCTCGCGATCGAGCGCGAAGGCGGCCGCGAGCGCCGCGAGCGCTGGGGCCCGCGCACCCTCGACATCGACATCCTGACCTATGGCGGGCTTGTGATCGACCGGCCCGGCCTCCAGGTCCCGCATCCGCGCATCGCCGAGCGCGCCTTCGTGCTGGCGCCGCTGGCCGAGATCGCGCCGGAGCTCGTCATCGGTGGGCAGGCGGTGGCAAGTTTGCGGGAGGTAAGCGACCGTGACGGCGTGAAAAAAGATGCAGGCGAAAGCGAAAGGTTGCGACGAATTATGTTCGGAGAACCGCTGTCGGAGTAAGGCTGGCGGCGCCGAGCAGCGCGCAGCTCTATTCCTCGTAGGTTTCCCTGACGATCCGCAACACCTGGCTCAGCACAGATGCCGGGACGCTGCCGAGGCGCTTCACCAGCCGCGCCTTGTCGAGCACCCGAATTTGCTCCGTGAGAACGAATCCGTCGATGTCGCGGAAACGCAGGGCGACGCGGTACGGAGCCGGTCGGCTTCCGGACGTCATCGGCGCGACGATCACCGTTCGTAGATGATCGTGGATTTCAGCCGGCGAGATCACGAGACACGGCCGCGTCTTCCGGATTTCGCTGCCGATCGTCGGATCGAGCACAGCGAGCCAGATCTCGCCACGCTTCACCATGTCAGCTGATCATCACCCTCGTTGGCGAATTCGGGCCAGACCAGCCCGTCATCACCTTCGGTGGCAAGCCGCTTCGATGCCTCTGCCCAGCCGGCTCGCGGGACCTTGGCGACCAGCTCCATGACGATCCGACCGTTCTCGACGCTGAGATCGATGCTGTCGCCGGTCTTGGCGCCGATCTCCGTAAGGAGCGGCTTGGGGATCAGGACGCCGGTAGAATTGCCGATCTTCTTCAGTGAGCTTTGCATCGCGCGCCTCCGAAGCAGACCATAACCGGCCCGCCGAGACGTTACAACAAAGTTGTAACGCGGCGCCGTTTCCGAACGATCACTCGCCCTTGTCGAGCGTGATGTCGGGCGCGCTCGGCACCTTCATGCCGACGACATGATAGCCGGCATCGACATGCATGATCTCGCCGGTGATGCCACGCGACATGTCGGAGACCAGGAAGACCGCGGTCTCGCCGACCTCCTCGATCGTCACGGTGCGGCGCAGCGGCGAGTTGTACTCGTTCCACTTCAGGATATAGCGGAAATCGCCGATGCCGGAGGCGGCGAGCGTCTTGATCGGCCCGGCCGAGATGGCGTTGACGCGGATCTTCGAGGAGCCGAGATCGGCGGCGAGATACTGCACGCTCGCTTCCAGCGCCGCCTTGGCGACGCCCATGACGTTGTAGTGCGGCATCCATTTCTCGGCGCCGTAATAGGTCAGCGTCAGCAGCGAGCCGCCATCGTTCATCAGCTTCTCGGCCCGCTGGGTCACCGCCGTGAACGAATAGCAGGAGATCAGCAGCGATTTGGTGAAGTTCGCCTCGCTGGTCTCGACATAGCGGCCGGTCAGCTCGTCCTTGTCGGAGAAGGCGATGCAGTGGACGACGAAGTCGAGCTTGCCCCAGAGCCTCTCGATCTCGGCGAAGACGGCGTCGATCGTCGAGGGGTCGGTGACGTCGCAATGGCCGACGACATGGCCGCCGAGCTGCTTCGCCAGCGGCTCGACCCGCTTCTTCAGCGCGTCGCCCTGATAGGTGAAGGCGAGTTCGGCGCCGGCATCGGCGGCGGCCTTGGCGATGCCCCAGGCGATCGAGCGGTTGTTGGCGACGCCCATGACGAGGCCGCGCTTGCCCCTGAGCAGGTTGGCGGTGGGGGCGACGCTGCTGGAATCAGGCATCTGAGACCTTCGAACTGGACAAACCGGCGGGAGGAACCGGACGGTCTCTTAGCCGAGGCGGTGAGGCGGTGGAAGCACCACGTGCGAAATCCTGCTCAGCCCGCCCGGGCCTTCATCAGCGCCGTCAGCTCGGCATCCTCCGCCGGCATCTCGATGTCGAGGGCGACGAAGAGGTCGCCGAACTCGCCCTTCTTGCCGGTCGGCAGGCCCTTGCCGCGCAGGCGGAACTGCCGCGTCGTACCGGTCAGCGGCGGCACCTTCATCTCGACGGCTCCCCCCAGCGTCGGCACATGGATCGGCCCGCCGAGCACGGCGGTGGCGAGCGGCACGGCGACGCGGGCGCGCAGGTCGTGGCCGTCGACGGCGAAGCGCGAATCGGGCCGGACCTTGATCGTCATCAGCACGTCGCCGGTCTCGCCGGTCAGCGGATGCGTCTGGCCGAGCCCGCGCAGGCGCATCACCTTGCCGTCGGCGACGCCGGCGGGAATCGTCACCTCGACCTCGCGCCCGCCGGGCAGCTTGACCCGGCGCGTCGCGCCTTGGACCGAATCGGCCAGCGTCACCTCGAGGGCGAAGCTCTGCTCCGGCGGCTTCGGCGGCGGGCTCGCCCGGCCGCGTCCGCCGCGCCGCGCCGCATCGCCGAACAGCGAGCCGAAGATATCGGCGGCATCGAAGCCCTGGTCCGCGCCACCACCACGGCCGAAGGGCGAGCCGCCCTGGCCGAAATGATGCTCGAAACCGCCCTGGCGCGCGCCGCCGCGGCCGGCGCCCATGCCCTCGAAGCCGGAGAATTTCGGCTTGCCCTCGGCATCGATCTCGCCACGGTCGAACTGCTTGCGCTTGTCCTCGTCGCCGAGGATCTCATAGGCGCCGTTCAGTTCGGAAAAGCGGTCCTGGGCCTTCGGGTCGCCCTGGTTGCGGTCGGGATGCAGGTCCTTGGCGCGGCGGCGATACGCCTTCTTGATCTCGGCATCGCTCGCCGATTTCGCCACGCCCAGAACCTGATACGGATCACGCATACATGCACCCCTAACGGAATTTGCGGCCTGGCGCGCCGGGCCGCAACCTAGATGGGGAGACTGTGGCGCGATGGCAACAGGCTTCCGCGCCGCGGGCGAGGCAATCGCTTGAACGCGATCCCGGCGGCGGTGGCGGGCTCAAGCCCTCCCCCGCTTGCGGTGGGGAGGGTTGGGTGGGGGGCAGCGCCGCTCGGCGCCGTACTGGAAGAAGGTTCGAGCTTTGCTTTCCGGCCCCCCATCCCTGGCCCTTCCCCACCGCAAGCGGGGGAAAGGGGAGCGGGCATCGCCAGCGCACTCCAAGAGATTGCTCCGGCTCTCAGGCCGCTCCCTTCCAGGTCTTGGCATCCTTGACCGCCCATTCGCCGCCGGAGGGGCGGCAGGCCATGCCCTGCAGCCGCACGGCACCGCTCTGCAGCGCCATCGAGGCGAGGAAGGCCCGGCAGATCTCGTCTTCCTTGAGGAACGGCCCGCCGACCGGCGTGAAGGTGCCCTTCATGCCGCTCTGGGCGTTGTCCCAGGAGACGGGCGCGCCATTGCCCTGCGGGTCGAGCGCCAGCGCCATCGCCCCTTCGGCCCGCCGCCAGTCCTCCGGACCGAGATCGGGCGCGAGCCCCATGAGCGGGCTGCCGCTCGGCATGCCCTGCGCCGGCAGCACGGAGGAGGTCGTCAGCGCGACCTCGTCCTCGGCCTTGCTCGACAGGCCCAGGATCGGGAAGGAGATCGAACAGCCCGCGCAAGCCAGCGCCAGCAGCAGCGCCCCGGCGAAGGATGCCCGCCGCGCAACCGGGCTGCGCTCACGCGGGCTCTGGCCCGCTCGCCGCGCGGGTCTATATATGTCTCGCAACTCAAATCGCATTACGGATCGCGCTCGCCCGACGCTTCCTGAAACTACCGAGGATTAAGCACGTGAATGCGTTAACGAGCGGTGACTTCACCGAGGTCGATGAGCCCTTCGACCTGTTCGAGAGCTGGTTCGCGGAGGCCAAGGCATCCGAGCCGAACGACCCCCACGGCATGGCGCTCGCGACCGTCGATGCCGACGGCCTGCCCAATGTCCGCATGGTGCTGCTGAACGGCCGCGGCCCCGACGGCTTCGTCTTCTACACCAACACGCAAAGCCAGAAGGGCGAGGAACTGCTCGGCCAGGGCAAGGCGGCGGCGCTGTTCCACTGGAAAAGCCTGCGCCGGCAGATCCGTATCCGCGGCCCGGTCAGCGTGGTCAGCGACGCCGAGGCCGACGCCTATTTCCAGTCGCGCCCGCGCGACAGCCGGATCGGTGCCTGGGCCTCGCAGCAGTCGCGGCCGCTGGAGAGCAGATTCGCACTGGAGAAAGCGGTGGCGAGCTATGCCCTGAAGTTCGGCGTCGGCGAGGTTCCGCGCCCGCCGCACTGGACGGGCTTTCGCATCGCGCCGCTCTATATCGAGTTCTGGCGCGACGGCGCCTTCCGCCTGCACGACCGCATCGTCTTCCGCCGCGCTTCGGCAGCGGAGCCCTGGACGAAGTCGCGGCTCTATCCCTGAGGGAAGTCACAAAACCATGGCCATGCCGAAATTCGACTTTCCCAAGACAGAAGCCGGCAAGCGCCCGGTCATGCTGCTGACCGGCGCCAGCCGCGGCATCGGCCATGCCGCCGTGATGCAGTTCGCCATGGCGGGCTGGCGCATCCTGTCCTGCTCGCGCCAGACCTTCTCGGACAAGTGCCCCTGGCCGTCGGGTGCCGACGACCATGTCCAGATCGACCTCGGCGACCCCGAGGACACGATGCGCGGCATCGCCGAGATCAAGAAGCGCCTCGCCGCCGAGGGCGGCAAGCTCAACGCGCTGGTCAACAATGCCGGCATCTCGCCCAAGGGCCCGAAAGGCACCCGGCTCGGGGCGGCGACGACCTCGTTCAACGACTGGCACCAGGTCTTCCAGGTCAATTTCTTCGCGCCGATCATGCTGGCCCGCGGCCTGCTCGACGAGCTCACCGTGGCCAAGGGCGCGATCGTCAACGTCACCTCGATCGCCGGCTCGCGGGTCCACCCCTTCGCGGGGGCGGCCTACGCCACCTCCAAGGCGGCGCTCGCCAGCCTGACCCGCGAGATGGCCGCCGATTTCGGCCCGCTCGGCATCCGGGTGAACGCGATCTCGCCCGGCGAGATCGACACCGCGATCCTGTCGCCGGGAACCGAGAAGATCGTCGAGAAACTGCCCCTGCAGCGGCTCGGCCGTACCGAGGAGGTCGCCAAGGCGATCTATTTCCTCTGCACCGACGCCTCGAGCTATGTCACCGGCGCCGAGCTCCACATCAATGGCGGGCAGCACGTGTGAGCGCGCAGGGCGGCCGCGTCATCCCCTTCCCCGCAGCCGGCAGGCAGCCGGCGCGCCCGGTGCTGGCGGCCTCCGTCGCGGTCTTCCGTGACGGCAAGGTGCTGCTCGCGACCCGCACCAAGCCGCCGGCCGACCAGCTCTGGTCGCTGCCCGGCGGCAAGGTCGAGCTCGGCGAGAACCTCGAGGCGGCGGCGCTGCGCGAGCTCGAGGAGGAGGTCGGCGTCACCGCCCGCATCGTCGGCTTCAACCGCCATGTCGAGATCGTCGGCCGCGATTCGGACGGCGCGGTCACGCATCATTTCGTCGTCGCCTCCTATGTCGGGGAATGGCTTTCGGGCGAGCCCAGGCCGGGGCCGGAAGCCGGCGCGGTGAGGTGGGCCGACCCGCTGCGGCTCGGCGGCGTCGCGACGACGCGCGAGCTCGGCGACGTGCTGCGCCGCGCCGCCGCGATCTTCGCGCGCGAGGCCGGCGCGCGATGACGCTGCGGCGGATCGGCCCCGCCCTGCTCTGCGCGCTCATCGCCGCCGGGCCGGCGCTCGGCCAGGCCAATCCGCCGCGCCAGGCCCAGCCCCCGGCGCAGCGCCCGGCCGAGCCGCCCGAGCCGGAGGCACCGCCGCCGCCCTATGAGCCGCAATTGCTGAAGCTCGCCGAGATCATGGGCTCGCTCGCCTATCTGCGCACGCTCTGCGGCGCCCGCGAGGCGCCGGACTGGCGCGAGCGCATGGCGGCGCTGCTCGAATCGGAAGGGCGCGGCCCGCAGCGGCGCGAACGGCTGGCCAGCGCCTATAATCGCGGCTTCCGCGCCTATTCGGCGACGCACCGGATCTGCGGCGAGGGCAGCCAGGAGGCGTCGGCTCGCCTCGCCAGCGAGGGCGAGAAGCTGGCCCGGGCCCTGGCAGGGCGATTCGGTGGATAAACCCGCGCCGAAACGCCGCAGTTCGTCAAAACTCTCCCCAGCAAATTAACCTTTCTTAAAGACCATGATGGCGCCCGGTGCCGGCTGCGCCTATAAACTTGAGGATCACCGCTCGAAACGGACGCGTCTGTTTCTCGCGCCGCATCGAAGTCCGCGACTCGTTTTCGCCTGCCGGGTTCTGAAGCCTTCATGTCCGTTCTCTCCGACGATCTGCCGCTCGATCCGCTGCTCGCCGAAGATGTGAGCGACGCCCGCCGCGTCGCCTATTGCTATATCGAGGACGCCTTCACCGAAGGACAGCAGGACGGGCTCGATTCCGATGCGCTGGCCCATGCCGCCCTGTTCGCGTCGATGCGCACCCTGGTCGAGACCTATGGCGAGGAGGCGACCGCCGTCTTCGCCGAGGCCCTGTCCGAGAAGATCCGCGCCGGCACCTTCACCACCGGCACGCGGCATTAGCAAAAGGCGTCATGCCCGGGCTTGACCCGGGCATCTCAGGCCGAAAAACGTGCTGATCGGCGCCTCCTCGTCGGGAAATTCTCCGGTCTGCGCGGAGTTTATCCTTGGGCTGACCGAAGGTCGGACCCGAGGGCTCTGCCCGAGAATGACGGCCACGGCTTCAGCCGGCCGCTCGGGCCTTGCCCGCCGTCTCGGCCCGCCCCAGCAGCAGCTCGCGCTCGCGCCGGTTCCGGGTCATGCCCGCCGCGCGCGCGAACTCGGCCTGCGCCTCGCCATGGCGCCCGAGCTTGACCAGCAGGTCGGCCCGCACGCTCGGCAGGAGATGGTAGTTCTTCAGTGCCGGCGCCGATGCGAGCGCATCGACGAGCGCGAGCCCGGCCGCCGGCCCTTCCGCCATCGAGACGGCGACCGCCCGGTTGAGCTCGATCACCGGCGAGGGCGTCAAGGCGCCAAGCGCGCCGTAGAGCGCCGCGATCCTGGCCCAGTCGGTATCCTCGGCCCTGCGGGCGCGGGCATGGCAGGCGGCGAGCGCCGCCTGCAGCACATAGGGGCCCGGTGACGGTGCGAGCGCCTGCGCCCTCTCCAGCGCCTTGAGGCCATGGCCGATCAGGAGATGGTCCCAGCGCGCCCGGTTCTGGTCGAGCAGCAGGACCGGCGCGCCGTCGGGCCCGATCCGGGCGCGCAGCCGCGAGGCCTGCAGCTCCATCAGGGCGACGAGGCCGTGCACCTCCGGCTCCTGCGGCGCCAGCCCTGCAAGGATGCGCCCGAGCCGCATCGCCTCCCGGCACAGCCCCGGCCGCACCCAGTCCTCGCCGGCGGTGGCGGCATAGCCCTCGTTGAAGATCAGGTAGACCACCTCGAGCACCGAGCCGAGGCGCTCGGCGAGCTCGGCGCCGCGCGGCACCTCATAGGGCACCTTCGCCTCGGACAGCGCCTTCTTGGCCCGCACCAGGCGCTGCGCCATGGTCGGCTCCGGCACCAGGAAGGCGCGGGCGATCTCCTCCGTGGTCAGCCCGCCGATCAGGCGCAAGGTCAGCGCCAGCCGCGCCTCGATCGCCAGCACCGGGTGGCAGGCGGTGAAGATCAGCCTGAGCAAATCGTCGCCGACCTCGTCGTCGAGCGCCGCTTCGAGCTCTGCGATCGGATCGATGTCCTCGTCGAGATCGCGGCCAATCTCCTCATGCTTGCGCTTCAGCATCCTGTCGCGGCGCAAGCCGTCGAGGGCGCGGTGCTTGGCGGACTGCATCAGCCAGGCGCCGGGATTGCGCGGCACGCCCTCGCCCGGCCATTGCTGGAGCGCCGCGACCAGCGCGTCCTGCGCCAGTTCCTCGGCCCGGCCGACATCGCGCGTGACGCGGGCGAGGCCGGCGATCAGCTTGGGAGCCTCGATCCTGAAGACCGTCTCGATAGCGCGGTGTGTATCGCTCGCCGACATCGGCTGCGATACACAGCATCAGCGGCGCTGTCTGGCAAGCCGCCCGGGCGCCGCCTGCAGCGAACAGTTTCAGCTCTTGTCGCCGATCTCGGTCTTGAGACGATCCCAGGTCGCCACGACCTCCGGCGTCACGATCTCGCCGAAATCGGCCAGGTCGTAGAGCGGGCGGATTTCGATCTCGGAGGGGCCGGGCATCGGGTTCGGGCAGCGCTTGACCCATGCGATCGCCTCGTCGAGCGACTTGCACTCCCAGAGCCAGTAGCCCGCGACCAGTTCCTTGGTCTCGGCGAAGGGTCCGTCGACGACGGCGCGCTTCTCGCCGTCGAACTGCACGCGCGCGCCCTTCGCGCTCGGCTGCAGGCCGTCGCCGCCCTTCATGATGCCGGCTTTTGCCAGCTCCTCATTATAGGCCATCATCGCTTCGAGCAGCTCCTGGGTCGGCTGCGCGCCGGCTTCGCTGTCCTTGGTCGCCTTGACCAGCACCATGAAACGCATCGGTCTTCTCCTTTGAATGGAAGCGGTGGAGGCATTGCCTCGCACCGTCCGGATTGAATGGGATTGCCGGCCTCGGCCGGCTCAGCCGGCGCGCTTGGCCGTCTCGGCGCGCAGGCGCTCCTCCTGCTCGCGCAGCTCCGGTGTCAGCGCCTCGCCGAAATCCTCCATCTCGAAGATCGGCCGCAGCTCGATCTCGGTGCCGCCGTCGAAGGGCGCGCGCTTCAGCCACTCGACCGCCTCGTCGAAGGAACGGACCTGCCAGATCCAGAAGCCGCAGAGCAGTTCCTTGCTTTCGGCGAAGGGTCCGTCGGTGATCGTCCGCTGCGCGCCCGAGAAGCGCATGCGCAGCCCCTTCGCGCTCGGATGGAGCCCCTCGCCCGCGAGCATCACGCCGGCCTTCACCAGCTCTTCGTTATAGGCGCCCATCTTGGCGAGGATGTCCTCGCTCGGCATCTCGCCGGCTTCGCTGGCCTTGTCGGCCTTGACCAGAACCATGACACGCATCGGTCTTCTCCTGTCTGTTCGGATTGCTTGGCTTCGGTGTCCCGGGCGGGAGAATTCCCGTCCTCTGTCTTCACGTCGAACGGCGCGCTCCCGGATCGACAGCGCGCCGAATTTTTTTCAGGCCTCGGCCGCAAATTTTTCACGGCGCGCGATTTCGGCCGGGCTCGGCTCGTCATGGGCGAAGGAGCCGGCGGTGACGGCGCCGTCGCGGCGATAGGTCGCCATGATCACGCCGGTGCTCGACGTGCTGCTTTCGACCAGCTTGAACGCGCCGGGCAGCGTGCCCTGGCCGAACAGCCGCCGGCCCTTGCCGAGCACGAGCGGGAAGATCATCAGTTCGAACTGGTCGATCAGGTCCCTGGCGAGCAACGCCTGGATCAGCTGGCTCGAGCCCTGCAACAGCAGCTTCGGCCCGTCCTTGCGCTTGAGCGCCGCGACCTCCGCCGCCGGATCGCCATGCAGCGCCACCGAATTCTGCCAGCTGAGCGTCTGCGGCTGCGAGGTCGCGACATATTTGGTCGCGGCGTTGAATCGGACCGCGATCGGGTCGTCGCCGGCATAAGGCCAGTGGGCGGCGAAGATGTCATAGGTCCGGCGCCCGAGCAGCAGGTCGAATTCCTCGGCGAAGCCCTTGCCGATGACCTCGCCCATCGCCTCGTCCCAGTAAGGGAAGGTCCAGCCGCCATGGCTGAAACCGCCCCGAACATCCTCCTCCGGCCCGCCCGGCGCCTGCATGACGCCGTCGAGGGACAGGAAGGTTGCGGCTACGACTTGTCTCATCTGCGTTCTCCGATTGGACGGGAGCTCGCCCGCACCGCTGCCCGAAGCTCCGGCGGGCCTCGCAATTACCTGCGACCTCCCGCTGCCTCTTGCTGTCACGTCGAACGGGAAAAGCCGGAATCGACAGCTCCTGAAAAAATGTCGTGCCTTCGAGGTCCTCAATTCCCACGTCGTCATCCCGGGCGTAGCGAAGCGCAGACCCGGGATCCATGCCAGCGCGCTGATCGGGAAGGTTCCGGCATGGGTCCCGGGTCTCCCTTCGGTCGCCCGGGACGACCCGCATCTGGTTCGGCACGCAAACGGCCCTGAAATCATTGCATTCTTTATCGGCCAGACTCTCAGGATGCGGGCTCGACATTGGATTGGTCAGGCCATTCCGGTTGAGCATGGCGCCGAAGCGACCTAACTATCCTGCGAACGGCTTCCAGCCGCAGCCACCATCGAAGAACGGGTCCGACATGCCGGCGATAAGACTGGTCGACCGCGGCGTCATCCGCGTCAGCGGCGACGATGCCCGCGACTTTCTGCAGAACATCGTCACCAACGAGATGGACGAGGTGACGCTCGAACGCGCCGGCTATGGCGCGCTGCTGACACCGCAAGGCAAGATCATCGGCGATTTTCTGGTCGTCGCCGTGCCGGAGGAGGAAGGCGGCGGCTTCCTGCTCGATTGCCCGCTCCTCCAGACCGCGGATCTGATGAAACGCCTGAAGCTCTACAAGCTGCGCGCCAGGGTGACGCTCGACGACCTCGGCGAGAGCGCCGCCGTGATCGCGAGCGCGGATGGCGGCAAGCTGCCGCCGGATGCCGGGCTGGTCTATGCCGATCCGCGCCTGCCGGCCCTGGGCGAGCGCGCCATCACCGACCGCGACGGGGCGCACGAGATCGCCGGCGGCGAGATGGAGCGCTATCACGCCCACCGCATCGGCCTCGGCATTCCCGATGGCGGCCGCGATTTCGCCTATGGCGACGCCTTCCCGCATGAGGCGCTGCTCGACCAGCTCGGCGGCGTCTCCTTCAAGAAGGGCTGCTTCATCGGCCAGGAAGTGGTCTCGCGCATGCAGCATCGCGGCACTGCGCGCTCGCGCATCGTGCCGGTCGTCTTCAGCGAAGGCCTGAACCCGGAAGACGGCGTCGAGGCCAGCGCCGGGGGCAAGCCGCTTGGCCGCGTCGGCTCCTGCGCCAATGGCCGCGGCCTCGCTCTGCTCAGGCTCGACCGGGTGGCCGATGCGCTCGCCGCCGGCCACGTCCTCGATGCCGGCGGCCTCGCCTTCACGCTGGAAAAGCCCGGCTTCATCCGCTTCCCCTTCCCCGGCGAGCCGGAATTCGGAGCCGCGGCATGAGCGGGCGCGAGGCGGTCGAGGGACCGGATGGGAAATTCCGCTGCGTCTGGCCGGGCAGCGACCCGCTCTACCTTGCCTATCACGACACCGAATGGGGCGTGCCGGAATATGATTCCCGCGCCCTGTTCGAGAAGCTGATCCTCGACGGTTTCCAGGCCGGCCTGTCCTGGATCACCATCCTGCGGAAGCGCGACGCCTTCCGCGCCGGCTTCGCCGGTTTCGAGCCGGAGGCGATCGCCCGCTTCGGCGAGGCCGATATCCAGCGCCTGCTCGCCGACGCCGGCATCATCCGGCATCGCGGCAAGATCGAGGGCGCGATCAAGAGCGCGCAGGCCTATCTCAGGATCACAGAGAAGCAGCCCTTCGCCGATTTCCTCTGGAAGCATCAGGGCGGCCGCGTGCTGCAGAACGCCTTCCGCAGCCATGAGCAGGTGCCGACGCAGAGCAAGGTCTCCGAGGCGATGTCGAAGGAACTGAAGGCGGCCGGCTTCACCTTCTGCGGGCCGACCATCGTCTACGCCTTCATGGAGGCCTGCGGGCTGGTCAACGACCACCTCACCGGCTGCTTCCGCTGGCAGGAATGCGCGGCCTTGGCGCGCGACACCCGCCCCGCCGCCTGAGCATGACCCGCTCGCCCGCCCCGCCGCGCGCCTGGCAGCGCATGCTGTCGGGCCGCCGGCTCGACCTGCTCGACCCCTCGCCCCTCGATGTCGAGATCGAGGACATCGCCCATGGGCTTGCCCGCGTCGCCCGCTGGAACGGCCAGACGCGCGGCGCCCATTCCTTCTCGGTGGCGCAGCATTCGCTGCTGGTCGAGGCGATCGCCGGCCATCTCAACCCGGACTGGCCGCAGCCCTGGCGGCTGATGGCGCTGCTGCACGACGCGCCGGAATACGTCATCGGCGACATGATCTCGCCGTTCAAGGCGGTGATGGGCGATGCCTACAAGGCCGTCGAACTGCGCCTGCTCGGCGCCATCCATCTGCGCTTCGGCCTGCCGGCCGTGACGCCCGCGGTGCTGAAGCGCAGGACCAAGGAGGCCGACAAGGTCGCGGCCTTCCTGGAGGCGACGGAACTTGCCGGCTTCGAGCGGACGGAGGCCTTGCGCTTCTTCGGGCGTCCGCAGCCGCTGCCGCGCGAGGTGCTGGCCCTGCTCAAGCCGGAGCCGACGGAAATGGCGCAGGCGCGGTTTCTGGAGCGGTTCGGGCAGTTGACGGGATAGGGCGCGGGATCCCCTCTCCTGGAAGGAGAGGGGTAGGGGTGAGGTGTTCGGAGCGGAAACGTTGGCTGGGACCTGACCGCGTGGTCAGGATTCGCGGAACTGGTCACAGGGCCTACACTTCACCCTGCCCTCTCCTTACAGGAGAGGGTTCCCCGCGCTCCGCTCGTCGGCCGATCAACACCGGCTTAGTAACAGGACACAAACTCGCGGTAGACCCAGCCGACGATCTGGCTCGAGCCGCGCGGGCGGATCAGCACCCAGGGCCGGCCGCGCTCGTCGAAGCTGTTGTTGACCACCCGGACGCCGGCGCCGTTGCTGACGCGGCCGATGATCTCGCCATTCGGCGTCTCGCGGATATTGAGCGGCGTACCGGTCGGGTCGGTCACGGCGCAGCGGTTCTTGGCGAGCGCCGGGCCGGTCATGAACCCGGCCAGGGTGGCGGCGAGCACGGCGGCAGAAAGGCCGAGGCGAATTGTGGACATGGCGAATTCCTCCGAGCGTCGGTCGCGCGCCCCGGCGCGGCCATCGCGAGGCCATTGTCGGCCTCAGGATGATTTTCGCCTGGCCCCAGCCGATTGTTTCCAGAACGGATCAAGTCCTCTCACATTCCGCGGCATTACGAATAAAATCGTCCCGGGCCATAATACGCCGGAAATTACCTAACGTTAGCAGGAGCTCGCGATGACCGCCAAGACCAGCCTTTCCCTCCCCGCCGGCGTCGTCGTCAAGGGCGCGCTCGGCGAGCGCTTCGACGAAATCCTGAGCCATGACGCGCTCGCCTTCGTCGCCGACCTCCAGCGCCGCTTCAACGAGACGCGCAAGCGCCTGCTCGCGCTCCGAGCCGAGCACCAGAAGCGTTTCGACGCCGGCGAGACGCCCGATTTCCTCAGCCAGACCCGGCATATCCGCGAGGGCGACTGGACGGTGGCGCCGATCCCGGCCGATCTGCAGGACCGCCGCGTCGAGATCACCGGCCCGGTCGACCGCAAGATGATCGTCAACGCGCTGAACTCCGGCGCAAAAGTCTTCATGGCCGATTTCGAGGACGCCTCCTCGCCGGTCTGGGCCAACATGATCGAGGGCCAGATCAACCTGAAGGACCGCTGGGCCAACCGGATCGACTTCACCGACGCCAATACCGGCAAGGCCTACAGGCTCAAGGACAAGCTCGCCGTCCTGATCATCCGGCCGCGCGGCTGGCATCTGCCGGAGCGGCACATCGTCATCGACGGAGAGGAGGCCTCGGGGGCCCTGGTCGATTTCGGGCTCTATGTCTTCCACAACGCCAGGGCGTCGCTGGCGCAGGGCTCGGGCCCGTATTTCTATTTGCCCAAGCTCGAGAGCCATCTCGAGGCGCGGCTCTGGAACGACGTCTTCGTCGCGGCGCAGAACGCGCTCGGCCTGAAGCAGGGCACGATCAAGGCGACCGTGCTGATCGAGACCCTGCCGGCCGCCTTCGAGATGGACGAGATCCTCTACGAGCTGCGCGAGCACATGGCGGGCCTCAACTGCGGCCGCTGGGACTACATCTTCTCCTTCATCAAGAAGCTCGCCCGCAATCCCGCCTATGTCCTGCCCGACCGCTCGCAGGTGGTGATGACCAAGGCCTTCCTGCGCGCCTATTCGCTGCTGCTGATCCGGACCTGCCATCGCCGCGGCGCCTTCGCCATGGGCGGCATGGCGGCGCAGATCCCGGTCAAGAACAACCCGGCCGCCAACGAAGCCGCCTTCGCCAAGGTCAAGGCCGACAAGGAGCGCGAGGCCGGCGACGGCCATGACGGCACCTGGGTCGCCCATCCCGATCTGGTGCCGGTGGCGACGGAGGTCTTCGACCGGCTGATGCCGCAGCCAAACCAGCTCGACAACAAGCGCGAGGACGTCGAAATCAGCCGCGAGCAGCTGCTCGAGGTGCATGAGGGCACGCGCTCGGAGGCCGGCTTCCGCGAGAACATCCGCGTCGGCGTGCAGTATCTCGAGGCCTGGCTGCGCGGCCGCGGCGCCGTGCCGATCTACAACATGATGGAGGACGCCGCGACCGCCGAGATCAGCCGCGCCCAGATCTGGCAGTTCGTGCAATACGGCGTCGAGGTCGACGGCGGCACCAGGGTCGACGCCAACCTCTTCAAGCGCTGCCTCACCGAGGAGATGGAGCGGGTGAAGAGCGAGCTGGGGGCGGAAACCTACGACAAGGGCCGCTTCCCGGAAGCGATCGAGCTGTTCTCGAAGCTCTCGCTCGCGCCGGAGTTCGAGGAGTTCCTGACCGTGCCGGCCTATGGGAAGCTGGGGTGAAGGATGGCGGCCGGCGCTGCTCAAGGGTAGCGCCGGCTTATTCTTGGTGGGAGTGGGCGGTGGACTCCCACCCGAAATCTGCAGCCAGAAAAAGCCCGCATGGATCATTAAAATCTTTAGGCTTTGAGAATTCTAGAATTACTTCGTTATCTTTGGTAAAATCACATCAACTAGGTCTGATGGTAGGTATTTATACAAAAGCCTATTGCCTTTAGCCATCCCATCACCCCCAAAATCATGTGACCTTAAGGCAGAAACTCCATTAATCTGACCTGCCCAATTTTCTCGAGTCCGCTGCGCATGCTAAGCTGGCATATCTACCGGCAGACTAGCCTACATCATTGGATGCCTCGCGGGCTGTGATTGGCCTGCTGCCGGTTCTGTGGACGGTGAGTTAAGCTAATCCGACCTTCTTTTCGAACTCGGCCGGGCTGAGATAGCCGATGGTCGAGTGCCTGCGGATCGTATTGTAGAACCGCTCAATGT
>NZ_JAKFED010000093.1:0-9065 GCF_036675845.1 Allobosea sp. | reverse complement strand
CGCCGCGCCCTTCGTCGCCTGTCCCATAAGCGAAGGGCGCGGCCACAGCCGTCATGCTCGGGCTTGACCCGAGCATCTCAGGCCGGAGGAGGCTTTGATCGGCGCGTTCTGGTCCTGAGATTCCCGGGTCTGCGCGGAGTTTATCCTTGGGCCGACCGAAGGTCGGACCCGAGGGCTTCGCCCGAGAATGACGCACAGGTCATCGTCGCCCGCAGGCCTTGCCTGCGGGCGTTTATCCATTGAGGGGCAGCGGAGCGCCGCGAGGCGCGTTTGGTATCCGCTTCCATTGAGCCAGGAAGCGGCGCGAGAGGATTGAGCCACCTCCCGCACGCCCCGTGGCGCTCCGCCATGGCGGCGTTCTTGAGTCTCCGGGCCGCGCTTGCGGGAGGCTGGCCGCCCTGCCGCCGGCCGCTCGCGCCAGTTCCCCTTGCGGGCGAGTCGCGCTTGCGGCGTGGCAGCCGGCTTACTCCATCCTCCACCTAGCGAGCTCCTCGCACAGGGACCGTAGTATCCCCAGGGCGGTTCCCGAAGCCTCCCGGGAGCAAGGCGCAACCCTCGCCCGCAGGCGCCGCACCCACCCCGCCAAACGACATGCCTCCGGATGGCCGCCCCTCGGGGATGAGGTGCGGGGGATGATACGGGAGGTTTTTCGAGGCGGGGATTAGTTTTCTCGCCTGTCCTGCTCCGCGCCTCCCCGTCATGGTCCATTGTGCCGACCATCCACGTCTTCGCCAGGATGACCCTCGCTCCCAAGGATCATCTATCTGCATTGGTGCGGGTGGCTAACATCGACCGACTTGAATTTCGGAACGCTTTGACCACCGCCGAGTAGGGAAGGCGCTTGGCTGGGCTCTCGGCGCCTGTCAGCGCTAATATCTGCAGGTTCTCGCCCTTCCGGTTCACGATGAGGCTAGGCAAATCGCGCCAGCCCTCCAGTCGCAAATTGCCGACAAGCGCGCGACGGAGTGTCGTCGTTACGATGTCGACTAGTTCCAGCCCTGGCTCCGCTGCGTACGAAAATCGGAAGCTCTCGCCCATCAGCAAATTTATGTTGAGCACGCTGGCACGGTTCGAGAGCAGTTCGCTGGGAGCGATTGAGCGAAAGAACTCTGTCGGCTCCGTCTCAAATCTCGAGGTGTGCCTGAAATTGAAGTCGCGGCACCACCCAATTGGGTCTCGCATCATGGCCGTTTGCATCCACGGCATGATAGCCTTTGACCACCATTGTTCCCACGGCGTCGGGTTTGCTTGGCGGCCCTTGGCATCGATTACCCAGTGGAAGCCTGCCAGCTCCCGCGGTCGCCGCTGTGCATAGTAGTTGGGGGCAATCTCAAGGACATTCCGCACTAGATAGAATGTGACCAACGCCTGGACATACAGGGGCATGCTGAGCGCTTCGAGCTGTCGCCGCGCTTTCCAAATGTTGTCGACCAGGGAGGGGTGATGTGCGTCGGTCAGCGTGTCAGTCATTCCGACAGCTTGATTGGCCTGGTGTCGACGTATGATCTCCTCGGTGTGCATACCTAGGTCGATTATTGTGGCTTCGAACAGGGTCTCGTAACGGCGCAGGAGCCGAATGATCTCCGCAACGTCGGCCTCGTAGAGCAGCCGTCCTTTCACTTCGCCCTTGTCCTGCGGCAGCCGCGGCCTGAGGCGCCGGTAAGCCTGTTGCAACTTCGGCCATTTGCTTTCGGGGACGATCAGGGCTCCGACCACGGAGATGCTGGCGCCCACTCCGACGCCGCCAAATGATCCCGATTCATCGATAAAGATGTGCACTAGTCCGGGTTACAGGTCGGGGAGGACTGAGAAAAGTCCGGATGCAAGCGCGCGGGGACAACTCAGCACCTCAATGACCTTTCGTAATGCAGGATCCTCGCCAAGCACCACAAACATGGCAAGCTCGCACTCACACCCTACCTCCGCCCCCTCCGCCTCCCGCGCTCCTCGCCCGCCCCTTTAGGCCGCGACTCCGGCACCGGGCCCATCTCGTCCAGCCCCGGCTTGCGCGGCCTTGCCACGCTCGCTTTCGGCTTGGCCTCGCCGCCACCCCAGTTATGCGGCCCCATATCGGCGTCGGTCGGCTTGCGGGCGCGGGTCGGCAGGTTGGCGCTCGCGCCATAGCTGCGCTCGCCCTTGTACTTCCCCGCGCTCGCCTCGACCTCGCCTTGCCTCGCCAGCGGGTCGTCGGCGATGGCGAGTTCGGTCGCCTGCAGGCGCTTGATCTCGTCGCGCAGGCGCGCGGCGGTCTCGAATTCGAGGTCGGCGGCGGCCTCGCGCATGCGCTTCTCGAGATCGGCGATCGCCGCCTTGAGGTTGTGGCCCGAGGCCGGGATGTCGCTCAGGCCCTTGTCGACGGTGACGCGGTCGCGCTCGTAGACCGAGCCCAAAATGTCGCCGATGGCGCGCTTGATCGTCTGGGGCGTGATGCCGTTGGCGGCGTTGTAGGCCTCCTGCTTCTCGCGGCGGCGATTGGTCTCGGCCATCGCCCGCTCCATCGAGCCGGTGATGTGGTCGGCATAGAGGACGACCTTGCCGTCGACATTGCGGGCGGCGCGGCCGATGGTCTGGATCAGCGAGGTCTCGGAGCGCAGGAAGCCTTCCTTGTCGGCGTCGAGAATGGCGACGAAGCCGCATTCGGGGATGTCGAGGCCCTCGCGCAAGAGGTTGATGCCGACCAGCACGTCGAAGGTCCCGAGGCGCAGATCGCGCAGGATCTCGATGCGCTCGATCGTGTCGATGTCGGAGTGCATGTAGCGCACCCGCACGCCGTTCTCGTGCAGGTACTCGGTCAAATCCTCGGCCATGCGCTTGGTCAGCACGGTGACGAGGGTGCGGAAGCCCTTGGCGGTGACCTCCTTGATCTCGTCGAGCAGGTCGGCGACCTGGTGCTTGGCCGGGCGGATCTCGACCGGCGGGTCGATCAGCCCGGTCGGGCGGATGACCTGCTCGGTGAAGACGCCGCCGGTCTGCTCCATCTCCCAGCCGCCGGGCGTCGCCGAGACATGGATCGAGCCCGGGCGCATCGCGTCCCATTCCTCGAAGCGCAAGGGCCGGTTGTCCATGCAGGAGGGCAGGCGGAAGCCGTATTCGGCCAAGGTCGCCTTGCGGCGGAAGTCGCCCTTGTACATGGCGCCGATCTGCGGAACCGTGACATGGCTCTCATCGGTGAAGACGAGGGCGTTGTCGGGCAGGTATTCGAACAGGGTCGGCGGCGGCTCGCCCGGCTTGCGGCCGGTGAGATAGCGCGAATAGTTCTCGATGCCGTTGCACGAGCCGGTCGCCTCGATCATCTCGATGTCGAAGGTGCAGCGCTGGTCGAGCCGCTGCGCCTCGAGATAGCGGCCCATGCGGTTGAGCTCGTCGAGCCGGCCCTTGAGCTCCGCCTTGATGCTCTTGACCGCCTGGGTCAGCGTCGGGCGCGGCGTGGTGTAGTGCGAGTTGCCGTAGACCTTGATGAATTCGAGATCGCCGGTCTTCTGGCCGGTCAGCGGGTCGAACTCGGCGATCGATTCGATCTCGTCGCCGAACAGGCCGATACGCCAGGCGCGGTCCTCATAGTGCGCCGGGAACAACTCGATGCTGTCGCCCCGCACCCGGAAGGAGCCGCGCGAAAAATCATGCTGGGTGCGCTTGTACTGCAGCGCGACGAGGTCGGCGATCAGCTGGCGCTGCTCGATGCGCTCGCCGAGCTTCAGCGAGAAGGTCATCGCCGTATAGGTCTCGACCGAGCCGATGCCGTAGATGCAGGAGACGGAGGCGACGATGATGACGTCGTCGCGTTCGAGCAGCGAGCGCGTCGCCGAATGGCGCATCCGGTCGATCTGCTCGTTGATCGAGGATTCCTTCTCGATATAGGTGTCCGAGCGCGGGACATAGGCCTCGGGCTGGTAGTAGTCGTAATAGGAGACGAAGTACTCGACCGCGTTGTCGGGGAAGAAGCTCTTGAACTCCCCGTAGAGCTGGGCAGCCAGCGTCTTGTTCGGCGCGAGGATCAGCGCCGGGCGCTGCGTCTCCTCGATCACCTTGGCCATGGTGAAGGTTTTTCCGGAGCCGGTGACGCCGAGCAGCACCTGGTCGCGCTCCTGCCGGCGCACGCCGTCGACGAGGTCGGCGATCGCCACCGGCTGGTCGCCGGCCGGCTCGAAATCGGCCTGCATGCGGAAGCGCACCCCGCCTTCCGACTTCTCCGGCCGGGCCGGGCGGTGCGGCGTCCAGGCCTTGCCCGGCTCGATGAACGGGCTGCCGGTCTCGAGCAGATATTGCAGCGACTTCGCGGTCAGCGAGGCGGCGCTGTCGCTCTCCGGGTCGAAGGCGGAATCGGCCTTCTTCGAGAGCTTGCGCGGCTTCTTCTTCTCGCCGCCATCGGCCGGCCGCGCCTCATAGCCGGCCTGCGGCGTGTCCTTGAAGCCCGAGGCGCCGCCCGGCACCGCCGTGCCGCGGTTGATCGCCGGGTTGAGCAGGTCGGCGAGATAACCCTCCAGCGGCTTCAGCTCCGGCTTGGTCGCCTTTGAATTGGGCGTGCGGGCGCTGGCCGGCTTCTTCGCCGCGGGTTTCGCGAGCTTGGCCGTGGCGGCAGGCGTGGCGGTATCGGAGCTGGCATCGGGGCGCTTGGGCATGGCGGCAATATGGGCGCAGTTCGCGGCCGATGCGAGGGGGCGGGGCGCCCCGGCCGGCGGATTGGTGACAGGAGTTGACAGGGGCGAGAACGCAACCATTAGTTGTATAAACTAGAGATGCAATCAGTGGGAGGCGGCCATGTCGGGGGGCGGGGCTGATGCGGAAGCGGCGGAGGTCGACGCCTTCATCGCGAAATGGCGTGTCTCCGAAGGCGCCGAACGGGCGGCCTATGCCCAGTTCCTGATCGAATTCTGCCGCCTGGTCGCAGCCGAGACGCCGCTCCCGCCGACCAGCGATGCCGAGGCAGTGACCTATCGCTTCGAGTATCCGGTCGCCTTCCACGATGCCGCCGGCGCGACGACGACCGGCCGCATCGATCTCTACAGGAAGTCCTGCTTCGTACTCGAAGCCAAGCAAAGCCGGCTCAAGGGCCAGGGCAAGGAGATCCTGCTGGCCGAGGACGGGGCCGACGACCCGGCCGGGGCTCCGCGCGGCCGGCGCGGCGCCGATCGCTCCCTCGACGTGAAGATGCTGCACGCCAAGCGCCAGGCCGAGCATTACGCCCGCGCCTTGCCGGCCGCGCATGGCTGGCCGCCCTTCATCATCCTCTGCGATGTCGGGCACTGCTTCGAGTTCTATGCCGACTTTTCCGGCCAGGGGAAGAACTACGCCCAGTTCCCCGACCGGCACCGCTTCCGCGTCTATCTCGACGACCTGCGCGATCCTGCGGTCCGGGCCTGGATCGCCCGGGTCTGGAGTGACCCTGCAACTCTCGATCCCGCCCGCCATGCCGCCGTCGCGACGCGCCAGATCGCGGAGCGGCTCGCCGCCGTCTCGAAGGCGCTCGAGCGCCGCCACGACGCGGAGGATGTCGCGCTCTTCCTGATGCGCTGCCTGTTCACCATGTTCGCCGAGGATGTCGGCCTGATCCCGCGCGACAGCTTCAAGCGGCTGCTGCGCGAATGCCAGGCGGCGCCGCGGAGCTTCAAGCCGCTGGTCGAGGATCTCTGGCGGGCGATGGACCGGGGCGAGTACTCCTCGGCCGTGCGCGCCAGGATCAAGCGCTTCAACGGCCGGATGTTCGCCGAGCCGCAGGTCTTCGCGCTCGGCCGCGACGGCATCGCCGAGCTGCTCGCGGCGGCCGAGCATGACTGGAGCCTGGTCGAGCCGGCGATCTTCGGCGCGCTGCTCGAACAGGCGCTGGAGCCGGCCGAGCGGGCCAGGCTGGGGGCGCATTACACGCCGCGCGCCTATGTCGAGCGGCTGGTCGTCGAGACCGTGATATCGCCGCTGCGCGACGACTGGCGCGCCGTGCTCGGCGCCGCCCAGCAGGCGCGCGACGGCGGCAGCGCTAGAGCGGCGCTCGCTTTGGTCGAGGCTTTCCACCGGCAGCTCTGCGCGACGCGCGTGCTCGATCCCGCCTGCGGCACCGGCAATTTCCTGCACGTCGCGCAGGACCTGATGAAGCGGCTCGAGGGCGAGGTGCTGGAGACCGCGGCCGAGCTCGGCGCCGCCGAGCATCTCGGCGGCTTCGCCGAGCGTGGCGTCGGGCCGCGGCAGTTCTTCGGCATCGACGCCAATCGCCGCGCGGTGGCGATCGCCGACCTGATGCTCTGGATCGGCTATCTGCAATGGCATCTGCGCACGCGCGCCTTCGCGCCCAGCGAGCCGATCCTGCAGGAACTGGCGCAGATCGTCGCCGGCGACGCGCTGCTGGTCTGGGACGACTGGCCGGTGCCGACCATCGAGGCCGGCCGCGAGGTGGCGCCGCGCAATCCACGCCGGCCGCCCTGGCCGCAGGCCGAGTTCATCGTCGGCAACCCGCCCTTCATCGGCGGCAAGGATCTGCGCCGGCGGCTCGGCGACGGCTATGTCGCGGCGCTGCGCCTCGCCTGGCCGCAGATGAACGAGAGCGCCGATCTGGTGATGTACTGGTGGGACCGTGCCGCGGAACTGCTCACCCGGCCGGACACTGCGCTCCGGCGCTTCGGCTTCGTCACCACCAACTCGATCACCCAGCTCTTCCAGCGCCGCGTCGTCGAGCGGCATCTGAGCGCACGCAAGCCGGTCTCGCTGCTGCTGGCGATCGCCGACCATCCCTGGACCAAGGCCGGCAAGGACGCAGCGGCGGTACGCATCGCCATGACGGTGGCGGCGGCAGGCCGGCATGACGGGCGCCAGCTCGAGGTCGTCTCGGAGGCGGGGCTCGACAGCGACCAGCCGCAGATCGAGATCGTGGAACGGACCGGCCGGATCAATCCGGACCTGACCATCGGCGTCGATGCCACCCAGGCTCTCGCGCTGCTCGCCAACGAAAGCCTGTGCTCGCCCGGCGTCAAGCTGCACGGGGCGGGCTTCATCGTGAAGCCGGACGAGGCGATAGCGCTCGGCCTCGGCCGGCGGCCCGGGCTGGAAGCCCATATCCGGCCTTACCGCAACGGCCGCGATCTCACGGCGCGGCCACGCGGCGCGCTGGTCATCGATCTGCTCGGGCTCGATGCCGGCGAGGTCCGCGAGCGCTTTCCGGAGGTCTACCAGCACGTCAAGCTGACGGTGAAGGAGGAGAAGGACGCATCTGGCCGGCCCGTCGGCCGCGATGCCAACAACCGCCAATCCTATCGCGATCTATGGTGGGTCTTCGGAGAACCGCGCCGCGAATTGCGCCCGGCGCTTGCCGGCCTGCAGCGCTACATCGCCACCGTCGAGACGGCCAAGCACCGCGTCTTCCAGTTCCTCGACCGGACGATCCTGCCCGACAACATGCTCGTCGCCGTCGCCCTGTCGGACGCCTTCCATCTCGGCGTGCTGTCGTCGCGCATCCATGCGTTCTGGTGCTTGCAGCAAGGCGGGACGCTCGAAGATCGACCCCGCTACTCCAAATCGCGCTGCTTCGACCCGTTCCCCTTTCCCGAGATCGGCGAAGCGCAGAAGCAGGCGATCCGCGCCCCGGCCGAGGCGCTCGACGCCTTGCGCAAGCAGGTTCTGGCGGCACATCCCGACCTGACCCTGACCAGGCTCTACAATGTCCGCGGGGCGATCCGGGCAGGCGCTCCCCTGGCGGCGCAGGACGAGGATGTCCGCGATCGCGGCCTCGTCCTGATCCTCAGCGAGCATCACGATGCCCTCGATGCGGCCGTGGCCGCAGCCTATGGCTTGCCGGCCGAGAGTGGCGCGGAGCAAGTCCTTTCCCGGCTGGTCGGCCTCAATCGCGAACGCGGCCGCGAGGAGCGGCGCGGCGCGGTACGCTGGCTGCGGCCCGACTATCAGCGCCCTCGGCTCGGGCGTGCAGGCGTCATGGCGGAGCAGATCGAGGCACCCGAGCTGCTCGCCATGCCAGCGGCCGCGACCGGGCGGCCGCTGTTTCCGGCGCAGCCGGTCGAAAGGGTGGCGGCAGTGCTCGCTCTGCTGGCGGCTTCGCCGGCGCCGCTCGATGCCGAGGCGGTCGCGCTGCGCTTCCAGCAGGGGCTGAAGGTCAGGACCGCGGTTCGCGCCATCCTGGTCTCGCTCGCCCGGGTCGGCGAGGTCTCGACCGGCGATGGCGGACGCCGTTTCGCGCGGCGGCTGGTCGTCGGTGGTTAGGTCGGGGGACCCATAAACGGCAGCTCGGACTCAAGTTCCGGCCTGTCGCGGCGGCCGGGCGTCAGTCGTACAGATAGTAGCGCCGCCAGAGCGCCTTCCCGATCTCGCCGCCGATCTGGTAGCTGAGGTCGTGCACGTCGAGATGGCGCGGGCCGGTCTGGCATTTGTACCGGAGATGAAACCATTTGCCGCGACTGCGGAAGGCGGCCCCTTCCGCTGCGAGCCGGTCGCTCTGCTCGACCGGCTGCTTGAACGTATAGGCCACCACCTTGTCGACTTGCAGTTCGGGCTTGTCGCGATTGATCCGCAAAGTCACTTCGGTATCGCAGACCTCCTCGAGGCGCGTATGCGAATCCAGTCGCTCGAACTGCGGGCGTAGCCGGGCGTCGTAGGCGAGCGCCTGGCCAGGCGGCAGGAGCAGGAAGAGGCCGCAGAGCAGCGTGAGTTGCCGCGGGCCGAGCAGGGAATACGGACTAGGCATGGGGGCATCTTCAACGACAGGCTGCTGCCGCATGTCAACCTGATCGGCCTTGCACGATCCCGCCCAGACATAAAAGCGGCTTCCCACCGAGGTTTGCGCGTCAGCCGCCTCAGCAGACGGCCTGGCGCAGCGCCGGGGCGAGCAGGAGCTCCGAGGCGGAGCCGGTCTGGATCCAGCTATCGGCGCTCGCATCCTCCTCGGGCGGGTCGATCCGCACGAGAATCTGCTCGAGATCGCCGAGGCGGCAGAGGCGCTCGCGCGGAATCTCGGTGGTCATCGGCCCATCCGGCATCGAGCTGTCCTCGTTGCTGGCGACGATCGGCGCATCGCCGGGCAGGCCGATCGTCACCGTGCGCAGCCGTGTCGTGATCGGTGCATTGCCGGA
>NZ_JAKFED010000185.1:0-1751 GCF_036675845.1 Allobosea sp. | reverse complement strand
GCCCGAGACGGTCTGAGGAAAAACATATGGCGTTCTATCAGGTCCTGATTCCTCCCCCCGGCGCCGGCGGCCTGCGCGAGGAAGTCGAGCAGGCGCGGGTCCTGCCGGAAAGCTTCACCTGGCCTGCCTTGATCTTCGGCGGCGTCTGGCTGCTGCTGAAGCGGCTCTGGCTCGCCTTCCTGCTCTATGGCCTGGCCTGGGCCGGCATCGTCTGGCTGCAGCGCCAGATCGGCTTCTCCTTTGCCGCGGTCATGCTGTCGCATCTGGCGCTCGGCCTCTTCCTCGGCTTCGAGGGCCAGAACCTGATCGCCCGCAAGCTGACGCGGAAGGGCTGGCGGCTGGTCGATGTCGTCGAGGCCCCCGACCTCTCCAGCGCCGAGCGCCGCTATTTCGAGCGCGCCTTGCCGGAAGGCACTTCGCAGCGCGCCTTCGCCCCGGCGGCGGCGCCGGCGCGCTTCACCAGCGGGCCTTCGCCGGTCATCGGCCTCTTCCCCGAGGCGAGCGGGCGATGACCGCAACCGTCGCGATCGTCGACTACGGCTCGGGCAATCTCCACTCGGCCGCGAAGGCTTTCGAGCGCGCTGCGGCTGAGGCCGGGATCGACGCTGCCATCCGCGTCACCAGCGATCCTGGCGCGGTGCGCGCCGCCGACCGCATCGTCCTGCCCGGCGTCGGCGCCTTCGCCGATTGCAGGGCCGGGCTCGACGCGGTGCCCGGCATGGTCGAAGCGCTGGAGGAGAGCGTGCGGGAGAGGGGGCGGCCCTTTCTCGGCATCTGCGTCGGCATGCAGCTGATGGCGAGCCGCGGCCTCGAATACGTCACCACGCAAGGACTCGGCTGGATTGCCGGCGACGTCGCCCTGATCCGCCCGCAGGACCAGAGCCTGAAGATCCCGCATATGGGCTGGAACACCCTGCACAAGCAGGACGAGCACCCGTTGCTCGCCGGCATCGAGACCGGGCCCTCCGGCTGGCACGCCTATTTCGTCCATTCCTATGCGCTCGTCGCCGAGCGGGCGCAGGACGTGCTGGCGCTGACGGATTATGGCGGTCCGGTCACTGCCATGGTCGCGCATGACAACCTGGCGGGGACGCAGTTCCACCCCGAGAAGAGCCAGAAGCTGGGCTTGAAGCTGATCGCCAATTTCCTGAGGTGGAAGCCGTGATCCTGTTCCCCGCCATCGATCTCAAGGAAGGTCGCTGTGTTCGCCTGAAGCAGGGCGACATGGAGCAGGCGACGATCTTCAACGACGATCCCGCCGCCCAGGCCGCGCAGTTCGAGAGCCAGGGCTTCCGCTGGCTGCATGTCGTCGATCTCGACGGCGCCTTCGCCGGCAAGCCGGTGAACGCCCAGGCCGTCGAGGTGATCCTGCGGCGGGTTTCCTTCCCGGTGCAGCTCGGCGGCGGCATCCGCGACATGAAGACGGTCGAAGGCTGGCTCGAAAAGGGCGTCGCCCGCGTCATCATCGGCACGGCCGCGGTCCGCGACCCCGGCTTCGTGCGCGAGGCGGCAAAAGCCTTCCCGGGCAAGGTCGCGGTCGGCATCGACGCCCGCGACGGCTTCGTGGCCGTGGAGGGCTGGGCGGAGACCTCGGCGCTCGCCGCCGACGATCTCGGCCGGCGTTTCGAGGATGCCGGCGTCGCGGCGATCATCTACACCGACATCGCCCGCGACGGCATGCTCCAGGGCATCAACTGGGACGGCACGATCGGCCTCGCCC
The DNA here is from genome assembly GCF_036675845.1 of Allobosea sp. Taxonomy (GTDB): domain Bacteria; phylum Pseudomonadota; class Alphaproteobacteria; order Rhizobiales; family Beijerinckiaceae; genus Allobosea. The sequence continues at coordinate 31 of NZ_JAKFED010000185.1, read as the reverse complement.
ATGCGCTCTCGATCCCGGTGATCGCCTCGGG
>NZ_JAKFED010000201.1:0-9081 GCF_036675845.1 Allobosea sp. | reverse complement strand
GCTTCCGGCCATCTCGTCGCGCGCGGCCGGCTGAAGCACCAGTACCCGCATTCATGGCGCTCGAAGAAGCCGGTGATCTTCCGCAACACGCCGCAATGGTTCATCGCCATGGACAAGCCGATCGGCGATGCCGGCGCGCCCGACCCGGCGGCACCGGCGCCGACCGCCGGCGGCAACGCCGACACGCTGCGCAACCGGGCGCTGCGGGCGATCAAGCAGACCGAATGGGTCCCTGCCGCCGGCGAGAACCGCATCAACGGCATGATCGCCAACCGGCCCGACTGGGTGGTCTCGCGCCAGCGCGCCTGGGGCGTGCCGATCACCGTCTTCGTCGAGAAGGAGACCAAGAAGGTCCTGCTCGACGCGAAGGTCAACGCCGCCATCGCCGAGGCCTTCGAGAAGGAAGGGGCGGATGCCTGGTTCACCGACACCGACGGCGCCCGCTTCCTGAAGCCCTTCGGCTACGACCCGGCGCTGTACGAGCGCGTCACCGACGTGCTCGACGTCTGGTTCGATTCCGGCTCGACCCATGCCTTCACTTTGGAGAAGCGGCCGGACCTCGCGACGCATCGCGTCGTCGACGGCGGCAAGGACAAGGTGATGTATCTCGAAGGCTCCGACCAGCATCGCGGCTGGTTCCATTCGAGCCTGCTGGAGAGCTGCGGCACGCGCGGCCGGGCGCCCTATGACGTCGTCCTGACCCATGGCTTCTGTCTCGACGAGAAGGGCGAGAAGATGTCGAAGTCGAAGGGCAACGTCACCGCGCCGCAGGACATCATCAAGGACAGCGGCGCCGACATCCTGCGCCTCTGGGTCGCGGCCGCCGATTATTCCGACGATCTGCGCATCGGCAAGGAGATCCTCAAGACCTTCGTCGAGACCTATCGCAAGCTGCGCAACACCATGCGCTGGATGCTCGGGACATTGGCGCATTTCAGCGAGGAGATCCGCGTCACGGAGCCCGCCGCGATGCCGGAGCTTGAGCGGCTGATGCTGCACCGCCTCTCCGAGCTCGGCCCGCAGGTCGAGGAGGCCTATCGGACCTATGACTACAAGAAGGTCGTGAACCTGCTCTCGCAGTTCATGAACACCGAGCTCTCGGCCTTCTATTTCGACGTCCGCAAGGACGCGCTCTACTGCGACCCGCGCTCCAGCCATGTCCGCAGGAGCGCGCTGACCGTCGTCGACCATCTCTTCCGCTGCCTGACCACCTGGCTTGCGCCGATCCTGGTCTTCACCGCCGAGGAAGCCTGGCTCGAGCGCTATCCCGAGCAGAAGGCCGGCGAGGGCTCGGTCCATCTCGAGCTCTTCGCCAGCGCGCCGGAGAGCTGGTTCGATCCGGAGCTAGCCGAGCGCTGGGCCAAGGTCCGGCGCGTGCGCCGCGTCGTCACCGGCGCGCTCGAGCTCGAGCGGGCCGCCAAGCGCATCGGCTCCTCGCTCGAGGCCGCGCCGGAAGTCCATATCGCCGATCCCGATCTCAGGGCGGCGCTGAGCGGGCTCGATCTCGCCGAGATCAGCATCACCTCGGGCGTCAGGCTCGTCGAGGGCGAGGGCCCGGCCGAGGCCTTCCGCCTGTCGGACGTGCCCGGCGTCGCGGTCGTGCCGGTGCGGGCCGCCGGCGTCAAATGCGCCCGCTCGTGGAAATATTTCGACCCGGCGACCGCCGAGCCCGACCATCCCGACGTCACCCCGCGCGACGCCCGGGCGCTGCGCGAGCTCCGACGGGCCGCATGAGCCTGCCAGAGTCACAATCGCTGCCGGCGCCTGCCGGCCTGACGCCGCTGCGCCGCTTCGGCGTCGTGCTCGCCGTGCTCGTCCTCGTGGTCGACCAGGCGAGCAAGCTCTGGCTGCTCTTCGGCGCGCGCCTCGCCGAGGAGGGGCCGTTCCAGCTGACCTCCTTCCTCGAGATCGTGCTCGCCTGGAACCGCGGCATCTCCTACGGCCTGTTCCAGCAATCGACCGATATCGGCCGCTGGCTGCTGGTGGCGATCTCCTTCCTGGCGCCGATCTGGCTCGGCCGCTGGATGTGGCGCTCGCCCGACCGGCTGACGGTCGCGAGCCTGGCCCTGATCATCGGCGGCGCGCTCGGCAACGGCATCGATCGCGCGGTCTATGGCGCCGTGGTCGATTTCGTTCACTTCCATGTCGGAAGCTTCAGCTGGTACATCTTCAACGTCGCCGATGCGGCAATCGTTGTCGGCGTCGCCGGGCTTCTGTATGAGTCCTTCCGGCCTGGCACCGGCCGGGCGGTCTCGCAGTGAGGCCGCTTGCCATGGTTTTGCCGCGCCGATCGATCATGACGGGGCCTTACGCCCCGGGACGGAGAATGGACATGGCTCATCGGATCCGCGCCTCGCACATGCTGCTCGCCGGCGGCCTGCTGCTGGCGGCGACCCCTGCCTTTGCCCAGGAAGGCATGCTCTTCCAGAACCTGGTGAAAGGCATGGGGCTTTTCGGCAGCGACAAGGACGACATCGACTACAAGCAGCGCGCCCCGCTGGTGGTGCCGCCGGGCTCGACCCTGCCGAAGCCGCAGGAGCCGGGCGCGACCCGCACCGCCGCCTGGCCGGATGACCCGGATGTCGCCCGCCGTCGTGCCGATCGCGCAGCCGCCCGCTCGCCCTTCGCCACCACCGAAGCCTATCGCGCCAACAACCGGCCGGAGCTGTCTCAGGCGGAGATCCGCCGGGGCCGCGTCGCCGGCCGGAGCAACGGCCCGGACGGGATCGTCCCGGATCACAGCAACTACAACAACCAGATCGCGCCGATCCGCGCCGGCCGCGAGATGGCGGCGCGCCAGGCCCAGACCGACACCTCCAGCCTCGCCTATGGCACCGAGCCGGAGCGGAACTATCTCTACGAGCCGCCGGTAGGCTATCGCCGGCCGGCCGGTACGGCGCCGCTCGGTCCCGGTGCGGCCGGTCCGCAGGAAGACAAGCAGGCCGTCGGCCAGCGCGAATTCCTCGCCGGCACCAAGCCGATGCGATAGCAGGCGCCGCGCGCCCTGTAGGGCGCGCGCCCGTCTTGCCGCGCGCCTGCCGGGCAAGCCGCGCAGGCTGGTTTCCGGCGAGGCGCGGGCCTATCTTCCGTTGGAGCCCATTTCCGGCTCGGGTCGCGAGGGGCCCGGGCCGGCTTCCCGTCCCGTCGCCGCAGGAGTTCGACCCGCCCATGACGGTCCACAGACCGCCCAGCACCGTCGCCAGCCCGGTCGAATCCTTCCGGCTCGCCAATGGCCTCGAGATCGTGGTCGCTCCCGACCATCGCGCCCCGGTCGTGACCCATATGGTGTGGTATCGCAACGGCTCGGGTGACGATCCGGCCGGCAAGTCCGGCATCGCCCATTTCCTCGAGCATCTGATGTTCAAGGGCACGGCGAAATGGCCGGCCGGCGAGTTCTCCAAGATCGTCGCCGGCTATGGCGGCCAGGAGAACGCCTTCACCTCCTTCGACTACACCGCGTATTTCCAGCGCGTGCCGAAGGAGCATCTGCGCGCGATGATGGATTACGAGGCCGACCGGATGACCGGGCTGGCCTTCGACGAGACCGTGGTCGGGCCGGAGCGCGACGTGGTGCTCGAGGAACGGCGCATGCGCGTCGATGCCGACCCCGCCGCCCAGCTCGGCGAGGAGTTCTCCAGCGCCCTCTATGTCCACCATCCCTATGGCACGCCGATCATCGGCTGGGAGCACGAGATCGAGGGGCTCTCCCGCGACGACGCCTTCGCCTATTATCAGCGCTTCTATACCCCTGCGAATGCGATCCTCGTCGTCGCCGGCGATGTCGAGCCGGCCGAGGCGCTGCGCCTGGCGCAGGAAACCTATGGCACGATCCCCGCGCATGGCGAGGCGCCGCGTCGCAGCCGCCCGGCCGAGCCGGCCCCGCGCGCCGCGCGCCGCGTCTCGCTCTCCGACCCGCGCGTGCAGCAGCCTTCCCTGCGCCGTGCCTGGCAGAGCCCGACCTATCTCTTCGCCGGCGAGCGCGACCATGCCTTCGCGCTCGAGCTCGCGGCCGAGATTCTCGGCGGCGGCACCACTTCGCGGCTTTATCGCCGGCTCTGCGCCGAGCAGGAGCTGGCGGCCGGGGCCGGGGCCTATTTCATGGGCTCGATGGTCGACCGCTCGGCCTTCCAGATTTCCGCCAGCCCGCGCCCCGGCGTCGAGATGGCGGCGCTGGAGGCGGGGCTCGATGCCGCGCTCGCCGCCTTCATCGCGGAAGGGCCGAGCGAGCTCGAGCTCGCCCGCGCCCGCACCCGCCTCGTCGCCGAGACGATCTTCGCCCGCGACAGCCAGTCCTCGCTGGCGCGCATCTTCGGCGCCTCGCTCGCCGTCGGCGAGACCGTCGAGGACGTGCTGCTCTGGCCGCAGCGCATCGAGGCGGTCACCCGCGAACAGGTCGTCGAAGCGGTGCGTCTCTATCTCAGGCCCGACCGTTCGGTCACCGGCCTGCTCCTGCCCGCCGCCTGAGCCACTGGAGCAGGATACGAAAGGTGGGAGCCGGTTTTTCGTATGAATCCTGCTCTGAACTTTGGATAGCAGGCGGGCGTCAGGCGTCACGCCGTCAGGAAATGCCATGAACGCGCCGATCATACCTGCCTTTGCCGCGCCCGGCCCTGCGCTTTCCGTGCAGCGCGTCACCGCCTCCTGCGGCGTCGAGGCCTGGCTGGTCGAGGAGCACAGCCTGCCGCTGCTGGCGCTCGATTTCGCCTTCGATGGCGGCGCCAACCGCGATCCCGTGGATGGCGCCGGCAGCGCCAACCTGATCTCCGGCCTGCTCGACGAGGGCGCCGGCGATCTTGACGCCGAGGCCTTCCAGGGCCGCATGGCGGACTATGCCATCAGCCTGTCCTTCGACGCCCGCCGCGACGATTTCCATGGCCAGGTGCAGACATTGTCGCGCCATCGCGACGTCGCCTTCGAACTGCTCGGCCTCGCCTTGAATGCGCCGCGCTTCGATGCCGACGCCGTCTCCCGCGTCAAGTCGCAGGTCATCGCCAGCCTGCAGCGCCAGGCGCAGAACCCCGATACGCTCTGCCGCAACGCCCTGTTCGCCGCCGCCTTCCCGGGCCATGCCTATGGCCGGCCGGAGCGCGGCGACGTCGCCAGCGTCGGCGCCCTGCAGCCGCCGGCGCTGAAGGCGCTCTCGCGCGATCTTCTGAGCCGCGGCGGGCTGAAATTCGTCGCCGTCGGCGACATCACCGCCGCCGAGCTGGCCGAGCGCCTCGACGCCCTGTTCGCCGCCCTGCCGGCCGGCCAGCCGCGCGCCCTCCCGGAGGCCGGCCTGCCAATCGCCGGCCTCGGCGAGACCCGCATCGTCGATCTCGACGTGCCGCAGACGGTGCTGCGCTTCATCGGCCCCGGCCTGATGCGGCACGATCCCGATTTCTTCGCCGCGACCGTGCTGAACCACATCCTCGGCGGCTCGGCCTTCACCTCGCGCCTGTTCCTGGAGGTGCGCGAGAAGCGCGGCCTCGCCTATGGCGTCTCCTCCAGCCTGCTGCCGCTGCGCCAGAGCGGCTTCCTGATCGGCGGCACCTCGACCCGCAACGACCGCGTCGCCGAATCGATGACGGTGATCCGCGCCGAGATCGCCAAGCTCGCAGCCGAGGGCCCGAGCGAGCACGAGGTCGAGGAAGCCAAGCGCTACATCATCGGCTCCTATCCGCTGCGCTTCGACACCTCGCCCAAGATCGCGGGCGAACTGCTCGGGCTGGCGGTCAATGGCTACGGGCCGGAGTTCATGGCCGAGCGCAACCGTCACTTCGCCGAGGTCACGCTCGCCGATGTCCGGCGCGTCGCCGCCCGGCTGTTCGGCGATGGCAAATTGCTGGTGCAGGCGGTCGGCCGCCCGGTCGGGCTCGCCTGATCCTCGCAGCCGATGCCGTCATTGCGAACGCAGCGAAGCAATCCGGGAGGTTTGCTCTGCCGCTCCTGGATTGCTTCGCTTCGCTCGCAGTGACGGAATAGGTTTTCGCTTCTTCATCTTGCCACCTCCCGTTTCGAAGGCCGTCCCATGCTCCAGCAAAGCCTCGATCTCGCGCTCGTCTCCGGTGTCGGCGAGGGCGGCATTCCCGACGCCGCCTTCGACAAGGCGGTGGCCGATCTCGCACCGGCGCTGGCGCGGCTGAAAGGCGAGGCGGAGACCCTGCCGCTGCTCGGCCTGCCGGCCGACACTGCCGACCTGCCGCCGGTGCGCGAGGCGGCCGAGCGCCTGCGCCAGAGCGCCAGCAACGTGCTCGTGCTCGGTACCGGCGGCTCCAGTCTCGGCGGCCAGACGCTGGCGCAGCTCACCGGCTACGGCACGGCGGGCCTTTCGGCCTTCCTGCCCGAGCCGCGCGTCCATTTCATCGACAATCTCGACCCGCTCACCTTCGAGGCGCTGCTGAAGGCGCTGCCGCTGAAGACCACGAAATTCATCTCGATCTCGAAATCCGGCGGCACCGGCGAGACCCTGCTCCAGACCATCGCCGCGATCACCGCGCTGCGCGGCGCCGGCATCGCCGAGGACCGGCTCGGCTGGCATTTCCAGGGCCTGTCCGAGCCGGCCAGGCCCGGCAAGCTGCACGCGCTGCGGGCCCTGCTCGAGCCCCTCGGCGTGCCCTTCCTCGAGCATCATACCGGCGTCGGCGGGCGCTATTCGGTGCTGACCAATTGCGGCCTGCTGCCGGCGGCGCTGCTCGGCCTCGACATCGCCGGGCTGCGCCAGGGCGCGGCGAGGGCCCTTGGCCCGGTCCTCGCCGGCAAGAGCGTCAAGGAGACGCCGGCCGCGCTCGGCGCCGCGCTCAACCTCGCCGCGATGCGGACGGGCAAGAACATCGCCGTGCTGATGCCCTATGCCGACAAGCTCGCTTTGCTGACCCGCTGGTGGATGCAGCTCTGGGCCGAGAGCCTCGGCAAGGACGGAAAGGGCACCCAGCCGGTCGGGGCGCTCGGCCCGGTCGACCAGCATTCGCAGCAGCAGCTCTACCTCGCCGGCCCGAAGGACAAGCTCTTCACCGTGCTGACCGTCGCCAACAAGGGCAAGGGCCCGGCGATCGACGCCGCTTTGGCAAAGCAGATCGGCGAACAGGACTTCGCCGGCAAGACCATCGGCGACCTCGTCGCGGCGCAGGGTCTCGCCATGGTCGATACCTTCGCCAAGAACGGACGCGCCGTGCGCAAGCTCCATGTCGATGAGGTCAATGAGGCGACCCATGGCGAGATCCTGATGCATTTCATGCTGGAGACGGTGCTCACCGGCTACGCCATGGGCGTCGATCCCTTCGACCAGCCGGCGGTGGAGGAGGCGAAACTCCTCGCCAAGCGCTATCTTGCCGAGGGGCGCGGCTGAGCGAATCGGTGTCCGTCCTTCGTCATGGTCGGGCTTGACCCGACCATCTCGGAAACCAGAGTTCGCTGGTCCCGAGATTCTCGGGTCTACGCTTCGCTACGCCCGAGAATGACGCGCTTCGGCCGGCCTCCCGATAGGACCCCCATGACCGTCCGCCGCCTCGATCCCGTCCTGGTCGACCGCATCGCCGCCGGCGAGGTGATCGAGCGGCCGGCTGCGGCGGTGAAGGAGCTGGTCGAGAACGCCATCGACGCCGGAGCCCGCTCGATCGCGGTCACCATCGCCGCCGGCGGGCGCGAGCTGATCCGCGTCGTCGACGACGGCGCCGGCATGAGCCCGGACGATCTCGCGCTCTCGGTCGAGCGCCACGCCACCTCGAAGCTCCCCGATGGCGACCTCTTCGCCATCCGCTCGCTCGGCTTCCGCGGCGAGGCGCTGCCCTCGATCGGCTCGGTCGCGAGGCTTTCGATGACCACGCGCCAGAGCGGGGCGGCGCAGGGTTCTGCGCTTGTCGTCGAGGCCGGGGTCAAGGGCGCCTTGCGTCCGGCGGCGGCCGTCTTTGGCACCCGCATCGAGGTCAGCGACCTCTTCATCTTCACCCCCGCCCGGCTGAAATTCCTGAAAAGCGACCGGGCCGAGGCGCAGGCCGTCTCCGAGATGCTGCGGCGCCTCGCCATCGCCCATCCCGAAATCCGCTTCTCGCTCGAAGGCGAGCATGTCAGCGCCTTCGACTGGCCGGCCGAGCCGATCGGCGAGGAGGGCCGCTTGCGCCGTCTCGGGCGAGCGCTCGGACGCGACTTCCCCGAGAACGCGCTTGCCGTCGCGGCCGAGCGCGAGGGCGTGCGCCTGTCGGGCTTCGCCGGCCTGCCGACCTTCCATCGCGGCACCTCGGCCGGCGTCCACATGGCGGTCAATGGCCGCCCGGTGCGCGACAAGCTGCTGCTCTCGGCGGTGCGCGGCGCCTATGCCGATGTCGTGCCGTCCGACCGGCATCCGGTGCTCTATCTCGACGTGCTCTGCGATCCCGCCACCGTCGACGTCAACGTCCATCCGGCCAAGAGCGAGGTCCGCTTCCGCGATCCGGCGCTGGTCCGCGGCCTCGTCGTCACCAGCCTGAAGGCGGCCCTCGCAGCGGCCGGCCACCGCGCCACCACGACCGGCGGCGCCCGCACGCTCGAGGCCTTCCGCAGCGTCTTCGCCGGCAGCGGCAACGGCGCCCAGCTCCAGCGCCCGGTCTTCAGCGGAACGGCCGACTGGCGCGGCCCGGCCGCGATGGGGCCTGTACCCGCGCAGACCGGCTTTTCCGATTTCGCCATGCCCTCGGCCGATGCCCGCGCCCATCTTTCCGAGCCGGCGCAGGACGCGCTCGACCGGCCGCTCGGCGCCGCCCGCGCCCAGGTGCACGGTACCTATCTCATCGCCCAGACCCGCGACGGCATGGTCATCGTCGACCAGCACGCTGCCCATGAGCGGCTGGTCTATGAGCGCCTCAAGGCCGAGCGCGCCAGGGCCGGCATCGCCCGCCAGCCGCTGCTGCTGCCCGAAGTGGTCGAGCTCGACCCGGTCGACGCCGACCGGCTCAATGCCGCGGCTGCCGATCTTGCCTCGCTCGGCCTCGTCATCGAGAGCTTCGGGCCGGGCGCCGTGCTGGTGCGCGAGGCGCCCGCCGCGATCGCCGGCGGCAATCTCCAGGGCATCGTCCGCGACGTCGCCGATGCGCTGGCCGAGCATGGCGATGCCGGCTCGCTGGAGCG
>NZ_JAKFED010000033.1:0-39396 GCF_036675845.1 Allobosea sp. | reverse complement strand
TCCGCCACGCCGGAGGCGCTGGCCGCGACGGCGCGCTATCCGGGCTCGCTGTTCGTTCTGGTCATCGCACTCGCCGCGATCATGCTGGCGACCGGAGCCTATCTGCGCTTCGTCGCGCGCTGGTCCTGGATCGACTCGCTGCTCGCCGCGGCGCCCGGCGCGCTTTCGGCCGTGATCGCGGTGGCGCAGGACAAGGGCGCCAATATCGGCCGGATCGCCGCGATCCAGCTCTTCCGCATCCTGGTCCTGGTCGCGGTCCTGCCGAGCATCATGAAGCTGAGCGGCGGCAGCGCGGGCGGTGTGCCGCCGCTGCTGCAGGTCATCAGCCTCGGCGACATGGTGCTGGTGCTCGGCTGCGCCCTTGCCACGGGGCTGGTCTTCGAGCGGCTCGGCGTCACGGCGCCCTATATCCTGGGGGCCACTCTGGCGAGCGCGGTCCTGCATGGCAGCGGCGTAGTCCATGGCACGCTGCCGCCCGAGATCGCTGTGGCGGTGATGGTGATGCTCGGCGCCGCCATGGGCGGGCGCGTCTCGAACCTGAAGCGCAACGAGATCGCTGCGCTGTTCCCGCTGGCGATCGGCGGCTTCGCAGTCTCGATGGTCGTCGCCTTCGCCTTCGCCTGGCCGGCGGCCTGGCTCGCCGGCGTGCCCTATGCCAGCGCCATGGCGGCCTTCGCGCCCGGCGGGCTCGAGGCGATGGCGATGCTCGCCTTCGCCATGGGGCTAGACCCGCTCTATGTCGGCGCGCACCATCTCGCGCGCTTCATGCTGCTCGGCCTCGCCATGCCCCTCATCGTCGGCTGGCTGAAGCCGGAGAAGCCGCCGCCGGACGCCTGAAGCTCAGGCCGCGCCATTGGTGTGGGTCATCAGCGAATACAGCGAGGTCGTGCCGCAGATGAACAGCCGGTTCCGCTTCGGCCCGCCGAAGCAGAGATTGGCGACGATCTCCGGCATCAGCACCTTGCCGACCAGCGTGCCGTCAAGGTGGAAGATGTGGATGCCGTCGGCGGCGCTGGTCCAGAGCCGCCCGGTGACGTCGAAGCGGAAGCCGTCGAACAGCCCCGCCGTCGAGGTGGCGAAGACCGATGAGGCGCCGAGCTTCGTACCGTCGCCGGTCACCGCGAGCTTGCGGATATGGCGCGGCCCGTGTTCGGGATCATGGCTGGCGCCGGTGTCGGCGATGTAGAGTTCGCTCTCGTCGGGGGAGAAGGCGAGCCCGTTCGGCTTGACGAAATCGTCGGCGACGATGGTCAGCGCGCCGTTCTGCGGGTCGATCCGGTAGACATTGCAGCGCCCGATCTCGCTCTCGGCCTTATCGCCTTCGTAATCGCTGAGGATGCCGTAATCGGGATCGGTGAACCAGATCGAGCCGTCCGACTTGACCACCACGTCGTTGGGGGAGTTCAGGCGCTTGCCCTGATAGTGGCTGGCGAGCACGGTGATCGAGCCATCATGCTCGGTGCGCGTCACCTGCCGGCCGCCATGCTCGCAGGTGACGAGCCGGCCCTGGCGGTCGACGGTATTGCCGTTCGAGTTCCGCGCCGGCTGGCGGAAGACGCCGACCTGGCCGGACAGGGCGTCATAGCGCATCATCCGGTCGTTCGGGATGTCCGACCAGACCACCGTGTTGTGGGCCGGAAACCAGGCCGGCCCCTCCGTCCAGCGCGCGCCGGTCCACAGCCGCTCCATCCGGGCCGAGGCGGGCACGATCCTGTTGAAGCGCAGGTCGTAGACCTCGACGCGAAACCCTTCGATGAAGCCGAATGTCATGCTTGTCCTCCCTGCCGCGGCGGCAAGATCGGAAATAACGAGCGCTTTCACAACTCGTGTCTGTGTGGACCTGGGATGCGAGCGGCGCGGGGAACCCTCTCCTGGAAGGAGAGGGCAGGGTGAGGTGTAGGCCCTGCGACCAGTGCCGCGAGCGCCCGCCGCGCGGTCGGGTTCAGGCCAACGATGTCCCTCCCGAACACCTCACCCCTGCCCCTCTCCTTTCAGGAGAGGGGTTCTCCGTCGCGGTCTCTGCTCGAACCTACAACTCCAGCCCCGCATCCCAATACGGCGTCGCGCCGTAGAGCTCCGCCAGATAATCGACGAAGACCCTGACCTTCTGCTCCATATGCCGGCGGCTCGGATAGACCGCATAGACCGCGACGCGCTTGCCGACCGAATAGTCCGGCAGCACCCGGGCGAGCGCGCCCGATTTCAGTTCGGGCCCGACATCCCAGGTCGAGCGCAGGGCGATGCCGACGCCGGCCAGCAGCGCCTCGCGCACCACCTCGCTGGAATTGGTCCGCAACTGCCCCGTGACCCGCACCGAGACCGGCCCCTCCGGCCCGTCGAGCCGCCACTGGTCGGCGTTGTGGGCGATCAGCGTATGGTTCGAGAGATCCTCGATCGCAGCCGGCATGCCATGGGCGGCAAGATAGGCCGGCGTGGCGCAGAGGATGCGATGGTTCGGCGCCAGCCGTCGCGCCACCAGGCTCGAATCGCGCAGATCGGCGATCCGCACCGCGAGATCGAAGCCCTCGCCGATGATGTCGACGAAGGCGTCGGTCAGGATCAGGTCGACATTGACCAGCGGGTTGGCGTCGAGGAAGGGCTTGAGATGCGGCGCGATGTGCAGGCGGCCGAACGAGGTCGGGGCGGAAACGCGCAGCGTGCCGCGCGCCTGGCCGGTTCCGCTCGCCACCCAGGATTCGGCCTCCTCGATCGAGCCGAGGATGGCGACGACGCGCTCATAGAAGCCCTGGCCGGCCTCGGTCAGCGAGAGCTGGCGGGTGGTCCGCTGCAGCAGGCGCACGCCGAGCCGCTCCTCCAGCCGCCGGATCCGCTTCGAGATCACCGCCGGCGACAGATTGAGCTCGCGCCCGGCCGCCGACATGCTCTTGGCGGTCACGACCCGGGCGAAGACGTCGAGGTCGCCGAACCGATCCATGCGGCCTCCATTTTTTCCGTTTCGGAAATAATCATGCACGTTACTCTCGCTGCAACAACCGGAGAATTGTTCTAGAGTCGTAGCCGGCAGGCTCGCGCGGGCAGGCTTGCAGCCGAAGGATCGACCATGAGTGCCATCGCGTTCCCGGAGCCGGATGCCGAGATCCTCGCCCGTCGCGAGACGATTCTCGCCGGCCTCGCCCGGCTCGTCGCGCCCGAGGCGCTGATCGTCTCGGAGGACGAGCGCCGGCCCTATGAGACCGATGCGCTCACCGCCTATCGCCGCATGCCGCTCGCCGTGGTGCTGCCCTCGACGACGCAGGAGGTCGCCGCCGTGCTGCGCTATTGCGGCGAGCAGGGCGTCCCGGTCGTGCCGCGCGGCGCCGGAACCTCGCTCGCCGGCGGCGCGATCCCGCAGGAGGATGCCGTGGTGATCGGCGTCTCGAAGATGAACCGCATCCTCGAGATCGACTACGCCAATCGCGTCGCCAGGGTACAGGCCGGCGTCACCAACCTCGCCGTCACGGCGGAGGTCTCGGCCGACGGCTTTTTCTACGCGCCGGACCCGTCCTCGCAGCTCGCCTGCTCGATCGGCGGCAATATCGGCATGAATTCCGGCGGCGCCCATTGCCTGAAATACGGCGTCACCACCAATAATGTGCTCGGCGTCACGCTCGTCTTGCTCGACGGCAGTATTGTTGAAATTGGCGGCAGTCACCTCGATTCGCCGGGCTACGATCTGCTCGGCCTGATCGTCGGCTCGGAAGGGCAGCTCGGCATCGTCACCGAGGCGACGGTCCGCATCCTGCGGGCGACGGAAGGCGCGCGACCGGTGCTGTTCGGCTTCCCGAGCAGCGAGCAGGCGGGAGCTGCCGTCGCCGCCATCATCGGCGCCGGCATCATCCCGGTGGCGATGGAGTTCATGGACAAGCCGGCGATCGAGATCTGCGAGGCTTTTGCCCATGCCGGCTACCCGATGGATGTCGAGGCATTGCTGATCATCGAGGTCGAGGGCTCGGAAGCCGAGATGGACGCCCAGCTTGCCCGCATCGTGACCATCGCCCGCGAGCACGGCGTCAAGACGGTGAAGGAGAGCAAGTCGGCCATGGAGACGGCGGCGATCTGGAAGGGCCGCAAATCGGCCTTCGGCGCCACCGGCCGCATCGCCGATTACATCTGCATGGACGGCACCATCCCGACCGGGCAACTGCCCTTCGTGCTGAAGCGGATGGACGAGATCATCAAGGGCTATGGCCTGCGCGTCGCCAATGTCTTCCACGCCGGCGACGGCAATCTCCACCCGCTGATCCTCTACAACTGCAACGACCCGGTCGAGGCGCAGAAGGCCGAGGATGCCGGCATGGACATCCTCAAGCTCTGCGTCGAGGTCGGCGGCTGCCTGACCGGCGAGCATGGCGTCGGCATCGAGAAGCGCGATCTGATGACGGTACAGTTCAACCAGGCCGATCTGCACCAGCAGATGCGGGTGAGGGCGGTGTTCGACGGTCGCTGGCTGCTCAATCCCGCCAAGGTGTTCCCGCTCGAAGGCAGGATCGCGGCGTGATCCATACTCCGACCACCGAAGCCCAGGCCTGCGCGGTCGTCGCTTCCGTCATCGCCACAAAAACCCCGCTCAGCATCCAGGGCGGCGGCACGCGTTCCCTGATCGGCCGCCCGATCCAGGTGGTCAGCACGCTCTCCAGCGCCGGGCTTTCCGGCATCACCCTCTACGAGCCGGCCGAGATGGTGATCGGCGCCAGGGCCGGCACGCCGCTGAAGCTGATCGAGCAGACCCTGGCCGAGCGCGGCCAGATGCTGCCCTTCGAGCCGATGGACCATCGCGCGCTGCTGGGCACCATTGGCGAGCCGACCATCGGCGCCGTTGCCGCCGGCAACATCTCCGGCCCGCGCCGGGTCACCGCCGGGGCGGCGCGCGATTCCCTGATCGGCATCCGGATGATCAATGGCCGCGGCGAGGCGATCAAGTCGGGCGGGCGGGTGATGAAGAACGTCACCGGGCTCGACCTGGTCAAGCTCGTCGCTGGCAGCCAGGGCACGCTCGGCTTCCTGACCGAGGTCACCTTCCGGGTCCTGCCGCGGCCGGAGCGGGTCGTGACGTTGAGCTGGCCCGGCCTCGCCGACGAGGCGGCGGTGGCGCTGCTTTGCGCGGCGCTCGGCTCGCCCTTCGAGCCTGGTGCCGCGGCGCATCTCCCGGCCGGGATTGGCGGGGAGGGGGCGCGGACGCTGCTGCGGCTCGAGAATTTCTCGGCCTCGATCGACTATCGCGCCGCCGAGCTCGCCCGGCTGCTGAAGCCGCATGGCCGGCCGGAGCTGATCGAGGAGGCGGCTTCCGAGGCGCTCTGGCGCGAGGTCCGCGACGCCAGCTTCTTCGCCGGCAGCAATGAGGCGGTCTGGCGGCTGTCGCTGGCGCCGACGAAGGGCCCGAAGGCGACGGCGTCCATCGCCCGCGCGGTTTCCGGTGCGCGCTGGTATCATGACTGGGGCGGCGGGCTGGTCTGGCTCGCGGTTCCGGCGGCGGGCGATGCCGGCGCGGCTGCGATCCGCGCCGCGCTTCGGCCGCTGCGCGGCCATGCCACGCTGGTCAGGGCGCCGGACGCGGTGCGGGCGGCGGTCGCGGTCTTCGAGCCGCTGGCCGAGCCGCTGATGCGGCTGACGGCCGGCATCAAGAAGAGCTTCGATCCGGAGGGCATCTTCGAGCCGGGGAAGATGTATGCGGGGATTTGAGATGGTGCGCGACATGGCGGCGAGGCGCGATGCACCCTCTCCCCCCTTGTGGGGGAGAGCTGGAGAGGGGGGTATGCCACCCTCGATCTGCGACCAGCCTGCCGCCGAATGCCATGCCCCCTCGATACCCCCCTCCCAACCCTCCCCCACAAGGGGGGAGGGCTTCGTGTCGCGTTTCCGGGCTTAAGTCATGCAGACCAATTTCACCGCCGCTCATCTCGCCTCCGATCCGCGCCTGCCGGTCTCGGAGAAGATCCTGCGCAGCTGCGTGCATTGCGGCTTCTGCACGGCGACCTGCCCGACCTATCTGCTGCTCGGCGACGAGCTCGATTCGCCGCGCGGGCGCATCTACCAGATCAAGGACATGCTCGAGAACGAGCGGCCGGCGACGGCGGAGGTGGTCAAGCATATCGACCGCTGCCTCTCCTGCCTGTCCTGCATGACGACCTGCCCCTCGGGCGTGCACTACATGCACCTGGTCGACCATGCCCGCGCCCATATCGAGGAAACCTATGAGCGCCCCTGGCATGAGCGGGCGCTCAGGCGCCTGCTCGGGGCGGTCCTGCCCTATCCCGACCGCTTCCGCCTCGCCATGCTGGCGGCGCGTCTCGGCAAGCCCTTCGCTAGGGCGCTCGGTGCCCTGCCGCGGCTCGGCGCGCCCTTGCAGGCAATGCTGGCGCTGGCGCCCTGGCGCCTGCCCAATCGCTCGGCGATGGAAGGGCCGCAGAGCTTCCCGGCCAGCGGCGAGCGCAGCAAGCGCGTCGCCATCCTCTCCGGCTGCGCCCAGCCGGTGCTCGACCCCGGCATCAACGAGGCGACGATCCGGCTCCTGACCCGCCATGGCGTCGAGGTCGTGCTGCCCAAGGGCGAGGGCTGCTGCGGCGCGCTCGTCCATCATATGGGCCGCGAGCATGACGCGCTCGCCTTTGCCCGCGTCAATATCGATGCCTGGATGGCAGAGATCGAGGGCGAGGGGCTGGATGCCATCCTGATCACCGCCTCGGGCTGCGGCACCACGATCAAGGATTACGGCTTCATGTTCCGGGGCGAGCCGGCCTATGCGGAGAAGGCGGCGCGGGTCGCCGGGCTGGCCAAGGACATCACCGAATTCGTCGAGACGCTCGAGATCGCCCCGGTGCGCGGTTTCGACCTGACGGTCGCCTATCACTCGGCCTGCTCGATGCAGCATGGCCAGCAGTTGAAGGACGGGCCGAAGCGCCTGCTGGCGCGCGCCGGCTTCCGCGTCAAGGAGGTGCCGGAGGGCCATATCTGCTGCGGCTCGGCCGGCGTCTACAACATCCTCCAGCCGGAGATCGCCGGGCAGCTGCGCGAGCGCAAGATCGGCAATATCGGCCGCACCAAGCCCGATCTCGTCGCCACCGGCAATATCGGCTGCATGACGCAGCTCGCGAAGGGCTTTGCCGACAGGGGGGCGGCGACGCCGGTCGTCCACACCGCCGAACTGCTCGACTGGGCGACCGGCGGGCCGATGCCGCAGAAGCTCGCGAAGGCCGGGATCGGGGAGGCACCGGCCACGGAGACGCTCGTCGCGGCGGAGTGAGTGCGCGTCATGCTCGGGCCAGGCCCGAGCATCTCAGGCCGGATGAAGCGCCGATAACGCCTTCTTGTCACGAGATTCTCGGGTCTGCGCGGAGTTTATCCTTGGGCCGACCGACGGTCGGACTCGAGGGCTCCGCCCGAGAATGACGTGCTGTGCCTTGCCCCTCGCGGCTGCGCGGGCTAACCCGGCGCCAACCCCGTTTCCGAGTGAAAGCCGCCCATGTCCGCCCCCAGCAAGCTGAAAGCCCGCCAGCCGCGCGGTTTCGTCGACCGCGGCCCGGCCGATGTCGCCGCCACCGAGCGCATGCTGTCCGTCATCCGCGAGAGCTTTTCGCTTTACGGCTTCGACCCGGTCGAGACGCCGCTCATTGAATACACCGATGCGCTCGGAAAATTCCTGCCGGACCAGGACCGGCCGAACGAGGGCGTCTTCTCCTTCCAGGACGATGACGAGCAATGGCTCTCGCTGCGCTACGATTTGACGGCGCCGCTCGCCCGCTATGTCGCCGAGAATTTCGACGCGCTGCCAAAGCCCTATCGCAGCTACCGCGCCGGCTATGTCTTCCGCAACGAGAAGCCGGGCCCGGGGCGTTTTCGCCAGTTCATGCAGTTCGACGCCGATATCGTCGGCTCCGGCACGGTCGCGGCCGATGCCGAGATCTGCATGCTCGCCGCCGATACGATGGAGGCGCTGGGCATCAAGCGCGGCGACTATGTCGTCAAGGTCAACAACCGAAAAGTGCTCGACGGCGTGATGGAGGCGATCGGCCTCGGCGGTGACGAGAATGCCGGCCGCCGGCTGACGGTGCTGCGCGCCATCGACAAATTCGACAAGGTTGGAATTGAAGGCGTTAGAGAACTTCTTGGCAATGGTCGGATGGATCAGAGCGGCGATTTCACGAAAGGTGCGGGTCTTAGCGCCTATCAGTCCGATCCGATTTTGAGATTGCTCAATTCTTCCAGCGACACTGCTGCGGCGCTCGATGTCATTAAGGAGGTTGCGGGCAACTCTCCTATCACCGAGCAAGGCTTCCAAGAGTTGGACGTGATCGCTCGAATGGTGATTGCGGCTGGGTATAGCGATCAGATTATTGTTGACCCCTCCGTCGTCCGCGGCCTCGAATATTATACCGGCCCGGTCTACGAGGTCGAACTGACCTTCGAGGTTCCCAACGAGCAGGGCCAGATCGTGCGCTTCGGTTCGGTCGCGGGTGGCGGGCGCTATGACGGGCTGGTCGGCCGCTTCCGGCCTGAAGCTGTGCCGGCGACCGGCTTCTCGATCGGTGTCTCTCGGCTCTATTCGGCGCTCAAGGCGGTTAAGTCGCCGATCGTCGACACCAAGGCCGAGCTGCCGCTCGTCGTCGTCACCGCCATGGACAACAAGTCGCCGGAGTTCATGCCGGCCTATCAGGCTTTCGTTTCGCAGCTCCGGCAGGCCCGCGACGAGAAGGGCAAGCCGCTGCTGCGCGCCGATCTCTATCTCGGTTCCTCCGGCTTCAACGCCCAGATGAAATATGCCGACCGGCGCGGCGCCGTCTGCGCGGTCATCCAGGGCTCGTCGGAGCGCGAGGCCGGCACGGTGGTGATCAAGGACCTGATCCTCGGCGCCGAGCTCGCCGCCGCCGGCCGCGAGGTCAAGGATTCGGCCGAGCACAAGGAAAGGCAGGCGCAGGCGCAGTTCGCCGTGTCGGCGAGCGAGCTGGTCGAGGGCGTGAAGCGGGTCATAGGGCGTCATGCTCGGGCTTGACCCGAGCATCTCTGGACCAGAGATTCCCGGCTCTCCGCTTCGCTCCGGCCGGGAATGACGTGTGAACCTCGAGCCGTCGTTCGTCTACATCATGACGAACAAGCCGCGCGGCACATTGTATCTCGGCGTGACCGCCGACCTCGTTCGCCGTGTTTCCGAGCACAAGCTCCTTCAAGGCAGGAGCTTCACGGCGCGCTACAATCTCGACAAGCTGGCCTGGTTCGAAATGCACGATCATATCGATCTCGCAATTCAGCGAGAGACGAGCTTGAAGCGCTGGGATCGCGGTTGGAAAATAGAGCTGATCGAGAAGAGCAATCCGGACTGGCGTGATCTGTTCGACGAAATCCACCCGACGCCATTCCCGGCCGGAGCCCTCGGGTCCGACCTTTGGTTGGCCCAAGGATAAACTCCGCGGAGAGCCGGGAATCTCCTGCAAGAGATGCTCGGGTCAAGCCCGAGCATGACGGCTGGCCGATTCCCGCTAACCCAGTTCCCTGAAAATCGTCGAAAATCCGGCGCGCCCCTGCTAGGACGGCGCCGCAACAGGACCAATGCCGTGACCGCGACCCGCGCCAGCATCGACACCGTGATCGCGCTGTTCGAGCGCGAGGGCTATGCCCGCGCCGAGCCGGCGATCCTGCAGCCGGCCGAGCCTTTCCTCGACCTTTCCGGCGAGGATATCCGCCGCCGCATCTTCCTGACGCAGGATGCCGACGGCCAGGAATGGTGCCTGCGGCCGGAATACACCATCCCCGTCGCGCTCGCCCATATCGCGGCGCGCTCGTCCGAGCCGGCTTCCTATGCCTATGCCGGCCCGGTCTTCCGGATGCGTGCCAACGAGCCGAACGAGTTCGCCCAGGCCGGGCTTGAATCCTTCGGCCGGCCGGATTTCGCCGCTGCCGATGCCGAGATCATGGCGCTGACGGTCGAGGCCGCCGCCGCGCTCGGGCTGGCGAAGCCGCGCCTGCTGATGGGCGATGTTTCGCTGCTGACGGCGCTGCTCGACGGGCTCTGCGTTCCGCAGGCGGCCCGCCGCCGGCTGATGCGCGCGGTCGCGCAGGGCAAGGGCACTGATGCCGTCGCCGCGCTGGAGCCGCCGGCGGCCGAGACCGAAGCGACGCATGCCGGCCTGCTCAAGGCGCTGGAAGGGCAGGACCCCAAGGCCGCCCGCGCCTTCGTCGAGGACGTGCTCGCCATCGCCGGCATCTCGACCGTCGGCGGCCGCTCGGCCGGCGACATCGCCGAGCGCTTCCTGGCGCGCGCCGCCGAGCGGGAGAACCCGGTCAGCGGCGAGTCCGGTACGGTCCTCAGTCGGGCGCTCGCGGTCGGCGGCGATCCCGACACCGCTTCGGCCGCCCTGCGCGCCCTCGCCGGCGAAGCCGGACTCGATCTTGCCGCCGCGCTCGACGCTTTCGACGAGCGCACCGGCTTCCTGGCGGCGCGCGGCGTCGATGTCGGCAATATCGGCTTCTCCGCCGCCTTCGCGCGAAATCTCGACTACTACACCGGCTTCATCTTCGAGCTGCACGATCCGGCCAGGCCGGACCTGAAGCCGATCGCCGGCGGCGGCCGCTATGACGGCGTGCTGCAGCGCCTCGGCGCGCCCGGCCCGGTCGCCGCCGTCGGCGCCTCGCTCTGGCTCGACCGGCTGGCGGGAGAAGCGGCATGAGCGGAGCGGGAAAATCCGGCATGAGCGGAGCGGGAAAGCCCGACATAAGCGCGGTGGAGAACGCCTTGAACGACGCCCCGCTTGTCCTGGCCGTGCCCTCCAAGGGCCGGTTGCAGGAGAACGCCACCGCCTTTTTCGGCCGCGCCGGGCTCTCCTTCGTGCAGGCGCGCGGCTCGCGCGAGTACCGGGCGCAGATCGCCGGCCTGGACGGGGCCGAGGTCGCCTTTCTCTCGGCTTCCGAGATCGTGGCGCAGCTTGCCTCGGGCGCCGTCCATCTCGGCATCACCGGCGAGGATCTGGTGCGCGAGCAGGTTCCCGACGCCGATGCCGCGGTCGAGCTGCTGACGCCGCTCGGCTTCGGCAGCGCCAATGTCGTCGTCGCCGTGCCGCAGGCCTGGATCGACGTGCGCGGCATGGCCGATCTCGACGACGTCGCCGCCAGCATGCGCGCCCGCACCGGCAACAAGCTCCGGGTCGCCACCAAATACGTCAACCTGACGCGCCGCTTCTTCGCCAGCCACGGCCTCGCCGATTATCGCATCGTCGAGAGCCTGGGCGCGACCGAGGGCGCGCCGGCCGCCGGCACCGCCGAGATCGTCGTCGACATCACCACAACGGGCTCGACGCTGGCCGCCAACGCCCTGAAGGTGCTGGACGACGGCGTGATCCTGGCATCGGAAGCCAATCTCGTCGCCTCCGTGCGGGCGCCCTGGAACGAGCGGGCGCGGGCTGCCGCGGCCGCCATCCTGGGGCGCATCGCCGCCGAGGAGGAGGCGCGCTCGCTGCGCGAGGTCCGCGCCGTGCTGCATGCCGTCTCGCCGCAGCGGCTCAGTGAGATCGCCCAGCGCCTCGGCGCCCGCCTGCCTTTCGGCGCCGGCGGCGAGGACGGGGTGGTGACCCTGCATTGCCCGGCGAAGGCGGTGTTCCCGCTGGTCGAGGAACTGACCCGCGCCGGGGCCGACGACATCACCGTGCGGGCGCTCGACTATGTCTTCCGCCGCACCAACCCGCTGATCGAGCGGCTCCAGGCCCGGATCTGAAGACTGAGAGGCCGCCCCCCACCGGGAGGCGGCCTTCCGTCCGTCGCGGCCTCTGGGGGGCATCGGCCGCGCGCCTGCGCCGGAATCCCGACGCATTCTCACGCTACGCGGCTGGGAGGGCAGCGGATGCGCCGGCGCTGTCGATTTGCGGCGGAGTTGCGTTTTGCTGCCGCAGACTGTGCCTTAAAGAGCGATCGAGGCTTGCGTTTCGCCGCTCTCTCGGTGCAGTGGTGACAATTGGAATTAACCTTTGCCCGTTGCGCTATTTCCAATCCGGGGTCTGGACCAGTTGAGCATGCAGTCGCGCCTCGGCCTTGCGGCCGCCATCGCCTTTTCCCTGTTGCCGGCTCTGGCGGGCGACGCTTTCGCCCAGGGTCGCCAGCGGCCCTCGCAGGTTCCGCAGGAGGGGCAGGCTGCGCCGCCGCCCAAGCAGGAGAAGAACTTTCCGCTCGATGCCTCCTGGACGGCGATCCAGTTCAACGGCAAGCCGATCAATGACCGGCGCATCACGCTGAAGGTCGATTCCAATCTGCGCGGCACCGGCTTTGCCGGCTGCAACACCTTCTCCGCTTCGGCCTACCCGCTGCGCCAGCAGGGCTTTGCCGTCGGCCCCGTTGCGGTGACCAAGCGCGCCTGCGACAAGGGCGTGATGGATTTCGAGCGCAGCTTCCTGCTGGCGCTGCGCACCGTCCGGCAATGGGACCTGGTCGAAGGGCGGCTGGTGCTCAAGACCGGGAACGGCGAGATCCGCTTCGACCGCGGCATTTGAGCTAGCGCGGCGCCCTACCATCCCTCTTGCGTTGGCGGCAGGGCCATAGCCCGGAATCCTGACCGCCGCCCGCTTCTCGTCATGGTCGGGCTTGTCCCGACCATCCACGTCTTCGTTCGGGCAGTGCGGTGTTCAAGATGTGGATGCTCGCCACAAGGGCGAGCATGACGTGCGGAACCTCGCGGTGCAGTCGGATCAGCCCGCCGGCTCCATCGCCTTTGCCCGCGGGCTGTGGGTTCCGTCGGCGTTCCTCTCCATCGTGACCAACTCCTCGTGCATCTCGCGCAGCGTCGAGCGATGGCCGATCGAGACCACGCTGGTCTGCGGCAGCTCACGCCGGATCATCGCGTAGATCTCGCCCTCGAGCTTCTCGTCGAGCGAGGCGGTCGCCTCGTCGAGGAAGAGCCAGTCCGGCTTGGCCAGCAGCGCGCGCGCCACCGCCAGCCGCTGCTGCTCGCCGCCCGAGAGCCGCTGGCCCCAGAGATCGACATCGTCGAGCCGCTCGGCGAGATGGCCGAGCTTGACCTTCTCCATCACGGCCCGGATGTCGGCATCGGCGAAGGCGTCGGGCTCGGCCGGGTAGGCGATCGCGGCGCGTAAGCTTCCCTGCGGCAGATAGGGCCGCTGCGGCAGGAGGAGCATGCGGGTGTCGGCCGGGGTCGCGACACGGCCCTTGCCGAACGGCCAGATGCCCGACACCGCGCGGAACAGGGTCGACTTGCCCGAGCCCGAAGGTCCGACCACCAGGGTCGCCCGGCCGGCCGGCAGGGTCAGCTCCGGAACCGTCACGATCGGCGCGCCATCGGGCAGGTTCAGGGTCAGGTCCTCGATCCGGGCGTCGGGGCCCGGCTGCTCGTCGATCTCGATATTGGCTCCGGCGGTTCCCGCAGCCTGCGCCTCGGCCTGGGCGATCGCGGTCTCGAAGGTGGTGAGGCGGTTGATCGAGGCGAGATAGGAGGCGATCGACTGGTAGCTGTTGATGAAGAAGGACATCGCGGTCTCGACCCGGCCGAAGGCCGACGAGACCTGGGTCAGCACGCCGAAGGCGATGGCGCCGGCGAAGTAATAGGGCGCCAGCAGCAGGAAGGGGATGACGACATTGGCCTGGTTGTAGGACAGGGTGAAGGTCGTCAGCTTCAGCTTGCGCCAGAGCAGATGGTAGAAGTTCTCGACGATCCCGCCGAAAGTCTCGCCGAGATGGCGCCGCTCGGCGGTCTCGCCGCGCATCAGGGCGATCTGCTCGGAATATTCGCGCAGGCGCGCCAGCGAGAAGCGGAAGTTCGCCTCGCGCCGCTCCTGCTCGAATTCGAGCGCGATCAGCGGCTTGCCGATCAGATGCGTGATCCAGGTCGCGATCGCCGCATAGATCAGCGTCGCCCAGAAGATGAAGCCCGGAATGACGAGGTCGGTGCCCGGCACGGTGATCGCGACCGGGATCGACCACAGCACGATCGAGAACGAGACCAGCGTCGAGACCTGGGTGATCAGGGTGAGCGAGAAGGCGTAGGTCTGGTTCAGGAAGGCGCGCGTGTCCTCGGAGATGCGCTGGTCGGGGTTGTCGGCGGTGCCGGCGAGCGAGATGCGGTAATGGTTGCCGTTCTGCAGCCAGCGCCGGTTGTATTCGGCCGCCATCCATTCGCGCCAGCGGATCAGCAGCACCGAATTGGCCACCGTCTCGATCAGCACGCTGATCACCGAGATCGCCGCCCAGACGGAGAAGACGTTGATCAGCTGGTACCAGAAGGCCTCGGCGTTCTTCTCCTGCAGGGCGTTGTAGAAATCGCGGTAGAAGAAGTTGATGCGCAGCGAGATGCCGACCTGTGCCTGATTGAGCACGATCAGGAAGACCACGGCCGCGACGGCGAAGTGGCCGAGCTTGATCCGGTAGCTGCCGAACGGTCCGAAATTGGCGGTGCTCGGTTCCTGCGCCTGGAAATAGGGCGAGGCGAGGTCGGCGATGCGCCGCACCACCGGCACGAAGGAGATCAGGTAGATCAGGATGCCGAACACCGCGACGGTGGTTCCGAGGCTCGCCGGCAGCGCGGCAGCCTGCCAGGCCTCCGGCCACCAGCCGATTTGGGCGAGGACGGCGCCGAGGCCGAAGATGACGTATTCGGTGCCGAAGATGCCGGAGAAGATCTTCAGGAAGAAGCTGATCCCGTCGGCGCGCCAGGTCGAGAGCGCCAGCAGCACGCCCACGACGCCGAGGCCGAGCATGCCGGCACTGCCGCTTTGCTGTCCGACGATGAGCGCGATCAGGGCGAGCCCGGCGACAGCGAAACTCAACAGGCGCATGAAGGAGTCCTTGGGGAATCGGCGCCGGAAGGCGCCAGCTTGGAAGGCATGTTGTAGATCAGCCGTGCAGACAAAAAAGCCCGGCTCAAGGCCGGGCTCCGTTTTTTCTCCGATTTGTGATGCGGCTCGCCTTCCTTTTGGCCGGAAGCGGCCGAACGGTCAGGACTGCCGCCGGCGCGATGCCCTCGAGCCTGTTCGCGCGGCGAAGCTGAGCCGCACCTCTTCGGGGCCTGTTCAATCCTTGTCGACCGAATAGGCGCCGGCACCGGCCGCGAAGAGCACGAGGAAGCCGCCGGCGATCGAGAGGTTCTTCATGAACTGCAGGTATTGCATCGGCTGCGCCCAGTTCAGATGGAACAGCACCGCAGCGGCGATGGTGAAGAAGAACAAGGCGAGCGCGACCAGCCGCGTCTTGAAGCCGACGACGATCATCAGCCCGCCGATCAGCTCGACGAGGATCACCAGCGGCAGCAGGATGCCCGGGACGCCGGCCGAGGCCATGTATGCTTGCGTGCCGGCATAGCCCGAGATCTTGGACCAGCCACTCGTCACGAACATCAGGACGAGCAGGATGCGGCCGACGAGCTTGGCGGCGTCGGAGAGCGCTGGGTTGTTCAGCATGGCGTGGCCTCGGCAAGGGTCGGGGCGTGGCAGGATGCCGCACCTGCCGCCGATCTAAGGCCGACAACCAAAGTCGATGCAAGCCCGGCCGCGCCCGCGCCTGTGCAAAGCGCGGAGGGGCGGCGATGAAAAAAGGCCCGGCTTGCGCCGGGCCTCCGCAGTATCGAGCTTGAGGGCTCGGACTTCCTCAGAAGTCCATGCCGCCACCGAAACCGGGCTTGCCCGGTTTCGGCACTTGAGACCCCGGGCGTCTGGACTTCCTCAGAAGTCCATGCCGCCCATGCCGCCGCCGCCCATCGGGGGCATCGGCGAGTCCTTCTTCGGCGACTCGGCGATCATCGCCTCGGTGGTGATCAGCAGGCCGGCGATCGAAGCCGCATCCTGGATCGCCGTGCGCACGACCTTGGTCGGGTCGATGATGCCGGCCTTGACCAGGTCGCCATACTCGCCGGTCTGGGCGTTGTAGCCGTAGGCGTAGTCCTTCGACTCGAGCAGCTTGCCGACCACGACCGCGCCGTCATCGCCGGCGTTGTCGACGATCTGCTTGGCCGGCGCCATGATGGCGCGGCGGACGATCTCGACGCCGGTCTTCTGGTCGTCGTTCTGGGTCTTGATCGACTTGACGGTCGACAGGGCGCGCAGGAGGGCGACGCCGCCGCCCGGCAGGATGCCTTCTTCGACCGCAGCGCGGGTCGCGTTCAGGGCATCGTCGACGCGGTCCTTCTTCTCCTTGACCTCGACCTCGGTCGCGCCGCCGACGCGGATGACCGCGACGCCGCCGGCGAGCTTGGCCAGGCGCTCCTGGAGCTTCTCGCGGTCGTAGTCCGAGGAGGTCTCCTCGATCTGCGCCTTGATCTGCGAAACGCGGCCTTCGATGTCCTTCTTCTTGCCGGCGCCGTCGATGATCGTGGTGTTCTCCTTCTCGATGCGCACCTTCTTGGCGCGGCCGAGCATGTTGAGCGTCACGGTCTCGAGCTTGATGCCGAGGTCTTCCGAGATCAGCTGGCCGGCGGTCAGGATCGAGATGTCCTCGAGCATGGCCTTGCGGCGGTCACCGAAGCCCGGCGCCTTGACGGCCGCGACCTTGAGGCCGCCACGGAGCTTGTTGACGACGAGCGTGGCCAGGGCCTCGCCCTCGACGTCCTCGGCGATGATCAGGAGCGGCTTGCCGGTCTGCACGACGGCCTCGAGGATCGGCAGCATCGCCTGCAGCGACGACAGCTTCTTCTCGAAGACGAGGATGTAGGGGTCCTCGAGCTCGGCGACCATCTTCTCGGCATTGGTGATGAAGTAGGGCGAGAGATAGCCACGGTCGAACTGCATGCCCTCGACGACGTCGAGCTCGGTCTCGGCGGTCTTGGCTTCCTCGACGGTGATGACACCCTCGTTGCCGACCTTCTGCATCGCGGTCGCGATCATCTTGCCGACCGACACGTCGCCATTGGCCGAGATCGTGCCGACCTGCGCGACTTCCGCGTTCGAGGTGACCTTCTTCGAGTTCTTCTGCAGGTCGGTGACGATGGCCTCGACGGCCAGGTCGATGCCGCGCTTCAGGTCCATCGGGTTCATGCCGGCCGCAACCGACTTCAGGCCTTCGCGCATGATGGCGGCGGCGAGAACGGTGGCGGTCGTGGTGCCGTCGCCGGCGGCGTCGTTCTGCTTCGAGGCCACTTCGCGCACCATCTGGGCGCCCATGTTCTCGAACTTGTCGGCGAGCTCGATCTCCTTGGCGACGGTGACGCCGTCCTTGGTGATGCGCGGGGCGCCGAACGACTTGTCGATCACGACGTTGCGGCCCTTCGGACCGAGCGTGACCTTGACGGCGTTGTTCAGGATTTCGACGCCGCGCAGCATGCGGTCGCGGGCATCGGTGGAGAACTTGACGTCTTTGGCAGCCATGAGAGCTACTCCTTATGAAATGACGGGGCAGGCGGTCTCAGGCTTCAGCCGATGACGCCCATGATGTCGGATTCCTTCATGATCAGGAGATCCTGGCCGTCGATCTTGACCTCGGTGCCGGACCACTTGCCGAACAGCACGCGGTCGCCGGCCTTGACGTCGAGCTTCATCAGCTTGCCGTCTTCGTCGCGATTGCCGGGGCCCACGGACACGACCTCGCCCTCTTGGGGCTTCTCCTTGGCGGTGTCGGGGATGATGATGCCACCCTTGGTCTTCTCTTCGCCATCAAGGCGACGGACCACAACGCGGTCATGCAGCGGACGGAACTTCATGGTTCTGTCTTCCTCTCGGTCATATTCTGGGCGGGGCGCGCGCTGGGCTGGCCCGTGACTGGCGCCTGTTAGCAGTCTCTCAGCGTGAGTGCTAACCGACGCCGCGGAGATAGGCTCGCCCCCGGCATGAGTCAAGGAAGCATCGCCGCGAAAGGTGAACGCGCCCGGCAGGCGTGGAGCCCGCCGCGGCCCCCGGCGGGAACGCGCGGTCATGCCGCATCCGGAAGAAGGCGTCCGGATGCGAAAAACCTGATCGATTCTATAAGTTTATGGCATCTGTGCCGGCGAAAAACCGGTTCCCACTTTCTGGCGCAATGCTCTATCCTGCCGAGATGACGACGCCCACCCTCGACCCGCGCCTCGACGAGATCGCCCGTTCCTGCGTCGTCCTGCATGTCCGCATGACGGCCCGCGCCGTCACCCGCGCCTATGACGAGGCGATGCGGCCGAGCGGGCTCAAGATCACCCAGTTCGTGCTGCTCTCCGCTCTGAGCACCGGCGCCTGGCGCTCGGTGACGGAGCTTGCCGAGCGTTTTGCGCTGGAGCGCACCTCGCTGACCCGCAATCTGCAATTGCTGGCCGCCGAGCAGCTGATCGAGCCGGTCGACTGCAAGGGCCGGGCGCTGGTCTATACCGTGACCGAGAAGGGCCGCGCCGCGATCGAGGCGGCGATCCCCTATTGGCGTGCGGTGCAGGACCGGATCGAAGCCGGGCTCGGCGCCGAGCGCTGGGGCGAGACGCGTGACGGGCTGAAGGCGATCCGGCGCGCCGCCCGGCAGACGACGTAAGCAGCGGAAGCGGGCGGTCCCGCCGGGACAAGCCCGGAGCGGCGCTTGACGGTTTCTCGCTCCGCCTCTTATCGTGTATCTACACGAATTAGCATCGAGGCCCACCATCATGTCCCGCACCATCGGTGTCGTCAGCCGCGATGTCCTGCTCGCGGAGGACGGCGTTTCCTTCCTGCGCGGGTTGATGGAGGGCCGCCATCCCGGCGCGCCCTTCGCCGATGCGATGGACTTCGATCTCGCCGAGGTCGAGGAGGGCAGGGTGGTCTTCGTCGGCAGGCCCTCGCCGCGCTTCTTCAACCCGCTCGGCACCATCCATGGCGGCTGGACCGCGACGATCCTCGATTCCGCCATGGCCTGCGCCGCGCATTCGACGCTGAAGATCGGCGAGGGCTACACGACGCTGGAGATGAAGCTCAACTATGTGCGCCCGGTGATGCCCGGGAACGGCGATGTCCGCTGCGAGGGCAGGCTGATCCATCGCGGCGGTACGATCGCGACCAGCGAGGGGCGCCTGGTTGATGCCAGCGGCCGATTGCTGGCGCATGGCACCGAGACCTGCATGATCTTCTCGGGCAAGGCGGCAGCGGGCCGCTGACCGGCCGCAGAAGAGAGCATCGCCCCGGCCCTGATCTATCCCGGCCGGGCGAGGCCCGGCGGCGAAGCCGGGCGCCCGTTGCCCGAGCGATAGGCCGTCGGGCTTGCCCCCATCACCCGCCTGAAGCGGCGGTTGAAGGTCGAAAGATCGCCGAAGCCGCAATCGAAGGCGATGCCGGCGACCGGCAGGTCGCTGCGGCGCAGCGCGACCGCGGCGCGATGCAGCCGTGTGCGCAGCAGATACTGGTGCGGCGTCGTCCCGATCAGCGCCCGGAAGCTGCGCAGGAAATGATAGGGGCTCATCGCGGCCTCGCGGGCGATGTCCGACAGCATCAGCGGCTCGTCGCAATGCGCCTCGATCCAGCGCAGCGCGGCGCTGATCCGCCTGGCGTCGCGGGCGCTCGGCGTGGTCGCGGCGAGCTTCTTCTCCGCCAGCTGGATGGCCACGGCGCCGGCGAGCCGCGTCGCGATCTCCTCGAGCGCGCCGGCGTCCCCGTCCGCCGCCTCGGCCGCGGCGACGAGCCCGGCGAGTGCCGGCGAGGGCGGCAGATGCGCCTGCGCGAACTCGGTCCGGCGGGCGCCGGGCACACCGGCGACGATGCGTTCCAGATGGCCGGGCTCGAACTGGAAGGAGAGGCAGCGGTCGCCCGTCGCGTGCTCATGGCCGCATTCGAAGCAGGCGCCCTGGTTGCCGAGCAGGATGGCACCGGGCGCCAGCACTGCGCCACCTTGCCGCGAGCGGTACTGGAACGAGCCGCTGCGGACGATCGCGATGCAGCAATGCGCATGCTGCTCCTCATAGGCCGGGTCGGCCGGGCCGGCCGTGCAGGCGATGTCGCGCACATGCCAGCCGGGGCCGGAAGCAAGGAGATGCGAACTCGTGGTCATGCCGGAAGTTTAGCAGTTTTTCCCAAGCGCGGCGCGGGCCGAGCGCCCTAGCTGGCGCCAACTTGCCCCAATGGGAGCCCGATCATGACAGCATCCACAAGCGGCCTCGCCGATGCCCTCCTCGCCAATGGCCCCGACCCTGAACATGCCGACCGCATGGGCCTCTATGGCTGGCTCGTCGGCGACTGGACCATGGACGCCGTGATCCATGCCGACGACGGCACGCGGCACGAGGCGAAGGGGACGATCAGCTTCGGCTGGGTGCTGGGCGGGCGCGCCATCCAGGATGTCTGGATCCTGCCGGGCTTCTTCCACGGCACCACCCTGCGCATCTACGACCCCGGCCTCGATGCCTGGCACATCCTCTGGAGCGACCCGCTCAAGCAGTACTACACGCGTCAGCTCGGCCGGGCCGAGGGCCGAGACATCGTCCAGGACGGCAAGCTCGACGATGGCGCCGCTGTCCGCTGGCGCTTCACCGAGATCGCCGGCGACAGCTTCCGCTGGCTCGGCGAGCATTCGCAGGATGGCGGCGCCAGCTGGCGCCTCCAGGCCGACTTCCGGGCGAAACGCAGCAGGATCTGACCAAGGCACAAAATCCGACCAAGGCAAAAATGGAGAGACCGCATGTTCGACCACATCTCGATCGGCGTCCGCGAGCTCGCACGCTCCCGGCGCTTCTATGACGCGGCGCTGGGTGCGCTCGGACTGAGCTGCCTGAGCAACGACGAAAGCTCGCTCGGCTATGGCAAGGGCGCCGTCGGGCTCTGGATCGGCGTCGCTGCCGCGCCGGTGCCGCCCAACCCCGGCTCCAACCTGCATTTCTGCTTCGCGGCGCCGACACGCGCCAGCGTCGATGCCTTCCATGCGGCGGCGTTGCGCGCAGGCGGCTCGGACAATGGTGCGCCCGGCCTGCGCGAAGACTACGGGTCAAACTACTATGCCGCCTTCGTCGTCGATCCCGACGGCTACCGGCTCGAGGCCTATTGCGGCGCTCCGGCCTAGGCGTGAGCTAGCGCCGGCTGACGGCGAAGGCGCCGGCGACGATCAGCAGGGCTCCGGCATAGGTCGTGAGCAGCGGCGCTTCGGCGAAGACGAACCAGCCGAGCAGGCTCGCCCAGATCAGCGCGGTGTATTCGATCGGCGCCAGGCGCGACGCCGGCGCCCGGGCGAAGGCCGAGGTGATCGCGAGATGGCCGCCGACGCCGAGCATACCGGCGACGAGATAGGCCAGCAGATCCTGGCCGGTCATCGGCACGAAATGGGGCCAGACCGGGATGGCGAGGCAGAGCGCCGGGCCGCCGGTCTGGAACAGCACGATGATCGCGGGGTGTTCCTTCAGCGCGATCTTGCGCAGCAGGATCAGGTTGAAGGCATAGGACACCGCCGAGAACAGGGCGGCCGCGACGCCAAGGCCGGCGCCCGAGACCTCGCCCTGCAGGCGCGGCCAGACCATCACCAGCATGCCGGCGACGCCGAAGCCAAGCGCCTGCAGGATGCGCGAGTCGAGGCGCTCCTTCAGGATCAGCGCGCCGAGCAGCGCGACGAAGACCGGGGCCAGGAAGGACAGGGTCAGGGTTTCCGCCAGCGGCAGCACCGAAAGCGAGTAGAAGAAGCTGCCGGCGGTCAGCACCACCACCGGGATCCGGATCGTGTTGCCGATCAGGCTGGCGCGGCTGGGGAAGGCCGGCCGCGCCAGCGCGAGAACGACGAGCGCGCACAGCCCGCCCATTGCGAAGCGCATGAACAGCGCCACGATGAACGGATGCTGCTGCATCTGCGCCTTCACCACCGCATCCATCAGCGTCAGCAGGGCGATGCCGAGGGCGGCGCGCAGCGCCGTGCCGTAGCTCATGGTTCGGCGTCGGCGAGCGGTTTGCGGAAATGGTATTCCCAGGTGGCCGAGATGTCAGCGAGATAGCGCTCGCCGGGCCAGCGCACGAAGCCGAGCTTCTCGTAGAAGCGGTGGCCGCGGGCAAAGCGGCTGTCCGACCACAGCATCATTTCGCCATAGCCGCCGGCCTGCGCGAAAGCGAGCGTGCGGGAAAACAGCGCCTGCGCCAGCCCGGCGCCGCGAAGGGCCGGGTCGACATAGACCTTGGTCAGTTCGACGGCATCCTGCCCCGGCACCGGCGCGACCCCGATCGAGCCGACGATGCGGCCGCCGTCACCCTCTGCGACCCAGAGCCGGCCGCCCTTGCGGGCGAAATGGCTCGCCGGCTGGCGCAGTTCCGGAAACTCCGACCAGTCGAAGAAGCAGCCGGGATATTCGGCGAAGCTCGCGGCGACGAGCGCGGCGAGCGGTTCCGAATCGGCGTCGATGGCGTCGCGTAGCGGCGGGAGGCTCATATCAGTGCGCTTAAGGTCAATCGTGGCGGCTGCAAAGATGGCGCGCCCGCTCGTCCGCCATGCTCCTATCGCAGCAGCGCCAGCGCCGCGTCGGCGGTCAGCTTCAGCGCCGCGGCCGCGAGCAGCAGGTAGCAGGCGAAGAACAGGCGCTTCTGGTCGAGCCGGTCATGCAGCCAGCGGCCGAGCCAGACGCCGAGCGGTGCCGCCGGAGCGAGGGCGAGCGCGCCCCAGAGAAGCTCCGGCTGCTTCAGCCCGAGCGAGAGATAGGGCGGCAGCTTCAGCAGGTTGCCGAGCATGAAGATCGCGATGGTGGTGCCGACGAAGGCTGTCTTCGAGAGGCCGCGCGCCAGCAGGTACATCGCGATAGGCGGCCCGCCGGCATGGGCGACGAAGGTGGTGAAGCCCGAGGCGGTGCTGGCCAGCAATGCCAGCCCTGGAGAAACCGGCAGCTTCCCGGGCGGCGCCAGCCTGCCGCGCGCGAACCAGTGCGCCGTGAAGGCGAGCGTGGTCAGGCCGATGATCAGCGTGACGATCCGCGCATCGACCATCAGGAAGACAGCGTAGCCGATGCCGATCCCCGCGGCGAGGCCGGGCAGGAGCCAGACGAGGTCCGGCTTCGACCAACTGGCGACGCCGAAGCTGCGGATCGCGAACAAATCCATGGCCGCGACCAGCAGGGCGACGATGATCGCGCCCTGGAGCGGCTCGACGACGAAGGCCAGCAGCGGCACGCCGAGGATGGCGAGGCCGCCGCCGAAGGCACCCTTGCCGATGGCGATGAGCAGCGTCGTCGCCCAGCCGACCAGATAGAACAGCGGATCGGCCGGCATCAGGCTTCGTGGCCCTTCTCGCCATCCGCGAGCCGTTCTCGCGCAGCTTCCGCTTGGAAAGCCGGCGGTTGAAGGCTAGGCGGGGAGGGCGCGTCCATGCGCGCCCGACGCTGAGTCGGTCCAGCCCCTCGCGATGGCGCCATGACCGTCCTTCTGCCCTTCGTGATCAATTCCGGGCTGAACTTCGCTCTCGGCCTGCTCATCGCCTATTTCCTCGGGCCGGCGGAGTTCGGGCGCTATGCCATCGGCGCGGCGGTCATCGTCCTGCTCAACACCGCGCTGCTCGACTGGATCCGTCTTTCGGCCGTCCGCTTCTATTCGCTCAAGACCCGCGAGAGCCAGC
This sequence comes from Allobosea sp., assembly GCF_036675845.1. Taxonomy (GTDB): domain Bacteria; phylum Pseudomonadota; class Alphaproteobacteria; order Rhizobiales; family Beijerinckiaceae; genus Allobosea. The sequence continues at coordinate 15,990 of NZ_JAKFED010000033.1, read as the reverse complement.
CCGAAATCCGCGCCACGCTCGACGTGCTGGCGGCCGGGCTGACGATCGCGCTCGCCGGCCTGCTGGTCGCGGCCTTCGTCGCCGGGATCGACTTCAGGCTGCCGGCGATGCTGGTCGCGGCTTCCGTGATCGGCGGCATCTGCGCCGGCCTGTTCGACTATCACGGCGCCATAGCCCGCGCCCGCTTCCTCGACGCCGCCTATGCGAGGCTGATCATCGTCAAGAACGTGCTGGCGCTGCTGCTCATGGTCGGCGGCGCCTGGTGGATGCGCGATGCGACCGTCGTGATGTTCGGCGGCGTGATCAGCGTCATGGCGGCGCTGCTGACGGTGCGCCGGCAACTGGCGGATGCGCCGTTCTCCTGGTCGGCGGCGCGGCGCGACCTCGCCTGGAGCTTCGTCGTCTATGCGCTGCCGCTGGTCGGCGCGAACGCGATCTATTCGCTGATCCCGCTGCTCAACCGCTCGCTGCTCGCCGACGCCTATGGCTTCGCCGAGGCCGGCTATTTCTCGCTCGCCGCCGATATGGGCCTGCGCCTGTTCGGCACGCTGGGCGCAACGCTCGAGATCGTGCTGCTGCGCGAGATCCTGCGGCTCGACGAGACCAGGGGCCGGCTCGCGGCCCAGAAGCGCATCGCCGGCAATCTGGTCATCGTCCTGATGGCGGCGCTGCCGGTCGCGGTCGGCCTCTTCCTGGTGCTGCCGGCTTTCGAGAAGCTGCTGGTGCCGTCGAATTTCCACGGCCGTTTCTCGGCCTATATGGTCCTGCTGCTGCCGGGCTTCCTGGCGCTGACCGTGTTCATCGCCGGGCTCTACCCGGTCTTCCTGCTCGGCAAGCGCACCGGCATGGCGACGCTCGCCGCCGGCTTCGGCCTCGCCGCCAATCTCGCTCTGGTCTTCGGCGCCGGCGCGCTGCTCGGGCCGGAGCGCTTCGCGCTCGGGCAGGCGGCGGGTTTCGTCGTGGCGCTCGCCATCACTGGCTGGGCCGCGCTGCGGGCGCTGCCGGTCTGGCCTTCCGGCCGCGACATCACGCTGATCCTCGTCGCCGTCGCCGTGATGGCGGTCCTGGTCTGGCCGCTCTCGGGCCGCTTCACGCCCGCCCTCGAGCTGTTCCTGCAGGGGATGCTGGGCGCGCTGGTCTATGGCGGGCTGGTGCTGGCCTTCGACATCGCCCGCTGCCGTACGCTGCTGCGGCTCTGGCTGGCCACGCGTCGCATGCGCGGCACCGCGCCCGCTGCCAAAGCTGGCGAGCAGCCCTGAGCGTATGGAATTCAGGCCTTTGCGATAGGAGCGGCACCGGTCGCCGGAGTTGACGCAACGTCGCTTTTATTGAAGGCTCCGCTTGCGTGGACGGCCGGCTTCACCGGACGGGGCGTGCCGGATTCCCCTCGTTGGTTGGCAAGGGTGTGCGATGGCCAAGCCGAGCTTCGTCAATCTCTGGGCGAACTATCCCGACCACACTGTCCGGCACTGCTCCGACGGCCTGGACAATGAATGCGCGATCCGGATGAGCATCGCGCTCAACCTGGAGAAGACGCTCACGGTGAGCGTCGGCTCCTATACCGAGCCGAAATGCTCGCACGGCCACGCCCGCGGCGCGGAGTCGCTGGCGAACTGGCTGTACCGGAAGATCGGCCGGCCGAAGATCTACGACAAGCCCGCGGAAGCCAAGCGTCTCATCGCGGGAAAGAAGGGCATCATCTTCTTCAAGGACTGCTTCGTGCGTCGTAACCAGACGCGGCGCCTCGGCGACCATATCGACCTCTGGAACGCGGGCCTGGCCATATCCTATGACGACCCTGCCAATGAAGCGTCACAGATCTGGTTCTGGGAGCTTACATGACGCGCTTCCGCTTTCTGTCGGCGGCGCTGGCGCTGGCTGCGGCGCCCGTGGCGAGCGCGACCGAGATCGGCCCCGGCGGCGCAACGATCGCGCCCGATGCCGGGCGCTGCCTGCTGACTTGGGTGGAGGCTGCCGGCCGCCGCGAGGTCGATGTCGGCCTGCCGTCGCCCTGCACCCTTCACAAGGACGCCTCCGGCAAGGTGCGCCTGCACAAACGTGGCCGCGACCTTATCGCGCTGGTCGAGCATTCCGTTCCCGATCCCGCACGAGGGGCGCGTTGCATCACCCAGGTTCGCGGTGTCTTGTTCGAAAAGGGCGCCGCCACGCTCTCTCCCGCCATCTCCCGCGTTGCGGCCTGCCCGCCGTTCCGCTGGGACGAGAAGATGTTCACCGGGCTCTTCTGACGCAGCGTGGCGGTGCAGCGGTGTGGTCCGCCGCAAGGTTTGATTCACCGCGTTCGCTTGCCGGTCGCTAAGGTTAATGCGCGGAATTGGCCGCTTTTACCGGCGTTCCGGCGGCCCAGAGTCAACGATTCACCATTCATTGCAACGCCTCGCCCAGGCTCTCCCTCACCTTGCGTCGAGAGAGTTGCGTCATGCGTGCGATCCGTTTCGTCCCCCTCGCCTTGCTCGGCGGGCTGCTCCATACCGCCGGCCAGGCGACGGCCCAGACCTATTGGCGCCCGGCCGATCCGGCGACTGCGGCATCGGCCGGGCGCGGGCAATATGGCGGCGGCTTCATCGAGCTGATGATGACCGGGCGGGACCCGACCGAACACGGCAGGGGCGGGGTGGTCTACAACCGGCCGGCCCGCGGCGCCTATGGCCAGCAGCCGGCGCGCCGGCTTTCCGACTACGAGCCCCCCGTTCCGATCTATGGCGATCCCATGGAGCCGCGCCACGAGCGCCGCAGCGCCGCGCTCGGCCAGCCCCTGCCGGCCGACCGGCCGATCGAGCGCGTCGTCGATCCGCGCTTCCAGAAGCAGGAGGTCGCCTATGACGGGCCGCACAAGGCCGGCACCATCATCATCGACACGCCGCGCCGCTTCCTGTTCCTGGTCCAGCCCGGTGGGCGGGCCTTGCGCTACGGCATCGGCGTCGGTCGCCCCGGCTTCTCCTGGGCCGGGATGAAGAACGTCAGCCGCAAGGCCGAGTGGCCGAGCTGGACGCCGCCGGCCGAGATGCTCAAGCGCCGTCCCGATCTGCCACGCTTCATGAAGGGCGGGCCGGAAAACCCGATGGGCGCACGCGCCCTCTATCTCGGCTCCTCGCTCTATCGCATCCACGGCACCAACGAGCCGAACACGATCGGCCAGGCGGTCTCTTCCGGCTGCATCCGGATGACCAATGACGACGTGGTCGACCTCTATGAGCGGGTGCGGGTCGGCGCCAAGGTCCTGGTGATCTGACGCCGGCCGCCCGGCCCACCGCGGTAACTCGCCGAAAAAAGGCCCGCCCGTTGCCGGGCGGGCCTCGTCGTTCAACGGGGCGTGACGTGGCCGTTCAGGCCCACTCGTCGTCGCCGAAGCCGCTCGAGCCGTCGTCATAGGACTCGTTGCTCGCGTCCTGGTAGTCGGGCTCGGGCTGCTGGTAGTTGTTCGCCGGGTCCTCATAGGGCTGGTTGGCCGCCGTCTGGGTATTGTCGGCGGCGCTGTCCTTCGGCTCCGTGCTGGCTTCGGCCGGCTTGGCCTCGCCCGTCGCCTTCTCGCTCGCCGTCTTGCCGCCGCCGAAGGCGTTCATCAGCATGTTGCCGGCGACCATGCCGCCGGCAACGCCGGCCGCCGTGGTCAGGGCGTTCGCCATGAAGCCGCCGCCGCGCCCCGGAGGCTGCGCCTGCTGGTTCTGCCACGGACCGGGTGCGGGGGCTGCCGCCATGCCCGGCTGCGGTGCTGCGCCCGGATTGCCGGGCTGGGCTCCCCAGGCCGGCGAGGCCGGCTGAGGCGCGCCGCGCTGCGGGAAGGAAGGCACCGAACCGCTGCGGGCCGGCTGGCTCGCGCCGCCGCCGAAGATCCCGGACAGGAAGCCGCCCGACTGGGCCGGCGCGGCTGGTGTCGCCGGCTGGCTGCGCAGCTGCTCGACCTCGCCCTGAAGCTGCTCGGCCTGGGCCTGCAGATTGGCAAGCGCCTGCTCCTGGACATAGATCGACTGGGCCATCGCGTAGACGGCATAGGGCTGCTCGCGCAGCCGCTCGGCAATGAAAGCTTCAGCCTCGGGGTCGCGGGGCTGATTGGCCGCCTGGCGGAGGCGGTCGAAAATCCCGGCGATCACGTCGCGTTCCTGCGGCGTCATCGTCATCTCCTCTCCTTTGGGCAGGGCGGTCGCCCTGCCAAACGAGAGGTGGTGGAGACCTATGACGTTATCAAGGCGAATATCGGGAAATTTCGGCTCAGGCGTTGCCGATATTGACGTATTCGAAGCCCAGTTCGCGCATCTCGCCGGAACGGTAGACATTGCGCAGGTCGACCACCACAGGCCGCCGCAGCGCCGCCTTGACCCGCCCGAGATCGAGCGCCCGGAAGGCGTCCCATTCGGTAACGATCACCAGCGCGTCGGCGCCCTCCAGGCAGGCATAGGCGTCGGGCGCGTAGGCGATCTCGGGCAGCAGCGCCTTGGCGCTGTCCATGCTCTCGGGATCATAGGCGACGACCTGCGCTCCGGCATCGGTCAGGGCGGTGACGATGGCGAGCGAGGGCGCCTCGCGCATGTCGTCGGTGTTCGGCTTGAAGGCGAGGCCGAGCACCGCGATGCGCTTGCCCCTGACCGAGCCGCCGCAGGCCGCGACCACCTTGCGGGCCATGGCGCGCTTGCGCTGGTCGTTGACGGCGACGACGGTCTCGACGATGCGCAGCGGGCTCGCCATGTCCTGCGCCGTCTTGATCAGCGCCAGCGTGTCCTTGGGGAAGCAGGAGCCGCCATAGCCCGGCCCGGCATGCAGGAACTTGCCGCCGATGCGGTTGTCGAGCCCGATGCCGCGCGCCACCTCCTGGACATTGGCGCCGACATGCTCGCACAGGTCGGCGATCTCGTTGATGAAGGTGATCTTGGTCGCGAGATAGGCGTTGGCGGCGTATTTGATCAGCTCGGAGGTTCGCCTGGCGGTGAACAGGATCGGCGCGGCGTTGAGATAGAGCGGCCGGTAGAGGTCTTCCATCAGCTTGCGGGCGCGCTGGTCCTCGGTGCCGATGACGATCCGGTCCGGGCGCTTGAAATCGCTGATCGCCGCGCCCTCGCGCAGGAATTCCGGATTCGACACCACTGCGAGATCGGCCTCCGGCCGGGCCTCGCGCATGATCCGCTCGACCTCGTCGCCGGTGCCGACCGGCACCGTCGACTTGGTGACGACGACGGTGAAGCCTTCGATCGCGGCGACGACGTCGCGCGCCGCCTGATAGACATAGGACAGGTCGGCATGGCCGTCGCCGCGGCGCGAGGGCGTGCCGACGGCAATGAAGACCGCCTCCGCGCCGCGCACCGAAGCCGGCAGCTCGGTGGTGAAGGAGAGCCGGCCGGCGCGCACATTGCTCGCCACCAGGTCGTCGAGGCCCGGCTCGAAGATCGGGATCTCGCCGCGGTTCAGCGCGGCGATCTTGCCGGCGTCGGTGTCGACGCAGATCACCTCATGGCCGAAATCGGCGAAGCAGGCTCCAGAGACGAGGCCGACATAGCCCGAACCGATCATCGTCACGCGCATGCGGCGCTCTCACCCTCTTGCCTTGCCGGCCTGCCGGCTGGCTCTGGCCCTATAACAAAACCGCGGCGAGGCAAATCGCGAAGCTCGCGACGTTCAGGCCGAAGGGGTTTCTGTGGTGGTCGGGTAGATCGAGGCGATCAACCCGCGCCCGGCTTCGCCACGCAGCTTCAAGGGGCGGGCGGCGTCGATCCGCAATGCCTGGTCGTGCGCCAGCGGGGTGGCGGCGCCGTCGACCTCGAAGGCGATCGGTCCGGCCGCGGCGTAGACGATATGCGTGCCCGGCTGGAGGAAGAGCGCCGAGCCCTCGTGCAGGACGGCGAGCGCGACCCTGGCGAGGTTCCTGTCGGCGATCAGGTTGACGACCTCGACCGGCCCGTCCTCGAGCCGGCTGACGATGCTGAGCCCGCCATCATAGCCGGTCGGCCGGAACGGCTCGCGCAGGTCGATCTCGCCCTCGGGCGTGTCGAGCACCAGGCCGCGGCCGGTGACGACCACCTGCTGGCGATCATGGCCCGACAGGTCGGAGAACGGCGCCGGCGCCACGATCGCCGTGCGCCCGAGTCGCCAGACCAGCCCGTTCCAGGAGCCGGCGACGGCGCCGTCGCGGTAGAGCGCGGCGATGTCGATGGTGACGCCGCCGCCGTTCTTCCACGGCGCGCGTCCGTAATCGGCCGGATCGAGCCGCGTCAGCGCGAGACCGTCTATCGGCGGACGGTCAGATGAAGTCGTCGTCGGGTGCTGGCGCATCCGTCTCCAGGAGCGGTTCGTTCGATGGGTTGCGGTTCAGCACCACCACCGTAGCGCCGGTCGGCACCCGGCTGTGAAGGTCGATGATGTCCTGATTGAACAGGCGGATGCAACCCGAGGAGACGGCCTTGCCGATCGACCAGGGCTCGCTGGTGCCGTGAATGCGATAGAGCGTGTCGCGATTGCCCTGGTAGAGGTAGAGCGCGCGGGCGCCGAGCGGGTTGTCGAGTCCCGCCGGCATGCCGCCCGCCCAGGGCCGGTTCTTCTCGGGGTCGCGGGCGATCATCGACGCGGTCGGCGTCCAGCGCGGCCAGGCCGCCTTGCGCCCGACCGTCGCGCGGCCGCGCCAGGACATGCCCTGCTTGCCGACGCCGATGCCGTAGCGGATCGCCCGGCCGTTCTCGCGCACCAGATAGAGGTAGCGGTTCGAGGTATCGACCACGATCGTGCCGGGCTGCTCATAGGTCCGGTAGGCCACCTCCTGGCGCAGGAAGCGGGAATCGACCTCGGAGATGTCGGTCGCCGGCAGCGGGAACGTCTCTTCCGGATGCTCGTCATACATCGACAGGAAGGCCGCGTTCTGGTGCATCTGCGCCCTGGTCTCGTAGGGCTGCTGCGCGGTGCTGATGCAGCCGGTCAGCGCGACCGGCGCGAAGGCGCTGGCGAGGGTGACGAACCGGCGGCGGGAGATCGAGGCGGAGGCGGCGGGCTGGCGGGGGGGCATGGTCAAGGGCTCGTGAGAAGCTGGCGGTCTGGCGTTGTGAACATCTGAAACTGTCGCGAGTTCCCGACGAATTTCGACGGGCTCGACCGCTCTCGTTTCGCCATGCCGCATGGCGCTCGGGTGAAAACGATGTGGCGAAATCAAGGCGCCTGCAATGCGTGTCTTCACGGCAACAGTGACTCATGCGCCGAGCGCATGACAGGAGATGTCGCTATCCGGATCGATTTGGCGGGTTGTGCGCGTCGAGCGGATCGTATTGCCAGAACAAGAGGTCGATGATTGCCGGATTTCACAAGATACGAGCAAATTTAAGCGACTTTTAAGTGTTCCGTGGAAAGCTTTCTTCAGCCTATGGGCATTCGACGAGCGTCGGCCGTCGAAAAATGCAGTTGACCCGAGGGCAAGCGGGTCCGGGCTGGGGACGCAAGAAGCATGAAATCGATTCGGTTCAAGATTTTGGCTATGCTGGGCATTATCGCGGTCGGCGCGATGTTGTCGGCCGGTCTCAGCCTTTTTGCGCTGTCGCGCGCCCAGGATCTCAATCTGCGCTCCGATGTGCAGGGCGAGATCACCTTGCTCACCGAACGAATCAATACGCAGGTCTTCGCGGTGGTGATGGATTCGCGCGGCATCTACATGTCGAAGACTACCAAGGAGGCCGAAGCCTTCGCCAAGCCGAAGGAGGCGCGCTTCCCGGTGATGCGCAAGCTCGCGGCCGATCTCGTCGCCCTGGTGCCGGTGGCCGAGCGCGAGGGGGCGCTGCGGGTGCAGAAATCGGTCGACGAGTTCATCGCCTTCCGCTCCGAGACGATCCGGCTCGGACGCGAGGTTTCGACTGCCGCCGCCAACGAGCAGGGCAACAACGAGCTCAACCGCGCCAACCGCAAGGGCCTGAACGCCAATCTCGTCGCCTTCGCCAAGCGCAACGAGGCGGTGGGCGAGGCGCTGGCTGCGGAGGCCGCGCGCTTTACCCATCAGATTCAGTGGATCTTGCCGGTCGTGCTGCTCTCGGCGCTGCTCGCCTCGCTCGCTGCCGCCATGTTCTTCGCCCAGCGCTCGATCACCCGGCCGCTGCTCGATCTCGGCGCGGCCATGGACCGCGTCACCGCCGGCGACACGCAGATCGCGGTGCCGCACACCAAGCGGGCCGACGAGATCGGCGCCATGGCCCGCGCGCTGGCGGTGTTGCGCCAGAGCACCGAGCAGGTCGCGCTGCTGCAGGCCCAGGAGAGGGCGGCTGCGGAAGAGCGTCTCGCCCGGGCCGAATCGATGGCGCTGGTGGTTTCGGATGTTGGCGCGGTGGTTGCCGCCGCGGCGGCCGGGGACTTCTCGGCGCGTCTTGCGCTGGACGGCGCCGATGCGGAGATGGCCAAGCTGGTCTCGGGCATCAACGAGATCAACCGGGTGGTGGATGCGGCGACGACGGAGTTCGCCCAGGCCCTGCAGGCGATCGCCTCGGGCGACCTGACGCACCGGGTCGATAGCGCCTATCGCGGCCGCTTCTCCGATCTGAAGGAGGCGATCAACGAGACGGCCGACAAGCTCTCGCTGACGCTTCGGACGATCCAGGCGACGGCGGGCGATGTCGGGCTGTCGGCGCGCGAGATCGCGACGGGGGCGGACGATCTCTCGAAGCGGACGGAGGAACAGGCCTCGTCGCTGGAGGAGAGCGCTGCGACGACGGAAGAGCTGGCGGCCTCGGTGAAGGCTTCGGCCCAGGCCTCGCAGCAGGGCGTGGTGCTGGCCGGCGAGGCGATGGCGGTGGCCCAGGCCGGCGGCGGCATCGTCACCGAGGCGGTCTCGGCGATGGCGCGCATCGAGGAGGCCTCGAAGAAGATATCCGACATCATCCGGGTGATCGACGACATCGCCTTCCAGACCAATCTGCTGGCGCTGAACGCGGCGGTCGAGGCGGCCCGCGCCGGCGATGCCGGCAAGGGCTTCGCGGTGGTGGCGAGCGAGGTGCGGACCCTGGCGCAGCGTTCGGGCGAGGCGGCCAAGGATATTTCCGGGCTGATCTCGTCGTCCAATAACGAGGTCGGCGAGGGCGTGCGCCTGGTGCGTCAGGCCGGCGACGCGCTGACGCGCATCGTCGAGGCCTCGCGCAAGGTCCAGACCACGGTCTCGGAGGTGGCGGCGGCTTCGGCCGAGCAGGCCAATGGCATCGAGGAGATGAGCCAGACCGTGGCGCATATGGACGAGATGACCCAGCAGAACGCGGCGCTGGCCGAGCAGAGCGCTGCCTCGGCGGGCTCGCTCTCGGGCAAGATCGGCGAGCTCAACACCCTGGTGGCGAGCTTCCGCACCGGCGGGCCGGGGCAGGTCGTGGCGCTGGCGCCTGCCGCGCCGCGCCCGCGCGCCGCAGCGCCTGTCGCGGTCGAAGCCGGCAGCGAGCCGCAGCGCCTGCGCCAGCTCGCCGAGGCCGCCTTCGCCCAGCAGCAGGCCGCTCCGCGCCGCGAGCCCCGCCCAGCCGCACCGGTCAGGAAGGCTGCCAATTCCCGCCAGGGCGATGCCGGCTGGGAGGAGTTCTGAAACCGGGAGTTCTGAAACCTGAAGGCCCGAAACCGGGCCTTCAGCCGGTCGGGCGTAATGCCGGATGGGATGAGGGGGCCGCTTCCAGCGAAGCGGCCCCTTTTCCGTCGGCATTGGCCGCGGCGCGCAGCATGACCGCCGACATACGGTCGTAGAGCGCCGTCCAGGCGGTCCGCATGTCGGTAGAGAACGCCGGGCCGAGTGTCTGCTCAACCGTCCAGAGCAGGGCGGCGCGCACGGCTTCGTAGTGCTCGGGCCGCACGCCATAGCCGCGATGCCGGGCGCCGAGGCGTTCGGGCAGGATCGCCAGTCCGGCGGGATCGTTGAGGGTCGCGAGCGCGACCATCAGCGACTCCATCAGCTTGTCGCCTTGGGACTTGAGGTCGTCCTTGAACAATTGCCGCGTGTCAGGAGCGGTCGCGAAGAGTCGCTCGTAGAACAGATGGGCGGTTTCGGTCTTGCGGCGGTTGAGCTGCGCGAAGCTGGAACGGATCAGTTCGACATCGTGCGGCGTCACGGCGACCTCCCGGGAGCAAGCCTTTCCGGGATCGTCCGCCCACGGCCGCTAACGAGGGCCTAATGGGCGCGGGACGCTTGGGGTGCGCGATTCTAGCGCATGTTACTTTTCTCGGAACCAGCGCCGTCATCCTGGACAAGCCGCGAAGCGGCGTAGATCCGGGATCCATCGTAGGGCGCCGGAGCCTTATGATGGATCCCGGGCCGAGCTTCGCTCGCCCAGGATGACGGCAGTATTTCCGCGCAAAAAAAACAGAATCTAGGTCCGGGCCGGCGACGATATCGCGGATGCCTGAGCCGGCACGAGGCCGAGCCGCTCGCGCGCTCGCCAGCGGCCGAGCATTAGCACGGCGACCACGCCGAGGCCGACCGCGAGGCCAATCCAGATGCCGGTGCCGGCGAGCGGCGTCAGGAAGCCGAGTGCGGCCGAGAGCGGCAGGCCGATGCCCCAATAGCCGAGGCCGGCGAACAGCATCGGCACGCGCGTGTCGCGCAGGCCGCGCAGGATCGAGACGCCGACCACCTGCACGCCGTCGACGATCTGAAAGATCGCCGCATAGAACAGGAACAGCATGGCGGTCTGCGCCACCTCGGCGGCGCGCGGCTTGCTGGCGTCGAGGAACGGCAGAACCAGCCAATGCGGGATCAGAAGCATCAATAGGGCGGTGAAGCACATGAAGGCGGTGGCGAGCACGAGCGCCGTGGCGCCGGCCCGGGCAATGCCCTCGCTGTCGCCGGCGCCGAAGGCGCGCCCGACCCTGACGGTTCCGGCCTGGCCGATGCCCATCGGCACCATGAAGCACAGCGAGGCGATCTGGATCGCGATCGCATGGGCGGCGAGCGAGGTCGGGCCGATCAGTCCCATCAGGAAGGCGGCGCCGTTGAAGATCCAAACCTCGAAGCCGACCGTCGTGCCGATCGGCAGGCCCATTCGCCAGAAGGCGCGGTAGCGGCTCCAGTCGGGCCGCCAGAAGCGGCCGAACAGGTGATAGCGCCGGAAGCGCCGGTCGAGCGAGACCACCACGACGAGGCCGGCGAACATCAGGGTCGACGCCAGCGCCGTCGCTAGCCCCGAGCCAGGCAGGCCGAGCGCCGGGAAGCCGAGCCGTCCAAACATCAGCACCCAGTTGGCGAAGACATTGAAGGCGACCGCGAAGAGCACGGTCACGAAGACCCAGAACGGCCGCTGCAGCGCTGCCAGGAATCCGCGCAGGACAAGGTAGAGATAAAAGGGCAGCAAGCCCCATTGCAGCGTGTGCAGATAGGAGGCGGCGGCTTCCGCCAGCGCCGGATTCTGGCCCATTGCCTTGAGGATCGTCTCGGCCTGCCAGAGGAAGAGCCACATCGGCCCCGCCAGGGTCGTCGCCACCCAGAATCCCTGGCGCACGGTGCGGCGCACGTCGCGAACCGAATGCCGGTTCCGCCCGAGCTCGATCGAGACCATCGGCGCGACGGCCGCCATCACGCCGATGCCGAAGATCAGCACGGCCATGTAGAGGTTGGAGGCGAGCGCGCCCGCCGCCAGCGCATCGGGGCCGAGATGGCCCATCATCAAGACATCGGTCGCCGTCATCGCCGTCTGCGCGACATTGGTCAGGACCATCGGCCAGCTCAGCGCCAGCATGGCCTTGACCTCGGCGAGCCAGGGGCTCGCCTGCCGGTAGGGGAGGACGATCTGCGACATCGCTGCCTTTTATCTAGGCAAACCGCCGCTTCACAGTCCCCACGACGCCGGGGCGGGCCGCGCCTTGCGCGTGGCGCGCTGCCGTTCCGCGCCGCCTCGCTGATTCTGCCTCTTGCGCGCGCGGCCCGGTTCCTGCCTGCTGCGTACAAAGACCGATCCCATGCCTGCCACGGAGCGCCGACGAGATGAGCACCAACCTGCGGATCGATGGGGGCCGGCTGGTATCGCGACTGGCGGAACTCTCGCGGATCGGCGCGACCCCGGAGGGCGGCTGCCGCCGCCTCGCCTTGAGCGATGAGGACAGGCAGGGGCGCGACTGGCTGGTCGGCCAGATGCAGGCGCTCGGGCTTTCGGTGAAGGTCGACGCCATCGGCAACATCGTCGGCATCCTGAAGGGGCAGGAGGACGGGCCGGCCGTCGTGCTGGGCTCGCATATCGACACCGTCGGCACCGGCGGGCGCTTCGACGGCGCGCTCGGCGTGATCGCCGGCGTCGAGGTCCTGGCGGCGCTGCGCGACGCGGGCCTGCAGCCGAAGCGCGACATGGCGGTGATCGCCTTCACCAATGAGGAGGGCGCGCGCTTCCATCCCGACATGCTCGGCTCCTATGTCTGGGCCGGCGGCATGAGCGTCGCGGCCGCCCATGCCGAGAAGGACGCGGAAGGGGCGGTGCTCGGCGCCGAGCTGGTGCGCATCGGCTATCATGGCGAGGAGCAGCCGGGCTTCCTCGAAGCCCATTGCTATCTCGAGCTGCATATCGAGCAGGGGCCGGTGCTGGAGAGCGAGGGCGGAGGGCTGGGCGCGGTCACCGGCATCCAGGCGATCACCTGGCTCGAGCTGACCCTGACCGGCCGGCCGAGCCATGCCGGCACCACGCCGATGCGCTATCGCAAGGATCCCGGCCTCGCCGCCGCGCGGATCAACATCTTCGCCAACGAGCTGACCAGGACGATCCCCGGCCAGCTCGCCAATTCCGGTGTGATCCGCGTCCAGCCGGGCAACGTCAACGTCGTGCCGGAGACGGTGGTGATGACGCTCGACCTGCGCAATCCGCTGGACGCGCCATTGGCGGAGGCGGAGGCTGCGATCCGCAAGTTCTGCGCCGAGCTTTCCGAGCGCGACGATATCAAGATCGGCTTCCGCGATCTTGCCCGCTTCCCGGCGACACCTTTCGCGGAGGAGCTGATCGCCGGCGTCGAGGCGAGCGCGGCCGAGTTCGGCCTCCCCATCCGGCGGATGATCTCCGGGGCCGGGCACGATGCGCAGATGATGTCGCGGCTGTGCCCGACGGCGATGGTCTTCATCCCCTCGATCGGCGGGCTCTCGCATAATCCGGCCGAGCTCAGCACCGACGAGGACATGGTCGCCGGCGCCAATGTCCTGCTCAGCGCCGCCTGGCGCGCGGCGAATGCCTGACCGTATGAGGTTTCCTCTTCAGCCTCTCCGTCATCCCGGACAAGCGGCGAAGCCGCGCTGCTCCGGGATCCATCGTGGAGCGCGACGCCCTTCGATGGATCCCGGCGCTACGCTGCGCTCCGGCCGGGATGACGGAGCGGTTCCTGCTCTCTTCAGCTAATGGGCAATCCATGACCGCGATCTCTGCGCTTTCCGCCGCCGAACTCGGCCCGCTCTACGCCGCCCGCGAGCTCTCGCCCGTCGAGGTCGCCAGGGACGCGCTCGCCCGCATCGAGCGCTTCGAGCCGCAGGTCAACGCCTTCGTCGTCCGCGACGACGAGGTGCCGCTCGCCATGGCCGAGGCCGCGCAGGCGCGCTGGCTCAAGGGCGAGGCGCTCGGGCCGCTGGACGGCGTGCCGGTGACGATCAAGGACAATCTCGGCGTCGCGGGCTGGCCGATGCGGCGCGGCTCGGCGGTGGCCTCGGACGCGCCCTTCGCCGCCGACTCGCCGGCGGTGGCGCGGCTGCGCGAGGCGGGCTGCGTCTTCCTCGGCAAGACCAGCATGCCCGAATATGGCTGGAAGGGCGTCGGCGATTCGCCGCTCTCGGGCATCACCCGCAACCCCTGGGACATCGCCACCGGCCCCGGCGGTTCCTCGGCGGGCGCGGCGGTGGCCGCGGCGCTCAATCTCGGCTGCATCCATCTCGGTACCGACGGCGCCGGCTCGGTGCGCATCCCCGCCGCCTTCACCGGCGTCTTCGGGCTGAAGCCGAGCTATGGCCGCGTGCCGGCCTGGCCGATCTCGACCATGGGCTTCCTCGCCCATCTCGGCCCGCTGACGCGCAGCGTGCGCGACGCGGCACTGGCGATGAACGCGATCGCCCGGCCGGACGAGCGCGACATGACCGCCTTCAAGGATGCGCCGCCCGATTTCACCGCCGGCCTCGACGACGGCGTCAGGGGCCTGCGCATCGCCTGGTCGCCGAAGCTCGGCGGCGACGTGCCGGTCGATCCCGAGATCGCGGCGCTCACCCACAGCGCGGCCCTGGCCTTCCGCGAGCTCGGCGCCAGCGTCGAGGAGGTCGATCCCGGCTTTTCCGATCCGCTCGACACGCTGATGACGCTCTGGTCGGCCGGCGCCGCCCTGGCGCTGCGCAGCGCGGGGCCGCAGGCGCGGGCGCAGATGGACCCCGGACTCGTCGCCGTCGCCGAAGCCGGCGAACGCATCGACGGGGCGACCTATGTCGACGTGCTGCTGAACCGGCGCAACGCGCTCGCGCTGCACATGGCGCAGTTCCATGCGCGTTTCGACCTGCTGCTGACCCCGGCCTTGCCGCTGCCGGCCTTCGCCGTCGGCCGCAACACGCCGGCCCATGGCGCCTATGGCGAGGATTGGACGCGCTGGACCCCCTTCACCTATCCCTTCAACATCACCCAGGCGCCCGCCGCGTCGGTGCCTTGCGGCCTGACGGCGGCCGGATTGCCCGCCGGCCTGCAGATCGTCGGCGCTTTCGGGCAGGATGCGCTGGTGCTGCGCGCGGCCGCCGCCTTCGAGGCGCTTCGGCCCTTCGCCCGGGTCGATGCCCCGATTGAAACGATTTAGGTGCGATCGCGCAATTTTATGCGGCTGACCCCTGGCCTGGCGCATCAATTCCTTGTGCTGCGCGTGTCGGCGGCAAATCGGTTCCGTTTGGCACGAACCCTGCAAGCTCGATCTTCGTCTGACACGGCCGGTCAAGTGTGTTGTCAGGGCGGATTTTTCTGCCCACACTCCAGGCAAGGTTGCCCGTTCAGAGGTCGCCGCATCAGGGGAGAGCAAGGATGGACCGCAGAAGTTTTCTGAAGTCGGCCGCGGGCACCGGGGTGCTCGCAGCTTCCGGTGGGCTTGCGATGCCGGCGCTGTCGCAGGGCGCTGCCGCCAAGACCCTGCGTTTCGTGCCGCAGGCCAACCTCGCCAATTTCGATCCGATCTGGGGCACGCAATATGTCGTGCGCAACGCTGCGGCGCTGGTCTGGGACACGCTCTACGGCATCGATTCGAAGTTCCAGCCGCAGCGCCAGATGGTCGAGGGCGAGGAGGTTTCCGACGACGGCCTGACCTGGATCTTCAAGCTCCGCTCCGGCCTGAAATTCCATGACGGCACGCCGGTCCTGGCCAAGGACGTGGTGCAGAGCTTGAAGCGCTGGCAGGCCCGCGACCCGATGGGCCTGATGATCCGGGCCATCGAGAACGAGCTCAGCGCCGTCGACGACCGCAGCTGGAAATGGGTGTTGAAGCAGCCCTTCCCGAAGATGCTTCTGGCGCTCGCCAAGAACAACGCGCCCTGCTCCTTCATCATGCCGGAGCGCATCGCCAAGACCGACCCGTTCTCGCAGATCACCGAATATGTCGGCTCCGGCCCGATGAAGTTCGTTCGCGACGAATGGGTACCCGGCGCCAAGTCGGTGTTCGAGAAATTCGCCGACTACGCGCCGCGCTCGGAACCTGCCGACTGGCTCGCCGGCGGCAAGAAGATGCTGGTCGACCGCATCGAATGGATGATCATGCCCGATCCGGCGACGGCCGCGGCGGCGCTGCAGAACGGCGAGGTCGACTGGTGGGAGACGCCGCTCTCCGACCTGGTGCCGGTGCTGAAGGCCAACAACAACATCAATGTCGATATCGGCGATCCGCTCGGCAATATCGGCGCCTTCCGCATGAACCACCTGCACCCGCCCTTCAACAATCTGAAGGTGCGCCAGGCGGTGCTGACGGCGATGAACCAGGAAGACTACATGCGCTCGATCGTCGGCGACGACGACAAGCTCTGGAAGCCGCTGCCCGGCTTCTTCACCCCCGGCACGCCGCTCTACACCGAAG
>NZ_JAKFED010000166.1:0-1769 GCF_036675845.1 Allobosea sp. | reverse complement strand
ACCATCCCCTTCGTCAATGTCGGCGAGCGCACCAACGTCACCGGCTCGGCCCGCTTCAGGAAGCTGGTCACCGAGGGCGATTTTGCCGCCGCGCTCGACGTGGCGCGCGACCAGGTCGCCAATGGCGCGCAGGTCATCGACATCAACATGGACGAGGGCCTGCTCGATTCCGAGAAGGCGATGACCGAGTTCTGCAACCTGATCGCCTCCGAGCCGGACATCAGCCGCGTGCCGATCATGGTCGACTCGTCGAAGTTCCATGTCATCGAGGCCGGCCTCAAGACCATCCAGGGCAAGCCGATTGTCAACTCGATCTCGATGAAGGAGGGCGAGGAAGCCTTCCTCGAACAGGCGCGGATCTGCCGGCAATACGGTGCCGCGGTCGTGGTCATGGCCTTCGACCACAAGGGCCAGGCCGACACCTATGAGCGCAAGATCGAGATCTGCAGCCGCGCCTACAAGCTCCTGACCGAAGAGGCCGGCTTCCAGCCCGAGGACATCATCTTCGACCCGAACATCTTCGCGATCGCGACCGGCATCGAGGAGCACGACAACTACGGCAACGACTTCATCAACGCGACGCGCACCATCCGCGAGACCCTGCCGCACGCCCATATCTCCGGCGGCGTCTCGAACCTGTCCTTCTCGTTCCGCGGCAACGAGAAGGTGCGCGAGGCGATGCACTCGGTGTTCCTCTACCATTGCATCAAGGCCGGCATGGACATGGGCATCGTCAATGCCGGCCAGCTCGGCTCCTATGACGGGCTCGATCCCGAGCTGCGCGAGCTTTGCGAGGATGTCGTCCTCAACCGGCGCAAGGATTCGACCGAGCGCCTGCTCGATGCCGCGCCGCGCTTCAAGGGCGACGGCTCGACCTCGGTCTCGACCAAGGACCTGGCCTGGCGCGACGACACCGTCGAAAGCCGCCTCGGCTATGCGCTGGTCAACGGCATCACCGAGTTCATCGACCGCGATACCGAGGAGGCCCGGGCCAGTGCCACCCGGCCGCTCGACGTCATCGAAGGCCCGCTGATGGCCGGGATGGGGGTGGTCGGCGACCTGTTCGGCGCCGGCAAGATGTTCCTGCCGCAGGTGGTGAAGTCGGCCCGCGTGATGAAGCAGGCCGTCGCCTACCTGATGCCCTATATGGAGGAGGAGAAGCGCCTCAACGGCGGTAGCGCGCGCTCCGCCGCCGGCAAGGTTCTGATGGCGACGGTGAAGGGCGATGTCCACGACATCGGCAAGAACATCGTCGGCGTCGTGCTCCAGTGCAACAACTACGAGGTCATCGATCTCGGCGTGATGGTGCCGGCGCAGAAGATCCTCGAGACGGCGCGCAAGGAGAATGTCGACATCATCGGCCTGTCGGGGCTGATCACGCCTTCGCTCGACGAGATGGTCACCGTCGCGGCCGAGATGGAGCGCGAGGGCTTCGACATCCCGCTGCTGATCGGCGGGGCGACGACGAGCCGCGTCCATACCGCGGTGAAGATCCACCCGGCCTATGAACGCGGCCAGACGGTCTATGTCACCGATGCCTCGCGCGCGGTCGGCGTCGTCTCCAGCCTGCTCTCGCAGGACCAGAAGGGGCCTTATGTCGAGGGCATCCAGGCCGAATACGCCAAGGTCGCGGCCGCCCATCGCCGCTCGGAGGCCGACAAGCAGCGCCTGCCGCTGGCCAAGGCCCGGGCCAACCCCTTGAGGCCGGACTGGGCCGGCTACCAGCCGCCGAAGCCGACCTTCCTCGGCACGCGCGTCTTCCGGACCTA
>NZ_JAKFED010000103.1:0-1775 GCF_036675845.1 Allobosea sp. | reverse complement strand
GCCTGTACGGCGCCTACCGATTGCGCCGCGTGTACTACTCGGCCTTCAGCCCCATCCCCGACGCGGCACGCGCCTTGCCCCTCAGAGCGCCGCCGCTTGTGCGAGAGCACCGGCTTTATCAGGCCGATTGGCTGATGCGCTATTACGGTTTCGAACACAAAGAGATCGTGCCCGCGAGCGGCGAGCACGCCGGCATGCTCGCACTCGACATCGATCCCAAGCTCGCCTGGGCCCTGGCCCACGGCGAGCGCTTCCCGGTCGATCTGAACCGCGCGCCGCGCGAGCTGCTGCTGCGTGTGCCGGGGCTCGGCGTGAGATCGGTCGATCGGCTGCTGGCCGGGCGCCGCGTGCGGCGTTTGCGGCATGCCGATCTGGCCGCGCTGCGGCTGCCGCTGAAGAAAGTCCTGCCCTTCGTACTGCTGGCCGATCACCGGCCGGGCCGGGCTTTCGACGCCGGCGACGCTCTCGCCCGGCATCTTCGGCCGGCGCCGGCGCAGGCTTCGCTGTTCACCGAGGCGCTGGCCTGACGACCCGGCTCGGCGGAGTGGACACCTTCAGCGTCGGTCACCGGATCGAACGAGAAGCGGCATGAGCGACTCAGCGCCACGCCACATCGTGCTCGCCGAAGAGACCGATCTCGACGGCTTTCGCCGAGCGGCTCGCGATCTTCTGGCGCAGGATGTGGCGCCGGAGCGGGTCAGTTGGAGCACGGAAGCCGGCGATCGGCTGCTCGACTGGAGTGGCGCACCAACGGTTGATGCTGATGCGGGTGCGGGTACGCGTACGGCGGTTGACAATTCCGCAGCCGGCCCGATCAAAGTGCCCGCAGCATTCGTCGAGCTGTGCCGATGCGCCATCCTGCACCGCGATCCCCGGCGCTTCGGCCTGCTCTACCGGCTGCTGTGGCGACTTCTGCACGAGCCCGGGCTGCGCCACGATCCGCTGGATCACGACACGATGGCGGCACATTCGCTGGCCCGGGCGGTACGCCGAGACCTGCACAAGATGAAGGCCTTCGTCCGTTTTCGTGAGCTGCGCGGAGCGGACGCGTCGGACACAGCCGATACACCAGCCAGTACAGCGAACGCGGATGCGGTGAACGCGGTGGATGTTCCGGCGTCATCAGGGGCACGCGGTGTCGCCGCCGCCCTGATCACCCACGTCGCCTGGTTCGAGCCGGAGCACCACATCGTCGAAGCGGTGGCGCCCTTCTTCGCGAGCCGCTTCGCCAGCGTACGCTGGGCCATCCTCACGCCCGAGCGCAGCGTTCGCTGGGATGGCGAGCGCCTCGCCTTCGGCCCGGGTGCCCGGCGCGAGGACGCACCGCCGGCCGATGCCGGCGAGCGGCTCTGGCTCACCTACTACGAACACATCTTCAATCCGGCCCGTCTCAAGCTCGCCGCCATGCAAAAGGAGATGCCGCGCCGCTACTGGCGCAACCTGCCGGAAGCGCGGCTCATCGAGCCCCTGGCGGCGCAGGCCACGGTGCGCAGCGAGGCGATGGTGGCGCGCGAGGCGGCCCTGCCACGCCGGCGGCTGCCGCAGACCAGCGTGAGGCCGGGTGGTACGAGTGCTTCGGACATTGATTCCGGCGCATCCGGCAACATCGGCAACGCAAGCAGCACCTCTGCCGGCGCCCCGGGGGCCGCCCACGCGCTGGCCGCGCTCCGCAAGGCCACCGACCGTTGCCGCGAATGCCCGATCGGCGAGCACGCCACGCAGTCGGTGACGGGCGAGGGCCCGCCGGGCGCGCGGCTGATGCTCGTCGGCGAGCA
>NZ_JAKFED010000163.1:0-9337 GCF_036675845.1 Allobosea sp. | reverse complement strand
CCGCCAGGTCCGGATCCGCGGCTTTGGCGACACGCTGCGCTCGGATCGCGACACGCAGGTGGTGCAGGCCTTTGCCGAGCTCGGCTATGCCTTCACCTATGAGCGTTTCGCCATCGAGCCCTTTGCCCAGCTCGCGCTGCTGCAGGTCTCGAGCGGCTCTGATCTCGAGCAGGGCGGCGCGGCGGCGCTGCGGGTCTTCTCCGGCGAGCAGAACCTCGGCTTCACCACGCTCGGCCTGCGCGCCGAGGCGCAGCTCGGCACCATGCCGCTCTTCGCCCGCGGCCTGCTCGGCTGGCGCTATGGCTTTGGCGAATTGACCCCGCAGGCGATGACCGCCTTCATCGCCGGCACCACCCCGGCCCGGGTCTATGCGGCCTCGATCGACCGCAATGCGCTGGTCGCCGAGGCCGGGCTCGACTGGCGCGTCAGCCGCAGCACCACGCTCGGCCTCGCCTATTCCGCCGCCATCGGCGAGCGCACCCGCGACCACGCCCTCAAGGGACGTTTCGAGGTCAGGTTCTGAAAGAAGGGGCGCAGGCGGGGCCGATCCCCCGTCATTGCGGGCGTAAGCGAAGCAATCCAGGAGGGCTCGCGCGGCGGCCCCTGGATTGCTTCGTCGCTGCGCGCCTCGCAATGACGGCGAGGCCGGCGGCTCAGAGCGCTTCCAGCACCAGTTCCAGCGTCATCAGCACCGGATTGTCGCCGCGCCGCAGCGGCCCCTCCGCCATGGCGCCGGTATAATCGACGAGCGCGATGGCGAGCTCGGCTTCCGGCCTCCCGTCGGCGCCGGGCGCGATGCGGCCCGAGGTGATCGCGATCTCGGTGGCGAAGGGCTCGACGGCCCCGCCGTCCGCAAAACGCGCGCCGATGGTCGAGCCGACGCCGCCATGGATCGCGGCGCGGGCGATGCCGCGCGCGGCGCAGAAGCTTTCCAGCGCCGCGAAGACGTCCTGGTTCGGGCGCAGCCGCAGCGCGAAGAAGCGCCCGCCGATGTCCGCGGCGGTCTGCGGCTGCTCGGCCGGCATGAACAGCTTGAAATTGGTTTCGGGATCATGCCCGGCGACGAAGCCGGCGCCACCCAGCCCGACCGCCTCGACCGTGACCGCCTCGGCGAGGAAGCTCTGCTCGGGCAGGATATGGCCGCCATTGCGCCGGCCATCGGCCTCGCGCCAGAGCGCATGGCCATGGAAGAAGGGCGCCCCGTCGCGCTCGCCGAAGGTCAGCGCCCCGGCTTCGATCCGGGCGACGCCTTCGGGCCGGAAGGTCTCGCTGTAGAAGGCGGCATGCTCGGGCGTGGCCGAGAGCGCCGGCATCACATAGGCGAAGGGCGCGAGCGCCAGCCCAGCCGGCAGGCGCAGCACGCCGCTGGTGAAACCCTGGGCGGCGAATGCGCCGGCGATCGCGTCGAGCAGCAGCTGCCCGGGTTCGAGGTCGAGCATGAGCTGCCGGCCGCGCGCCTCGGCCCATTGCACGCGCTCGGGGTTCGCCGGCCCCGGCTGCCGGATCGTCCTCACGCAGCCGACCCCGGCGGGCGGGAAAAGTCGAGCAGGCCGCGTTTCTCCAGTTCGTCCCGCACCAGCCGCTTCGGCACCTTGCCATAGCCGGATTTCGGCAGTTCCTCGAAGAAGAAGAAGCGCTTCGGCATCTTGTAGCGCGGGATCTTCTCGGCGAGGTAGGCGGCGAGCTCGGCCTCCACCACGCCACTGCGGGCCACGCAGACGGCGATGCCGATCTCGCCCCAGACCGCATCGGGGATGCCGAGCACGGCCGCTTCCGCGATCGCCGGATGGGTCAGGAGCTTCTCCTCGATCTCGCGCGGATAGATGTTCGAGCCGCCGGAGATGTACATGTCCGAGGCCCGGCCGGTGATGTAGACAAAGCCCTGCTCGTCCATATGGCCGAGATCGCCGGTGCGGAACCAGCCGTCGCGGAACGACTTCGCATTGGCTTCCGGGTTCTCGTAATAGCCGGCGAAGACGGCCGGGCCGATCACGCAGATCTCGCCGGTCTCGAAGGGCGAAAGCTCCTTGCCCTCGTCGCTCTGGATCTGGACCTCAATGCCGGTGCGCTCGACGCCGCAGCTGCCGATGCGCGCCTCCGGCCCGTCCTCTTCCTCGTGCAGGTAGGTCGGCAGCACGGTGATGTTGCCGGTGACCTCGCCGAGGCCGAAATACTGCACCAGCACCTTGCCGAGCTTCTTCAGCGCCGTCTTCTGGTCCTCGCGATACATCGGTGCGCCGGCATAGATGACATGGCGCAGGCTGGAATGATCGTGCCGGTCGACCGCCGGGTGCTCGACCAGCATCTTCAGGATCGTCGGCACGGTGAAGATGTTGGTGACGCGGTATTTCTCGATCAGCCGGAAGGCCTCGTCGATGTCGAAGCGCTCGGTCGACAGCAGGATGCTCGGTGCGCCGCGCGCCGAGAGCACGAGCTGGTGGACGCCGGCGCCATGCGAGAGCGGCGCGACGACGAGCGAGGCGTCGTCTTCCGTCGAGCCGGGGACCAGGTCGGCGAGGTGGTTCGTCACCACGAAGCCCATCTGGCCATGGGTCAGCACCGCCGCCTTGGAGCGGCCGGTGGTGCCGGAGGTGAAGAAGAACCAGCAGGGATCGTCGCGCTCGACCATGGCATCAGCGACGCGCGCGCCGGCATGGGCCGCGATCGCCTCGCCGACCGCCTGCTCGCCGAAGCCGCCTTCGCCGATCCGCCAGGTGAATTCCAGCGCCGGACTGGCGGCGGCGACCGAAGCGGCATGCTCCGGGAAATCACCATGGCAGAGAAAGCCCTTCGCCCCCGAGGAACTGGCCAGATAGGCGACCTCGTCCGGCATCAGCCGGAAATTGGTCGGCACCCAGACCGCCCCGAGCCGGAAGGCGGCGAACATCGAGAAGAACATCTCGTCGCAGTTCTTCGAATGCACCAGGAGGCGGTCGCCCCTGCCGATGCCGCGGGCGGAAAGGGCGGCGCAGAGCGCATGCACGGCCGCGTCGATCTCGCTCCAGCTCCACTGCCGCTCGCCCCAGATCAGCCCGGGGCTGCCGGAAAAGCGCCTGGCGTTGCGCGTCAGGAAATGCGCGAGGTTCATCACCCGCTGCGAGATGGGCTCTTGCCCGCCGAGCGGGCTGGAAGCCTCTCCGGATCTGGTCATGACCTTGTCTCCACCGCCTGTTTCGTGCCGCGCGCCGGCAGCTTCGCGAGCGCCCGCACGGGCTCGTGCAGGTCCAGCATTCCGGCGAGCCGCTGCTCGACCTGCTTCGCCTCGCGCCGGAGCGCCAAGGCGAGCTCCTCCTGCCGCTGCGGCCGCATCCGGGCATCGATCGCGGCGAGGCTGAGCGCACCGGCGACGCGCCGGTCGGGAAAGCGCACCGCGACCCCGATGCCCCAGGAACTGGCGACGATGCGCCCGGGATTGAGCGAAAAGCCCTGCTTGCGGGCCTGCGCGACATCGGCGCGGATGCGCGCCGGCGTATAGCTCGGATAGCGCTCGGCCAGGATGCCGCGATTGGCCGCGATCATCGCCTCGACCTCGTCGTCGGCGAGCGCCGCCAGCATGGCGAGCGAGCCGGCACCGATGCCGAGCGGGTGCTGGTCGCCGGCCTGCAAAGCGTGGGTGCGCACCGGCCAGGTGCCTTCCTCGCGATGCAGGCAGACGGCGAAGCGGTCGCGCCTGACCGAGAAGAAGCTGGTGTCCTGGGTCGTATCCGAGAGCAGGCGCAGGCTCGCCATGGCGAGGTCGAGCAGCCCGTACCGGCTGCCGGAGAGCAGGCCGAGCACGAAGGCCTCCTCGCCGAGATGATAGCGCCGCGTCTCTTCCGCCTGCTCGACCAGCCCGGCGCGCATCAGCGCCAGCAGCAGGCGCCTGACCGTCGGCTTGCTGAGGCCGCTTTCGCCGACGATCTCGCTCAGCGGCAGGCCGAAGGCGGTCTCGCGGCCGACGAGCGACAGCAGCCGCAAGGCGCGGTCGACGCTTTGCGAGCCCGGCAAATCTGGCGACGGCATGGCCCCTGCTCGCATTTCCTCTGCCTTGCGGGTCCATGATGCGGACCTCTGATCTGGCCTTGAATCTGTAGATCGCCACAGCCGCGATTGCAACGACGATCGATCCGTGTATGTTCCTGCCGGAACAGTGGTGGCCAGCGCCACGATATGGACCTGTCGCGACCAGCGAGTCGACAAGGCAGGCGAATGGGAGGGGCGGCCTTATGGCCGATACGCATAGGAGTGACGGCGTCGCGGCCGTTCTGGAGAGCCTTGACCCCGCGCCGCGGCGCGTCGGCTCGGCTTTGGTGCGCCCGCTCGAGATCGTCGCCGCAGCCCTGCTGGTCATCATCGTCACTTTGCTGCTCGGCGGCGTGACCTCGCGCTATGTGCTCTCGATCCCGGTGATCTGGATCGACGAGGCCGCCTCGATCTCCTTCCTCTGGCTCGCCATGCTCGGCTCGGCCATCGCCATCGACCGCAACGAGCACCTGCGCCTGACGCTGTTCGTCGGCATGCTGCCGCAACGCCTGCACGGGCTCGCCCAGGCTTTCGGCCTGCTCGTGGTCGCGACCTTCCTCCTGGTGATGGCCTGGCCGGCGATCGACTATGTCATCGAGGAATCCTACGTCACCTCGGCGGCGCTCAACATCCCCTCGAGCTGGCGCGTCTCGGCCATCGCCTTCGGCATCCTGACCATGCTGGCGCTGGTGCTGACCTATGCGGTGCGCACCTGCACCATGCGCGAGATCGTCCTCTCGGCGGCGCTGATCGGCCTGGTGGCGGCGGCCTTCTTCCTGCTGACGCCGGTATTCAAGACGCTCGGCTATCTCAACATCGTCATCTTCCTGATCGGCGTCGTCGGCTTCTGCCTCGCCGCCGGAGTGCCGATCGCCTTCTGCTTCGGCATCGGGGCGCTGTGCTTCCTGTCCTTCAGCACCAGCGTGCCGATCTTCGTGATGATCGGGCGCATGGACGAGGGCATGTCGAGCCTGATCCTGCTCTCGGTGCCGATCTTCGTGCTGCTCGGCTGCGTGCTCGACGCCACCGGCATGGGCAAGGCGATCGTCGATTTCCTCGCCTCCATGCTCGGCCATATCCGGGCCGGCATGTCCTATGTCCTGCTCGGCTCGCTCTTCCTGGTCTCGGGCATCTCCGGCTCGAAGGTCTCCGACATGGCGACGGTCGCTCCGGCGCTGTTCCCCGAGATGAAGCGGCGCGGCTACCAGCCCAAGGAACTGATCGCGCTGCTCTCGACCGGCGCCGCCATGGCCGAGACGGTGCCGCCCTCGATCGTGCTGATCGTGCTCGGCTCGGTCGCCGGCGTCTCGATCGCCGGGCTCTTCACCAATGGCCTTCTGGTCGCGACCGTGCTGCTGCTGGTGCTGGCCGTGCTGGCGCGCTGGAAGGCGCGCGGCGAGATGCTGCAGGGCGTGCGCCGCGCCCCCTTCGCCACGATCTGGAAGACCGGGCTGATCGCCGCGCCGGCGCTGGTGCTGCCCTTCCTGATCCGCAGCGCCGTCGGCGGCGGCGTCGCGACGGCGACCGAGGTTTCGACCATCGCCGTGCTCTACGCCATCATCGTCGGCATCTGGCTCTATGGCGGCATCGGCTGGCGCAAGTTCTACGAGATGCTGGTCGAGACGGCGGCGCTGTCCGGCGCCATCCTGATGATCCTCGGCACGGCCTCGGCCATGGCCTGGGCGCTGACCCAGACCGGTTTCGCCCGCGATCTCGCCGCCTATATGACGACCCTGCCCGGCGGCTGGATCAGCTTCATGGGCGTCACCATCGTCGTCTTCATGATCCTCGGCTGCGTGCTCGAGGGGCTGCCGGCGATCGTGCTGATGGCGCCCCTGATGTTCCCGGTCGCCAAGAGCCTCGGCATCAACGACGTGCACTATTCGATGGTCGTCGTCACCGCGATGAACATCGGCCTGATGACGCCGCCGGTCGGCATCGGCTTCTACATCGCCTGCAAGATCGGCAATGTCGCGCCGGACGAGGCGATGAGCGCGATCTGGCCCTATCTGCTGGCGCTGATCGCCGGGCTCGTGATCATCGCGCTCGTCCCGGCGATCTCGACGGCCTTCCTGTGAGGCGCGCCATGTTGCGCGATCATGGCGGCCCGCCGCGCCTGTCGATTGCCGCGCGGGGCAGGCCGGCGTCACCATTGGAAAAAGACTTCCGCGTGAGCCGGGCACGGTCGCGGCGCTAGAACCAAGAACCTTCAGGGAGGAAACCCAAATGCCCATTTCACGTCGCAGCATCCTGCAGGCCGGCACGGCCGCCGCCGCCATCGGCACGTTCTCGATCGGCGCCCGCGCCCAGAGCGCCGAGTTCACCTATAAATACGCCAACAACCTGCCGCTGGCGCATCCGATGAACGTGCGCGCCAACGAGGCGATGGAGAAGATCAAGGACGAGACCAAGGGCCGCGTCGTCATCCAGATCTTCCCGAACAACCAGCTCGGCTCCGACACCGACATGCTGAACCAGGTCCGCTCCGGCGGCGTCGAGTTCTTCACGCTGTCGCCGCTGATCCTCTCGACCCTGGTGCCGAATGCCTCGCTCAGCGGCATCGGCTTCGCCTTCCCGAACTATGACGCGGTCTGGAAGGCGATGGACGGCGAGCTCGGAGCCTACGTCCGCGGCCAGATCGCCAAGGCCAACCTGCACGTCCTCGACAAGATCTGGGACAATGGCTTCCGCCAGATGACCTCGTCCAAGGGGCCGATCGCGAGCCCGGCCGATCTCAAGGGCTTCAAGATCCGCGTGCCGGTCTCGCCGCTTTGGACCTCGATGTTCAAGGCCTTCGACTCGGCCCCGGCCAGCATCAACTTCGCCGAGGTCTACACCGCGCTGCAGACCAAGATCGTCGACGGCCAGGAGAACCCGCTGGCGATCATCGCCACCGCCAAGCTGTTCGAGGTCCAGAAATACCTCTCGCTGACCAACCATATGTGGGACGGCTTCTGGTTCCTTGCGAACCGCCGCGCCTGGGAGCGGCTGCCACAGGACCTGCGCACCATCGTTGCCAAGCACATCGACGCCGCCGCCATGCTGGAACGCGCCGACGTCGCCAAGCTCAATGCCGGCCTGCAGGACGAGCTGACCGCCAAGGGCATGGTGATCAACGAGACCAAGGCCGACGAATTCCGCGCCACGCTCCAGAAGGCCGGCTTCTACGCCGAGTGGAAGGGCAAGTTCGGCGACGAGGCGTGGGCCATCCTCGAAAAGGCGGTCGGCGGCAAGCTCGCCTGAGTTTACTCGCTCCGCCGTCATTCCGGCTGGAGCGAAGCGGAACGCCGGAATCCATCGGAGGGCTCTGGCGTTCCATAGGATTTCCGAGCTGTGCCGCTTTGCGGCTTGTCCGGAATGACGGGGCATTGACGAACAGGGCGTGGCGCTCCGGCGCCGCGCCCTTTGTCGTGCGGAAGGCACCTGTCTTGCGGAACGCATCGGGAAGCCCGGCTTGCCGGCAGCGCCCGTTCGCCCTACCGTCCGGCAGGTAGGCACTGGTTACTGACAACCGGGAGGATGGCGATGACGGCGGCGGAGAGCTTCGGAACCGGCGGCAATGGGCAGCGGCGCTCGCCCTATTTCGGCGAGGAGCACGAGGCGCTGCGCGACCAGATCCGCCGCTTCGTCGAGACCGAGGTCAAGCCGCATGGCCTCGCCTGGGAGGAGGCCGGCATGGTGCCGCGCGCCGTGCTGGAACGGATGGGCGAGCTCGGCTTCCTCGGCATCCGCTATCCGGCCGAATATGGTGGCTCGGAAATGGATACGCTGGCGACCGTCGTGCTGGCCGAGGAGCTCGGCCGCTCGACCTTTTCCGGCTTCGCCATCACCGCCCTGGTCCATACCGACATGGCCTCGGTCCATCTCTTCAATGCCGGCAGCAAGGCTCAGCGCGACCGCTTCATGCCGGATGTCGTCGCCGGCAGGGCGATCTGCGCGGTTGCCGTCACCGAGCCGGATGCCGGCTCCGACGTGAAGGGCATCCGCACCACGGCGCGGCGCGACGGCGACACCTATGTGCTGAACGGCGCCAAGATGTTCATCACCAATGGCGTCCATGCCGATCTCTATTGCGTTGCCGCCAGGACCGACCCGGCGGCAAAGCCTTCGCAGGCGGTCTCGATGTTCCTGGTCGAGAAGGCCACGCCGGGCTTTCGCGTCGGGCGGGCGCTCGACAAGCATGGCTGGCGCTCCTCCGACACCGCCGAGCTGATCTTCGAGGATTGCCGCGTGCCCGCCGAAAACCTGCTCGGCGGCGAGGGCCGCGGCTTCTACGCGATCATGAGCAATTTCCAGAACGAGCGCACGGTGATCGGCGCCATGGCGATGGGCGAGGCGCAGGCCGCGATCGAGCTGACGCTCGACTATGTCCGCACGCGAAAAGCCTTCGGCGCGCCGCTCTGGGAGAAGCAGGCGATCCGCCAGAAGCTCTCCATGCTCGCCGCCAGGGTCGAGGCCGGCCGCCAGCTCGTCCAGCATGCCGCCTGGCTCGACGCGCAGGGCTTCGACGCGACGCGCGAGGTCTCGATGGCCAAGGCCTATTGCGGCGAGCTGGTCAACGAGGTGATGTATGCCTGCGTCCAGTTCCATGGCGGCATGGGCTTCATGCGCGAGAGCACGATCGAGCGCATGGCCCGCGACGCCCGCGTCCAGGCGATCGGCGGCGGCGCCACCGAGGTGATGCTGGAAGAGGTGGCGAAGCGGCTGTGAGCGCCCCCGCTGCCAGAACGGAGCGACCGGCGGCGGAAAGCGGCTCGCGCCGGCTGATCCTCGACATGGCGGCGCGGCTGCTGCGCTCGGGCGGCTATCACCAGACCACGCTGCGCGAGATCGCCGAGGCGGTCGGCATCCGCAAGGCGAGCCTCTATCACCACTTCGCCTCGAAGGAGGAGATCGTCGAGGCCGTGGTCGGCGACGGCGTCCGCTTCGTCCACGACGCCGTCGCGGCGGCGCTGACCGGCGCGGGGCAGGCTGGTCCGCGCCGGCGGCTCGAGGCGGCGATCGCGGCCCATCTTTGCGCCCTGCACGGCCATGGCGACTATACCAGCGCCGCCATCAAGGTCTTCACCTTCGGCAGCGGCCCGACGCCGGAGAGCGTGCGCCTGGCGCGCCGGCTCTATGAGGATGTCTGGCGCCGCCTCATTGCCGAGCTGCAGGAGGCGCAGGAAGTCGCGCCCGGATGCTCGGCCGAGGCGCTGCGCCTTTTCCTGCTCGGCGCCATGAACGGCTCGATCGACTGGTATCGGCCCGAGCGTTTCGATCTCGGCGCGCTGGCGCGCGAATTCGCGGCGCTGGTCGCGCCCGGCCGTCCTTCCGATTAGCGCCTGCTCGATTT
>NZ_JAKFED010000134.1:0-1805 GCF_036675845.1 Allobosea sp. | reverse complement strand
TTTTCTTTCTGGCTCGACCTCGGACCGAATGCCCGCAGGGGCGCCATGCCGATGCCCTGGCTCGCCATCGCCGCGGCGGCGTGCCAGACAGGCCCCGCCAGTGCCGGAGGGAATCGCCATGGCCGCCACGATCGTCGCAGTCAGCCGGGACGAGCGGCACCGCTTCAGCAAGCCGACGCTTCCCGCGATCCGCCTGCTTACCGGCCTCGGCGTCGAGGGCGACGCCCATTGCGGCGAGACGGTGAAGCACCGCTCCCGCGTCGCCGTCGACCCTGCACAGCCGAACCTGCGCCAGGTTCACCTGCTCCAGGCCGAGCTCTTCGACGAATTACGGGCCTCAGGCTTTAGCCTGAACCCCGGCGAGATGGGCGAGAACCTGACGACGCGGGGCATCGACCTGCTCGCCCTGCCGGCGGGAACGCGCCTGCGGCTCGGCGGCGAAGCGCTGGTCGAGATCACCGGGCTGCGCAACCCTTGCGCCCAGATCGACGCCTTCCAGCCCGGCCTGCTCAAGGCCGTGCTCGGCCGCGATGCGCAGGGCAAGCTGGTCCGCAAGGCCGGCATCATGGGCATCGTGCTGCAAGGCGGCGAAGTCAGGCCGGGCGATGCGATCGCGGTGACGCTGCCTGCCCTGCCGCACCAGGCCCTCGAACGCGTTTGAGGCGGCGCACCTTTCGGCACGCCGCCCCGGAAACCTCGCCCTGGAACGCCTCGGCGTTCAGACGTAGCTGACGTTCGCCGCTTCCGGACCCTTCTTGCCGGCGCGGATCGAGAAGCGCACGCGCTGCCCGTCCATCGGCGGCTGCAGGCCGCTGCGGCTCAGCGAGCTGACATGCAGGAACACGTCCGGGCCGCCCTGGTCGGGCGCGATGAAGCCGAAGCCGCGATCGGCGTTGAAGAACTTCACGGCGCCGTCATAGGGGCCTTCCATCGGCGCGCTCGCGCCACGGTCATAGCCGCCGGCGCCGCCGCGGTCGTAACCGCCCCCACCATAGCCGCCGCCATTGCCGCGATCATAGCCGCCACCACCATAGCCGCCACCGCCGCCGCCGAAATCGTCACGCGGCGGGCGCGGCGAGAACGGGCGCGCGCCGCCACCGCCACGCGGAGCGGCCGGCGTCGCCGTCGAGGCGTCGATCTCGTGAACGGCTACGACCTGCAGGCCGCGCCGTCCCTCGCCGAGATCGGCGATGATGGTCGCGCCGGGCTGGAGGTCCTGCGGGTCGAGCGGGCCGATGGCCGAGACATGGACGAAGACATCGCCCGAACCGTCGGCCGGAGAAGCGAAGCCGAAGCCCTTCTCCGGGTCGAACCACTTGATCTTGGCTTCGATGTTTTCGTGCGTGACGAAGGGAGCGGGGGCGGCGGGCTTGCGTCGATCGAACATGAAACTTCAGGTGGATTGTGACCGGGAAGCGGCAATCTAGCGCAAGCTATCCGTTTCGTCATCGGGTCCGCGCAGCAAAATTATCGAGCCCGTCGACGATGCCGCCGCGGCCCGTTACTGCCTCGTCATGCTCCACAGCGCGACCGAACCTCTGCCGAAGGCAGGCACTCAGGCGCCGAGGGCGCAACCATCTCGAAGCTGCGGCAAGCAGGCGCCTTTTCGGCTCCGCCTGCAAGTCGAACCCGGCACTCGCCGGCGCGGGAACCCGCAACCCGGAAGCGGATTCTTGCAGCCTTCTTCAGTCGCAGCGGATCGTCTGCTGCACCTTCTTCGGCATCTCGCCGACCGCCGGGACGAACTGCCCGGTCTGCGAATCGAGCACCATGAGCACGCCGGTCGCCACCGCGAAATAGGCGCC
>NZ_JAKFED010000191.1:0-1812 GCF_036675845.1 Allobosea sp. | reverse complement strand
GGGCTCTCGGGACCGGCGATCAAGCCGATCGTGCTGCGCCAGGTCTTCCAATGCGCCAAGGCGGTGAAGATCCCGGTGATCGGCTGCGGCGGCATCTCCACCGCCGAGGACGCGATCGAATACATGCTCGCCGGCGCCAGCGCCGTGCAGGTCGGCACCGCGACCTTCCTGCAGCCGGCGGCGATGACGACGATCATCGACGAGCTCAGGACCTTCTGCCTGCATCGCGAGATCCCGCGCGTCACCGATCTGATCCACGGCGTCGTCATCGAGGAGGCCGACGAGCCCGATCTTGCCTGGCTGGATCCGGTATCGTGACGGCGCACCCTGCCGGCATGCGCAACGTCTTCAGCGGCGACGAGCGCGACCGCGCCCTTTCCGAGGCCTTGTTCGACGCCCTGCGCGAGGCGACGGGCGATGGCGTCGGCATCACCCGCGAGGCCTATAGCGAGCGCGAATCGCTGGCGCTCGACCTCGTCGAGGGCAAGGCGCGCGAACTCGGCCTTTCGACCGAGCGCGATGCCGGGGCCAATCTGGTGATGACGCTGGAAGGCGCCGAGCCGGAATTGCCCTTCCTGGCCTGCGGCTCGCATCTCGATTCGGTGCCGCAGGGCGGCAATTTCGACGGCGCCGCCGGCGTCATCGCCGGCCTCGCCATCCTCGCCCGCTTCAAGGAGGAGGGCTTCGTCCCGCGCCGGACGGTCAAGGTCTATGCGCTGCGCGGCGAGGAGAGTGCCCGCTTCGGCAAGGCCTATATGGGCTCGAGCGCGCTGTTCGGGAAACTTTCCGCGGCCGATCTGGCGGTACGCGACCATGCCAGCGGCGGCAGCCTGGCCCAGTGCATGGCCGAGGTCGGCGTCGACATGGCGCGCGTCGAAAAGGGCGAGCCATTGCTCGATCCCGCCTCTGTCGCCGCCTGGATCGAGCTGCATATCGAGCAGGGCCCGGTGCTGGTGGCGCGCGAGTTGCCGGTCGGCATCGTCACCGGCATCCGCGGCAATGTCCGCCATCGCACCGTCGAATGCCTCGGCGAGGCCGGCCATTCCGGCGCGGTGCCGCGCTGGCTCCGGCGCGACGCGGTCTTCGCCACGGCCGAGCTGATCACCCATCTCGACCGGCACTGGCGCACGCTGCTGGAGCGCGGCCGCGACGTGGTGGTGACCGCCGGCGTGCTCGGCACCGATCCGCAGGAGCATGCCATCGCCCGGATTCCGGGCAAGGTCAGCTTCGCCTTCGAGGTGCGCAGCCAGAATCGCGAGACGCTGGAGGCCTTCTACGACCTGTTTCTCTCGGAATGCGCGCTGGTCGGCGAGGAGAGGGGGGTCGCGTTCAAGTTCGACCGCCGCCTCGAATCGGCGCCGGCGGTGATGGACCCCAGCTGGATCGAGCGCCTGAAGGTCGCTGCCCGCGGGCTCGGCCTGCCCGATGAGGAGATTCCGAGCGGCGCCGGCCATGATGCGGCGGTCTTCGCCAATGCCGGCGTCCCGAGCGCCATGATCTTCGTGCGTAACGAGCACGGATCGCATAATCCCAAGGAAGCGATGGCGATCGATGATTTCCTAGCCGGCATTGCGGTGATGCGGGCGGCCATCCGGGAGGCGGTGCAATGAGCGTTTCGCAACTCTTCGATGCCGCGCCGGCCGCGGATACGGCGGCGCCGGTCTCGCTCACCATCCGCCGCCCCGACGACTGGCACGTCCATCTGCGCGACGGCGCCATGCTCAAGGCGGTGCTGCCCTTCACCGCCGCCCAGTTCGCCCGCGGCATCATCATGCCGAACCTGGTGCCGCCGGTGACCAGCATCGCGGCGGC
>NZ_JAKFED010000101.1:0-9387 GCF_036675845.1 Allobosea sp. | reverse complement strand
ATCACCGAAGCGACCCTGAACGAGCTTTCCGGCATGCTGGCGCCC
The DNA here is from genome assembly GCF_036675845.1 of Allobosea sp. GTDB lineage: Bacteria > Pseudomonadota > Alphaproteobacteria > Rhizobiales > Beijerinckiaceae > Allobosea. Next base: position 9,342 of record NZ_JAKFED010000101.1, on the reverse strand, counting down.
GGCGACACGCTGATCGACGGCGGCAACGCCTTCTGGAAGGACGATGTCCGGCGCGGCCGCGAGCTTGCCGCCAAGGGGCTGCACTATCTCGACATCGGCACCTCGGGCGGCGTGCACGGGCTGGAGCGCGGCTATTGCCTGATGATCGGCGGCGACAAGGGCGTCTTCGACCGGCTCGAGCCGATCTTCCAGGCGCTGGCACCGGGCAAGGGCGAGATTGAGCCGACCGGCCATCGCGAGGGCCGCAATCCGACCGCCGAGCAGGGTTATCTGCATTGCGGGCCGGCCGGCGCCGGGCATTTCGTCAAGATGGTCCATAACGGCATCGAATACGGCATGATGCAGGCTTTCGCGGAGGGTTTCGACCTCTTGCGCAATGCCTCGGCCAAGGAGGGCTTGCCGGAGGAATACGGCTTCGACTTCGACGTCGCCGAGATTTCCGAGGTCTGGCGGCGCGGCTCGGTCGTGACCTCCTGGCTGCTCGACCTCACCGCCTCGGCGCTCGCCGCCGACGAGGAGCTTTCGGCCTATTCCGGCCATGTCTCGGATTCGGGCGAGGGGCGCTGGACCGTGCAGGCCGCGGTCGAGACCGCGACGCCGGCCGAGGTGCTGACCTCCTCGCTCTACACCCGCTTCCGTTCGCGCAAGGACCACACCTTCGCCGAGAAGGTGCTCTCGGCGATGCGCGCCGGCTTCGGCGGCCATGTCGAGCCGAAGAAGCAGGACTGAGGCGATGGACAGCACGCAGCCCGCCGGCAAGCCGGCCGTCATCGTCGTCATGGGCGTCGCCAGCTCAGGCAAGACCTCGCTGGGCGAGCGCCTGGCGCAGCGGCTCGGCTGGCCCTTCCGCGACGCCGATTCCTTCCATCCGCCGGAAAACGTCGCCAAAATGTCGAGCGGCATTCCGCTGACCGACGAGGACCGCAAGCCCTGGCTGGCGGCGATCGCGGCCTGGATCGACGAATTGCGCGCCACGGGCGGCAACGGCATCGTCACCTGCTCGGCGCTGAAGCGGGCCTATCGCGAGGTCATCGTCGGGAACCGGCCGGATGTGGCGCTGGTCTATCTCAAGGGCTCGCGCGAGCTGATCGGCGCGCGCATGGCGGCGCGCCAGCACCATTTCATGCCGCCGGCGCTGCTCGACAGCCAGTTCGCGACGCTGGAGGAGCCGGGGGTGGACGAGCGGCCGCTGGTGGTGCCGGTGGACGCCAGCAAGGAGGCGATCGTCGAGCAGGTGCTGCACGAGCTGCGGCTGGACTGAGTAGGCGATCCTGCGCCCGATCTTCCGTCATTCCGGCACTGCGCTTCGCTGCGGCCGGAATGACGAGGAGATTATCGAACTGGCATGCCCCGCCTCGCGCTGGGCGCAAGCCCGCTTCTTCTTTCAACCGATTGAAAAAAGGCCATGATCGGGGCATTGCTTGGGGCGAGGGCGGCAAGCCAGCAGGACGCCGCCAGCCAAGGTCAATGCCATGCTCGACAAAGCCATTCCGCCGCGCACGCTGAAGCTCAACGCCGCCGACAATGTCGCGGTCGCGGTCGATCCCGTCGATGTCGGGGTCAGTGCGGCCGGGGTGACGGCGCTGAAGCGCATCCCGCGCGGCCACAAGCTGGCGCTCAGCGCCATCGCCAAGGACGAGCCGATCCGCAAGTTCGGCCAGATCATCGGCTTCGCCACGGTCGACATCCCGCCCGGCGAATGGGTGCACGAGCACAATACCGGCTTCCATGCCTTCGAGCGCGACTATGCCTTCTGCGCCGAGGCGAAGCCGGAATTCGTGCTGCCGGTCGAGAGCCAGGCGACCTTCGAGGGCTTTCGCCGCAAGGACGGCCGCGCCGGCACCCGCAATTATGTCGGCATCCTCACCTCGGTGAACTGCTCGGCCTCGGCGGCACGTTTCATGGCCGAGGAGGTCAAGCGCTCGGGCATCCTCGCCGACTATCCCAATGTCGACGGCGTGATCGCGCTGACCCACGGCACCGGCTGCGGCATCGACTATAATGGCGAGAGCTTCGAGGTGCTGAAGCGCACCACCTGGGGCTATGCCTGCAATCCGAACATGGCGGCGGTGCTCGTCGTCGGCCTCGGCTGCGAGGGCTTCCAGATCAAACGGATGAAGGATGCCTATGGCGTCGAGGAGAGCGACGTCTTCCGCACGCTGACCATCCAGGAGACCGGCGGCACCAAGAAGGCGGTCGCGGCCGGGGTCGAGGCGCTGAAGGTGATGCTGCCGATCGCCAACAAGGCGAAGCGCGAGACCGTGCCGGCCTCCGAACTGATGCTGGCCCTGCAATGCGGCGGCTCGGACGGCTATTCCGGCATCACCGCCAATCCGGCGCTGGGCGCTGCGGTCGACATCCTGGTCGAGCAGGGCGGCACCGCGATCCTCTCCGAAACGCCGGAGATCTACGGCGCCGAGCATCTGCTCACCCGCCGCGCGGCGACGCGCGAGGTCGGCGAGAAGCTGGTCGGCATCATCAAGTGGTGGGAGGACTATACGGCGCGGGCCCGGATGGACATGAACAACAACCCGTCGCCCGGCAACAAGGCCGGCGGGCTGACGACCATCCTGGAGAAGTCGCTCGGCGCCGCGGCCAAGGGCGGCACCAAGACGCTGGCGGCGGTCTACCACTATGCCGAGCAGGTCAAGGACAAGGGCTTCGTCTACATGGACACGCCCGGCTACGACCCCGTCGCGGCGACCGGGCAGGTCGCCGGCGGCGCCAATATCCTCGCCTTCACCACCGGCCGCGGCTCGGCCTATGGCTGCAAGCCGACGCCCTCGGTCAAGCTCGCCACCAACACGCCGATCTACGAGAAGATGATCGACGACATGGACATCAATTGCGGCGACGTGCTCGACGGCGTGACGCTGGAGGCGAAGGGCCAGGAGATCTTCGAGAAGCTCCTGAAGATCGCCTCGGGCGAGCACTCGAAATCCGAGCAGCTCGGCTATGGCGATGCCGAATTCGTGCCCTGGCAGATTGGTGCGACGATGTGAGGAAAGCCGTCATGCTCGGGCTTGACCCGAGCATCTCAGGCCGGATGAGGCGCTGATCGGCGCCTTCTTGTCACGAGATTCTCGGGTCTGCGCTTCGCTCCGCCCGAGAATGACGGCTCGCGGAAAAGCGCTCAACCGCTAACAAGCGCTGCGCGCCGGCCCTCTTCCCGGGCCGCCCTTCCAAGAACTCTCGACGGAACCTCATGCGCAATTTCCTGATGGTCGCCCTGCCGCGCACCGTGCTCGGCCTGCTTTTCCTCGTCAGTGCCGTCGATGGCTTCTGGTGGCTGGCGACGGGCAACCACCTGATCCACCCGCCGGTCTCCGAGCGCGGGCTCGCCTTCGAGCTGGCCCTGCAGAATGCCGGCTTCTTCTGGCCCTTCCTCAAGGCGGTGAACCTGATCGGGGGCCTGAGCCTGCTGTTCAATGTCGTGCCGGCCTTCGGGCTCGCCCTGATCGCGCCGGTGATGGCGGTGATCGTGCTGTTCCATTTCGCCATCAACCCGGCCGGGATCCCGGTCGCGATCATCCTGATCGTCAGCGGCGCGCTGCTGGTCTGGGCTTATCGCGAGCGCTACGCGGCCTTGCTGCGCTGAGCGGGACGGCCGGTCCGCTGGATCGGTCGCGGCGGGGTCAGAGCGGCGCGAGGTCCTTGAGCCAACGCGTGCGCTCGGCCGTGACGCGCATCAGGCAGCTCTGGTCGGAGAGCGAGGCCATCGTGCCACGGTCGCCCAGCCGGGACATGAAGGAGCAGCTCGAATCGCGATAGGCGAGCCAGGCGCGCTGCGTGTCGCGCAGCAGGTTGCGCTGCTCCGCTTCGAGCCCGTTCGTCGCCGCGCGATAGGCGGCGTTCAGGGCGGCATCGAGCTTCGCGTATTCGGCGCTGCCGCAGTCCAGCATGGCGGCGGTGACGCCGCCCGACTTGTCCATGCAGGTCTTGTAGGCGGGCGAATAGGAATCTTCCTGCGCCCGCTCCTGCGCGCCGGCCAGCGCTGGTGCGCAGAGCAGGGCGGCGGCGAGCAGGGCCCGGCCGAGAGGGAGCGCCGTCCGGCGGTTTTCCTGCGACATCGGCAAACCTCCGATCATGCGAGCGTGAAACCACGCAGCCGGTCGCCGAGCTCGCCGAGCCGTTCGGCGCCGACATTGGCGATGGCGATGCGCAGATGCTGCTCCTGGCCCGGGCCGAAATAGGGGCCGGGCAAAGCGAGAACGCCGCGCTCCTGCACCAGCCGGCGGACGACCTCCGCCGCCGGAATGCCTTCGAAAGGATGGGCGACATAGGCGAAATAGGCGCCGGCCGCGAGCACCTGCCAGCCGTTCAGCGGCGCCAGCGCCTGCCGGAACAATCCGGCGCGGGCGTTGATCTCGATGCGGTTGCCCTCGCGCCAGGCGCGGATGCCGTCGATGCCCCAGGCGATGGCGCTCTGGCCGGCCCGGACGGGGCTGATCTGGATGCAGTCGAGCACCTTGCCGATCTGCGCCAGCACCTTCTCGCCGGCGGTGATCGCCCCCAGCCGCCAGCCCGGGACGGCATAGGCCTTGGAGAAGCTGTAGAGGCCGATCAGCGAATCACGCCAGTCGCTTGCGGAAAAGAGTTCATGCGAGCGGCCAACGCCCTCGGGCAGGAAGTCGCGATAGGTCTCGTCGAGGACCAGCCAGAGGCCGCGCCTGCGGCAGAGCGCGGCGAAGGCGGCGATGGTCGCCGGCGGATAGACCGCGCCGGTCGGATTGTTCGGCGTCACCAGCACGATGGCGCGGGTGCGCGCGTCGATCAGGCGCTCGGCGATCGCCACGTCCGGCACGAATCCCTGTGCCGGGTCGCAGGGCAACGGGCGCGGCTCGACGCCGAGCATGTTCAACGTCATCTCATGGTTGAAATACCAGGGCGTCGGCAGCAGCACATTGTCGCCGGCCCGGGCCAGCGCCATCATCGTCACGACATAGGCCTGGTTGCAGCCGGCGCTGATCGCGATCTCGCCGGGAGAGATCGGCGCGCCATAGAAGGCGCTGCTCTCGGCGGCATAGGCATCGCGCAGGGCCAGGTCGCCGACGATGGCGCCATAGCGGGTCTGCTCGGGCCGGGCGGCGGCCTCGGCGAGGCGCGCCAGCAATTCGGCCGGCGGCGGCGAGCCCGGCACGGCCTGCGACAGGTCGATCAGCGGGCCGTTGCGGCCGTCATAGGCTTTCGCCCAGCCCTGCGCCTCGGGAATCGGCGGGGTGGCGGTGTCGATGAGGTCGGGGTTCAGCGGGGCAGGGGACGGCGAAGGCATGGGCGAGCATTGCGGCGCCCGCGACGCGCCGTCAACGGCCACCGTCCGGCAGTCTTGGACCGTGGAGCGCCCGCAGCCATATTCGGCTGCGAGACAGAAATCGGGAGAGCCGGCGGCATGGACGAGGAGACGCACGAGGCGATCGAGGAACTGCATGCCATGCTCGACCGCGCCCGGGTGATCGTCCCCTTCACCGGCGCCGGCATCTCGACCGAATCGGGCGTGCCCGATTTCCGCTCGCCGGGCTCGCCCTGGATGGTCAACAAGCCGATCCCGTTCGATGTTTTCGTCAGCAGCCGGGAGGCCAGGGCCGAGGCGTGGCGGCGCAAATTCGCGATGGACGATCATTGCCCCGATGCCCGGCCCAATCGCGGCCACCGGGCGCTGGCGACGCTGGTGGCGGAAGGGCGGGCGCCTGGCGTGATCACCCAGAACATCGACGGGCTGCACCAGGCATCGGGCATCGCCAATGAGGCGGTGATCGAGCTCCACGGCAACGGCACCTATGCGACCTGCCTGACCTGCAGCTGGCGCCATGAGCTGGCGGCGATCCGCCAGGAGTTCGAGGCCAGCGGCGAGCCGCCCGACTGCCTGATCTGCGGCGGCGTGGTGAAGGCCGCGACGATCTCCTTCGGCCAGCAGATGCCGCAGCGCCAGATGCTGCGCGCCCATGAGATGACGCTGTCGGCCGATCTCTATCTCGTCGCCGGCTCCTCCCTGGTGGTGTTCCCGGCCGCGAGCTTTCCGGTCGTCGCCAAGCGCAATGGCGCCAAGCTCGTGATCCTCAACCGCGAGCCGACCGATCTCGACCCGATCGCCGACCTCGTCGTGCGCGGCGAGATCGGCGCCGCGCTGGCGCGGCTGGCGAACTGAAGCAGGCGTCATTCCCGGGCGAAGCGAAGCGCAGACCCGGGAATCTCTTGCAGGCGATGCTCGGGTCGAGCCCGAGCATGACGTGCCTGTTCAATCCCGCGAGGCGAAGGCGAGGCGCAAGGCGAGCCCCCCGAAGACCGCGCCCAGGACCCGCTGCGGCCAGCGCGCCAGGCCGGGCCGGGCCGACATCAGCCGGCCGAGCCGGTTCGCCGCCAGGATGACGAGGCCGTTGGTGGCGAGGCCCATCAGGTTGAGGATCGTCGCCAGAACGACCACCTGCAGCAGGAGCGAGCCGGCCTCGGGCCGCAGGAACTGCGGCAGCAGCGCCAGCATGAACAGCGCCATCTTCGGGTTCAGCAGATTGGTCAGCAGGCCCTGCAGGAAGATCTGGCGCAGCGGTGCGGTACCGGTCTCCGCCGCCGGAGAGAACAGCATGGCGGGGCCGTGCAGGGTCTTCCAGGCGAGGTAGAGCAGATAGGCTGCGCCAGCCCAGCGCAGGGCGTCATAGGCGGCCGGCACCAAAAGGAAGAGCTGCGACAGGCCATAGGCGGCCGCGAGCGCCTGCAGATAGCTGCCGGTCGCGATGCCGGCATAGGTGACGAAGCCCGCCAGGCGCCCCTGGCCGAGGCTGCGCGAGGCGATCAGCAGCATGTCCGGGCCGGGCGTCGCGGTCAGGACGGCGCACGCGGCGGTGAACAGCATCAGCGTCGCAAGATCGGGCATCTGCGGGGATCTCCATGGCGGACCTGCCGATCCTAGACCCGGAGGCCTCCGCATGGAATCGCCGCGGCTTCGGCTCCGGAAGGCGAGGCTGCATGGCGACGGCCGGCCGGGGCTTCTTGCGGCGCAAGCAGCCTGCCAAGCCGCTCCAGGCGCGTTTTCCCGCCGCGATCCTGTGCGCGATCATGTGGATGAGAGGGTTGGCGCTGTTTCGCGAGTCCGCTGCAATGCTATCGTTGCAAGACGAATCAGGTTTCGCGCGGAGATGAGCGGCCCATGTCCGACGAGTATGGCGATAATGGGCGACCCCCGGTCGGTCCGATCCAATCGCTCAACCGGGTCATGCGGCTCGACGGGCCAGACGGAGGCGGCGTCGAGACGGGCACCGAGTTGGCCGGCCACGTCAAATGGTTCGATGTCAGCAAGGGCTACGGCTTCGTCGTGGCGGAAGATGGCGGCAGCGACGTCCTCGTCCATGTCACCATCCTGAAGCGCGACGGCTTCAACGCCATCGCCGAAGGTGCCCGCATCGTGCTCGAGGTGATCGAGAAGCCGCGCGGCCGCCAGGCGATCCGCGTGCTCTCGATCGACACCTCCGCCGGCCGTCATCCCTCCGAGATGCCGATGCCGCGCACCAATGCGACGGTGACGCCGACGAGCGGGCTCGAGCGCATGGTGGTGAAGTGGTTCAACCGCCTGCGCGGCTTCGGCTTCGTCTCGGCAGGCGAGGGCTCGCCCGACATCTTCGTCCATATGGAGACGCTGCGCCGTTACGGCATCGTCGAGCTGATCCCCGGCCAGACCGTGCTGGTCCGCTACGGGCCGGGGCCGAAGGGGCTGATGGCCGCCGAGATCAGGCTCGAGCATGGCGGGGCGATCTCGTCGCACTGAGCCGGCCACGCGAGCGTCATGGTCGGGCTTGCCCCGATCATCTCATGACGAGATGGGCTCGCCGATCATATCCCACACGCGCGAAGAGATGCTCGGGGCAAGCCCGAGCATGACGCCCTGTGTCAGAGCGCGAACGAGGTCCCGCAGCCGCAGGAGGCCGTGGCGTTCGGATTGGTGATCTTGAACGACTGGCCGACGAGATCGTCGACGAAGTCGATCGTGCAGCCTTCGAGCAGGTCGAGCGAGGTTTCGTCGATCAGCACCGTCGCGCCGCTGCGCTCGATGACGAGATCGCCCGGCGCCTTTTCGCGGTCGATGTCGAAGACATACTGGAAGCCCGAGCAGCCGCCGCCGGCGACGCTGACGCGCAGCATCGAGCCGGGCGGCTCCTTGGCCATGACCGCGACGATGCGCCCCGCCGCCTTGTCGGTCAGCGAGATCGCGTGCGGATTGGCCTCGATCGTGGTGGTCATGCGCAGAACATCCTTGCTCCTGCCTCGATTGCAAAGGTAATGGCCTGCACGCGCCCGTTCAAGCCGCGTCCGCCGACGGGCAGCCAAGCACCCAGCGAAGATGCAGCCAGCGAAGATGCAGCGAGCGAACATGGCGCCAGCACCAGATCCGCTTCATCCGCGCGAGCCCGGCGACCGCTGGCGCGCGCCTTACGCCTGCCGCACCGCGACGAGCCGCGGCCGGCTGGTGGCGGAACCGGATTCGGCGACGCGCAACCCGTTCCAGCGCGACCGCGACCGCATCATCCATTCCACCGCCTTCCGCCGGCTGAAGCACAAGACCCAGGTCTTCGTCTCGCATGAGGGCGATCATTTCCGCACCCGCCTGACCCATTCGATCGAGGTCGCGCAGATCGCGCGGGCCCTGGCCCGGGCGCTGGGGCTCGACGAGGACCTCGCCGAGGCGCTGGCGCTGGCGCATGATCTCGGCCACACGCCCTTCGGCCATACCGGCGAGGACGCGCTCGATGCCTGCATGCAGGGCTTCGGCGGCTTCGACCACAACGCCCAGACGCTGCGGATCGTGACCCGGCTGGAGTGCCGCTATGCCGGCTTCGACGGGCTGAACCTGACCTGGGAGACGCTGGAAGGGCTGGTCAAGCACAACGGCCCGCTGCTCGCAGCCGATGGCCGGCCGGTGGCGCGCTATGCCGCGACCGGCATCCCGGCGGCGATCCTCGAATATCAGGAGAAGCAGGACCTCTGGCTAGACAGCCATGCCTCGGCCGAGGCGCAGGCCGCGGCGCTGGCCGACGACATCGCCTATAACGCCCACGACATCGACGACGGGCTGCGGGCCGGGTTTTTCGAACTCTCCGAACTGCGCGCCGTGCCCTTCCTCGCCGGGCTGCTCGACGAGATCGAGCACTTGCATCCGGGGCTGGAGAAGCCGCGCGCCAGCAACGAGCTGGTGCGCCGGGTGATCACCCGCTTCGTCGAGGACGTGATCGGGAATTCCGAGAGGCTGATCGCGGCGCTGGCGCCGGCAGATGTCGACGCGATCCGCCGGGCCGGTGCGCCGGTCGTCGCCTTCTCGGATGGGATCGCCGAGGCCGACAAGGCGATCAAGGGCTT
>NZ_JAKFED010000173.1:0-40456 GCF_036675845.1 Allobosea sp. | reverse complement strand
CGCGTCAAGGACTGGGGCTCGCTGCATGAGCGCTTCTCGCGCCAGTACCGCCCGGAGAACCCCGACCTGCCGACGCTCGACCCGTGGATGAACACCACCGCGATCCCGGCCCAGCAGTTCAGCTTCGTCCGCAATCCCTATTTCCACCGCGTCGACGCCAAGGGTAGGCAATTGCCCTATGTCGACGAGGTGACGCTGACCATCGGCACCTCCTCGCTGATCCCGGCCAAGACCGCGGCCGGCGAGAGCGACCTGCAGGCGCGCTATCTGCGCTTCGACAACTACACCTTCCTGAAGGAAGCCTCGAAGCGGATGAATTTCGACGTCAGGCTCTGGAAGCGCGCCGAAGGCGCCTATTTCGCGCTGATGCCGAACCTGAATGCGATCGACCCTGTCTGGCGCGATCTCAACCGCGACCTGCGCTGGCGCAAGGCGCTCTCGCTCGCGATCAACCGCAAGGACATCAACCGCGTCATCTTCTTCGGCCTCGCCAAGGAGAGCGGCAACACCGCTTTGCCCGAGAGCCCGCTCTACGACAAGGAACTGGCGCATCTCTGGATGAAGCAGGACCGCGCCGAGGCCAACCGCCTGCTCGACGAGATCGGGCTGGCCAAGCGCGACTCCGAGGGCATCAGGCTGTTCCCGGACGGCAGGCGCCTGGAGTTCAACATCGAGACCGCCGGCGCCTCGACCGAGGAGACCGACATCCTCGACCTGCTGAAGGAGGATTTCCGCGCCATCGGGCTGAAGATGCATCCGCGCTCGTCGCAGCTCGACGTCTTCCGGCGCCGCATCCTCGCCGGCCAGACGGTGATGTCGGTCTGGTCCGGGATGGACAATGCGCTGGTGGCGGCGGACATGGAGCCCGACGCGCTGGCCCCGACCTCGCCCAGCCAGTTCAACTGGCCGCGCTGGGGCCAGTTCCACGAATCCGGCGGGCGCGAAGGCGAGGCCCCGTCCCTGCCCGCGGCCAAGGAACTGGTCGAGCTCTACACGGCCTGGCGCCGGTCGACGACGCATGACGAGCGGCGGGAGATCTGGCAGAAGATGCTCAGGATCAATGCCGAGCAGCTCTTCACGATCGGCGTGATCAACGCCACGCTGCAGCCCGTCGTCGTTTCGAGGAACCTGCGCAACGTGCCGGAGAAGGGTCTCTACAGCTTCGAGCCCGGGGCCTTCTTCGGCCGCTATCTGCCGGATACCTTCTGGTTCGCCGACGCACCGGCTGGCAAGTGAGGGGCGCAGGGCCGTGCTGCTGAACTACATCCTCAAGCGCCTCCTGGTGATGATCCCGACGCTGCTGGTCACCAGCGCGCTGATCTTCACGGTGATCAACCTGCCGGAGGGCGACTATTTCGAGACGCTCGTCGCCGAGATGCAGGCCCAGGGCGAGAAGGCGGACATGAGCCGCGTCGAGTTCCTGAAGAAGGAGTACGGCTTCGACAAGCCGCCGATCGAGCGCTACTTCTGGTGGGTCACCGGCCTGCTGCGCGGCGATATGGGCTACTCCTTCGAGTATCAGATGCCCGTTCGCGACATCGTCGGCGATCGCCTGTTCCTGACGATAGTCGTCTCGTTCTTCACCATCATCTTCACCTGGATCGTCGCCTTCCCGATCGGCATCTATTCGGCGACGCACCAGTATAGCTGGGGCGATTACGGGCTCTCCTTCATCGGCCTGATCGGGCTCGCCGTGCCGCATTTCCTGCTGGCGCTGGTCTTCCTCTATTTCGCCAATGTCTGGTTCGGCACCTCGATCGGCGGCCTCGTCGACCCGCAATATCTCAACCAGCCGATGAGCTGGGCCAAGTTCAGATCGGTGCTCGAGCATCTCTGGATCCCGGTGATCATCATCGGCGCCGGCGGCACGGCCGGGATGATCCGCTCGGTGCGCGCCAACCTGCTCGACGAGCTCCAGAAGCAGTATTACGTCACCGCCCGCGCCAAGGGCCTGCCGCCGGGCAAGGCGCTGCGCAAATATCCCTTGCGCATGTCGCTGAACTTCTTCGTCTCCGACATCGGCGACATCCTGCCCTCGATCGTCTCCGGCGCCGAGATCGTCGCCATCGTCCTCTCGCTGCAGACCACCGGCCCGCTGCTGATCCGCGCGCTACAGAGCCAGGACATGTATCTTGCCGGCTCGTTCCTGATGTTCCTCTCCTTCCTCACCGTGATCGGCGTGCTGATCTCCGACATCGCGCTCGCGATCCTCGACCCGCGCATCCGCCTGCAGGGAACGGCGACCAAGTGAAAACCTCGCAACCTCCCGCCGCCGAGACCGCGCCGCTGCCGCATAGCTGGTCGACCGCGCCGTTCGAGCCCTATGCCGTCGAGAAGATGTCGCCGGAGCAGGAGCGCGTCTATCTCGCCCCGCAGCTGCAGCTGATGTGGTGGAAGTTCCGCAAGCACAGGCTCGCGGTGATCTCGGGCGTCGTCATCCTGCTGATGTACGGCTCGATCCTGATCTGCGAGCTGCTGGCGCCCTATCACTACATGACCCGCGACACCGACTTCATCCGGGCGCCGCCGCAGCGGGTGCACCTGTTCCACGAAGGCACCTTCCTCGGCCCCTTCGTCTACCCCTACACCCAGCGTCTCAACATGGAGAACCTGAAGCGCGAATACGACGTCGACACCGCAAAGCCCCAGCAGATCCGCTTCTTCTGCCGTGGCGACGACTATTATTTCTGGGGCCTTTTCCCGGGCAACCTGCGCCTCTTCTGCCCGCCCGAAGGCGGCACGCTCTTCCTGCTCGGTACCGACCGGCTCGGCCGCGACATGTTCTCGCGCATCCTCTATGGCGGGCGCATCTCGCTGACCATCGGCCTGCTCGGCGTCATGGTCTCCTTCGTGCTCGGCGTCGTCATCGGCGGCATCGCCGGCTATTACGGCGGCAAGGTCGACCTCGTCGTCCAGCGCCTGATCGAGATCGTGCAGTCGCTGCCGCATATTCCGCTCTGGCTGGCGCTGAGCGCGATCATGCCGGCCTCCTGGAGCCCGCTCCTGGTCTATTTCGGCATCACGGTGATCCTCGGCCTGATGGACTGGACCGGGCTGGCGCGCGCCGTGCGTTCCAAGCTGCTCTCGCTGCGCGAGGAGGATTATGTCGTCGCCGCCCAGCTGATGGGGGCAAAGCCCGCCCGCATCATCGGCCTGCACCTCGTTCCGGGCTTCATGAGCCATCTCATCGCCGCCGCCACCATCACCGTGCCCAAGACCATCCTCGGCGAGACGGCGCTCTCCTTCCTCGGCCTCGGCCTGCGCCCGCCGATCACCAGCTGGGGCGTGCTGCTCAACGAGGCCCAGAACATCAACGTGGTGGCGCTCTATCCCTGGCTGCTCTATCCATGCGTCCCCGTCATCGTCATCATCCTCGCCTTCAACTTCCTCGGCGACGGCTTGCGCGACGCGGCCGACCCCTATCGCTGAGCGCGGCCGCGCCAGCCGGATTGCCGTCCATGCCTGCGCTGAAGATCGCCTTCCACACGCCGCTGAACCGGTTTGGCGACGGCGCCATCTCCGGCGACCGGCGCATGGCCCGCCAGCTCGTCGCGCTGCTCGGCCGGCTCGGCCATGCGGTCGAGATCGTGCCGGCCGAGCGCAGCTTCATGCGCGAGCCCGACGAAGGCCTGCTCGCCGCCAACCAGGCGGCGGCGCAGGAAGTGGTCGAACGGCTCGCCGATATCTGGCAGGACCCGGCCGCGCGGCCGCATCTGTTCTTCACCTATCATTGCCATTACCGCGCTCCGGACCTGATCGGCCCCGCCCTCGCCGAGCGCTTCGACCTGCCTTACGTCCTCGCCGAGGACAGCGATGCGCCCAAGCGCTTCGACGGGCCATGGGCGCCCGCGGCGGCGCTGGCGCGCGCCGCGATCCTGCGCGCCGATCTGCATTTCTGCATGACGCCCCGCGACCGCGAGGGGCTGGCGAAGCTAGTCTCCGACGCAGACCGGCTGGTCGACCTGCTGCCCTTCCTGCTCGCCGAAGGCGAGATTCCGGCCCGGACGGGCGCGGCGCCCGCAGCCGGCGAGCCCGTCCGCCTCATCGTCGTCGCCATGATGCGCAAGGGCACCAAGGAGAACAGCTACTTCGCCCTGGCGCGCGTCCTCGCCCGGATCGCGGACCGGCCCTGGACCCTGACGCTGATCGGCGACGGCACCCAGCGCGCCGAGATCGAGGCCGTTTTCGCCGGCTTCGCTCCGGAACGCCTGCGCTGGCTCGGCCGGCGCAGCCATGCCGAGATCCAGGCCGAGCTCGCCGCGCACGACCTCTTCGTCTGGCCCGGCCTCAACGAGGCCTATGGCCTGGTCTATCTGGAAGCCCAGGCCGCCGGCCTTCCCGTCGCGGCGCTCGACAGCGGCGGCGTTCCCGCCATGGTCGAGCCCGGCCGCACCGCGCTGCTCGTACCCGGCCATGACGAGGCGGCCCTCGCCGGGGCGATCGCGACCCTGATCGACGAGCCCGGGCGGCGCCTGCGCATGGGCGCCGCCGCCCGGATTTTCGCCCGCGAGGAGCGCAATGGCGAGGCCGCCTGCGCCATCCTCGGCCAGGCTCTGGAAGCCGCGATGCGATGCCACCGCGCGCAGGGCTGCGAGGCGGGCCGGTGAGCGCGCAGGCGGACTGGCCGGCGCTCATCGCCGAACTCGACCGCTGGGCCCTTGCCGGCAGGCGCATCGCGCTCTGGCTGCGCGACGACGATGCCGTCACCCCCAGCGCCCAGCTCGACCGGCTCGCCGCGCTGGCCGAGCGCTTCGCGGCGCCGGTGCTGCTGGCGACGATCCCGATGCTGGCCGAGGAGGCTCTCGCGCGCAGGCTCGAAAGCGCCCCGCTGCTCTTCCCCTGCCAGCACGGCGCCTGGCATCGCAACCACGCGCCCGCCGCACAGAAGAAGGCGGAGGTCGGCAATCACCGGCCGGCTGACGGGGTTCTCCTGGAAATCGCCCAGGGCTGGCAGCGCCTGCGCGAACTTTTCGGCGCACGCGCCCTGCCGGTCTTCGTGCCGCCCTGGAACCGGATCGACCCGGGCATCGCCGCCGGCCTGCCGGAGCTCGGCCTCGCCGGCCTGTCCTGCTTCCGCAATTTCGCGCTCGGCCCGCAAGGCGGCCCGGTGCTGGTCAACAGCGACCTCGACCTGATCGACTGGCATCATGGCCGCACCGGCCGGAGCGCCGGCGACCTGCTGGCCGAGATGCTCGCCCGGCTCGCCGACCGGCGCCAGAGGCCGGAGCCGAAGGCCAGCTTCGGGCTGCTGCTCCACCATCGCGACCACGACGCGACCACCTGGGCCTTCCTCGACACCCTGCTGGCGCGGATCGCCGATCACCCCGCCGTCACCCTGGCAGCGCCGTCCATGCTGTTTGCGCCGTCGGCGGGCTTGGACTGAGCCTCCGGCGGCGCTATGGTCGCCGCCAGTATCGGTGCGTTCTCCGTCCCCAGGAGGCCGTCTGACCTTCCAGCAGAGGACGCGACGCGGCATGTCCCTCAGCCTCATCGAAGACAGCGGGACGCGTCGCCCGCCCGGCAGCCCGCATGCGCCGCGGGTTCTGATCTACAGCCATGACACCTTCGGCCTCGGCCATATCCGCCGCTGCCGCGCGATCGCCAATTCGCTGGTCGCAAGCTACCCTCATATATCAGTGATCATTGTCTCCGGCTCCTCGGTGATCTCGAGCTTCCAGTTCGGTGCCGGCGTCGACTATGTCCGCATCCCCGGCATCGAGAAGCAGAGCGACGGCCGCTATTGGCCGCATCACCTCAATCTCGACCTCGGCGACACGATCCGCCTGCGCACCGAGATCATCAAGCAGGTCGTGCTCTCCTTCGACCCGGACGTGGTCATCGTCGACAAGGAGCCGATCGGCCTGCGCGGCGAGTTGCTGCCCTCGCTGGAGATCCTGCGCCGGCGCGGGGCGCGCATCGTCCTCGGCCTGCGCGACGTGCTCGACGAGCCCGGCAAGCTGCAGGAGGAATGGCGCCAGAGCGGCGCGCTCGATGCCCTCGCCCAAATCTATGACGACATCTTCGTCTACGGGCTGGAGAGCGTCTACAACCCGCTCATCGGCCTGCCCAACCAGCATCTCTTCGCCGACAAGGTGCTCTATACCGGCTATCTCAAGCGCGCCGTGCCTTCCCCGATGCCGCCGAACCGGCATCCGCGCATCACCAAGGGCCCGTTCATCCTGGTGACGCCCGGCGGCGGCGGCGACGGCGCCGGCGTGATCGACTGGGTGATCTCGGCTTACGAGGCCGATCCGACGATCGAATTGCCGGCGCTGATCGTCTTCGGCCCGTTCATGTCGCGCGAGAAGCGCAAGGAATTCACCGACCGCATCGCCCGGCTGCCCAAGCTGGAGAGCATCGGCTTCGAGCCCAGGCTCGAACTCCTGATGAACCGGGCCCACTGCGTCGTCGCCATGGGCGGCTACAACACCTTTTGCGAGATCCTCTCCTTCGACAAGCCGGCGTTGATCGTGCCGCGGGTCAAGCCGCGGCTGGAGCAGGCGATCCGCGCCGAGCGCGCCGACAGCCTGCGCCTGATCGATGTGCTGCACGACCCCACCGAGAGCGGCGACGGCCAGCGCGACCCGCTGCAGATGGCCAGGGCGCTGCACGCTTTGCCCAAGCGCCTGCCGCCCTCGCAGGCCTTCCAGCCGAGCCTGCTCGACGGGCTTCCGGCGATCAGCCGGGCGCTGGCCGACAACCTTTCGACGCCGATCCGCAGCCGGGCCCTGGCGCAGAACGCGATGGCGGCCGGCTGATCGCAACAGGCGAGAGCCACCCGGCAACTCCCGCATGGCGTGATGGACAAGCAGGCCGGACCTCATAATATATCAGAATCTGACCGCTCGGAGGCCTTCACGCCATGACGCAGATCCTGTTCCGCAACTTCGCCATGCTGGAGCCTGACCACGGCGAGTTGCGCGGCGGCCATGAGATCCTGGTCGAGGGCGATCTGATCCGCGAGGTCTCGGACAAGCCGCTCAAGGCCGCCAGGGCCGATGTCGTCGATTGCGGCGGGCGCACCTTGATGCCCGGCCTGATCGACAGCCATGTCCATGTCTTCCTCTCCGAGGTCTATATCCGCACCCTGGAAAGCATGCCGCTGACGCTGATGACGGCGCGGGCGGTCAGGCTGATGAAGGGCATGCTCGACCGCGGCTTCACCAGCGTGCGCGACACCGGCGGCGCCGACTGGGGCATCAAGGAAGCGGTCGAGAAGGGCGATGTCGCCGGGCCGCGCCTGTTCATCGCCGGCGCCGCGATCGGCCCGACCGGCGGCCATAGCGATCCGCGCCGGCGCACCGATTTCGGCGCGCGCTGCCATTGCTGCAACGCCATGGCCTACACCATGAACATCTCGGACGGCGTCTCCTCGGTGCGCAAATCGGCGCGCGAGCAGATGCGGCTCGGCGCCGACCACATCAAGATCATGATGTCGGGCGGCGTCGCCAGCCCCTATGACCCGCTCGATTCGATGCAGTTCAGCGTCGACGAGGTCCACGCCGCGGTCGAGGAAGCGAAAGCCTTCGGCCGCTATGTCTGCGCCCATGCCTATACGCCCGAGGCGATCACGCGGGCCGCGCAATGCGGCGTGCGCGCCATCGAGCACGGCAACCTGATCGACGAGGCCTCGGCCAAGCTGATGGCGCAGAACGACATGTTCCTGACCGCCAATCTCGTCGCCTATTACGCGATGAAGGAGCGCGCCGCCGAATTCGGCATGACCGGCGACATGCTGGCCAAGAACGACCTCGTCATCGATGGCGGCCTGAAGTCGCTCGAGATCTGCAAGCGCGCCGGCGTCCCGGTCGCCTATGGCTCGGACCTGCTCGGCCAGCTCCAGGTCGACCAGTCGCGCGAATTCCTGCTGCGCCGCGAGGTGCTCTCGCCCATCGAGATCATCCGCTCGGCGACCACGATCGGCGCGCAATTGCTGCGCATGGAAGGCAAGCTCGGCACCCTGCGTGCAGGGGCCTTTGCCGATATCATCCTGATCGACGGCGACCCGCTGAAAGATCTCGGCCTGTTCCAGGACCAGGGCGCGAAGCTGCCGGCGATCATGAAAGGCGGCGTGTTCCACAAGAACACGCTGCAGTGAGGAGCTGGCATTTGGCGGAAGAAACACGCCGTCATTCCGGACAAGCGGCGAAGCCGCGCCGCTCCGGAATCCATCATAGGACGCTTCGGTGCCCTAAGATGGATTCCGGCGCTCCGCTTCGCTCCGGCCGGAATGACGGAGCAGCCGCCTCTTCGTCGCGCGCAAGCGGGGAGCGCGCTTGACTGCCGTTCGCCTGAGCCCCGGCCGCATCGCGCTCAACGGCGCGGCCCTGCTCTCGCTCGGCTTCATCCTGCTGCCGCTGATCTTCGTCACCTGGCTCGCCTTCTTCCGCCAGGAGATCCCCTCCTTTCCGCCGGAGGGGTACTCGCTGAAATGGTTCGCGGCGGCGGCCGGCAACAAGTCCTTCGTCGACGGCTTCCTGCTCAGCCTCCAGACCGGCGTGCTGGCGACGCTGATCGGGCTCGCCCTCGGCGTTCCTGCCAGCCTCGCTCTGGTCCGGCACCGCATCGTGCTCGGGCCGGCGCTCAACACCTTCCTGCTGCTGCCGCTGGTCATGCCCGGCATCGTGCTCGGCACCGCGATCTATGTCTTCCAGATCGAGACCGAGATCGCCACCGGCCTGCCGGTGATGGGCTCGCCCGCCGGCCTCGTCGCGGCGCACACGCTGATCGTCATCCCCTGGGTGGTGAAGCTTGTCACGGCGAGCCTCGCCGGCTTCGACCGGACCATCGAGGAGGCGGCGCAGAACCTCGGCGCGGGCCCGTGGAAGACCTTCTGGCGCGTCACCCTGCCGAGCATCCGGCCGGGTCTCGTCGCCGCGGCGCTGTTCGGCTTCGTCACCTCCTTCGGCAATCTGGAGATGAGCCTGTTCCTGGTCGGGCCGGGGCGGACCACTTTGCCGATCGCGATCCTGCAATATCTCGAATGGAAGATCGATCCGGCAGTCGCCGCCGCCTCGGTCATCCAGATCGTCCTGATCGGAGCGGCGATGATCGTCACAGACCGTTACGTCAAGCTGAGCCGGGTCGTCTGATGGCGCGCCTCTCGATCGAACATCTCCGCAAGACCTATGGCGAGTTCCACGCCGTCGATGATTTCAGCATCGACATCGCCGATGGCGAGTTCCTCGTGCTGCTCGGCCCCTCCGGCTGCGGCAAGACCACGACGCTGCGCATGGTCGCCGGCTTCATCCAGCCGACGGCCGGCGCCATCACCATCGGCGAGCGCGACGTCACCACCCTGCCGCCCTGGAAGCGCAATTGCGGGCTGGTCTTCCAGAGCTATGCGCTGTTCCCGCATATGAGCGTGGCCGACAACGTCGCCTTCGGCCTGGAGATGCGCAAGATGGCCCCGGCGGAGCGCGCCCCGCGCGTCGCCGAGACCCTGCGCCTCGTCCAGCTCACCGGCTTCGACGCGCGCTATCCGCGCCAGCTCTCCGGCGGCCAGCAGCAGCGCGTCGCGCTGGCCCGGGCGCTCGCCATGCAGCCCGACGTGCTGCTGCTCGACGAGCCGCTTTCCAATCTCGACGCCAAATTGCGCCAGGAGGTCCGTGTCGAGATCCGCGACCTGCAGCGCAAGCTCGGCCTGACCACGATCATGGTCACGCACGACCAGGAGGAGGCGCTCACCATGGCCGACCGGCTGGTGGTGATGGAGAAGGGCAAGGTCCGCCAGATCGGCACCCAGCGCGAGCTCTACGAGAAGCCGGCCGACCGCTTCGTCGCCGGCTTCATCGGCCGCAGCGCCTTTCTCGACGGCGAGATCGCAACGCCCGGCCGCTTCCGCACCCGGGGCGGGCTCGAGATCGGCTGCAACGCCCCGGCGAGCGGGCCGGCGACCCTGGCGCTGCGGCCCGAACGCCTCGCCATCGGCGCGGAGGCGGAAGGCTGTACCAACCGTTTCCCGGCCCGCGTCGAGCATGTTTCCTATCTCGGCGCGCTGCTCGACATCGATGTCCGGCTGACCGAGCATGACCGCATGCTGCTGCAATTGCCGAACCGGCAGGGCGCGGCCGAACCGAAACCGGGAGACACGATCACGATAGGCTGGGCCGAAGACGCCGGGCTCGTCTATCCGCGCGAGGGCTGAAGGCATGGCGCCGGGACTGGACATCGTTTCCGGCTCAGCTCATGCCCGAACTCTCTCTCGGCAGGCGTCCAACAGGGGAGAAAAAACATGAAGATGATCGACAGACGCGATATCCTGAAGGGGCTGGCGGCCGGGACCGCGGCCGCGGCGCTGATGCCGGCGCTCGGCGGCAGCGCCCTCGCCCAGGCCGGCGGCAAGGTCGTGGTCGGCACCTGGGGCGGCGACTATGCCCGCCTGCTGACCAAGAACATCGAGGAGCCGCTGCTCAAGCCCAAGGGCATCGAGATCCTGCAGGATCAGGCCTCGGATTCGCCGCGCCGCGCCAAGATGGTCGCCGAGCGGCGCCTGCCGCGCGGCACCACCGATATCCAGGGCCTGTCCTCGGCGAACATGTACGAGATGAACGAGGCCGGCGTCCTCGAGCAGCTCGACTACGCCAAGATCCCGAACGCCAAGAACCTGATGCCGTCGATGAAGTACCCCTATGGCATCGGCCAGATCTATTCCGGCAAGGTGGTGGTCTACAATCCCAAGCTGATCGACCCGGCTCCGACCAGCTTCAAGGATGCGTTCGATCCCAAGCATGGCAACAAGATCGGCATCATCGACATCCAGTATCTCTATGTGATCATGGCCGCCTCGATGGCCGCGACCGGCGGCGCCAGCATGGTCGATTTCGAGGGCGCCAAGAAGGTGCTGCTCGAGGCCAAGAAGGCCGGCGCCCGCATCTACCCGACCAACGAGGCCTTCGCCCAGGCGATGAAGACGGAGGAGATCGGCATCGGCGTGATGTGGAAGGCGCGCGCCGTGCAATGGCAGAACGCCGGCATCCCCGTCGAGTCTGCCGCGCCGAGCGAGGGCATCCCGCTCTATATCTCGGGCTTCTCGATTCCGAAGAACGCCCCGAACAAGGAGAACGCCTATCTCTACATGAACGCCATGCTCGAGAAGAGCGCGCAGGAGGCCTTTGCCGTCGACATGGGCTATAACGGCACCGTCACCGGCCTGACCATCGCGCCCGACCTGCAGAAGCGCATCGGCTTCACGCCCGAGGAGGAAAAGCGCCTCAAGGACCTCGACTACGGCTATCTCGCCAAGAACGACGCGGCGATGAAGGAGTGGTGGGACAAGGTCTTCAAGGGGTGAGGAACTCGCCGTCATTCCGGGGCATCGCGCCAGCGATGAGCCCGGAACCCGTGACCATCGGTGCTGCAAGCAAAGGCTGAGGGCATGGCGCTCGTTCTGGTCCAGACTCGTGTTCATGGGTTCCGGGCTCGCCCCTGCGGTGCGCCCCGGAATGACGAGCCACGCGCATGACCACCGCCCCCGAGCCCGTCGCGGGCGCCCGCACCAGCCTTGCCGGCATGCTCGTCGTGCCGGCGACGATCCTGGTCGCGATCGGCCTCATCGGCCCGGTCGCGATCCTGTTCCGCTATTCGCTGAACCAGTTCATTCCCGGCCAGTTCATGGTCGACGGGCTGACGGTTGAGAACTACGTCAAGTTCTTCACCGACGCCTATTATCTCAACGTGCTGCTGCGCACGGTCCGCGTCGCGGTGATCTGTACCCTCGCCTGCCTGATCATGGGCTTCCCGCTGGCCTATGTACTGGCGCGCACCCAGAGCCGCTTCAAGAACCTCATGGTCATGCTGGTCGTGCTGCCGCTCTTCGTCGGCAACGCCGTGCGCGCCGCCGGCTGGATGACCGCCTTCGGCAACAAGGGCGCCTTCAACGCCTCGCTGATCGGGCTGGGCCTGATCGACGAGCCGATCGAGATCATGTTCACCGAGAACGCCGTGCTGATCGGCATCGTCGCGGTCAACCTGCCCTTCATGGTGCTGACCTTGCAAAGCGTGATCGAGGGCATCGACCGCAATGTCGAGGAGGCCGCCTTCAGCCTCGGCGCCGGCCCGGCGGCGATGTTCCGGCGCGTACTCTGGCCGCTCGCCTTGCCCGGCATCCTCGCCGGCACGATCCTGACCTTCATCCTGGCGATGAACGCCTATGCCACCCCGGTGCTGCTCGGCGGGCCGAAATTCCAGATGATGGGGCCGCTGGTCTACGGTCAGTTCGCCCAGCAGAACAACTGGCCCTTCGGGGGCGCCATCTCCTTCATTCTGATGACGGCGACGCTGCTGCTCACCGTCGCCGCCAACCTGATCGTGCAGCGGCGTTACCGATGAGCTTTGGACTGTGGCGCTTCGCCGCCGCGGCCCGGCTGGTCAAGCCGGTGCCGGCGCTCTAAACCCTGCCGATGAGCTTCTCCTCCTCCCTGGTGCCGATCGCCGTCGGCGCCGTCGCGCTCGTGCTGTTGCTCGGCCTGATCAACATGCTGCGCGGCGGCAGCGCCGGCACTTCGCAGAAGCTGATGCGCCTGCGCGTCGTGCTGCAATTCGTCGCCATCCTGGTGATTCTCGGGGTGGCATGGTGGCGCAGCGGCTGATGCCGGCGCGAGCACACCCCGCCGGTCGTCACAATGCGGCCACCACTCTCTGCGCTTCACTAATGTTCAATCCTGGCCAAGAGAACACCCCGCCCGTCATGTTTCGCGTCGCGTCGCTCGTCGTTGCCCTCTCCGTTCTCGCCGCGCCGGCCCTGGCGCAGGCCGAAGGCAACCTCTCCCGCGCGCTCGGCTACGCGCCGGCCAGCGAGTCGCCTTCCTCGGCCTGGGAGGCGCGTTTCGGTGCCGGTGCGGCCAATCCCGGCGGACGCGAGAGCGGCTTGCTGAACTATGGCGCCGAGCTCGTGACGCCACGCATCGCGACCCTGAGCGACCGCATCGCCAACGCCTTCATGCCGCGCTTCCATCTCGGCTCGAGCCTCAACCTCAACGGCACCAAATACGCCTATGCCGGCGCCACCTGGACCATCGACCTCTCGCAGACGGTGTTCGTCGAGGCCAGCCTCGGGGCGGCCCTGAACAACGGCAAGACCGGCGGCGTCGTGCCCCAGAACCGGCTGAACCTCGGCTGCAACACCGGCGCGCGCAGCGCCGCCTCCCTCGGCTACCGCATCAGCGACCGCTGGAGCCTGATCGCGACGCTCGAGCATTTCAGCACGGCGGGCTGCTCCGACAATCTCGCCGCCGGCGCCGGCAACCCGCGGGGCCCGTCGAATTTCGGCGCACGGCTGGGCTACACCTTCTGAGAAGCTTGCAGCCCTCATCCTGAGGAGCGCCGCAGGCGCCTCTCGAAGGAGGCTCCAGCGAACTGGCCCCCCTGATAGCAACGGCCTTCGCGGTTGACCGGTGCCGTACCCTTTCCGTCATTGCGAGCGCAGCGAAGCAATCCAGGGGGACGTCGAGCGAGCCCTTCTGGATTGCTTCGCTTACGCTCGCAATGACGGCCGGACCCGCGCAAGCATCAAATCCAAAGGCCGCTGGTATAAAGCCTCCGGACCGACCGAAAATGGGCCGCAGGCTGGTTGACAGCGTGCAGCCGAACGCCAGCCTGTCCATTGCAGCCGGAATGGCGGAGACCGATGCGGCCGGAGCAACCGGCCGCGGCAAGGGAGGCGAGGATGAAACTTCACGGCTATTTCCGCAGCTCGGCGGCGTGGCGCGTCCGCATCGCGCTCAATCTCAAGGGGCTTTCCGTCACGCATGTGTCGCATCATCTGCGCCATGGCGGGCAGCGCGCGCCGGACTATCTGGCGCTCAACCCGCAAGGCCTGGTGCCGGCGCTCGAGCTCGACGACGGCAGCATCCTGACCCAGTCGCTCGCCATCATCGAATGGCTCGACGAAACCCATCCGCAGCCGCCGCTCCTGCCGGCGACGCCGCTGGAACGGGCGGGCGTGCGCGCCTTCGCCCAGGCCATCGCCTGCGACACCCATCCGGTGCAGAACCTCAAGGTGCTGAACCGCCTGCGCGAGCTCGGCCATGGCAGCGACGAGGTCCTGGCCTGGGCCGCCAGCGTGAATGTCGACGGGCTTTCGGCCTGCAAGCAACTGGCGGCGAAGACCGCCGGCCCGTTCTGCTTCGGCGAGGCGCCGACGCTCGCCGATCTCTGCCTGGTGCCGCAGCTCGGCAATGCCCGCCGCTTCAAGGTCGATGTCGCGCAGTTCCCGCGCCTGCTCGAGGCGGAGGCGGCGGCGCTTGCCCTGCCCGCCTTTCGGGACGCGGCGCCGGAGCGTCAGCCCGATGCGGAGTGACGCAGCACTCTGATCAGCTGCGACCCCGGCTGGCTCGATCGCCGGTCGCAGCTGGGGCGCCGGCGCCAAGGGCTTCACCAGCGCCGATAAGGACCCCAGCCTGCCCCATAGAAGCCCGGCCCATAGAAGCCGGAGGCTTCGAGCCGGCCGCGGCGCGCCGCCGAACGGTCGAGATCGACCTCCATCAGGCAGTTGGCGAAGGGATCCGAGCCCGGGCGGAAGCCATAGGACCGGCAGCGCCCCTCATCGGCGGCGCGCAGCTCGGCCGGCGTGACGCAGCCACCGAGCGCGGCGGCGATGCCTAAGGGGATGAGCCAGGTCGCACGCATCGTCAGATCCTCCAGGCCATGCGGAATCGATCGAGATCATGCCACGAAAACGGCCTTTTGAGGTTATGCCGAGTGAAGGGCGGCAATCGGCCGCCCTTTTTTTGGGTTTCGCCTCAGAACGAGGTCGCCAGCCGCCCGACCTCGGCCAGCACTGCCTCGCGCTCCGCAAAGGATCCCCGCGACTCCGCGTAATAGGCGGTAACGATCAGTGGCGCCCGGCCCGGCGGCCAGATCACGCCGATATCGTTGGTGGCGTTGTTGCTACCCGTGCCGGTCCTGTCGCCGACGCGCCAGCCCTTCGGCACGCCCGCTCGCAGGCGCTTGTCGCCGGTCTTGTTGGAGACCAGCCAGGCGGTGAGCTGATGGCGCGAGGCCGGTGAGAGTGCCGCTCCCAGCACTGTCTGGCGCAGGATTTGGGCCATCGCGACCGGCGTGGTGGTGTCGCGCGGATCGCCGGGTGTCGCCTCGTTCAGTTCCAGCTCGCGTCGATCCAGCCGCGAGCTGTCATCGCCAAGCGAGCGCATATAAGAGGTCAGGCCTTTTGGCCCGCCGAACGAATCGAGCAGCAGATTGCCGGCGGCGTTGTCGCTGAGCGTGACGGCCGCGTCGCAAAGCTCGGCGACCGTGAGGCCGGTGTCGACATGCTTCTCTGTGACCGGCGAATAGGTGACGAGGTCGGCCTTGCTATAGCTGACCCGCCGATCGAGACTTTCCTCGCCGCGATCGACCCGCGCCAGCACGAAGGCCGCGGCGACGAACTTGAAGGTGCTGCACATCGCGAAGCGCTCCTGCCCGCGATGGGCGATGATGTTGCCATCGGCACTGTCGAGGATGGCGACGCCGAGGCGCCCGCCATGCTTGCGGTCGAGCGCGAACAGCGCCTCGCGCACGCCCTCCTCCCGGCTTCGCGCCAGGGCTGGCAGGCGGCCGAGTACGGGCGCGGCTAGCAGGGAGCCGATCAGGAGGTCACGGCGTCGGATCATCGTCTTTCTCCATGGGCAGGCCGCCGCGGCGGCGCTTCGCAGCCGTCGCGGGCAGTGGGAATGGGCAGTGGGAGTAGGCAGTGAGATGGGCATGGCGGATATGCCGGAGGCCGTTGGCGGACCGGCATGCGCCGCGTCTGCCGCCCGTTCTCGCCGCAGATTGGCCTCATCGCAAACGATGATATCTCCAAGCAGCCATTAGATTTTTTGAGGTCTTTCCATGCTCCGGCCGCATCTGCCGCTGAACGCGCTGCGCGCCTTCGAGGCCGCCGCCCGCCATCTCAGCTTCACCCGCGCGGCGATCGAGCTCTGCGTCACGCCGGCTGCGCTCAGCCATCAGGTGAAGGGGCTGGAGGAGCGCCTCGGCGCCGAATTGTTCCGCCGCCTGCCGCGCGGGCTTTCGCTCACCGATGAGGGGCAGGCCCTGCTGCCGACCCTGCGCGAGAGCTTCGACCGCATCGCCGGGATGCTGGAGCGCTTCGAGGCCGGGCGCGCGGTCGAAGTGCTCAATGTCGGCGCGGTCGGCACTTTCGCGCTCGGCTGGCTGCTGCCGCGCCTGGCTGCTTTCCGCCAGGCGCACCCCGCCATCGATCTGCGCCTCACTACCAACAACAATCGCGTCGATCTCGCCGCCGAGGGGCTCGACTATGCCCTGCGCTTCGGCAGTGGCGCCTGGCACGGCACCGCGGCCGCGCGCCTGTTCGACGCACCGATGACGCCGGTCTGCGCGCCCGCGTTGCTGGCACGCCTGCGCCGACCCGCCGATCTCGGCGAGGAGGTGTTGCTGCGCTCTTATCGCGCCGACGAATGGAAGCTCTGGAGCGAGGCCGCCGGCATCGCGCCCGTGCTGGCCAGGGGACCGGTCTTCGACACCTCGATCGCGCTCGCCGAGGTCGCCGCCGCCGGCGAGGGCGTCGCGCTCGTGCCGGCATTGCTGTTCCAGCGCCATTTCGACACGAACCGGCTGGTCCGGCCCTTCCCGGTCGAGGTCTCGCTCGGCGGCTATTGGCTGACCTGGCTGCAATCGCGCTCGCTGACGCCGGCCATGCTCGCCTTCCGCGACTGGCTCTTCGACGCAAGCCGCCCGCCGGCGATTGCGAGGTGAGTCCCAAAGCAAAACGGCCGCCCGGAAGGGGCGGCCGTCGGTCCTTGCGGAACAAGGAGAAAATGGTGGGCGCGACAGGGATCGAACCTGTGACCCCTACGATGTCAACGTAGTGCTCTCCCGCTGAGCTACGCGCCCGTTTGCCCGAAGGCGTCCGGAAACGACACCGGCCCGGGGGCGACGTCGTTGCGAGTGAGGGGGCTATACCGACTCGCAAGCGACCTTGCAAGGCGCTTCGTCGGCTTGTTTCACCGACCCCCTCGTGCCGCCTGGATCAGGCCGCCAGCAGCTTCTCGACCTCGTTCACCAGCTCGCGCAGATGGAACGGCTTGGAGAGCACCTTGGCGTCCTTCGGCGTCTGCGAATCCGGATTGAGCGCCACGGCCGCGAAGCCGGTGATGAACATCACCTTGATGTCGGGATCGAGCTCGGTGGCGCGCCGCGCCAGCTCGATGCCGTCCATCTCGGGCATCACGATATCGGTCAGGAGCAGCTCGAACGGCTCCTCGCGCAGCCGGTTATAGGCCGAGAGCCCGTTATCGAACGAAGCGACGTCGTAGCCGGCGTTCTGCAGCGCCTTCACCAGGAAACGGCGCATGTCGTTGTCGTCTTCGGCGAGGAGAATCTTCGTCATGGCGCCTGCATCGTCCGTCTCGTTGCGCTGACGCGCGCCCGACGCCGCCTTTCGGCCGCGCCCGATTCGCTCGCCTTGTCGTTCCCCTGGAACCAGGCCGGCCGTCCCCGCCCCGGGCGTCGCCGACCCCGGCCCGCGCCAGCGGCTGTATCACCCGCGCGCGCCGTTCAGGGTCATGCGGTTCTATTTGCACCCATTACGGTAAACAACCCATGAACGCCGACAATCGAGGCTGCCGCAACGGTCTCTTCAACCCCGGCGCGCTTTGTGCTTCAGTCGTGCGAGATGATGTCGCCAGTCGAAAACCCCGCAGCCCATCCCGACAGCGTGATCGCCGAGATCGAGCGCCCCTTCACCCTGTTCCAGCCAGCCCTGCAGGTGGTGCCGGTCGTGGTCGACGTGCCGCATGCCGGCCGGCGCTATCCGGCCGCCTTCGTCGATGGCTCGCGGCTGCCGCTGCGCTCGCTGCGGCGCTCGGAAGATGCCTATGTCGACCTGCTCTTCCACCACGCCGTGGCGCTTGGCGCGCCGCTGCTCGTCGCCGAATTCCCGCGCGCCTTTCTCGACGTCAACCGCGAGCCCTATGAGCTCGACCCGCGGATGTTCGATGGCCGCCTGCCCGGCTTCGCCAACACCCGCTCGCTGCGCGTCGCCGGCGGTCTCGGCACCATCCCGCGCATCGTCGGCGATGCGCATGAGATCTATCCCGGGCGCATTCCGGTCGAGGTCGCGCTGGCGCGGATCGAGGAGCTCTACCGGCCCTATCACGCCGGCCTGCGCCATCTGGTGAACCGCACCCAGGCCGCCTTCGGCACCTGCGTCGTGGTCGACGCGCATTCGATGCCCTCGACCGGGCTCGACCGCGAGGGCCTCGCCAAGGCGGATGTGATCCTCGGCGACCGCTTCGGCACCAGCGCCGCCGGCTTCGTCGTCGACGCCGCCGAGGACGCCTTCCGCCGCGCCGGCCTCAAGGTCACCCGCAACCGCCCATATGCCGGCGGCTTCATCACCGAGCATTACGGAGCGCCGGGCGCCGGCGTCCATGCGCTGCAGATCGAGGTCAACCGCGCCCTCTATATGGACGAGGCGACGCTCGAGCCGAATGCCGGCTTCGCCGCCCTGCAGCAGGTGATCAGCGCCGCCATGGCGGAATGCTTCGCGCGCTGGAGCGGCTGGATCGACGACTGGCGCCAGGCGGCGGAGTGAGTCGCACGCCGCTACGGCAGCGGGCAAGAAAAAGGGCCGCGCACGGATGCGGCGGCCCAAGTCTAGGGAGGAAACGCCCAAGGAGGGCAACGAAGGTTTGAGGTGATCTCCCCTTCGCAGTGCACAATAGACATCGCCCCGCAAAAACACAAGCCCGGACCACGAAACTTGCACGTGGTATGCACTAGGCGCAGATCGCCACGCCGCGCCGCAATCGCCCTTGTCTTCTCGCATCCCGGGCAGCATGAAGACATCAGGCGGCGACCGGCTCCGCCGCACCGGCCGGGAAAGCAGCAAAGGGTCAGGCATGAGCGCGGTCGATTTCGCGGAGTTCGTCGCCCGGCTCGCCACCTCTTCCGGCCAGGCCATCCTGCCCTTCTTCCGCGCCATGCACGCGACCGAGGACAAATCCTGCGGCGGCGTCTACGACCCCGTCACCGAGGCCGATCGTGCCGGCGAGGCGACGATGCGCAACCTGATCAAGCGCAGCTTTCCGGAGCATGGCGTGTTCGGCGAAGAGTTCGGCACCGAGAACGCCGATGCCGAATATGTCTGGGTGCTCGATCCGATCGACGGCACCCGCGCCTTCATTTCCGGCATTCCTGTCTGGGGCACGCTGATCGGGCTGACACGCAAGGGCGTGCCGGTCTACGGCATGATGAACCAGCCCTTCACCGGGGAGCGCTTCTCCGGCGACGGCCGCAAGGCCCGCTATGAAGGCCCCGGCGGCCCGCGCGATCTGCGCACCCGCCAGACCGAAGATCTCGCCGAGGCGACGCTGATGACGACGAGCCCGCAGCTCTTCGCCGGCGCCGAGAAGCAGGCCTATGACCGCGTCGAGAACGCGGTGCGCCTCACCCGCTATGGCTGCGATTGCTATGCCTATTGCATGCTCGCCGCCGGCCATGTCGACCTGGTGATCGAGAGCGGGTTGAAGCCCTATGACATCGTCGCGCTGATCCCGATCGTCGAGGGCGCCGGCGGCATCGTCACCTCATGGAGCGGTGGCAGCGCCGCCGAGGGCGGCACGATCCTCGCCGCCGGCAACAAGGCCCTGCACCGGGCCGCCCTGGCCCTGCTCGCCGGCTGACAGCGCCGCTTCCAGATTCTCGCCCGGCACGAAGGCGTCGAACGCCGCCCAGAACCGGGCTCGGATCGCGTCGCTCTCCATCAGGATCTCATGGCGCGCCGTCGGCAGCACCAGCGCCGAGCCGGTCTTCAGCCTGGACGCGAAACGCTCGATCGCCGGCGTCGAGACCACCGGATCGCACCCGGCAGCGATCACCAGCGTCGGCACACGCACCTCGAGCGCCGCGCGCGGCGCGCTGAGCCGGTCCATCAGCGCGAACGCGGTACGAATCCAGCCGACGCTCGGATCGCCGATGGAGAGCTCGCGCGCCGCGGCCGAGAGCGCCGCATTGCGGGCATAACGCACCGGATCGCCTGTCAGCCGGTTGCCGTCGAACGGCTTGGTGCTGATCGCGGTCTCGCCGCCGCCCGGCACGAAGGCCTTGCCGAAGCCGAGCCAATAAAGCGCGAAGGCCAGCCCCCGCGCCAGGCGCGGGTGCTCGATCATGCTGATCCCGAGCATCGGCGAGAGCGCCACCAGCCTTGCGACCGGCAAGGCCTCGCGCCGGGCCGCGTCGAGGCAGAGCGCCGCGCCCATCGAATGCGCCAGCGCAAAATGGGGGGCCGGCAGCCGCGCCTGCATCTCGGCGACGGCCAGCGCGAGATCATGCTCGTAATGCGCCAGCCGGCCGACATGGCCGCGCCGCGGCCGGCCGGTGAAGCGCTGCGAGCCGCCCTGCCCGCGCCAGTCGAAGGCGAGCACATGGAAACCGCGCCGGCGCAGCTCGGCGATCGTCTCGCTATAGCGCTCGATGAACTCGGCCCGCCCCTGGACGAGCAGCACCGTGCCCTTTTCGGGCCGCACGGTCGGATGCCAGCTGGCGAAACGCAGCCGCGCGCCATCGACGGTCCGGGCAAACCAGACCTTGCCGTGGCCGGGGACCGGATAGCCGGCGTCGTGGAAGAATTCGGCTTCGGCCATCGGTTCGTCCAGCAGGCGGGTGCACCGGTTATGCCCCTTCGGCCGGGGTCTTGAAAAGCCCGAAACCCTCCCCCAGATCATCCCTGCGCAGGCCGGAACCGGCTGCGCGATGCTGAAACCCAGGCCCGCGCTCATGACGAGGCGGGCTGACCGATCTGTCGCTTCCTTAAGGAGGACAACCATGCGTTCCTACGATCTTTCCCCGCTCTATCGCTCGACCGTCGGCTTCGACCGCCTGTTCTCGCTGCTCGACCAGGCCACCAGCGTCGACAACGCGCCGAGCTATCCGCCCTACAACATCGAGCGCACCGCCGAGAACGCCTACCGCATCTCGATCGCCGTCGCCGGCTTCGCCGAGGCTGATCTTGCGATCGAGAGCAAGGAGAACGCCCTCACCGTCCGTGGCGAGAAGAAAGCCGCAGAAGCCGCCGACAAGCGCGAGGTCCTGCATCAGGGCATCGCCGCGCGCGCCTTCGAGCGTCGCTTCCAGCTTGCCGACTACGTCCAGGTGACCGGCGCCAGCCTCGAGAACGGCCTGCTCCATATCGACCTCGTCCGCGAGATCCCCGAAGCCAAGAAGCCGCGCCTGATCCCGATCGCGGCGCAGGGTGCCAAGGTGATCGAGGCCAAGGTCGCGACCAAGCAGGCGGCGTAACCGCCGGCGCAGCGCGAGAAGCGCCGCGATCCTCAGAAAATGAAGAGGGCCTCCCCGGGAAACCGGGGAGGCCCTTTGCTTGTGCGGCGGGCGGCGGCCCCTCAGTTCAGCGGGGTGACCGGCGGCATCGTCCCGTCTTTCGGCGCCTCGGCCTTGGTACCTTCGATCTGCACCGGCGGCACGGTGAGGTCCGGCATCGGGATGCCGCTCGGATTGGCGCGGGCGAGCGGCGGCGCCAGCTCCGGCCCATCGGCATCGCGGACATCCTGCGGGTTCACCAGCTTCGGCTTGCCGATATCCTTGGGCGCCACCGCCGGAACCGCAGCCGGCTTTTCCGGGACCGTGGCGGGAGCAGGCGCCGCCGGCGCAGGCGGAGCCACGGTCGCGGGTGCGCTCGCCTGCGCAGGCGGCTTCAGATCGGCCGGTCGCGCCGGCGGCCGCGGCAGGACGCGCTTCTGCACCGGCCGCTCGTCTTGCGGATCGAGCCGCGCGCTGCGCGCCGGCGCCCCCAGCACGATCCGGTCGAGCAACTCGCCGCTATAGCGGTCGAGGATCAGTCGGACCCTGGCACCGTCGCGGCCGGTGCCGTCGACGACATAGGAGGAACGCGTCGCGATCGTGCGCTCGACCCGGGTGAGCCCGAATTCGCGCACGGCGATGCGGCCGATGGCGCGCTGCGGGATCGGGGCGGCGGGCAGTGGCGCATAATCATGGCGCCGGCCATAGCCGTAATCGCCATCATAGCCGCGGCTGTAATAGGCATAGCCGCCGCCATAATCGTCGAGCTGGGCCAGCGCCGGACCGGCCGACCCCATTGCCGCCGCGGCGACGGCGAAACCCGCGAGGCGGCGGCGCAAGCCTTGCGCGCCCCGGCCGGGCGAAACGAAAAATGCCATGGTCCTGTCCTTGTGCGGCAGAATCTCCGGCCTTCAGTTCTCGGTAAGGATTGCGGCGTGCTTGCGGCACGAATCCGGTCGCATTCCAGTGTTTCCGGGGTTTTTCAGGCCTCGGCGACGATCGCGACCAGCCGCTCGACCTCTTCGGCCTGCGTCGCGAACGAGCAGACGAAACGCCCGACCGTCTCGCCCGGCGCCAGGCCCTGGCCGTCCGGCAGAGCCGCGCCCGACCAGGCGAGATACTGGACGCCGCGCGCCTTGAGACGCTCCCGCCAGGCATCCGACAGGACAAGGAACACCTCGTTGGCCTCGCAGGGCCAGGCGAGCCGGAGCTTGCCCTGCGCCGCGATCCCCCTGGCGAGCCTGTCGGCCATGGCGTTGGCGTGGCGGGCGAGGTCGAGCCAATGGCCGTTCGCCAGTAGGCCCTCGAATTGCGCGCCGAGCACCCGGCCCTTGGACAGGGTGTGGCCGGCGCGCTTGCGCCGCCAGGCCGTCTCGGCGGCAGCGGCGGGGTCGAAGAACACCACCGCCTCGGCCGCGAAGGCGCCGTTCTTGGTGCCGCCGAAGGAGAGCACGTCGACGCCCGCCTTCCAGGTGGTTTCGGCCGGCGTGCAGCGGAGCCGCGCGACGGCATTGGCGAAGCGCGCGCCGTCCATGTGCAGCTTCAGGCCGCGCGGGGCGATGGCCGCCTTCAACGCCGCGACCTCGTCGGGCCGATAGACCAGCCCGCATTCGGTCGCCTGCGTGATCGAGAGCGCCTGCGGCTGGACCTGATGCAGCGAATCCGGCCGCATCCGCGCGAGCTGGCGCGCCACCGCCTCGGGCGCGAGCTTGTTGCCGGCGCCCGGCAGGCCGACGATCTTGGCGCCGTCGGCGAAGAATTCCGGCGCGCCGCATTCGTCGTCGGCGACATGGCTTTCGTGATGGGTGAGCACCGCCCCCCAGGGCCGCACCAGGCTGGCGAGCGCCAGCGCGTTCGCCGCCGTGCCGCTGGCGACCAGGAAGACCGCGACCTCGCGCTCGAAAAGTTCGGCGAACAGGGCCTCGACCCGTTTCGTCCAGGCATCGGTGCCATAGCCGGCGGCGAGCCCGTCATTGGCTGCCACCATCGCCTGCAGGACCGCGGTGCTGGCCCCGGCGAGATTGTCGCTGATGAAATTCATGGCACCGTTTCGCAAATCGGGTTCGGCCGCTGTTGTCGGGGATCGCCGCCTGCCGCGCCATCGCATGGGCGCTGCGCCGCCATGCCGTCATCGCAGTTCGCCATAAACCCGCCGGACAACATCCGGGCTGGCCTAGGCCGGCCAATGATGTGAAAATGTCGAAGCACCCTCGCAACTCGCAACAAAATTTCGATGCGATGCAAAATCGGCGCTTGTGCCCAGATTGGAATTCTGGCAAGTTCGAGACGTTAGGACAGTGATACTGTCCCATTTTCGAGAGGCGGGGCGCCGGCGAGCTTGACCGGGCGACCGCGAACGATGGAGCGGAGCATGACGGAAGGCATGGCCAATATCGCCGAAGCCATCCGTGCGCGCGCCGCCCGTAAAACGTCGGCCTGACCAGGCGCGACCGGGCCCTCGCGGCCCGCGCGCCTGCGGAGGGCGCGGGCGCGGGATCATCAGGCGCAAGCGACCTTCAAGACGAGACGAAACCGGTCCGATTCCGGCTCTGACCGAGCAGGGCGGAGCGGTTGCGGCAAGGCACCGTGTGAAATATTGACCGGCGCTGGCGAAAGCCGGCGTCCTTCGGCAGCGGAGTTGACGATGCGCGAACGCGGCGGAGCGAACCTGGTGGCCCAGCCCCTGGTCGAAGGCGCTTACGAGCGCTTCCCGGATGTGCGCGACCCCGCCATGCCGGCGCGGCAGGGCCTGTACGACCCGTCCTATGAGAAGGATTCCTGCGGCGTCGGCTTCATCGCCGACATGAAGAACCGCAGGAGCCATGCCATCGTCGCGCAGGGCCTGCAGATTCTGCACAATATCGACCATCGCGGCGCGGTCGGCGCCGATCCCAAGCTCGGCGACGGCTGCGGCATCCTCACCCAGATCCCGCACCGCTTCTTCAAGGAGGAGTGCGCCGGGCTCGGCATCGCGCTGCCGGAAGCCGGCCATTACGCCATCGGCCAGTTCTTCATGCCGCAGGATGCGGAAAACCGCGCCGTCTGCGAAGAGATCGTCGCCCAGACGGTCGAGGAGGAGGGGCTGATCTTCCTCGGCTGGCGCGACGTGCCGGTCGACAATGCCGACCTCGGCGAGGCGGTGAAGGCGACCGAGCCGACCCATCGCCAGCTCTTCGTCGGCCGCCCGGCCGAGATCGCTGAGGAGGACGATTTCGAGCGCAAGATCTATGTCCTGCGCAAGTCGGTCTCGAACAAGGTCTACAAGCGCCAGGACCGCGCCACCGCGACCTATTACCCGGTCTCGATGTCGGCCCGCACCATCGTCTACAAGGGCATGGTGCTGGTCACCCAGCTCGGCTCCTATTTCAAGGACCTGACCGACGAGCGCTTCGAGAGCGCGCTCGCCCTCGTCCACCAGCGCTTCGCCACCAACACCTTCCCATCCTGGCGCCTCGCCCATCCCTACCGGATGGTCGCCCATAACGGCGAGATCAACACGCTGCGCGGCAACGTCAACTGGATGGCGGCCCGCCAGGCCTCGGTCGATTCCGAGCTCTTCGGCGCCGACATCTCGAAGCTCTGGCCGATCTCCTATGAGGGCCAGTCCGACACCGCCTGCTTCGACAACGCGCTCGAATTCCTGGTCCAGGGCGGCTACTCGCTCGCCCATGCGATGATGATGCTGGTGCCCGAGGCCTGGAACGGCAACCCGCTGATGGATGAGCAGCGCCGCGCCTTCTACGAATACCATGCCGCGCTGATGGAGCCCTGGGACGGGCCGGCCGCGATCGCCTTCACCGATGGCCGCCAGATCGGCGCGACGCTCGACCGCAACGGCCTGCGCCCCGCGCGCTACCTCGTCACCGATGACGGCCTCGTCGTCCTTGCCTCGGAATTCGGCGTGCTGCCGATCCCGGAGGAGAAGATCGTCGAGAAGTGGCGCCTCCAGCCCGGCAAGATGCTGCTGATCGACCTCGAGCAGGGCCGCATCATCGGCGACGACGAGATCAAGACGACGCTCTGCATGGCCAATCCCTACAAGGACTGGCTGAAGCGCACCCAGATCGTGCTCGAGGAACTGCCGCAGGTCGAGGCGCGCGCCTCGCGCATCGACGTGCCGCTGCTCGATCGCCAGCAGGCCTTCGGCTACACCCAGGAAGACACCAAGATCCTGATGGCGCCGATGGCGGTGACCGGCCAGGAAGCCGTCGGCTCGATGGGCACCGACACGCCGATCTCGGCGCTCTCCTCGAAGTCGAAGCTGCTCTACACCTATTTCAAGCAGAACTTCGCCCAGGTCACCAACCCCGCGATCGACCCGATCCGCGAGGAGCTGGTGATGAGCCTGCTCTCCTTCATCGGCCCGCGTCCGAACATCCTTGACCTCGAGGGCACCTCGCGGCGCAAGCGCCTCGAAGTGCGCCAGCCGATCCTGACCAATGACGATCTCGAGAAGATCCGCTGCATCGGTCATTACGAGGACCGCTTCGACACCAAGACGATCGACATCACCTATCCGGCGCGCGAGGGCGCATCCGGCATGGAAGGCGCGATCGCGCGGCTCTGCGAGCGCGCCGAGGCCGCCGTCCATGGCGGCTACAACATCATCATCCTCTCCGACCGGCAGATCGGCTCGGACCGCATCCCGATCCCGGCGCTGCTGGCGACCGCGGCCGTCCACCATCACCTGATCCGCAAGGGCCTGCGCACCTCGGTCGGCCTCGTGCTCGAATCGGGCGAGCCGCGCGAGATCCACCATTTCGCCTTGCTCGCCGGCTTCGGCGCCGAGGCGATCAACCCCTATCTCGCCTTCGAGACCCTGGAAGCGCTCTACGAGGCCGGCGAGTTCCCGCCCGAGGTCGATCGGCACGAGGTGGTCAAGCGCTTCATCAAGTCGGTCGGCAAGGGGCTGCTCAAGGTCATGTCCAAGATGGGCATCTCGACCTACCAGTCCTATTGCGGCGCCCAGATCTTCGACGCCGTCGGCCTGCGCAGCGACCTGATCGAGAAGTATTTCACCGGCACGATCTCCTCGATCGAGGGCGTCGGCCTGCCCGAGATCGCCGAGGAGAGCGTGCGCCGCCACCGCGACGCCTTCGGCGACTCGCCGGTCTATCGCGATGCGCTCGATATCGGCGGCGAATACGCCTACCGCATCCGCGGCGAGGACCATGCCTGGACGCCGGAGAACATCGCGCTGCTGCAGCACGCCGTGCGCGGCAACGCCAAGGACAAGTTCAAGGCCTATTCCGAGCTGGTCAACGACCAGAGCCAGCGCTTCTCGACCATTCGCGGCCTGTTCCATCTGAAGCTGGCCGGCGAGCTCGGCCGCCAGCCGATCCCGCTGGATCAGGTCGAGAGCGCCGTTTCCATCGTCAAGCGCTTCTCGACCGGCGCCATGTCCTTCGGCTCGATCAGCCATGAGGCGCATTCGACGCTGGCACTGGCGATGAACTCGATCGGCGGCAAGTCGAACACCGGCGAGGGCGGCGAGGAGCCCGAGCGCTTCAAGCCGCTGCCGGACGGGCGCTCGATGCGCTCGGCGATCAAGCAGGTCGCCTCGGGCCGCTTCGGCGTCACCACCGAATACCTGGTCAACTCGGCGATGATGCAGATCAAGGTCTCGCAGGGCGCCAAGCCCGGCGAGGGTGGGCAGCTCCCCGGCCACAAGGTCGATGCCCGCATCGCCAAGGTCCGCCATTCGACCCCGGGCGTCGGCCTGATCTCGCCGCCGCCGCATCACGACATCTATTCGATCGAGGATCTGGCGCAGCTGATCTTCGACCTGAAGAACGTCAACCCCGCCGCCGACGTCTCGGTCAAGCTCGTCTCCGAGCTCGGTGTCGGCACGGTTGCCGCCGGCGTCGCCAAGGCGCGCGCCGACCACATCACCATCGCCGGCTATGAGGGCGGCACCGGCGCCTCGCCGCTGACCTCGATCAAGCATGCCGGCTCGCCCTGGGAGATCGGCCTGGCCGAGACCCACCAGATCCTGGTGATGAACAAGCTGCGCGGCCGCATCGCGCTGCAGGTCGATGGCGGGCTGCGCACCGGGCGCGACGTCGTCATCGGCGCGCTGCTCGGGGCCGACGAGTTCGGCTTTGCCACCGCCCCGCTGATCGCGGCCGGCTGCATCATGATGCGCAAATGCCATCTCAACACCTGCCCGGTCGGCGTCGCGACGCAGGACCCGGTGCTGCGCAAGCGCTTCAAGGGCACGCCGGAGCACGTCGTCAACTTCTTCTTCTTCCTCGCCGAGGACGTGCGCGAGATCATGGCGGAGATGGGTGTCGCCTCCTTCGACGAGCTGGTCGGCCGTTCCGACTGGCTCGACAAGAAGCCGGCGATAGAACACTGGAAGGCCAAGGGGCTCGATTTCGCCCGCATCTTCCACAAGCCGGAAGCCGGCGAAGGCGTCGCCATCCGCAATGTCGAGCGCCAGGTCCACCCGATCGAGACGGTGCTCGACCGCACTTTGATCGCCAAGGCCGGCGCCTCGCTCGATTCGGGCGCGCCGGTGGTGATCCAGAGCCCGATCCGCAATGTCGACCGCTCGACCGGCGCGATGATCTCGGGCGAGATCGCCAAGCGCCATGGCGGCGCCGGCCTGCCCGACGATACGATCACGGTGAAGCTGACCGGCACCGCCGGACAGAGCTTCGGCGCCTGGGTAGCGGCCGGGCTGACGCTCGACCTCACCGGCCAGGCCAACGACTATGTCGGCAAGGGCCTCTCCGGCGGCAAGCTGATCATCCGGCCCGATCCGAAGGCGCGCGCCAAGGCCGAGGAGGCGATCATCGTCGGCAACACCGTGCTCTACGGCGCGATCTCCGGCGAATGCTATTTCCGCGGCGTCGCCGGCGAGCGCTTCGCGGTGCGCAATTCCGGCGCGATCGCGGTGGTCGAGGGCACCGGCGACCATGGCTGCGAATACATGACCGGCGGCGTCGTCGTCGTGCTCGGCCAGACCGGCCGCAACTTCGCGGCCGGCATGTCGGGCGGCGTCGCCTATGTGCTCGACGAGGACAGGAGCTTCGCCAAGCGCTGCAACCTCTCCATGGTCGACCTCGAGCCGGTCGCCGAGGAGGAGGAGCTGATGCAGCGCATCCACCACCATGGCGGCGACCTCGAATTCAAGGGCCGCATCGACGTGATGGCCAATATGTCGGGCTATGACGCCGAGCGCCTGCACCAGCTCGTCGCCGACCACCACCGCTATACCGGGTCGGCCCGGGCGCAGGCGATCCTCGAGAACTGGGCCGAGTACCTGCCCAAATTCGTCAAGGTCATGCCGGTCGAGTACCGGCGGGCGCTACTGGAAATCGAGCGGGCCCAGGCCGGCGTCTCGGTCGCGGCGGAGTAAGTCGATGGGCAAGGTAACCGGTTTTCTCGAGATCGACCGCCGCGACCGGAAGTATCTTCCGGCCTCGGACCGGATCAGGAACTACAAGGAGTTCGTGATTCCGCTCGGCGCGGAGGCGACGCGCGACCAGGCGGCGCGCTGCATGAATTGCGGCATCCCGTATTGTCACAATGGCTGCCCGGTCAACAACCAGATCCCGGACTGGAACGACCTCGTCTATAACGACAAATGGCGCGAGGCGCTCGGCAACCTGCACTCGACCAACAACTTCCCGGAATTCACCGGCCGCGTCTGCCCGGCGCCCTGCGAGGCGTCCTGCACGCTGAACCTCGAGGACACGCCGGTCACCATCAAGTCGATCGAATGCGCCATCGTCGACAAGGGCTGGCAGGAGGGCTGGATCGTGCCCGAGCCGCCGCAGGCGAAGACGGGCAGGAAGATCGCCATCATCGGCTCGGGGCCGGCCGGCCTCGCCGCCGCCCAGCAGCTCGCCCGCGTCGGCCACGAGGTCCATGTCTATGAGCGCCAGGCCCGCGCCGGCGGCCTGCTGCGCTATGGCATTCCCGACTTCAAGATGGAGAAGTCGCATGTCGAGCGCCGCGTGAAGCAGATGGAAGGCGAAGGCGTCGTCTTCCATTACGGCGTCAATGTCGGCGGCGATCTCGACCCCAAGGAGCTGCTGGCGCAGTACGACGCCGTCGGCCTGACCGGCGGCGCCGAGAAGCCGCGCGACCTTCCCATCGAGGGTCGCGAGCTCGACGGCATCCAGTTCGCCATGGACTTCCTGCCGCAGCAGAACCGGCGCAATGCCGGCGAGCCGGCGACCAGCGGCAATGCGAGGCCGATCCTCGCCGGCGGCAAGCATGTCGTCGTCATCGGCGGCGGCGACACCGGCTCCGACTGCATCGGCACCTCGGTGCGCCAGGGCGCGCTCTCGGTCACCCAGATCGAGATCATGCCGCAGCCGCCCGAGAAGGAGAACAAGCAGCTGACCTGGCCGAACTGGCCGCTCAAGCTGCGGACCTCGTCGAGCCATGAGGAGGGCGCCGAGCGCGACTTCGCCATCGGAACCCTGAAGTTCACCGGCGAGAACGGCCAGGTGAAGAAGCTGCGCTGCGCCAGGGTCGACGGCCAGTTCAAGCCGATCGAGGGCAGCGAGTTCGACCTCAAGGCCGATCTCGTGCTGCTCGCCATGGGCTTCGTCTCGCCGGTGCATGAGGGCCTGCTCGCCGGCCTCGGCGTCAAGCTCGACGGGCGCGGCAATGTCGAGGCCAACCAGATCGCCTACAAGACCTCGGTCGAGAAGGTCTTCGTCGCCGGCGACATGCGCCGCGGGCAATCTCTCGTGGTCTGGGCCATCCGGGAAGGCCGCCAGATGGCCCATTCGATCGACCGCCACCTGATGGGCGAGACCATCCTGCCGCGCTGAGCGGCGGCCATCACAACGCGTCATGCTCGGGCGA
Source organism: Allobosea sp. (assembly GCF_036675845.1). Lineage (GTDB taxonomy): Bacteria > Pseudomonadota > Alphaproteobacteria > Rhizobiales > Beijerinckiaceae > Allobosea. The sequence goes on along the minus strand of NZ_JAKFED010000173.1, from coordinate 10,351 downwards.
AGACCCGAGCATCTCCGGCCGGAAGAAGCACGGACAGCGCCTTCTTGCCGGGAGATTCTCGGGCCGTCGCTGCGCGCCGCCCGAGAATGACGACCTACGCTCACGCCCCGAGCAGGTCGATCAGATGCGGGATCAGCGGCTCGTCGGCCGGCGGCATGGCAAGCTCGCGCAGCTTGCCGGCCCGGACCCATTTCAGCGCCTGGCCTTCCTGCGAGGCGACGCTCCCCTCCCAGCGCCGGCAGATATAGAGCGGCATCAGCAGGTGGAATTCTGGATAGGCATGGCTGGCGAAGGTCAGGGGTGCCAGGCACGCCTCCTGGACCGTGATGCCGAGCTCTTCGGCAAGCTCGCGGATCAGCGCCGGCTCCGGCCGCTCGCCGGCTTCCAGCTTGCCGCCCGGGAACTCCCAGAGCCCGGCCAGGGACTTGCCTTCCGGGCGTTGGGTGACAAGGACGCGGTTATCGGAATCGACCAGCGCGCAGGCGACGACCAGCAGCAGTTTCACGAAGCCTCATTTTCCCGAAAGGATGACATGCACCGGCTCGGTCTCCCTGCCGGTCAGCGTCACCTCGTCATAGACCGAACCGCCCTCGCGGAAGAGGGCGTCATCCTCGCCCCATATCACCTGGGTGGTGACGAAATAGCGGCCGGGCGCCACCTTGTCGAAGGCAAAGCGGCCATTGGCCTGCGCCTTGGTCGTGCGGGTGTATTCGGCATAGCCCGGGTCGGGCTCCTCGCGCGGATAATTGGCATGGGCGATGAACTTGCCCCGGCCGTAGAGGCTGGCGAAGCGCTCGCGGGCATAGGCGGTCGCCGGCACCAGCCTGACCACCTCGCCGGCCGCGTTGACGACCTGCCCGCGCGAGCGGGTGCGGAAGGCGTGGCCGGTGACGATACCGGCTCCCTGCTTGCGGATATAGGCCGCCTCGTCGGGCGAGAAGGACGAGGCGGTCACCGCCGCCGACCGGCGTTCGACACAGGCTCCCAGCAGGGCCATGAGGCCCAGCGCGCATGCCACTGCTTTCATCCGGCCCGTCCCCCCGCCGGCGCCGTCGTTACCAGGAAGACGCCGACGAGGATGATGCAACCTCCGATAATCTGCCGCAACTCCAGGGTCTCGCCGAGCACGAGCACCCCCATCACGGTGGCGACCGCCGGCACGAGATAGCCGGTCATCGCCGCCCGCGTCGGCCCGGCGGCGCGGATCAGCCGCATGAAGATCGTCATCGGGATCGCGGTCGAGAGCACGCCGAGCGCCAGCATCGCCTGCCAGTGCGGCTTCAGCGCCGAGAGGGCCGCCCAGCCGGAAAACGCCAGGGTCAGCAGCAGCGCGCCCGAGCCCGAGACGATCTGCTGGCCGAGCGCCAGCCGGATCGGATCGCCCGCCTTCGCCGGCACGGCGCGCGTGTAGAGATTGCCGACGGCATAGGAGAGCATCACCCCGACCATGGCGAGCACGCTGAGCGCCGTGCCGCCGCCCTCGACCAGGCGCGGGCCGATCAGGATGGCGACGCCGGCCATGCCGACCAGGATGCCGCCGAGGCGGCGCCGGCCGAGATGCTCCTCGGCGAACAGGAAATGCGCGAACAGCGCCGTGACCAGCGGCCCCGCCGCCTGGATCATCGCCGCCGGGCCGCTGGCGAGCTGGATCAGCGCATAGGCGACCAGAACATTCGGCAGCCAGCCATTGGTGGTGCCGAGCACCAGCCAGTGGCCGATCTCGTGGCGGCGCGGCAGCGGGCTTCCCCCGCGCGCGGCGACGAAGAGCGCCAGCGTCGAGGCGCCGAGCAGGCCGCGCCCGGCGGCGATCGCCCAGGGCGAGACATCCCCGGCCATCAGCTTGATGAACAGGAAGCTGCAGCCCCAGAAGAAGGAGCAGGCAAGCAGATTGCCGACGACGAAGGCCCGGCTCGGGCCGGCCGGGGCAGCCCGGTCAGGAGCGATAGTCACCGTTGATCTCGACATAGGCCTTGGTGAGGTCGCAGGTCCAGACGGTGGACTTGCCTCGGCCCAGCCCGAGATCGGCGGTGATGACGATGTGCTCGCCCTGCATATAGGTGGAGACGGCGGCCTCGTCATAGGACGGCGCGCGTGCGCCCTGCTGCGCCACCATGATCCCACCGAAGGAGATGTCGAGCTTGTCGCGGTCGGCCGGCTCGCCGGCCTTGCCGACCGCCATGACGACGCGGCCCCAATTGGCGTCCTCGCCGGCGATCGCGGTCTTGACCAGCGGCGAGTTGGCGATCGAGAGCGCGACCTTCTTGGCCGAGCGCGACGAGGCGGCGCCCTGCACCCGGACCTCGACGAATTTGCGCGCGCCCTCGCCATCCTTGCAGACGAGGTGGGAGAGCTCGAGCAGAAGCGCGTTCAGCGCGCGCTTGAAGCCCGAGAGCCGGGCGTCGTTCGGATCGGTGATCGCCGGCACGCCGCGGGCCGCCGCCTTGCCCGTCGAGAACAGCATCAGCGTGTCGGAGGTCGAGGTGTCGCTGTCGACCGTGATCGCGTTGAAGGAGCCCTTCACGCCCTTGCCGAGCAGGCCCTGGAGGACGGGCGCCGCGATCGGCGCGTCGGTGAAGACGAAGGAGAGCATCGTCGCCATGTCGGGCGCGATCATCCCGGCGCCCTTGGCAATGCCGGCGATGACGACCTCGTGCCCATCGATCTTCGCCTTGCGCGAGACCGCCTTGGGGAAGGTGTCGGTGGTCATGATCGCCTTCGCGGCGTCGGGCCACGGCCCGTCGGCGGCCCGCACCGCGCAGTCCTTCAGCACGCCCTCGAACTTGGTCGCGTCGAGCGGCTCGCCGATCACGCCGGTCGAGGCGATGAAGACCTGCTCGGGCTGGCAGCCCGCGGCCTTGGCGGCGATCTTCGCCGTCAGCGCGACGGAATCGCGGCCCTTGAGCCCGGTGAAGGCGTTGGCATTGCCGGAATTGACCACGACCGCCCGGGCCTGGCCCTGGGCAAGATTGGCGCGGCACCAGTCGACCGGGGCGGAGGGGCATTTCGAGCGGGTGAAGACGCCGGCCGCCTGCGAGCCCTCCTCGAGCAGCACGAGCAGCACATCGGTGCGGCCCTCATAGCGGATGCCCGCTGCGGCGGTGGCGAAGCGCACGCCCGGAACGGCCGGCACCTTGGGCTGGCGCTTCGGCGCAAGCGGGGAAACGGGAACATCCTTGCCGGCCATCGGGGGCGTCTCCTCAAGAGGTGCCCCGATGTGCCGCAGCGGCGTGCGGAAAACAAGCCGGGAGTACCGGCGTGCGCGTCATGCTCGGGCTCGCCCCGAGCATCTCAGGCAGGATAAGGCTTCGCCCCGGCCGTTTGCTCCGGCACGAGATTCCCGGGTCTGCGCGGAGTTTATCCTTGGGCCGACCGAAAGTCGGACCCGAGGGCTTCGTCCGAGAATGACGGCCGCGGCCTCAGGGCTTCTTCGGCTCGGCCGGTGTTGCCGGAGCAGCCGGCGCCGGAGCGGCAGCCGGCTTGTCGAGCCGCTCGATCTTGGCCTTGTCGCGCAAGCCCACGATGATGTCCTGCTGCGCCTTGCGCACCAGATACTGGTCGATCTGCGGCTTGACCTCGTCGAAGGTCGGCAGCGGCTTGGTGCGCTTGTCCTCGAGCTTGATCACATGCCAGCCGAACTGGCTCTTCACCGGCTCCGAGACCTGCCCCTTTTCGAGCTTGAAGGCGGCCTCGGCGAATTCCGGCACCATCCGCTCCTTGGAGAACCAGCCGAGATCGCCGCCCTCCTTGCCGGAGCCCGGATCCTTGGAGAGCTCGCCGGCGACCTTGGCGAAGTCCTCGCCCTTCTTCAACCGCTCCAGCGCCGCCTTGGCCTGCGCCTCGTCCGGCACCAGGATGTGGCGGGCGTGGACCTCTTCCTCCGGCTTCAGCGTCTTGACCGTGTCGTCGAACAGCTTGCGGGCCGCTTCCGGCGTCGCCGCCTTCTTCGCCTCGGTGGTCAGATAATCGTCGAGCAGGAGCTTGTCGCGGTTATAGGCGAGGCGCTTGGCGAATTCCGGCCCCTCGCCGATCTTGGCGGCGGCGGCGGCGCGGGCGCCGAGCTTGAGGTCGATGAGATAGCTGATCAGTTCCTCGCGCTTGCGGTCTTCCGGCATCTGGGCGGTGCGCTCGCCCAGATCGTCGGCCGCGAGCGCAAGCTCGCTTTCGGTGATCTCGATGCCGTCGACCTTGGCGACGACCTTGTCCTGCTGCGCGAAGGCCGGCGCAGCCACGGCCAGCACGAGGCTGAACGACAGCGTGGCGAGGCGGGAAACAACCATCGGGTCAGGCCTTTCGATGAACGGCGCGAAAACGGATCGGCTGGCTGAGTGCCAGTTGATGACGGCCTTGGCAAGGCGGAGCGACTGCACATCAACGCGATCCAGTGACGAAGGTTCTTGCAGCTTCACCGGCGTCTCGCCTCCCGCTTCCTCTTGGCAGGCCCGCGCCGGAACCCCACATGCGCAGCGTCGCAAGTGGTGGAACGGGGGCCATCGCACGGCAAGCGCGCGCTGGACCGCGCGCCCGCACGCGTCTAAACACGCGCGTGAATTTAGGATTATCCGCTTTCGGCCGCGCCCGCCTCGCCGGGCCCCGCAGCCGGGAGCGCCCATGGAAAGACCGAACATGCTTGGCGCGCTCGCAAAGAAACTCTTCGGCTCGTCGAATGACCGGCGCGTCAAGGGCTACCAGCCCCGCGTCGCCGCCATCAACGCGCTCGAAGCCGAGATCGCGCAGCTCTCCGACGAGGCGCTGAAGGCCCGTACCGAGACCTTCCGCACGCAGATCGCCGAGGGCGCAAAGCTCGACGATCTGCTCGTTCCCGCCTTCGCCACGGTGCGCGAGGCCGCCAAGCGCACCCTCGGCCAGCGCCATTTCGACGTCCAGCTCGTCGGCGGCATGGTGCTGCATGAGGGCTCGATCGCCGAGATGAAGACCGGCGAAGGCAAGACCCTGGTCGCGACGCTGCCGGTCTATCTCAACGCGCTCGCCGGCAAGGGCGTGCATGTCGTCACCGTCAACGACTACCTTGCCCGCCGCGACGCCGAGTGGATGAACCGGATCTACAGTTTCCTCGGCCTCACCGTCGGCATCATCGTGCACGGCCTCGACGACGAGGAACGCCAGCACGCCTATGCCTGCGACATCACCTACGGCACCAACAACGAGTTCGGCTTCGACTATCTGCGCGACAACATGAAATATGAGGTCGCGCAGATGAGCCAGCGCGGCCATCATTACGCGATCGTCGACGAGGTCGACTCGATCCTGATCGACGAGGCGCGCACCCCGCTGATCATCTCGGGTCCGCTCGACGACAAGTCGGACCTTTACGTCTCGATCGACAAGGTCCTGCCCGGCCTGGTTCCGAGCGACTACGAGGTCGATGAGAAGCAGCGCACGGTGGCGCTGACCGAAGCCGGCAACGAGCATATCGAAGAGCTGCTGCGGGCGGCCGACCTGCTCAAGGAGGGCGATCTCTACGACGCCGCCAACGTCACCCTGGTGCACCATGTCAACCAGGCGCTGCGGGCCCACACGCTGTTCACCCGCGACAAGGACTATATCGTGCGCGGCGACGAGGTCGTCATCATCGACGAGTTCAGCGGCCGCATGATGCCGGGACGGCGCTATTCGGAAGGGCTGCACCAGGCGCTGGAGGCTAAGGAGAACGTCACGGTCCAGCCCGAGAACGCGACGCTGGCCTCGATCACCTTCCAGAATTATTTCCGCCTTTACGGCAAGCTCGCCGGCATGACCGGCACGGCCGCCACCGAGGCCGACGAGTTCGAGCAGATCTACAAGCTCGAAGTGGTCGAGATCCCGACCAATGTCCCGGTCGCCCGCATCGACGACGACGACGAGGTCTACCGCAGCTTCGCGGAGAAGGTGCAGTCGATCATCAAGGAGCTGGAGCGCGCCAGCGAGCGCCTGCAGCCTGTCGTGGTCGGCACCGCCTCGATCGAGAAATCCGAGATGGTCGCCGAGATGCTGACCGCCGCCGGCTTCAAGCAGATCGACTTCGCCCAGCCCGATGCGCTGGACAAGCTCTACGCCGCCGCCCGCTCCGGCAAGAGCGCCAAGCAGTTCGCCGTGCTGAACGCCCGCTTCCACGAGCAGGAGGCCTTCATCGTCGCCGAGGCCGGCGTGCCCGGCGCGATCACCATCGCCACCAACATGGCCGGCCGCGGCACCGACATCAAACTCGGCGGCAATGCCGAGATGCGCGTCGCGCACGAGACCGCCGGCATGGAGGACGGGCCGGAGAAGCAGGCCAGGATCAAGGAGATCGAGGCCGAGGTCGCGCGTTTCCGCGAGATCGTGCTGAACGCCTCCGAGACCATCGAGCTCGAGCCGGCCAAGGGCTCGCGCCCGGCCAAGACCATGACCCGGCCCGGCGGCCTCTACATCATCGGCACCGAGCGCCATGAGAGCCGGCGCATCGACAACCAGCTGCGCGGCCGTGGCGGCCGCCAAGGCGATCCCGGCCGTTCGAAGTTCTTCCTGTCGCTGCAGGACGACCTGATGCGGATCTTCGGCTCCGACCGGATGGACGGCATGCTGCAGAAGCTCGGCCTGCAGGAGGGCGAGGCCATCGTCCATCCCTGGATCAACAAGGCGGTCGAGAAGGCGCAGGGCAAGGTCGAGGCGCGCAATTTCGACATCCGCAAGAACATCCTGAAATACGACGACGTCATGAACGACCAGCGCAAGGTCGTGTTCGAGCAGCGCCGCGAGTTCATGCGCGAGGCGAGCGTGCGCGAGACCATCGACGACATGCGCCACGGCGTGGTCGAGGACACCGTCTCCCGCCGCATTCCCGAGGAGGCCTATCCCGAGCAATGGGACGCGGCCGGCCTGCGCGAGGACGTCGCCAGCTATCTCAACCTCGAATTGCCGATCGAGGACTGGGCCAAGGAGGAGGGCATCGCCGATGTCGAGCTGCGCGAGCGCATCCGCAAGCGCGCCGACGAGGACTATGCCGCCCGCATCGAGCGCAACACCGAAGAGGTGATGACCTATGTCGAGAAGCAGGTCCTGCTGCAGACGCTGGACCATCTCTGGCGCGAGCATCTCGTCACGCTCGACCATCTGCGCCAGGTCATCGGCTGGCGCGGCTATGCCCAGCGCGACCCGCTGAACGAGTACAAGCAGGAAGCCTTCGAGCTGTTCGACGGGCTGATCGGCCGCCTGCGCGAGCAGGTCACCGGCAATCTGATGCGCATCGAGGTGCGCTTCGACGCACCCGAGGAAGCCGCCGGCGGCGGCTTCGACCAGGCCGGCGGCGGCCTGCCGCCCCCGCCCGGCTTCTTCGGCGGCCAGCCGCAATTCGCCGCCGTCGAGAGCGATCTCGCCGTCGCCGAGCGCAACCCCACCGATCCGTCGAGCTGGGGCAAGGTCGGCCGCAACGAGCCCTGCCCCTGCGGCTCGGGCAAGAAGTACAAGCACTGCCACGGCCAGTTCGTCTGAGCGGCCGCATCTTCCGATCGCGGCACGGCAGGCCTCAGCCTGCCGTGAAATGGACCTCGACGGCGCCGAGCGCCTCGATCTCGACCCTGACCGTGGCGCCGGCCGGAACCCATTGCGTCTTGACCAGGCTGCCGAGCAGAACGGTTTCGCCGGCCCGCAAGGGCTGGCCACGATCGGCGGCGTGGACGGCGAGCCAGGCCAGCGCCGCATAGGGATGGCCGAGCACATCGGCTCCGACACCGGAGCCGGCCTCGACACCGTCGATCAGCGTGCGGCCACGCAACCCTGCAAGATCGGGCAGCGCGCCCGGCGCCTGCTCGCCACCGAGCACCGAGCCGGCCGCGAAGAAATCATCGGCGACCAGCATCGGCGTGCCGATGCTCTGCCAGTCGACATAGCGGTCGTCGACGATCTCGATCGCCGCCATCACCGCGCCGACCGCACCGCGCACGCTCTCCGTTGTCGCCTCCTCATCGGTCAGATCCCGCGCCAGCCTGACCGCGATCTCGCATTCGACGCCGACGCGGACGAAATCGCCATGGCGCAGCACCGCGCCGCCCGCATGGGTGCTGCCGGCGAACAGCCCGGCGGCGCAAGGGTGTTCGATGCCGAGATAGGCCTGCATCACCGGCGTCGTGCAGCCGATCTTCCAGCCGGTCCGAGCCCCAAAGGGCGAAGCGACCAGCCGCCGATGCACCGCGCCCTGCACGGCATAGGCTTCGGCCACGTCTCGCGGGGCATTCCGAGCCTGCGGCGGCAGCGGGTGGCGTGCCAGCCTGGCTGCGGCGATCGTTTCGGCAAGACGGGCGCTGGCGGCGGTTTCGGTAAAGGCGGCAGTTTCAGGCAAGGCAGGCTCCCGGCGGCGTGAAGCGTCAACCTGCCACGCACCCACGCCCCATGGCCAGCATCGGAGCCCGGCTGCCCAAACGAAGAAAGCCCGCTGGCGCGGGCTTTCCTGGTCGCGGCGCTTCGAAGGCGGACGCTATTTCGGCGCGAAGATGCCGACGCTGCTGGCGGTGATGTCGAAGGAGAGCGTGCCGACCACGGTCGGATTGCACCATTTCGAGCGGCCCGAGCCCGAGACGATGCCGCGCGGATCGGCCGTCAGCGCGAAGCACTCGGTCTTCGACAGGCTGGTGTCGTGATAGCGCAGATCGGCCGTCAGGTTCTTCCAGCTATAGGAGAGGCCGGCGTTCCAGTAGGTGTAGTCGGGCAGGTCGGCCGGCGCCGGGAAGTAGATGCTGGTGCTCGGCGTGCCGAGCCAATAGCGGCCGAGCTCGCCCGAGACCGAGAGCCCCTCCAGGAATGGCAGGTTGTACCTGGCCGTGATCGCGCCATAGGTGCCGGTCGCGCCGGTCCCGAGCCAGTCCCAGGCATGGAAGAGGTTGGCACCGAGGATCAGCTTGTCCTCGAAGTTATAGGAAAGCTTGCCGTAGACCTCGGTGAACTCGGTGTTCTTCGGCGTCCAGTAGGCGCCGGCCAGGTCGATATACTGCTTCTCGCCCGGGTAATAATACTGCCAGACGCCGATATCGATGGTGACCGGGCCGAATTTCGGCCGGATACCGCCATAGAAGTCGATTTCCGCTGGCGGGCTGGTGGCGAGGTCGACATTCGAGGCATAGACGCCGGCATAGAACAGGTTGTCGTAGAATTGCAGCTCCGCGCCGCCCTGGATCGCCGGCTTGCGGTCCGTCTGCGAGATGCCGCGGAAATTATAGTCCGTCATGCCCTTGATGCTGACAGCGATGTCGAACCAGGTAACGCTCGGCGGCAGCGGCGCCGGCGGCGCGCCCTTTCGGCTCGGCAGGTCGGAGGCCTGCGCCATGCCGGCTGCCGCCAGTGACATCGACAGCGCCGCAGCAGCCGTCACGAGCCTGCATGTATTGAAGACCATCGAAAAGCTCCGTCGAAAGCTATGCGCGAGTCAGCTCGCGCATTCGCCTCGATTAGGCTTTCGACGGCTCGAAATCGGCAAGACGAGGTTTTTTGCAGGACGCTCAACGACTAGAGCATGCTTCGTTTACACGGAAGCGTAGCCTGCGTTTGTGAGGTAGTTGGCGCATTCTGTCGGTGAGACGAGGTTGAGGAGGTCTCCGAGCTTTCGCCATGTTGCCTCGACGGTTCTGGCTTCTGCGTTTCGCATCCAGTGCTTGAGCTTGGCGAAGAGCTGCTCGATGGGATTGAGATCGGGGCTGTAGGGCGGCAGGAAGAGCAGGTGGGCGCCTGCCTGGCGGATGGCGCGACGGGCGGCCTTGCCCTTGTGGCTGCCGAGATTGTCGAGGACGACGATGTCGCCCTTGGCCAGGGTCGGGGCCAGTACCTTCTCGGCATAGAGAGCGAAGAGCTCGCCGTTGATCGGGCCGTCGATGACGAGAGGCGCATCGACGCGGTCGATCCTGAGCGCGCCGATGAAGGTGAGCGTCTTCCAGTGACCATGCGGCGTGCGCGCCTGCAGACGCTCGCCCCTGGGCCCCCAGCCCCGCAGCGGCGCCATGTTGGTCTTGATCCAGGTCTCGTCGATGAAGACGAGGCGGCGCGGGTCGATACGCGCCTGATGCGCCTTCCAGCGCGCGCGCTTGCGGGCGATGTCAGGCCGGCTCTGTTCGGCCGGCAGCACGGTTTTTTTTGAAGCTCAGCCCCTGCGCGCGCAGGAAGAGCCAGACGCTGCGCCGGTCGCTCTTGATGCCGCGCGCCAGCAGTTCCGCCGTCAGGCCGCGCGTCGTGAACGGGCCGGAGCGACAGCGCTCGCGCAGCCAGTCCGCCGTCTCGCCCGAAAGCCGCGGCGTCTTGTGGCCGCCAATCTTGCCGTGATCGAGCGAGCCCGTCTGCGCCTTGAGCTTGCGCCATTTCGAGACGCAGGACGGACTGATCTTCAACGCCG
>NZ_JAKFED010000165.1:0-9438 GCF_036675845.1 Allobosea sp. | reverse complement strand
TGATGCTCGATCGCCTCGGCCGCCGCCATCAATTCGACCGCGACGATGCTCGCCGCGTTCTTCGCCATCTCGATCAGCCGCCAGGCGCCATGCGTCGCCATCGAGACATGATCTTCCTGGTTGGCTGAAGTGGGGATGGTGTCGACGGAAGCGGGATAGGCCTTCTGCTTGTTCTCGGAAGCGAGCGCGGCGGCCGTCACCTGGGCGATCATGAAGCCCGAATTCAGGCCGGCATCGCGGGCCAGGAAGGGCGGCAGGCCGCTCATCACCGGATCGACCAAAAGCGCGATCCGGCGCTCGGCGAGGTTGCCGATCTCGCACAGGCCCATCGCCAGCATGTCGGCGGCGAAGGCCACCGGCTCGGCGTGGAAATTGCCGCCCGAGACGACCTCGCCCGGTCCCAGCACCAGCGGATTGTCGGTGACGGCATTGGCCTCGATGGCGAGCGTCGTGGCGGCATTGGCGAGAAGATCGCGCACCGCGCCCATCACCTGCGGCTGGCAGCGCAGCGAATAGGGATCCTGCACCTTGGAGTCGCCGAAGCGATGGCTCTCGCGGATCTCGCTGCCGGCGACGAGTTCGAGCAGCGTCGCCGCCACCTTGATCTGGCCCGGCTGGCCTCGCAGCTTCTGGATACGCGGGTCGAACGGCGTGTCCGAGCCCTTCAGCGCATCGACCGAGAGCGCCCCGGCGACCAGCGCCGCATCGAAGACGCGGGCGATGTCGCAGAGCCCGGCCAGCGCGATCGAGGCCGAAACCTGGGTGCCGTTGATCAGCGCCAGCCCTTCCTTGGCGCCGAGCACCAGCGGGGCCTGGCCGATGCGCTTCAGCGCTTCGGCCGCCGGCAGGATTTCGCCCTTCAGCCTGATCTCGCCGACGCCCATCAGCGCCGCCGTCAGATGGGCGAGCGGCGCGAGGTCACCGGAGGCGCCGACCGAGCCCTTGGCCGGAATGACCGGCAGGGCGCCGGCCGCCAGCGCGCCGACCAGCGCTGCGATCACCGCCGGCTGCACGCCGGAGGCGCCGCGTGCCAGGCTTGCCGCCTTCATCGCCAGGATCAGGGAAACGATGCTGTCGGGCAAAGCAGGGCCGGTGCCGACCGCGTGCGAGAGGATGAGGTTGCGCTGCAGGGTGGCGAGATCGGCGTCGGCAATGCGCACGCTGGCGAGCTTGCCGAAGCCGGTGTTGACGCCATAGGTCACGGTGCCGGCCGCGACGATGTCCTGGACGATCTTCAGTGCGGCGGTGACCGCCGCCTCGCTCCGGGTCGAAAGCGCGATGGAGGCGCCGTCGAGCACGGCGCGCCACTGGTTCAGGTCGGCTGCGCCGGGGTCGAGGGAGATCGTGGTCATTGGCCGTTCCGGATGCGGGCGTGAAGCGGGTTGAAACCGATGCGATAGGCGAGCTCGGCCGGGCGCTCGATCTCCCAGATCGCCAGATCGCAGGCCTTGCCGGCCTCGAGCGTGCCGATCTCGTCCTGGAGCCCGAGCGCGCGCGCCGCATTCCTGGTCATGCCGGCGAGCGCTTCCTCCGGCGTCAGCCGGAACAGCGTGCAGCCCATGTTCATGGTCAGCAGCGGCGAGGTCAGCGGCGAGGTACCGGGGTTGGCGTCGGTCGCCAGCGCAATCGGCACGCCATGCTGGCGCAGCAGCTCGATCGGCGGTTTTTGTGTCTCGCGCAGGAAGTAGAAGGCACCGGGCAGGATCACCGCGACGGTGCCGGCCTTCGCCATGGCGACGACGCCGGCCTCGTCGAGATGTTCGAGATGGTCGGCCGAGAGTGCCCCCATGCCGGCGGCGAGCGCCGCCCCGCCGAGATTGGAAAGCTGCTCGGCATGGATCTTGATCGCCAGCCCCTTCGCCCTGGCCGCCGCGAAGACGCGCGCCGTCTCGTCGGCTGAGAAGGCGATGCCCTCGCAGAAGACGTCGACCGCATCGGCGAGATCGTCGGCCGCGATCGCGTCGAGCATCAGCCCGGTGACGAGGTCGATATAGTCGCCTGAGCGGCCCTTGAACTCGGGCGGCACCGCATGCGCGCCGAGGAAGGTGGTCAGCACCCGGACCGGCCGTTCGCGGCCGAGCCGGCGCGCGACCGCCAGCACCTTGACCTCGCTGGCGACATCGAGCCCGTAGCCCGACTTGATCTCGACCGTGGTCACGCCTTCGGCGATCAGGGCGGCGAGGCGGCGCTCGGCGCTGGCGAAGAGCTCGTCCTCGCTGGCGGCGCGCGTCGCCTTGACGCTGGAGACGATGCCGCCGCCGGCCCGCGCGATCTCCTCATAGCTCGCGCCCTTAAGGCGCAGCTCGAATTCATGGGCCCGGTCGCCGCCATAGACGAGATGGGTGTGGCAATCGATCAGGCCGGGCGTGATCCAGCGGCCGCCGCAATCGATGGTCTCAGCCGCCGTGAAGGCGGGGGCCGTGCCGCGCGGCCCGACATGAATGAGGCGCCCGTCGCGCGCCGCGATGAGCCCGTCCTCGATCGCGCCATAGGGCGCGGCGCCGTCCGCCATCGTCGCCAGTCGCGCATTCAGCCAGAGCCGGTCGCAGCTCGAAGACGCTTTCGCCACCATTGCCTCTCGCACCCTCTCGACTTCGCTTCCGTTCCGATTAAGCTAGCCAATTGCATATGCAAAAGGCAAGTGCTTTATTGCATATGCAATTAGAGGATATGGCATGACGACGAAGCTGGATCTGCATCTCGAAGAGGCCCTGCTGCCGGACGGTTTCGCCAGTGGCGTCAGCCTGGGCGTGGAAGACGGGGTGATCGTCTCGGTCGCCCGCGATTCCGTCGCGCCGGCCGGGGCGATGCGGCTCGCCGGCCTGACCTTGCCGGGGCTGCCCAATCTGCACAGCCACACTTTCCAGCGCGGCATGGCCGGCCTGTCCGAGCGGCGCGGCGCCTCCGAGGATTCGTTCTGGACCTGGCGCGAGGTGATGTACCGTTTCCTCGACCGGCTGGGTCCCGACGATGTCCAGGCCATCGCCGCCCAGGCCATGGTCGAGATGCTCGAGGGCGGCTTCACCGCGCTCGCCGAGTTCCACTATTTGCACCACGACAAGGACGGGCGGCCCTATGGCGACATCGCCGCGATGGGCACGGCGATTGCCGCTGCCGCGGGCGAGACCGGCATCGGCCTGACCCTGCTGCCGGTGCTCTACCGCTACGGCAATTTCGGCAGCGCTGCGCCGGCCCAGGGCCAGCGCCGCTTCCTCAACGACCGTGATTCCTATCTGCGCCTGGTCGAGGGCAGCGAGAAGGCGGTTGCCAGCCTGCCCGACGCCCGCGTCGGGGTCGCGCCGCATTCGCTGCGGGCGGTGGCGCTCGAAGATCTGCCCTGGATCGCTTCGCTGCGGCCGCAAACCCCGGTCCATATCCATGTCGCCGAGCAGATGCGCGAGGTCGAGGACAGCATTTCCGTCACCGGTCGCCGGCCGGTCGAGCTGCTGATGCAGAACGTTACGGTCGACGAGCGCTGGTGCCTGATCCACGCCACGCATCTGAGCGATGCCGAGCGCGAAGCCATGGCGCGGAGCGGGGCGGTGGCAGGCCTGTGCCCGATCACCGAGGCAAATCTCGGCGACGGCATCTTCGACGGCGTGCACTATCGCGCCGCCGGCGGACGCATCGGCGTCGGCAGCGATTCCAACATCGAGATCGGCGCCGGCGGCGAACTGCGCCTGCTCGAATACTCGCAGCGCCTGCGCGACCGGCGCCGCGCGCTGTGGGCTGAAGCAGGCATATCTGCCGGCGTCCGGCTCTGGCAGGATGCCTGTGCCGGCGGCGCCCAGGCCTGCGGCCGTGCCGTCGGCAGGATCGCACCCGGCGCCCGCGCCGATCTCGTGTCGCTTGCGGCCGACCACCCGGCGCTGATTGGAAAGAGCAGCGATTTCGCCCTCGACAGCGCCGTCTTCGCCGCGGCCGCCTTGCCGGTCGAAAGCGTGATCGTCGGTGGAAAGCCTGTGGTCGGCGGCGGCCGGCACATTGACCGCGCCCGCATCGCCGCGCGCTATGGCGCCGTCATCCGCCGTCTGCTCGCCTGAGCCGGAAAAGAGCCCATGTCCGCAAGCCAGATCGACGCCGTAGCTCTCGATGGTGCCGGTCCGCTCTACGACCAGATCCGGCGCGCCGTCCGCGACCTGATCCTGAACGGCGCCTGGCCGCCGGGCACCGCCGTGCCGCCCGAGCACGCCTTGATGGAGCGCCTGGGCGCCTCGCGCATGACCGTGCACCGCGCTTTGGTGCAGCTGGCGCGCGAGGGGCTTATCACGCGCCGGCGCCGTTCCGGCACCATCGTCGCCAGCCCGCCGGCGAGCCATGCCATGCTCGACATCCTCTCGATTCCCGACGAGGTGCGCGGGCTCGGCCACGCCTATTCCTACGATATCCTGGAACGGCGCGACGGCCGCGCCTTGCGGCCGGTGGTCGCCCTGTTCGGGCTCGGCCGCGCCGCCGAGGTGGCGCATCTGACGGTGCTGCATTTCGCCGATGGCGTGCCGCATGTGCTGGAGGAGCGGGTGATCCATCTCGCCACCGTCCCGGCGGCGGCGCAGGAACGCTTTACCGCGGTTCCACCGGGTGACTGGCTGCTGCAGAACAGCCTGTGGTCGCAGGCCGAGCATGCGATCAGCGCCGTCGCCGCGGAGGCCGACCAGGCGCAGCTTCTCAATATCGGAGAGGGCGAACCCTGCCTGCTGGTCGAGCGGCGGACCTGGAACCAGGGCGAAGCCGTGACCGCCGTGCGCCTGCTCTATCCGGGCGGCCGGCATCGCTTCATCGGCCGTTTCGGGCCTTATGGGAAAGTGTAGGCGCAAAGGGCGAGTGGCTGGCCACCGCTCGCCCTTCGTCGTTCAGCTCACGCCGGCTCAGCAGGCGTAGCGGACGCGGCGGCCCCATTCGTCGCGGCCGACGCAGACGCGGTCGCGCGTGGTGGCATTGCCGATAATGGCACCGCCCACGCCGCCGATCGCGGCGCCGGCCACCGCGCCGCCGGCCCTGCCGGTCGCGAGCCCGCCGACGACGGCGCCGGTTCCGGCTCCGATCAGGGCACCGGCTGCGGTGTTTTCCTCGCGGGGCGTACACGCACCGATGGTCGCGGCAGCCAGGGCGGCGATGATGAGCTTGTTCATGGCGAGGTTCCTCTGGGTTGGGAGCGGAGCGGGGCGGAGCGGCATGGCGTGTCCCCGAAAGATGATCGGCACAGGGCCGGATTGCGTAGGAATATGCGCCGACGACAGTTCGTCGCGGCTTGCGGTCGCGGACCCGCTCCGCCATCGCCGGCGCAAAGCCCGTTCTCCCGGCACCAACCACCTAGGGCGGCAAAGGTTCCGGCCGCGCCCCTCGCAGACCCTGCTGTCGCGGCTTCGCCCTGCTGCCGCGGCTTTTGAGGTGCGACGGCACGCCGCCCCGGCGTTCTCGAATTTGTCGGCGCGAAGGCGGAACACCCACCAGCCTGCGGCGTTGATCTGACATGCCGGTCCAGCGCCGGCACCGTGAATTCGATGGAGGGAAAGATGAGCGCTACGATGACTGCGGCCTCGGCCGCCGCCAACCCGCTGATCGCCGGCGCCCGCGTCGCCGGCACCGAGGTCTACAATGCCACCGGCGAGCATCTCGGCTCGATCTATGACGTCATGCTCGACAAGGCGACCGGCAAGGTGGCCTACGCCATCATGTCCTTTGGCGGCTTCCTCGGGCTCGGCGAGAAATACCATCCGGTCCCGTGGAGCATGCTCGACTACGATATCGAGCGCGGTGGCTATGTCGTGCCGCTGACCCGGGAGAAGCTGGAAGCCGCGCCGATGTATGGCAGCGATGGCGAGCCGGACTGGCAGGACAAGGCCTATGGCAAGCGGGTGCACGATTATTACGGCACCATGCCCTACTGGATGATGTGAGAGCCTGACGGCTTTCGCTTCTCGGAGCGCAAGTCGCGGCGATTGCTATCCCCCCAGCCGGATCGCTGCGGCAGCGTGATGCGGGCCGAAAGGCCCGCATCTTTTTCGCGGCAAGGGTGCATCGCAATGCAGGGTTGGCGCCCGGCCCGGCTTTTCCGTGTCCTCGCGCCGCCATCCCAATCCGCCGCGGTCGAGGGAACCCGCCGGCAGTCGTCCAGCGTCGCAACCGTTCAGGAGTGGGCAATGCAAATCCGCTATGGCTACCGGATCGAGATTGTCTGCGACCAGCCGACCGCGCTCGTCACCCTGCTGGATGTCCACCCCTCGCGGCGGCATGACCTGCTCGAACCCGACGAGATGCGGGCGACGGGCCTGCTCGCCCCGGACGCGCCGCTGGTCATGGACCAGCATCTCGACCTTTTCGGCAATATCTGCCGCCGCATGATCGCGCCCGCCGGCGGAATCCGGATCGAGGCGAGCGGCACGATCCACGACAGCGGCCTGCCCGACGCGGTCGCGCCGGCGGCGCGCCAGATGTCGCCGACCGAGATGCCCGCCGACGCCATGGTCTTCCTGCTCGGCAGCCGTTATTGCGAGACCGACAGGCTGATGGATACGGCCTGGAACCTGTTCGGCCAGGTCCAGCCAGGCTGGAGCCGGGTCCAGGCGGTGGTCGATTTCGTCCACAACCACCTGACCTTCGGCTATGCCTTCGCGCGCAACAACCGCACCGCGGCGGAAGCTTTCGAGGAGCGCATCGGCGTCTGCCGCGATTTCGCCCACCTGGCCGTCGCGCTCTGCCGCTGCCTCAACATTCCGGCGCGCTATTGCAACGGCTATCTCGGCGACATCGGCGTGCCGCCCAATCCGGCGCCGATGGATTTCAACGCCTGGTTCGAGGTCTGGCTCGGTGGTCGCTGGTACACTTTCGATGCCAGGCACAACCAGCCGCGCATCGGCCGGATCGTCATCGCCCGCGGCCGCGACGCGACCGATGTCGCGATGCTCAACTCCTTCGGCTCCCATCGGCTGCAGCGTTTCGAGGTGGTCACCGAGGAGATCGTCGAACGCGCCCGTGCGCGCCCGCTGCCGCTGCCTTCCGACCCGCGCCGTCGCAGCGCGGCCGAGGCGCATGTCGCGGTCTGAACCATGTCCGAAACGACAGCGCCTGCGCTCGAGACGGCTCCGGCGGCGCCGCCGCGGCGCTTCCGTGTCATCGGCAACGCCCGCGCCGGCACGGTGCTGGAGGCTGGGCCCGAGCGTTTCACCGAGCGGCTCGAAGCCGCCTTCGCCGCGGCGGGCTGCGCGGCCGAAATCGAGTTTCTGCATCCGCGCGACCTGGAGAGCCGGCTGCGCCTGGCGATCGGCGACGAGGCGGTGATCGCGGTGATCGCCGGCGGCGACGGCACCGTCAACGGCGCGCTGCCGGTGCTGCTCGAATGCCCAAGGCCGGTCGGCATCCTGCCGCTGGGCACGGTCAACGTGCTCGGCCGGGATCTCGGCCTTCTCGGCACCATCGAGGAGCGGATCGCCGCCCTCTGCCGGGGCGAGCCGGTCGCGATGGATCTCGGCACCATCAACGGGCGCCCGTTCCACTCGCTCTCCGGCATGGGCTTCTTCAGCCTGATGGCGCGCGAGCGCGAATATGCGCGCCGCCGCTTCCCCTTCAGCCGCACCGTCGCCTTCGCCTTCGCGGCGGCGCGCTCGATCCTGTTCACCCGCCCGATCATGGTCGAGATGCGGATCGGCGGCGAGCACCGCCAGGTCGAGGCCGACGCGGTGCTGGTGACGGTCAACGCCTTCGATGCCGCCGACTGGCGGCGCAGCCGGCTCGATGGCGGCCAGCTCGAGATTCATATCCTCGATACCGGCGGCCTGCTTTCGCGCGCCAAGGCGGCGCTCTCGATGCTGACCGGGAGCTGGCGCACCGCGAAGAACCTCGTCTCGCTGACCGGCGAGGCGGTGACCCTGACCCGGCGCGACAAGCGGCGCGGCCATGTCACCTTCGATGGCGAGGTCGAGCGCCGCGCCGGCTCGCTCGAATATCGCCTGCTGCCGGGCGCCCTCCAGGTCATCGCGGCGCGTCCGGCCGAGATTTGAGCGCCGTATTGTCGTAAGCTGCCGCCGTCGCCCACCCGGAAACCCTCGATGTTCCTCCTGCAGCCGCGCATTCTCCTGCCGACAGCCGCGGCCTTCGGCTTCCTCGGCCTGGCGATCTTCGTCGTCGCCGGTCGCGACTTCGCCTTCGACACCCGCCTGATGATGCTGTTTCGCGACGCCGCCGACCCCGCGACGCCGCTCGGCCCGCCCTGGCTGCGCGAGATGATGCGCGACGTCACGGCGCTGGGCAGCTTCGTCGGGCTCGGCATCATGACCGTGGTCGCGGCCCTGACGCTCCGGCTCTGCGGCCATGCCCGGCTCGCGCTGGGCCTGCTGATCACCGTGCTGGCGGCGGCCGCCACAAGCACGCTGCTGAAGATCGCCATCGGCCGCGAGCGGCCCGACATCGTCGAGCATGCGGCGCTGACCTTCACGGCGAGCTTCCCGAGCGGGCATGCCTTCCTCTCGGCCGTGGTGCTGCTCGGCATCGCCGGCTTCGTCGGCATCGCCTCGCGCCGGGCCGACATCTCGCGCATCTGCCTCTGGACGGCCTGGCTGCTGATCGTCGCCATCGGCGTCAGCCGCGTCTATCTCGGCGTGCACTGGCCGAGCGACGTGCTCGGCGGCTGGTGCCTTGGCGTCACCTGGTCGAGCGTCGCGGTCGCCTGGCTCGGTCGTCTCGCGGCCGGTGCCGAAGCCCGCGAGGCCGCGGCGGCCGGCGCGTCCCCGCGCGGCATGCGGCAGGGAACCGTTTCCGAATAGGAGCGTTTCAGTCATGGCGCCGCGCGAGCGGCTTTTTTCATGACCGGAGCCTTCAGCCCATGACCCTTTCGCGCAACCAGCTCTTCCTCCTCGTCGGTCTGCTCGTCGCCGGCCTCGCCGCGACCGGCTATGCGCTCTACCAGGAGAAGAAGCAGCCGGAGGGCGTCGAGATCTCGGTCGGCAAGGACGGGCTCTCGATCAAGGAGAAGTGAGGCGCCCCGAGATCGCTCCCCGAGATCACTCCTGGGGGCACCGCCGCCCGCAACGCCAAGCTCCCCGCCAGCATGCGCTGGCGGCGCGACCGCCCGGCTTTTCGGCAGATGCCGCGGCATGGCCTTGCCGCGCCAAAGGCGTTAAGACGACCTCCTCTTCCGATCAGGCGCGAGGTTTCTCGATGAATGCTCCTTTCAAGAATTTGATCGCCGGCGAATGGGCCGGCTCCCAGAACGCCTCGCGGAACGTCAACCCGTCCAACACCAACGATGTCGTCGGCGAGTACGCGCAGGCCACCGTCGAGGACGCCAATAACGCGGTCGCCGCCGCCAAGGCCGCCTTTCCGGCCTGGAGCCGCACCACGCCGCAGGAGCGCTACGAGATCCTGAAGAAGGCCTCCGACGAGATCCTCGCCCGCAAGGAGGAACTCGGCCGCCTGCTTTCGCGCGAGGAGGGCAAGACCCTG